>CAYZEV010000037.1:0-25439 GCA_964477865.1 uncultured Methanomassiliicoccaceae archaeon | reverse complement strand
GGGGATGGGGAAAAGGGAGGGAAAAGAGAGGGTCGGGGTCCAGCCGAAAAGGAGGGAGGCGGAGTCCCTAGAGATACCGTAGAGAATGGGGCTCGCCTTCCTTTCTTACGGCCTTCCTATCGAGCTGGAGCCACAGGCCCAGCGCCTTGCCCAGATCATGGATGTACTCTCCCGCGGCCAGCGTGTTCCGCTCGATGATCTCCGCGTACCGGTCCATCAGCTCCGGGGGCGGTATGAACTTCAGGTCCCTTTTCGACCGTTCCGGCTCGAAATAGCGCAGCCGCTCCTGCAGGGTGCAGAAGTCCTCCGCCAGGAACGCCGGCTCCTCGGTGACCTTACCTCCCTTTTTGCCCAGGGTGAGGGAGGCCTTCTCCACGACCCTCAGCTCCTCCAGGATCTGGGCGGCGGCCTTTCGGCCGTTCCGGCAATGGTCTCGGAATTCCTCGACCCGGACGCTCATGTAGTCCGCCTTGGCCGCTTTCTCGCACTGCTGCACCAAGGCCATGAGCTTGCCCATCTCCTCGAACATGAGCAGGAGGGCGCTGAACCGTAGGCGGTCCTGGCCGGGGAATGCCTCCTGGCCGGCCAGGGCGTGATAGACATTGGCGTTGTCGAGTAGGTGCGCTGCCAGTTCCTCGGCCATCTGGAAGGCCTCGTCCCGTTGAGGGTAGAGGACGTCGGGTTCTCCGCTCATGCTCTTCAATTCCCGAAGGACCATATAAAATAACTCCCGAAGACGGAAGGAGATTTATCGCATCGTCTCCATCGATAGAGCATGGCTAGTGAGCAGGAGCTCAGGGCGCGAGCCAGGAAGATCGCCGAGGATAAACTGGGATTCTACGTCCATTTTTCCGTTTACCTGCTGGTCAACGTCATGCTGATCTTCATCTGGTGGTGGGCGGGCGGCGGGTTCCCCTGGTTCATCTTCGTTACGGTCTTCTGGGGCATCGGGGTGGTCGCTCATGGCATCGGCACCTTTGGCGGAGGAAGATATGCCGACCGGATGGCCGAGCGGGAGTATCAGCGGCTCAAGGGGAAACGGTAGGCCCGGCATCGATCATTCGCAGGAAGATGCGGGCCAGTGACTCCCTCTCGGCCGGGCCGGCGCGGTCCCATAGCTCGGCCACTATCTTCTCCTCGGGAGATCCGGAGCAGACCCGCTGAGCGAGGAAATCGATCATGTCCTCCACCACCGGGATCACGTTCTTATCGGAGGGGTCGATCTCCCGGGCCGCGTTCACCGTCTCTCTCAGCGATTCCCGCCAATCGCTCCAGTTCATTCCGAAGTTCATCATATCCAGACAGGCCTCGGGGGCGTTCCGGGAAGGCGTGGTCAGGTCTCTCATGCCTCGTTCTTGGGACCTCCGGGTAATTATGTTTCTGCCCGGTGTATCGGAATTCGAGCGCTCGAATCAATTATTAACCGAAATACCGATTCAGCGCCAGCCTCCTCAGGGCAGGGCAGGAAAAAATGGCTACCGTTGAGATCAGGGACCTGGTTAAGGATTTTGGAACGGTTCGAGCGGTGAACGGCGTATCCTTCTCCGTGGACGAGGGCGAGGTGTTCGGCCTCATCGGCCCCAACGGGGCAGGTAAGACCACGACCATGCGCATGATGGCCACGCTTCTGCAGGTCACCTCCGGTTCGATAAATATCTTCGGCCAGGATGTGGTCGATAACACCGACGAGGTGAGGAAGATCATCAGCTACCTGCCGGAGGAGGCGGGGGCGTACAAGAACCTCACCGGAAGGAAGTACCTGGAGTTCATCTCCCGGTTCTTCGCCGAGGGCGAGGAGGCTGAGGCCATGGTGGCCCGCGGCATGGAGATCGCCAGGCTGGGAGACCGCATCGATGATAAGGTGGAGGCGTACAGCAAGGGAATGACCCGGCGGCTGCTGGTGGGCCGGGCCCTGATGTTCAATCCTAAACTGGCCATCCTCGATGAACTGACCTCCGGGCTCGATGTCATTAGCGCCCAGCAGATCCGCAAGGTGGTCCGGGACAGCACTAAAAAGGGGACGACGGTCATCGTTTCATCGCACAACATGCTTGAGGTCGAGCTGATCTGCGACCGGATGGCCCTGGTCAACAACGGCAAGGTCGTGGAGCTCGGATCGCCCTCCGAACTGAAGAGGAAGTACGATGCCTCGAACATCGAGGACGTGTTCGTGAAGGTGGTCGGATGAAGCCCCTGTCGAACATCATCGGGAAGGAGGTGAAGGAGATGCTCACCCTGGCCACGATCGTCCCGGTGGTGATCATGGCGGTCCTGTTCGCATCCCTGGGCGGGGCGATCGGCGGGGCCCAGCATGAGGCGGCCAAGGCGCCGAAGATAGCCCTCATCGACCAAGACCATACCCTCTACTCCCAGATCTCGGTCGATTGGATCTCCAAGAACACCGAGGTGGTCTACAACGGGACCGATGTAGACGAGGGCCTGAAGAGCGTGACCTCGGTCGGCGGCTCCGCCCTGCTGGTGATACTGCCGGGTTTCGCATCTAACCTGACGGCCAACGCCTCCGGCACCATCCAGGTCTACTGGATTATGTATGGGGCGGGGGCCATGGACGCGGTGTCCTCGGCCGTGGTCGACAACATCATTTCCGGAGTGAACCGGCAGCTCTCCACGGCCATGATCCAGAACCATATGACCGACAATGCCACGGTCATCCTGAACCCCACGGTCAAGAGCGAGACCACCTACTTCAAGGGCAAGACCATGGAAGGGGTGTCCCCGGTCACGATCTCTTCGGTGCTGTCATCCCAATCGTTCCTGGTGCCACTGGTGGTCATGATGGTCATCCTGATGACCGGGGGAACGGTCATCGCCTCGATGGGCATGGAGAAGGAGAACAAGACGCTGGAGACCTTGCTCACCATGCCGGTGAAGCGGCGCGACATCGTCCTGGGCAAGCTGGCGGGAGCCGCGCTGGTCGGGCTGATCATGGCGGTGGTGTACATGGCGGGCATGGGCTACTACATGAGCTCCTTGCAATCACAGGGCTCGTTGGACCTGGCCCGCTACGGTCTGATCCTGAACCCCCTGGACTATGCCTTGGTAGGTCTCTCCCTCTTCCTCGCCGTGCTCAGCGCCCTGTCCCTGTGCATGCTGCTGGGGGCCTTCGCCCGGGACTACAAGTCAGCGCAAAGCCTGACCATGCCCATCACCTTCCTGGCGATGGTGCCTTTCTTCGTGATGATGCTGAAGGACTTCAACACCCTGCCGGCGTTCGCTCAGGTCGGTCTGTTCCTGATCCCGTTCAGCCATCCGATGATGGCCATGAACAACCTCATGTTCGACGACTACGGCCTGGTACTGGCCGGGATCGCCTATGAGGCACTGTTCGCCGGGTTGGCCATGGGCCTGGCCGTCTGGATGTTCAAAAAGGACATGCTCATCACGGGTAGAAAGAAGAAAGAGAAGAGAGCAGGCCTCCGGTGGAAGCCGGGCCGTAAGCAGGCCTGAAACCCCTTCACTTCTTTTCCACAGGCCCCTGACCCGTCGGACCCTGCTGCGGCGCCTGGTTCGTCTTCTTCTCGCCCTTGTTGAAGTAGTCGAGCAGAAGCCAGATGCCCACCAGCACAAAGAATATGCCCACGATCCAGCCCAGGATGGCGGGGATAGCGATCACCAGAATTCCGAAGATAATGCTTATCAAGGCCAATATCGGGTCGAAGCTCATTATATCCCGACGATTTTCTAAGGAGCGAAAGATATAAGAATGTTGGGGGTCGGAACGCTGGCCAAGTGGTGATGGGGCAATATTTCGCCCCCCATGCCAATCTGCCCGGGTGGAAGGGCTGGCCTATGATGGTCTCCGAGATTCAACCATTTCGGGACATTGCCCTCCGCCCGAGCTCCCGCCCGGGTAGGAATGCTCGGCCGATGATCGTCATGATCCACCGAGCCTTTAGCGGGGCGGGGTTGGCTCGCGAGCTGCTTAGGGCATCCAACCCGAGGCCCCGTACCATCAAACGTAATTTCAGATTTGATTTTTAATCCTTCACCTTAATAGTATTAAGGGGGGACATTAGCCATAAAGAGACGAGTCAATGTCCGAAGGCAGCCTGTTATTATCGGTCGTTTCCATCATCGCTACGATAGCCTGCTTCGCCATAGGCCTCTATGTCCTGGTCAGGAATCCTTTTATGAAGAGCTCTAAGCTGTTCTTCCTCCTTGTGGCCTTGGCGGCCATGACCAGTATGGCGGTCTTCCTCATGATCTCGGCCTCCGACGAGGGCACCGCTCTGCTCTTCGCCAGACCGGTCATCTTCTTTTCGACGCTTACGGGGGGCATGCTGCTCTTCCTGACCTCCTACCTGCCCTACGAACGAGAAGAGACCTGGTTGGTGAGGCACAAGCGCGGGTTCTGGGCTCTGACGATCCTCATCGCCATCGTGCCCGCGGTCCTGGTCAGCAGCGTGGCCGAGAATCAGTACGGTTGGTGGTTATCCGCCGGCCTGTCCCGGGCCTGGTGGTGGGTGGCCGACTATACGTTCTACCTCGTGGGCCTCATCATCTTGACCCGGTTGTACCGGAGAGAGGGGAGGGAGGACCTAAGGCGCCGGATCGCTCTCCTGATGGTGGGGACGGGGATCCCGTTCATTTCTGGATTGTTGATCGTCCCTTTCAAGATCAATGGACAGAGCATTCCTCCCCTGCTTCCGTTGATCATCCTTTCATCTAGCATCTGCTTTGCCTACGGCATCTACCGGCAAAAGTTCTTCGCCCTCGAGCCGGTCCAGGAGAACCTGCGGACTGATATACGCGTGCCGAGCGTGGAGCCGGGCCTTGGGGTACTGGTAAAGACCAAGGGCGGCGACATGGCCTATCGAATGTTCGTCAATGAGATCGCCTCGGGCGGACAAGGGCTGCTTGTCACCCGCGTCCACCCTGACCAGGTCGGGGAAGCCTACGGTCTGCGAAATACGCCCATCATCTGGTTGGCCAGCAAGCCCGGACCGACCAGCATCGGTCCCGCCAGCCTCTCGGTGCTTCGACACACGACAGAAAAATTCCTGGAGAGGGGCGTCGGCTCCGTCATCCTGCTCGATGGTCTGGAATATCTGTCAGCATACAATAACTTGGACCGGGTGCTACCGTTCGTGTTCGGGCTTCGGGACGCCGCCATGGCCTCGGGCTCCAAGCTCATCGTCACGGTGGACCCGGAGACGCTGATGGGCCGGGAATTGAGGCTGCTGGAACGGGAGCTGGAGCCAATAAATTGCCCAGAGCTAGCGCACTGAGTCCAAGAGCGTACATCCCTCAGCGCGCTGGGTTCGATATTTCGATCTCGAGACATCCAGGTAGATGGGGCCGCGGAGAATGAGCCTGGTCGGGCCATCTGCTACGAGCCGGGAGGGGCGCTTTTCGATGTCTCCGATCAATGATATGAGGACAAATTGCTGTCTAGGACCCGAAAGCGGCAGTAGCGGCCTCAGGATTGGAACTCGGCGATGTTCGTGTACACAAGGGTAGCGGTCACGATATCGCCATTCCCATATAGGAGGGCCATCTGCAGAGGGCAATTGTTGGTCGAGGCCAGCCAATAAGTGTAATGGAGACCGATGCCCGATTTGGTCGTTGTGTCGATAGTATACTCCGTTGCCTGTTTCGTCCCGTAGACGGTATACATTTCGGTCTCGTTGGTGGCCGTGGCCGAGGAAGAGCTGCCGGAGAGCTTGTTCATGACGTTCGCTATGTTCGACGACCAGGCGCCGCTGGCCCCAGTGAACTGGACCACGGTCCTGGTCGTCTTATTTTCGAGGGTGATGGCATAGGTGATCTCGTAGGAGTTCGATGTCTGGTTGGTGACCTCGATGATGAGGGATCCGGAGGCGTTCTTCTGTCCAGTATAGCTGGCGAGGGAATATTGCATACTGTCGCCCTTCTGTATGTCCAGACCGCGTGAGGAACTGTTCGCGAGGGTGGCGGCGAGCACCACCGCACAAATCGCCAGGGAGAGCACGATTATGAGCAGGACATTGCGTTTCCTGGATGGCCTTTTCCCATCGCCGTCCGATCGATTCATCGGACCCTCCCGGGGGGACCTCCTGGCTCCTTTTGTGGCTTTAGGACCTGACATCAGCTGCTCCTTGGGGCAATTTGCCAAGGAGGAATTGCGATAAGATACTTGCGAATGACCGGCCTTGCCCGCTCCTCGCGTCAGGACCGAACACAGACCTTTGATCGACGATCCCATAGGTACGCTTGTGATGTGGTCACCCTCGCCGGTCCCCCACGTCCGGACCGGCATGCGTCGTCGGCGACCTAACGGAGCAGTAATAGAAATATATGGTCTGATTCCAAAGCTATACCTGTTGTCCGAAATGCTTCGATTTTCAGATGATCTCGCCGATGCGAGATATGGGATATTGAAAGGGTCGAGATTGCCGGAGCATATCGGCATCATCCCGGACGGCAACCGGCGGTGGGCGGTTGACCGGGGGTTGGAAAAACGATCCGGATATGATCATGGCATCGATCCCGCCTTCGACCTGTATGAGCGATGCAGGGCGCTGGGGATAAGGGAGGTCAGCATCTACGGCTTCACCCGGGAGAACACCAAGAGGCCGCGGGAACAGCGGGAGGCCTACCAGGCGGCTTGCGTCAAGGCCGTCCACCGGCTGGAGGACCTGGACGCTGACCTGCTCATCGTGGGCGATTCCGGATCGGCCCTGTTCCCCGAGGAGTTCCGATCTTTCACGACCCGGCGGAGGATCGGTAAGGGGGGTATCAGGGTCAACCTCCTGATCAACTATAGCTGGCGTTGGGACCTGGATCAGCTGGAAGCGAACGGCCGCATCGGGTCCAGCGATGTCAGCGAGATAGAGCTGGTCATCCGCTGGGGCGGACGGAGCCGACTGAGCGGCTTCCTGCCGGTCCAGTGCGCCTATGCCGACCTGTTCGTTCTCGAGGACCTGTGGCCAGACTATGAGCCGCAGCATCTGGTTAAAGCGCTGGAATGGTACCAGACCCAAGACATCACCAAGGGCGGTTGAGCGGTCAGAATAAATATCCACCGGCAGCTATGGCTGCCCCGGGCCAGAGCTTAGTTTCCCCAGGTATCGACCTCTTTACAAGAGTTACCTTTAAGTAATGGTCTTCATGTTTTCCTTTTCGGAGTAATAATATTGCCTAGTAGACGACCATTCAAGCCTGGCGCTCGAAAGGACGACCGGAAAAAGATCCGTCCCCAGACGCCTCGTGTAGCCATGTTGAACCTCCATCGATTGGGATCTTTCAAGTACGATCTGAGGGAGATACTCAACGCAACCCCCACCATAGACAAGACCGTCATACCCACCGTGGTGGCGAACATCATCGCCAAGTCATCCCGGGTCTCCGTCAAGGAGACCAAGGAATATATTCGAGAAATTGAGGCCGCTGGCACCATCGACAAGATAGCCGCCGATGATGTCTGCACCCTGCTGGACCGCTACTCCAAGTGGCGCTGAACCAGTTCTTCAATCATCTCTTCCGGGGCATCGGGGTCACCATCAGCCGCTTACCTTTGTAAGATGACTGGCGGAGAGCCCTCAATACCTTAAGGCCGACGTCCTTGTGGACCTCGATGTCGGTCTTGTTCTGTCCGATCTCGATGTGCCCGATAACGATGTCATTGACACGGGCGTTCCGGGCGATGAAATCGGCCAGGTCGACCTTGTTGGCCCCGTTGGCCGAGCCGATGTTCAGCTCGTACCGGACCATGCCGAAGATGTCGGCCATCTCGTCAAAGTCCAGGACCTCCTGGACGGTCTCCTCGCCTTTTACGTTGGGGACCTCGACCTGCTTCAGCTTGACATCGGTGAACTTCTGGATAGCGTCGAGAAGGTGCATCTCATCGTTGGAGACGAAGGTGATGGCCCTTCCCTCTTTCCCGGCCCTTCCGGTCCGGCCGATGCGGTGGACATAGGTATCGGGCGAATCGGGAATGTCATAATTGATGACATATTTCACGCCCTCGATGTCCAGCCCGCGAGCGGCCACATCGGTGGCCACGAGGACCATGATCTTGCCGGCGCGGAAGTCGGTCAGCACTTTTTCCCTTCGGGACTGGGTCAGATCGCCGTGGATGGCCGCGGCGGGATAACCATAGGAGGTCAGCCTCTTCTCGATGGTGTCCACCATGTGCTTGGTCTGGGCGAACACGATGGTCTTGGGCCTCTCCTTGTCCAGCACCCGGCACAGGGCCCAGATCTTGTTCTTCCGTCCCACGTTGAAGTACATCTGCTTGGTGTTCGGGAGGACGATGTCCTCTTCGGAGACCGAGACCACCTGGGGATTCTTCATATGCTCTTCGGCCAGCTTCCGTATCTCTCCGGGGATGGTGGCCGAGAACAGCATGGTCTGGCGTTCCTTGGGGACCTTGGAAATGATGTAGGTGATGTCCTCGATGAAACCCATGTCGAGCATGCGGTCCGCCTCGTCCAGCACCAGGAATCTGATCTTCCTCAGGTCGAGGGTGCCCCGCCGGACATGGTCGATCAACCTTCCGGGGGTGCCGACCACGATATCGACGCCCTGGTGGAGGGCGTCCAACTGAGCATCCATGCCCGCGCCGCCGTATACGGCCAGCACGTTGATGTCCACATTGACGCTCAGCCGCTTGATCTCTTCCGAGACCTGGACTGCGAGCTCGCGAGTGGGGCACAGCACCAGCGCCGAGGGCACCCTGCCACGCACTACGTTCTGGATGATGGGGATGCCGAACGCGGCGGTCTTTCCCGTTCCGGTCTGGGCCTGTGCGATCACATCGCGGCCCTCCAACAACAAGGGGATCGTTCCTATCTGAACCGGGGTGGGCTCGGCCCAGCCCATCTTCTCAATCGCTTTTAGGACGGGCTCGGTAACTTGGAGACTACGAAAATCTTGAGTCATATTGATTCACTGCTTTAGGTTGATATCAGGTTATCTCTGAAGTTCAATTAACCTCATCGGGCAATTCCCACTTAATCATTACTATACTCTAATACAAAAAAAGCGACGGAATGGCACCGCTGGTGCCTGGAACCGGCCTCACCCTGACCGCGCCGCCAGCTCCTTGGTCTTCCTGATCCCCTCGGCCAACCGGCCGATGTCGCCCTGGCGCGACGAATGGGGCAGCCTCAGCTGTTCGGCGAACTGGGCGGACCGGGACTCATATTGCCTGCTGTCCCCCACCCCGGTATCGATGTACAGACAACGGCCGTAGGACTGGAATATGATGTCCACGAAGTACATGGGATCATAGCCCTGGTCCACCATGCTATCCAGGTGCAGCTCCTTGATCACGGCCTGCATACCCTGTTCAGCCCAGCCGGGGGTAGAGAACCAGGTGCCGGTGCAGATGGCCTTTTCCTTGGCATATTCGATCGGTCCGAGCAGCACTGAGATGCAGTCGTCCCCATCCAGCATCAAAGAGGGCACCAGGGTCTCCTTAGGCAGGCCGTTCAACTTCTGGCAGATGGCATACCCAATGAAGACGGCTTCCACCTTGCCCTTCAGGGCGTTCACCTTTTCCAGCACGGTCTGACGCATCTCTTCGGCATTGACGTGCAGCGCGAACTCCAGGAACTCCAGGTGTGTAACGTCTGGATCGTCGGCGACCAGGCTCTCGATCTCCCGTTTGAATATTTCACAGGCCACGATGCCGATGCTTATCCGACCACCGGGTAGCGGAACGTGTTCCTAAGGCTTATGCCCTTCGTCCCGCCCATCAAATACTTTCCATCAAAGCGTGGGGGCTCGATAACGGTCCGCCAGTTCCACCCGACCAGTTCGTAACAAGTTATTGAAAGGGAAAACGGTTTGATGGAGGAGGTTCACTTCCTGTTCATCTCGTTGTCCTCGGCCACCGAAATGAAGAAGTCGTGGTGCTCTTCCTCCTCTTCCAGGATCCCCTCGAAGATGAACTTGGTCGTAACGTCACCCTCGGCGGCGGCCACCTTGATGATCTCCTTGTACAGGTCTATGGCCCCCTGCTCTGCCTTGATGTCGTTGGCGATCATCTCCCAGAGGTCAGCACCCACTTCGATAGGGGCCGGCTTTGTGGTCGGCGTTCCTCCCAGGTACCAGAGCCGCTCGGCGATCTTTTCGGCATGCTTCATCTCCTGGATGGCGATCTCCTCGAGGTGGTCGCTGACGGCATAATGTTTGACCCCTCCCCACTGGACATGCTGCCACATGTACTGTATCGATACTTGGACCTCTCTTGAGATAGCGTCGTTCAACATATCCTTGAGCTTATCTGACGTCATGTTTGCTCCTCCAAATCACAGGTTCCGAAGAACGGCTTTTAAAATTGAACCCCGGCCATTATAAAACTTGTGCCATTCGATAAGGAGTGGATTGAGCAAAAAATAAAAATAAAGTAAGAAAAGTGACGGATCACTTTTTCTTTTTTAGTGATTCGGCCTGGGGGATGAACTCGTCGGCCCGGTTCGGGATGCTGATCTTTTTGCTGACCCACCACCAGGCCAGTATGGTCGCTTCGACCGTGGTCATTATGATAATGAGCATGAACCAGGTCAGCATATTGCCTTCCAGCATCAGGAGACCGCCGATGGTAGCCAGGGTGTTGGGCACCAGGACCGCGGTGCCCAGGATGGTCATCCAGGTCATGGCCAGGGCCATGCGGTTGTTCAGCACCTGGAGCTGATTGTTGTAGATGGATTGGAGCACTTCCAGCCCGGACGCGAGCACTTCGGACATGTGCTCGCTAAGGGAGATCTGCTGGGTCACGTCCACGACGAGCAGGTTGACCTTGGCCAGGACCTTGGGGTTGTCGGTGATCACGTCCGCATCGCCGTACCGAAGATTGTTGAGGACGTCCAATGTCCGCCAGAGCGTGTTGAGGTATGTGATGAGGGTATGCTTCATCTCGTAGATGTTCTTCCCCAGCATGTTCCGGTCGATCTTGGCATCGAGCAGGCTCTCAGATAGCCAATCGGCCTGGTCCTCGATCTCCCGTAGCTGCTCGAAGTTTCGATTATTGTTCTCATCGATGATGCGGCACAGCATCAGGGTGAGCTTGTCCTCCGGGGGCATCGACTCAGGCAGTTTTCGGAGATATACTTCCGCGTACCTCAAGAAGTTCACCAGCCGGTGGACGGTCTCGGCGTGGATGGTGAGAATGAGGTTCTTCCTGACCAGGACGATGAGGGGGAAACAGGCAAAGTCCACCTTTCTGACCCGCACAGCGGGCAAAAGGATGCCCAACTCCACATCGCGGTCCTCGAAATTGGCGAAATAGCCCTTCAACAGGGTCGGGACCAGGGTGTCGCTGAAACCGAAGGCGGTGGCGATTTCGTTGCCGTCCTTCTCCACGTCATTGACGGAGAAGTTGATCCAGGTGAGATTGGAGGTCTGGACATAGTTGAGGAATTCCTGCGGGGTATCGCCCTGCAGCTTTATCGGCTTTGAACCGGGGGGCAGGGTCACGCCGACCGCCCTCTTCCGTGCACAGCCGTTCAACTCCTGTGGCTTGACCTCTTGAGGGATCGCCTTCGCCCCATTGACGTCACCATTCGCGGCCTGGTCCATCTCATGCCTCCTCTGCCCGGTTGGGACGGGTATTCCGCAGCCCTGATGTAAACTTACCTATGGGGGCGCCCGGAGCGGCAGGGGCTAGTGGATGCGTTCGACCTTGCCCACGTATTTGGTGACCAGCTCGGCGTGATGGGTCTCGGCCTGTACCAGCTGCTCGATCTCTTCCAGGAACGCCCCCCTCTCGTCCTCGTTCTTCAGCAGCCCCGGCGGCGAGGCCTTGACCGATTCGCGGATACTGCTGTAGATGTCCTTCATCAACTGCTCAGTATGGCCGATCTCCATCATCATCTCGAGGTCGTTCTTGTTCCTGAAATTAAAGGCCTTCCCGTGCAGGGGAGGATGCTCTTTCCCGGGCGTCACCTTGACCTTGTCGATCAGCCCCTGGACCAACACGGCGTGGCGGCCGGAGTCTACGATGAGCTCCATCAACACCTCCCTGAGCTTCTCCTTCTCGTAGTAGCCTTCCCACTGGGCATCCTGCTCGAAGGCCAGCTCGATCTCCATGGCCCTTCGAAGCATCATCATGAGTTCATCGCCGGACTGGAACTTGGCCACCATCGTATCGACCGGTCATTTGTCCTGAAGCTTTTGACACTCCCACGAATTAATTCGTGGGATTCTGAGGTCGGCAACGTTCATGCCGGAGCCTCCTGGGGCGTATCAATGCGGCCCTTGCATGCATCTCTGTCTACATGCAATCGACCAGCACCTATGGTCAAGGATGGGCTTGAACGACATCCTTGGCCGATGCGGTCAACCGTACTTCCGAAGGAAGCACGTTCGATGCCAGAACTTGCACGCCCATGGAAGTGCGGCAGTATAATGGCGGAGAGCGAATCGCCCAGAGCATATTAACGTCTTTCGGGGGGTTGTCCGAAAGTACTACTTGTCACAATTCATCCCACGATCAAAATCGTGGGCTTTCTTGCTCCATTTGCGGTAAGTAAAATATTCGTGGGGAGCCGTTCTTTCATCGTGAACACCAAATTCCTCTCTCCCCGGTTGGGGGCCGCGGCCGGCCTGATCGGTTCGGTCGGGTTCGCCACCATATGGGCCATGGCGGTGGTCACCGACGGCCATTGGCAGCTCGGGAGGATGACTTTGAGCGAGCTGGGGGACCGCTCCCGGGCCGGAGCGTTGGCGTTCAACTCAGGGGTCATCATCGCCGGGCTGCTGGGACTGGTGTTCGCCATCGGCCTTTATCGCGTGCTGTCGACCACCACATTGGGGAAGGCGGGCTCGGCCATCCTGGCCATTGCATCCATATTCCTTGTCGGCATCGGCCACTTTCCCATCGATACCGGCGAGCCGCTCACCGTTCTTAGCTACGGCTTCTTCCTTTTGGCGGCGGTTTCCCTGGCGATCCTCATCGCGCCCGTATGGAAAAGCCATGTGTTCCATCCCAGCGGCGGCATGCTGACGGCGATGCTGCTGGTCATACCGCTCATCAGCATCGCGTTCCTGCCCGCGGCCGGGGTCGAGGCGCTGGCCGTAGGATGCCTGTTGCTTTGGGTGTTCTTCATCAGCATACGGATGCTTTGGCACCATCCAGTGGGCTGATCAGAGCTTACCCTGGTAGCGGAAGGCGATGTTGCAACCACCCTCCCGGGATACCATGCAGGGACCCATCGGATATTTGGGGGTGCAACCTTTCCCAAAGGCGGGGCACTCCTGCGATTCGATGAGGCCGCGGAGCACTTCCCCGCAGCGGCAGCCCCGCAGCTCTTCCTGGACCGGCGGGCGGTCCCTGAGCACGTCCTCGTGGACCTTCCGGGCATTGTGGGCATCGTACTCTTCGCGTAGCTCGTAGGCGCTGGCAGGGATGACCGGGAAGCCCCTCCAGGCCCGGTCCACCGGCCTGAACACCTGCTCCAGGAGACGGACCGCCTTGGGATTGCCGTTGTTCTTGACCAGGCGGGAGTATTCGTTCTCGACCTCGGCCCGGCCCTCCTTGATCTGCTTGACCAGCATGTGAACGGCCATGAGGAGGTCCAACGGCTCGAAGCCGGCCACGACCTGGGGCACCTTGTACTTCGTCGAGAACACCTGGTATGGTTCGACCCCGATGATGGCGCTCACGTGCCCCGGCTCGATCAGACCGTCGATCTTGAACTCCCCCATATTGATGATGGCGTGCAGGGCGGGAGGGAGCAGGCGATGGCAGGAGCAGACCGAGAAGTTCTCCGGCAGCTTTTCCACCATCACCGTCGCCGTGGTGGGACTGGTGGTCTCGAAACCGATGCCCATGAAGACCATGTGCTTGACCTCGGAGGCCATGCGCACGGCGTCCTCGACCGAGTAGACGATCCGGACATCCTTGCCCCGGGCCTTGGCGTCCCCCAGCGAACCGATCGGGGTGGGCACCTTGAGCATATCGCCAAAGACCGCTATGGTCACACCGGCATCGGCCAGCGCGATGGCCTCGGCCACCTCCCCCGTGGTGGTCACGCAAACGGGGCAGCCAGGTCCTTGTCGGATCTCCACCCCTACGTCCCTCAGCAACGCTTCCAGGCCGAACCGGACCAGGGTGTCCTGGTGGGTGCCGCAGACATGCATGAAGCGGACGTCCACGTCCTCCTTGCGTATGGATTCGATGATCCTCTGCGCGGCCTTCTCATCCCTCAATCGGAACATCTTCCTCCACCACCTTGATCGAACGGACCATGCAGCTCTTGCCCTTGGTGACCTCGACCCTCAGCCCGCATTTCGGACAGTTCAGCGTCGGCACCTGCGTATGGTATATCTCGTCCTCCAGGTGTTCGGCCCTTCCCTGGTAATTGCAGTGGTGGCAGATCACCTCGACCTGCTCGTGCTCCACGATGAGCTTGGAACCCTCCAGGACGGTGTCTCTGGTCAATATCTCGAAGGCGAAGCTGAGCTGTTCCTCACCCAGGAAGGTCAGGTCCCCTATCGTCAGGAGGACCTCCTCGACCTTCTCCACCCGGTGCTTCTTCAGCTCCTCCATGACCGCGTCCAGTATGCTGGACATGACAGAAACCTCATGCATTCCCTTCTCCATCGGAGCACCAATATTTAACTTCGTGCGAGAAGTCCTCCTGCGAAAACATAGGAATTAGATCGAGCAGGACGGTTACGGACATCTCCCTTAAAGACATTATTTCGCTCGTCCAGCAGCTCCTCGACGGTACGGTCGGAACGGTGGAATTCACGCTCGCGGACATCATGTACGACCTTCTTCGGATGGCGGCGGTGGATGAAGCAAGAAGCCCCGACCCGAGAACGGAGCGGTTCACCCAATTGCCAGTTTCCCTCGGGACGGTCGTCGTCGCTGCTCAGGACAGAGTTTTTTTATAATCCTCCTGGGATATTGAGCAGAGCCTATGCCCAACGTCGAGCGTTCTCGCAAGGAGCTGATCCTGGAGTCTTTGGTGGAGGGCAAGAAGCTCGAGGCCTACGTCGAGCACCGCACCCGGGACATGCATGTCTGCGCTCTGTGCGGGGCGGTCGGCTACAAGAAGCGGTCGATGAAGCTCATAGGGGCCCGTTGGCTGTGCATGGACTGCCTGCGCCAGCTGAAGGAGGTCCTGGACACCATGGAGCAGTGGGAGGCCGAGGTCCAGCTGGAGAAGGAGATGGCCAAGAAGATCGACGAGGGACTGGGCCTCTAGATCGGGCCTTTTTTATCCTTGAGCATTTCCTGATAGTGGTCGCAGAACTCGGTTATGGGGCATAGATCGTGCTTCGGCCTCAGTGGCGTGCAGACCTCCTGACCGAAGCGGACCAGCAGTTCGTTGACGCTCCTCCACCGTTCCCGGGGCACCACCCTTTCCAGCTGCCTCTCCGTCTCTTCCGGAACGACCGAGGTCACCAGACCGATGCGGTTGGAGATGCGGTGGACATGGGTGTCCACGCAGATCGCGTCGATCTGGAAGGCGTAGGCCAGTACGCAATTGGCGGTCTTCCGACCGACCATGGGCAGGCTCATGAGGTGATCGATGTCCGCCGGTACCTTATCCCCGAAGTCCTGGTTGATGATGCGGGCGATCTCCCGGACGGCCTTGGCCTTCCCAAAGTGAAAGTTCACGGTACGTATGAGGTCATCGATCTCCTCCAGAGGGGCGTCCATCAGCTCCCCGGGGGTCGAGTAGACGGCGAACAGCCTTTCCGCTGCCAGATAGGTGCTCACGTCCCGGTTTCGCTGCGATAGGACGGTGGCGACGAGCATGGTGAAGGGGGTCGATCGCCAGGACGGCTGCCTGCCGAGGGCGGAGCCGGGGGAAGCCCGTTCCGCAGATCGCCGTTCCAGGCGGTCCAGGATCTCATTCACAGGTTTTCTTTCCATCCGACCACCTCATGGCCTCGCCGATCACGAACAGGGAGCCGGTGACCAGGACCGCATCGTCCGGTCCGGCCATAGAAAGGGCCCGGTCGATCGCCGCCCCGACGCCGTCGACCTCCGTCACCGGACAGTGTTTTCTGAGCGCCGTCGCCACCGCGGCCGGGGAAAACGCTCGCCTGGTGGCCGGCGCGGTCGCCACCGCCTGTCTGGCCATGCCGCCGAACCCCGCGGCGATGCCGTCCAGGTCCTTGTCGTTGAGGACCCCGAGCACGAGAACGACCTTCTTGCCCAGCAATCGAAATACCTCCTCGGACACCACCCTTGCTCCGTCCGGGGTGTGGGTCACGTCGAAGATCATGGTGGGCTTTCGGGAGATGATGTCCAGCCTCCCGGGCCACCGGACCTTGGCCATCCCATTATGTATCGCCTCGTCCGAGATGTAAACGCCCCGGCGCATCAGCTCGGTCAGGGCCCCGCAGGAGAGGGCACAGTTCTCCGCCTGGTACGAGCCCAGGAGGGGTATGTGCACGGCGCGGTCCAGCTCCTCGATATAGACCTCGTTGCCGTCCAGGGTGGAGGCCAGAGCCTCGAAACCGACGTCCCGGCCGACCACCTTCAATGAGGCGGCCCTATCCTTGGCGATCTGGCGGAAGACGTGAAGGGCTTGGTCGCTCTGGTCGATGGTGACCACCGGAACGCCGTTCTTGATGATCCCGGCCTTCTCGGCGGCGATCGCCGCGATGGTATCGCCCAGGTAAGAGGTGTGCTCCAGGCCGATCCGGGCTATGACCGAGCAGTCCGGGACGATGACATTGGTGGCGTCCAGCCGGCCCCCCATGCCCACCTCGACGACCGCCTCCTCCACCCCTTCATCGGCGAAATGGGCGAAGGCCATCGCCGTGGTGAGCTCGAAGAAGGTCAACCGGGTCTCCGCGCCCCTGGTGCCCTCGGCGTATTCCCGGACCTCCCCGGCCAGGCGGAGCATCTTTTGTTCCGGGATGCAGGCGCCGTCGACCTGGATGCGTTCGCGGAAATCGACCAGGTGAGGAGAGGTATACAGCCCAGTAACATAGCCGGCCTCCTGGAGGACCGATGCGGTCATGGCGCTGACCGAGCCCTTGCCGTTCGTGCCGGCAACATGGACCGAGCGGAATCGGAGATGGGGATCGCCCAGATGATGGAGCAGCCCGGTGACATTGGCCAACCCGAACTTGATCCCCTTGGTCTCCTGTTCAAACAACCAGTCTATAGTTTCCAGGTAGTCCACGGCCGTCCATGGCCTCGGCCATTTAAATTCCTTGCTCCTGGCGCATCTTCGCGATCAGTTCCTTGAGCTCCAGCTTCTGCTTGCGGGCCTGGGATTTCATGACCTTCATGAAACCCGAGCCGTACTGGGCGGCCTTCTTCTCCCGCATCACGATCATCTCCATCCCCATGGACCTGGCCACATCCCGCAGGGGAGCTTTCCTGACCCCGTCCCGGACCTTGTCACCGGGCGGTATGGTCTCGGCGATCCGCCGCACCTCCGGGTCCAGGAACGGATGGGCGACCCTCTTTCCGTAATGGCCGGCGATGACCTGGTCCAGAGGCGCCCCGTCGGAGAGCACCTTGGCCAGGTCGTCCCCCATGCTCAGCACCAGCTGGTCCCCGGCCATCGCCAGATAGCGGTTGTAACCTCCGAACATCTCGTCCGCTCCCTGTCCGCTCATGAGAATGTCCTCCCCGGCCCGGGAGGCGATGAGCTGCAGGGGCAGCTCGAACGACAGCACCACGGGGTTATCGATCGGGACGATCCTCAGCGTATCCCGGCAGGCGGTCATCACCTCCTCCGGGGTCATGAGCAGGGGGGTCCAGGGGAGATCGAGGGCCTTGGCCATCTCCTCGCTCATACGCAGGTCATGAGCGCCTTCAATGCCCACCGTGTACAGGTGGGGCGTCCCGTGCCTCTTGGCCAATGCGGCCAGCAACCCGCTGTCCAGGCCACCCGAGAACATTATGGCCGCCGGCCCCGAGGCCATGGCCCGCTCGACCGCTCCGTCCAATGCGCGCAACAGCTCAGGGGTGGTGCTCATCTGTTGACCTCTCACCTCAAAGGGGCGGTCGGAAATAAACATGAGCCCCCCCAAGAGGTTTTATTGCCCTATACCCTTCAATGGTCGATACGATGGACAATGTCACCCGCATAGGCATCTCGCTCGAACCTGACCTCCTCAAGGAGTTCGACGACCTCGTTACCGGCAGGGGATATACCAATCGGTCGGAGGCGATAAGGGACCTGATCCGGATCGCCCTCACCGAGGACCGATGGGAGGATAGCGAGGCCGATGTGGTGGGGACCATCACCCTGGTCTACGACCATGGAAAAGGGTGCGCCCAGGACCGGTTGATGGAGATACAGCACCACCATCATGCCAACATATCCTCGACCATCCACATCCACCTCAGCCTGGACCAATGCCTGGAGGTGCTCATCGTCTGGGGCAAGGTCAGGGAGGTAAAGCATCTCGCCGACGAGATCATCAGCATCAACGGCGTCTCGTTCGGCAAGTTGACCATGACCTCGGGCTCCATGGACCGCGCGGGAGGGCTAAGGGACGCGCATTCTCACGAGCATTAGGCCAGCATCTCCTTTTTTATCGCATTTAGACCGCTCAAGCCATATTTTTTATACTCCGTGTACTTTGGTCGAGGAGCATGAGCAGGCTCATCATCTCAGAGAAGAGCGACGCCGCCGCGAGGATAGCGACGATCCTGTCCAGGGGCAGCTCCAAGAGGACCAGCGTAAACAAGGTGCCGGTCTTCCAGTTCGAAGATGAGAGCGGACCTGTTCACATCGTCGGGCTCCGGGGGCACATCATCGAGCTGGACTATCCCCCGGCCATGAACGATTGGAGAGGGGTAAGTCTCTCGGACCTGATCAAGGCCGAGCCGGAGAAGCGGATCACCGCCCACAATATCGTCTCAACCCTGAGAGACCTCGCCAAGGACGTCGATGAGATCGTCATCGCCACCGACTTTGACCGGGAAGGAGAGCTGATCGGCCTGGAGACCGCGCGCCTCCTCGACCTCAATGAGAAGAGGGTCGGACGGGCTAGGTTCAGCGCTTTCACCCGTCAGGAGATCGATACCGCTTTCAGCGAGCTGACCAAGCCGGACGAGGGGCTGGCCGACTCCGCGGAATGCCGCCAGAAGATCGACCTGGCCTGGGGGGCGGTGCTCACCCGATTCATATCCTTGGCCTCCAACCAGGGAGGGAGCAACTTCCTGTCCGTGGGCCGGGTGCAGAGCCCCACCCTGGCCCTGGTGGTCGCCAGGCACAAGGCCATCGAGGAGTTCGTTCCCACTCCCTACTGGAACGTCACCGCCCGCTTCGAGAAGGGCGTGGAGTTCCAGGGCAATCATACCCATAATCCGTTCAAAGAGGAGGCCGGGGCGGCCAAGGCCCTGGCCAATTGCGAGGGGGCGGACAAGGGGAAGGTCACCAAATACGAACGCACCGAGAAGGACGAGTACCCCCTGCCGCCGTTCAACACGACCATGATGCTCATGGAGGCCAACAAGCTCGGCTTCACCGCGGCCCGCGCCATGAAGATCGCCGAGGACCTCTACACCGCCGGTTACATATCCTATCCCAGGACCGATAACACCGTCTATCCTCCCTCCCTGGGGCTGCGGCGCATCCTGGAAAAGCTGTTGGATTCGGAGGACCTGAAGGCGGATGTCCAGGAGCTTCTCGCCCAGGAGCACATCCGGCCGTCCCGGGGCAAGGTCCAGGCCACCGACCACCCTCCGATCTATCCGACCGAGGCCGCCAACAGCGTCAAGTTCAAGGGCGAGAAGTGGGCCATCTACGAGCTGGTGGCCCGCCGGTTCATGGCCACCGTGGCGCCGCCGGCCAAGGCCGCGCTGTCCAATTCCACCATCGACGTCAACGGAGAAGAGTTCGAGTCCCGCGGCTACAAGCTCCTCTACCCTGGCTGGAAGAAGTACTATCCCTACTTCCGGGTCAATGAGATCGAGCTACCTGAGCTGAAGGTGGGCGAGGACGTCCACCTGCTGGGCGCGGGGTCGGAAAAGAAGATGACCCAACCTCTCGGCCGCTACTCGCAGGGAAGCCTGATCCAGGAGATGGAGCGCCTGGCCCTGGGAACGAAATCCACACGTCACGACATCATCCAGAAGCTCTACGACCGCAAGTACGTGGAGGGGAACGACCTCATTCCCACGGCCAGCGGGGTGGCCGTCGCGGAGGCGCTGATCAAGCATGCTCAGATCGTCACCGATCCGAAGATGACCGCGCACCTGGAACAGGACATGGACGACATCGCCAACGGGAAGAACACCCTGGGCGATGTGGTCGAGGAATCGCAGGACATGCTCTCCGACATCCTGGAGACCATGGAGAACCATCGCAGCCAGATCGGCGATGAGATCCGAAAGGCCATCGAATCCCAACATTACATCGGGAAGTGCCCCGACTGCGGCTCTGACCTCAAGGTCATCAGGTCGAAGATGGGGAGGCCCTTCGTCGGCTGCTCCAAGTACCCCGAATGCAAGCGCGTCTACCAATATCCGCCCTCGGCACTGGTGCAGTCCACCGAAGAGATCTGCGAGGTCTGCAAGGCCCCCATGGTCCGGGTGGTCCGGAAGGGACAAGTGCCCCTGGTGCACTGTCTGGACCCCGGCTGCGAGAGCAACCGGGAGAGGATGACCGCCGGCTCCTGCCCCAAGTGCAATAAGGACCTGCGGATCATCTACTCCCGCGCCGGCAAGAGGTTCCTGGGCTGCTCCGGGTACCCCGACTGCAAGCAGACCTACCCCCTGCCCCAATACGGCAAGTTCGCTCCCACCGGAGACAAGTGCGAAGGCTGCGGCGCCCCCGTATTGCAGATCTGGATGAAGGGACAGACCTGGAAGTCCTGCGCCAATATGGACTGTCCGACCAAGAAGAAGGAGGGGGACAAGGTCGCCCCCAAGAAAGGTGCCAAGAAGGTCCCGGCCAAGAAAGCGGCCGTGAAGAAAGCGCCGGCGAAGAAGATCGCCGCGGAGACGGCCGTGGCCGAGGAGGGAGCGGCCAAGATCAAGAAGGCCCCAGCAAAGAAGGCGGCTCCCAATAAGGCCACGACCAAGAAGGCACCGACCAAGAAAGCTGCCGTGAAGAAGGCCTCGTCGCCGGTGGCGGCCGAATAGGACGGCCCTCGCCCTTCTTCTCCCCCGGTCATCTCTTTTCATCTAGGAAAATGACGACCGGCCGAGCACACTCGGCCGGGTGTTGACCCTTTAAATTAGTTTAAAAAAAATTTCAGCAGTGGTCGTGATCGTCATGATCATGGTCGCATTCGTGCTCATGGTCATGCTCGTGCTCGTGCGCCTTTTCCAGGTCCTCCAACTTCACGACCGCACCGGGGAAGGCCATCTCCTTCAATGCCAACGGGTCCACCAGGTCCTGGATCTTCTTGCGGCTAAGGCCATAGAGCAGAACGTTGACGATGATGGTCATCTCTTCGATGCCCTCGTCAAGCTGGCCTCTGGACATCGGTATGCCGTCATGGTTGGTGACGCTGACGGCCAGGAACCCCCGTCCCGAGGTCTCCACTATGCATTTGATGTGGCCGATGAGGTCGGCGCCTGCCCTGAGGCAGTCCAGGGCGATCCTGCTCATGAGGCCCTCGACCCGGGTCCGGATAACGGCGGAAGGGACCGGCGTCGGGAGGTGTACGTCGATCTTAACGGCGTAGGCGGCGAAATCGGGGGTGATCATAGCATCGCCTCGACCACCTTGTCGACGTTCGTTCCCTCGGTGGCGGAGATGGGGATGATCGGCTTGGTGGGGTTGATCGTCCTGAGCGCCTTTTCGATCTCCCGCAGGGCGGCCTCATCCACGGTGTCCATCTTGTTGATGATGATGAGGTCGGCGGTCCGCACCTGGGCGGTCAGCGGTCGTTCCAGCGCTTTCATTATCACCTGGAAACGAGCCGCGTCGATGATGACCGCCGAGCGGATGGATGGCCTCTTCCCCGCGTAATAGTCCATGCACTGAACGATGGCGTCGGGGTCGGCCAGGCCGGTCGGCTCAATGATGATGAGATCGGGGGCGATGTTCTCCTCGATCTCCTTCACGGTCACCAGCAGGTCCGGTCCCAGGGTGCAACAGATGCAACCGCTGGCCAGTTCCTTGACCTGGAGGCCGTACTTGGTCATCACCTTGCCATCGATGCCCACCGTGCCGAAGTCGTTGACGATGACCACGACCTTCTTTCCGGTCCGCTCGATGATCCTGCTGATGATCGACAGGACCAGTGTGGTCTTACCCGAGCCTAGGAATCCCGCTACGATGAACATGTCCATGAACCAGTGCCTCGCTCCTCTTCCGATTCCAGAATGGATATATAAAATCAACCGCGGACTTGTGCGGACGGCGTCGCCACCTTTTTGACCGATGCAACAGAACTATCGATAATTCGTTAAGGATGCCGAACCGTCAACACTTGAACAGCTCTTCATCGTCCTGACCTAGGAAATGCAGCTCCAGAAGCTCACGTTCTCTCGCGATACGGCGATTGCGACAGTTCACGCATTCCACCCGCTTCCCCAACCCCTGCTTGCGCTTGACCACTTCCGTGTCCAGGTCTGCGAGAGCGCCACAGCCGCAAAGGGCCTTGTTCATCGAATATGGACCAAACATGAGTGCTACCCCAGCAATGCTTGATCCCACCGGATTCAACGCGGCAACCCCCATCCCTGTTCTCACGAACATGCCGGTCACTACTTGATGATCCTATGAGAGCTTCATAGCATACGCTAATGGCTTGAGTGCTGACTTCCCCGATTTCTGTTCAGAGTCTGCTACGAGAGCCGAGGGTTTCCCCATGGTTCAGGTTTTATTTTAACAGACCCTATACTCATGAACAGCCCACCAATCTTAAACATTTCCTTAACATGTTATATTCGTAGATTGTAGGAAATATGGCCACTGGCTTTACAACAATTGAGCCAATTTTTTTCCGATTATAAGAGACCGGGACCGAGCCAGTTACGAATGGGATTTCATGAAAAAAAGCCTCGGCGAAAAGATGGCCCCGCCCGCCCTAGTCGGTACCGGCGGTGGGCGGAACCTTCGGCAGCGGTTTGACCGGATAGACCTCCACGTCCACGGCGATCCCCTGCCTCACGCTCTGCGTTACGATGCAGAAATCCTCGAATATCTCCCGGCATCGGAGGAGCTTCTGTTCATCGCTCACCTGGGGGAATATCTTGACCGCCATGTGGGTTATCCGGAGCCGCCCCTTCTCATTCCGCTCCATGGAGGTCGCCACCTCGGCATAGATGGTGGGTATCTCGGCCCGATACTTCTCCATGCAGAAGACCATGGAGGCACATAGGCAGTTGCCCACCGCCGCGGCCAGGAGCTTTCCGGCGTTAGGATATTCTCCCTTGCCCAGCGGCTCCGGTTCGTCGGTGAAGATGCTCTCGATCTTATCGGAATTGAAGGAGACCTGGAACTTGTAGTGCTCCACCCGGCACATGCGGGTCAGGAACTCGCCCTCTTCCATCTATGCCAGCTCCAACTTCTCCAATTGCTTCAGCACTTCGGCCCGCAGGGTCTTGGGCTCCTTCTCGCCGGTCAGGCGCTTGCCTTTCTCCATCAGCTTGGTCATGGCCGGGACCATCTCCTGGCCGCAACGATCACACCTGGGGGGGACATCCTCGGACGTGGAGACCTCGAAACGGAAGCAGTCGGGACAACGGAACAGGAACTTCCGTCCCCCGAACTTGCCCCTCTTGGCGACCGGGGCGCCGTCCTTCTCCACGATGTCCAATGCGAAATCCACGGTGGGGGCGTTCGATATGCTCGTACCGACCCCGAACCCGTCCGCTCCGGCCTTGGCGAGATCGGGAATGGATTTGTCGTCCAGCCCTCCGGAGACGAAGATCTGGACATGATCATATCCTCGAAGGTCCAGCTCCCAGCGGACCTCTCGGATGAGCTCGGTGAACGAGCCGCGGCGGGAGCCGGGGGTGTCGAGGCGCACTCCGGCCAGGTCCTTTACGGCCTGGCAGGCGGCAATGGCCTCAGTCTTCTCATCGGAATAGGTGTCGACCAGCACGATGCGGGGCACGGACGGTTCCACGACCTCGTCGAAGGCCTTGAACGCCTTCACCGAATCGCCGATCATGATGATCAGCGCGTGAGGCATGGTGCCTTCCGGCTTCTTGCCGACGGTCTCCGCTCCCAGCAGGGAAGAGACGGCGTCGCAGCCGCCGATGAAGGAGGAGCGGTCGAGCATCGGGCTGATGGCCGGGTGGGTCCTGCGGATCCCGAAGGCGATCATGGAGCGGTCCCCGGCGGCCTTGCGGCAGCGGGCGGACATGGTCGCCACGCCAGTGGAATGGCAGATAAAGCCCAGCATGGGGGTTTCGTAGATGCAATAATTGGCGTAGGGGCCTTCGATGGTCAGCACAGGCAGCTTGATCCCGCTCTGGGTGCGGGCCGGGAATACCGACCCCTCGGTCAGGCCCCAAATGTCGATCTCCTTGCCTTCCATCAGGCGAAGGGCCTCTTCCAGGCCGCACAGCACGCCCCACGGCCAGTCCCGGGGCAGCTTGGCCACGGTCATCTCTGCCAGAGCCTCTTGTTGCAGCATTCCCTTGGCCTTCAGGACCTCCATCGTACGCGTGAAGTAGATGTCGGTGGTGCGGCCCTGCATGATCTCCTCGTCGGAGGCTGTGAAGAAATGCCTTCCGCCTTTTTCGCCCATGTTCCTTTCTCCTCTGGGTGGCGGGAATGGTTCCTGGGAGTTTAATATTTGGTGTTAGAAAAAGGAAGGGATTTCAAGGGAGCGACCGGAAGGTCGCCTTTCCCGCGAATCGGGCCTTGGCGCCGAGGTTCTCCTCGATCCTCAGCAGGCGGTTGTACTTGGCGGTCCGCTCTGCCCGGGCCGGGGCCCCGGTCTTGATCTGGCCACAGCCCAGCGCCACGGCGATGTCGGCGATCGAGGTGTCCTCCGATTCCCCGGAGCGGTGGCTGACCATGACCGCGTAGCCGGAACGTTGCGCCAGCGCCGCGGCGTCCATGGCCTCGGTGACGGTGCCTATCTGATTGACCTTCAGCAGGAGGGCATTGCCGGCCTTCCGCTCGATGGCCATCCTCAAGCGCTCCGGGTTGGTCACGAATAGATCGTCCCCCACCAGCTGGAGCCTGGCGCCCATCATCCTGGTCATCTCGGCCATGGTGTCGAAATCGTCTTCCATGACCGGATCCTCCAGGCTGATGAGCGGGTACTTGGCCTTCAGACCGGCATAGAGGTCCACCAGCTCGCCGGGGCTGAGGATCTTGCCATCGACGTGGTACGCGCCGCCCTCAAAGAACTCTGAGGCCGCGGCGTCCATGGCCAGGTAGACGTCCTTGCCCGGAACGTAGCCCGCCGCCTCGATGGCCTTGACGATGATCTCCAGGGCCTGATCGGTCGTATCCAGAGGTGGGGCGAAGCCGCCCTCGTCGCCGATGTTGATGGCCGAGGCGCCATAGGCGTCCTTGAGCTGCTTCTTGAGCGAGTGGTAGACCTCGGTGCCGGTCCGCAGTGCCTCGGTGAAGGTCGGCGCTCCG
>CAYZEV010000036.1:0-25685 GCA_964477865.1 uncultured Methanomassiliicoccaceae archaeon | reverse complement strand
CGTCGCCCCGCTCCTGGCTCAGGAGGTGGCTCATGAGGCCCAGCTTGGATTGCGTCGGCGGCGTGCGTATCGCTTCGGTGACGCAGTCCAGCTCGATCTTGTTCTTGGCCTTGTAGACGTGCGCTTCGGTCACCTTGTCGTCCCCGTTGCGCTCCGCGATCTCCGCGGCGATCCGCAGCAGGTCCAGGGCTCTCCGCGCATCGCCATGCTCCTGGGCGGCGAGGGCGGAACAGAGAGGCGGAACGCTGACATCGATGACCCCTGGGAAGAACGCCAGGTCGGAACGCTGGTTTAGGATGTCCCGGAGCTGGTCGGCGTTGTAGGGTGGGAAGACCATCTTCTCCTCACCTAGGCGGCTTTTGACCCGGGGGTCCAGGAACTCGGTGAACTTCAAATCGTTGGATATGCCGATGAGGGAGACCTTGGCCCGCTGGAGATCGTCGTTGATCCTTGAGAGATGATAGAGGACGTCGTCGCCCGATTTGTATACCAGCTTGTCGATCTCGTCCAGGACCAGGATCACCACGCGGTTGGTGTCGTCTATCTTCTCCCTCAGGATGTTGTACACCCTCTCGGTGCTCCATCCAGTGAAGGGGATGCGCTCGTTGAAATCCTCGATGAACATGTTGCCGATGTTCTGCAGGACGCCGTACTGGGTGTCGACGACCTCGCAGTTCATGTAGAGGTAGGTGATGCGGTTGAACTCCGTATCGGCCTTTTTTATCTCCTTTCCAAGATACTTGACCGAGGCGGTCTTCCCGGTCCCGGTCTTTCCGAAGATGAGGACGTTGGACGGCCGGTCCCCCCTCAGGGCGGTGACGAGTATGGAGGCGAGCTGGTTGATCTGTTCCTTTCGGTGCGGCAGTTCATCGGGGATATAGGACGGCCGGAGGATCTCCCGGTTCCGTTGGAAGATCTTCTTTGAGTTCAGATACGGTTGGAATATGCTTTCGTCCAGATAATCGCCTTCTTTCACGTCACGAAAAGGAACCGCCCAACCCCTTTGTTTCCATTGGAAAGCGGTCGGCACCTCGTGAGCGGTGGAATAGAACAGGAGTATAATGTAGTTTCTCTATTGACCTTGTCCAGATGGTTCTATGACTTTCCGGTTTGGGATAATGAAAAGACCCCCACCCCTTTATTTCCACTGCAGTTGCAAATCTCCTATGGTCCCAGTTGAAGTATAGGTATTTTTTACTGCTGGCCCTCGCAATGGTTCCGATCGATTGTTAGGATCGGTGTAGATCTATGAAGGAGAGTGCAGAAAGAGGAATGGGCTCCAGAAAGAACGCGATCTCCACCGGAGCCGGTAAAAGGAAAAAATGAAAAGGAGGGAAGGAAGAAGAAGAATAGCTAAGGATAATATACATACGTATAATAGGGAAGGAAAAGGAAGGAAGGAATAATTGAACGTTAACGATCCTAAGAACGGTATGCCGGTGGCATTGATTACCCTCGATGAGGACATCTCTGAGCTGGAGGAACTAGCATCCTCGGCCGGTTATACCATCGTCTATGAAATAATCCAAAGGAGAAATCGAGCCAGCTCCCGAACCTTCATGGGAAAGGGCAAGCTGGAAGAGATGAAGGAGCTGCTGCAGGCCCATCCCGTGAAAGCCCTGCTCTTCAACGGCGAGCTCAAACCATCCCAGCACCTGCTTCTGGAGAACGAACTTAAGGTCGAATGCATCGACCGCGTTCGATTGATTCTGAACATATTCTCGACCCGGGCCTTTTCCAGGGAAGCTCAGCTCCAAGTACACCGGGCCAAGCTGATCTACGAGATCCCATTGCTGCGGGAATGGATCCACAACGCCAAAGGCGGCGAGCATCCCGGGTTCCTGGGTTCCGGAGGGTATGAGACCGATGCTTACTACGAGCTCATCAGAAGGCAGCTCAGTAGGATCGATTCAGAGCTGGAGAGATTGGGGGTCGATCACAACCTCCGCCGGCAGCAGAGGAGGAAGAGAGGATTCCACATGGTCGCCATCGCCGGCTATACCAATGCTGGAAAATCCACCCTGCTCAATGCCCTGACCTCGGAGAAAGCGCTGGTGGAGGACCGCCTGTTCTCGACCCTCTCGACCACCACTGGACGTCTGGAAGGAGGGAACAAACAGATCCTCCTGACCGACACCATAGGCTTCCTCGGCAACCTTCCCCACTTCATGATCGAATCGTTCAAGAGCACCATCGACGAGGTCTACTTCGCAGACCTGGTGCTCCTGGTGGTCGACTCGTCCGACCCCGACGACGAACTGCGTCGAAAACTGGAAACCTCCAAGGACATTTTGTTTCCAGAGGTAGACCCATCCTCGTTGGTCGTCGTCCTGAGCAAGAAGGACAAGACCAAGGACATTCTCAGTAAGATACGGCTCGTCAAGGAGGTCATTCCCGCGCGGGAGGTCCTGACCATATCCTCCAGATCAGGCGGTGGGCTGATCGAGCTGCAAAAAGCGATCACCAACACGTTCCAGTACCCCATCGAGATGAGGTTCCACCTGCCCCATGGCGACGGGGTGGGAGCGTTCCTCTCATGGCTTCACAGCCATACCGAAGTGGTCGACGTGAAATATGGGGAAGGGGTGGAGGTCCATATCTTTTGCCAGGAGAAAGACCACCCCCGGATCGTCAATCAGATAGTGTCCCTAGAGGGCCAGGCGGCCTGATCACATATCTTAAAAAAGAGAACGGGGTCTTTTACCTCATCTGGTAACAGACCCCGGCCGACCCGCAGGGGTTCCAATGGAAACAAAGGGGTCCCCCCCTTTGGGCGGGCCTACTTCAGACCGAACTCCTTCTTCTTTACCGCTAACCTATCTTCGAAATTCGACGGCAGGCGCCAGGCCAGATACTCGACGTCGTCCTGCTTCTTGACGAATGCGGCCTTGCTCTTCTCCACAATGAGCTTGTTGAACTTGCGGACGTTGCTGCGGTAGAGGATGAACCAGATCCCGCCTATCAGCAGGAGGACGATCCCAATACCAAAGCTCCAATAGCCCCAGTTGCCGACCTCTTTGAAGCCGTAACCGATAAGATCGAACAGTCCAATGAGCACCATCACCACACCGGCCAGGAGTATGGCCAAGGAAATGGCAGCCGTATGCTGCACAGTAAATGGCTTCGACATGTAGGCGGCATCGATGACAGCCTATTCAAGACTATCCTCAGCAACGTTGATTGTAAGGACAAAGCTGTTCGTTGACCTATGGGATGGGCACCCATGCGCTCGATCAAGGCCGGCCCGGGAACGCTCCTCCTCCTGGCCACCGCGGCGGTCATCATCCTCATGGCCATCTCGGAGTTCCAGCCCCCAACGCTGGGTGGTCTGGGGTATCTGGACGATGAGGAACCGGGAGAGGTGTCGGTGGTCGTGGTCCGGTGCCGTCCCTGCTCCGGCGGCTTCCTGCTCAATCTGACCGACGGCGAGGGCGGGTGGGCCGACGCCTTCTGCCCCCAGGACCTCTGCCCCGCCGCCCTCTCCAATGGCACCTCGGTAAGGGTCACCGTCCAGCGCGCCGCCGACGATCCCGGGTTCCTGTACGTGCAGAAATTGATCATCCTGAGCACGCCGACCTGAAAGATTTCATAGCCCCCCGTCCTTCGGTGGAAGAGGAGTAGGCCATGCTGATCGCCGCCGATGACACCGATTCATCCACCTGGATGTGCACCACGTTCCTCGCCACTGAACTGGTGAGGGCCTTCTCCGATCACGATCTCATCGGACTGCCCCGCCTGGTCCGGCTCAACCCCGCGGTCCCCTGGAAGACCCGGGGGAACGGCGCCATCTGTATCCGCATCGGCAAGGGTAAGGGCCAGCCCCGCCTGGTCGGCCACATGGAGGGGCGGGACCTGTACTGCTACGCTCGGTCCCGCCAAGAGCCGGACGCCTATGAGGTCCTGGAACGAAGCCGGCGCGTGCTGGAGCAATGGTCCCAGCTCGACGACTCCGACCCGGGACTGGTGGTGACCGCGGCCCCGCCCCGGCCCCAGCTCTACGAGCGGGCGGTCCGCCGGATCATCGACAAGCAGGAGGCGCTGGAGGCGCTCCGCGAGGCCGGGGCCCGCACCTTCGAGCTGAACTCCGGGCGCGGCCTGATCGGGGCGGCCTCGGCCGCGGCCTGGAGGCCCGTGGACCGGACCTATGAGGTCCTGACCTATCGGGAGAGGGAACGGTGGGGGTCGTCCCGCGAGGTGTCCGCCGCCGACATCGGGGCCCTGGACGCGCGCTTCCCCTCGACCTTCAACAATTACGACCTCCAGGCCTGCCGCCCGGCCATCGTGCCCCACACCCACTGCCCCATCCTGTACGGGGTAAGGGGCGACTCCCCCCTCGAGCTGCTCGGGGCCATGCGCTCCATCGTCTCCGAACCGGTGGACCGCTGGATGATGTTCATCACCAACCAGGGAACGGACGACCACGTCGTCCGTGAGTGGCAGGAGCTGGTGCCCGACTCCACCTACCTCGTGGAGGGCGAGGTGACCACCGCCCCGTTTACCTTGCAGGGCGGGCACGTGATCTTCTCGATGAGCACGAAGGCGGGGCCGTTGGACTGCGCGGCCTATGAGCCCTCCAAGGGCTTTCGGAACGTGGTCCGCTCATTGAGGTCCGGAGACCTGATAAGAGTGATCGGAGAACTGCGGGAACGGCCCCGGACCCTCAACCTGGAGAAGTTCCAGCTGGTGCGAGCCGCTCCTTCCTTCATCAAGCTCTCGAACCCCTCCTGCCCGACCTGCGGCAGGAACATGAAGTCCATCGGGAAGGGGCAGGGCTTCCGGTGCCGGGAGTGCGGCACCAAGGCGTTCGAGCCGGTGAGGGAACCGGAGATCCGGGCGCTGGCCCCGGGATGGTACGAGCCGCCGGTATGCGCCCGGCGGCACCTGTCCAAGCCGTTGAAGAGGATGGGGGCATAATCGACCATTGCCGTAGGGTCGGACCGGCAAATTTTTTATAGCCCAAGGCACTGGCAAGCCGGGATGGGAGCTCACGCTCCCCGGCAGTATAGTTCACAGGAGCATGGTTCAATGGCAGAAGCAGTCATCCTAAGCGCGGTCCGTACCCCGGTCGGCAAGTTCGGAGGCTCGTTGAAGAACTTTCCCGCTCCCCAGCTCGGAGCGACGGCCATCGCCGAAGCGGTGAGCAGAGCAAGACTCGAAGCGAAGGACGTCCAGGAGTGCATGATGGGCATCGTTCTTTCCGCCGGAGTGGGGCAGAACCCGGCCCGCCAGGCCGCGCTGCGCGCTGGCCTCCCGGTGGAGATAGGCTCGTTGAACGTGAACAAGATCTGCGGCTCCGGGCTGAAGGCGGTCATGCTGGCCGCCAACTCGATAAGGGTCGGAGAGAACGACGTGGTGGTCGCCGGGGGCATGGAGAACATGAGCGCCGCGCCCTACCTGCTCATGGAAGGACGCTTCGGCTACCGCCTGGGCGATAACAAGATCATCGATCACCTGGTCCGGGACGGGCTGTGGGACGCCCCCACCGACCAGCACATGGGCACCACCGCGGAGATCGTGGCCGAACGGCACCACGTCACCCGGCAGGAGGCCGACGAACTATCGCTTCAGAGCCACGTCAAGGCGCTGGCGGCCATCAAGGCCGGGCGCTTCGACCAGGAGATCGTCCCCATCCGGATCAAGAGCAAGAAGGAGGAGATAGAGGTCCGTCAGGACGAGGGGGTCCGGCCCGACATCTCCATGGAGGGGTTGGCCAAGCTTAAGCCGGCCTTCAAGGAGAACGGGGTGGTAACGGCCGGCAACGCCTCCCAGCTGAGCGATGGCGGCGCCGCCGTGGTGGTCGCCTCCCGGACCTTCGCCGAGGAGCGGGGCATCAAACCCCTCGCCACCATCGTCGACTACTGCACCGGGGGCACCCGCCCGGAATGGATCATGGAGGCGCCCATCTCCGCCACCGAGACCCTGCTCAAGCGCAACAACATGGCCATCGAGCACATCGACCTGTTCGAGCACAATGAGGCCTTCGCCACCGCCTCGGTCGCGGTGAAGCGGGCGCTGGGCGTGCCGGAGGACCGTTTCAACGTCAACGGCGGGGCGGTGGCCCTCGGTCACCCCATCGGCTGCTCCGGGGCCAGGGTCCTGACCACCCTGGTGCACGCGCTGCAGGAACGGGGCAAGCGCACCGGACTGGCCACCCTCTGCCTGGGCGGCGGCAACGCCGTGTCCATGATCGTGCGGCGGGACTGAGCCGGGCCAGCTCGCGACCGCGGGGCCCGGGAGAGAACCCCTACTGGACCCGGCCCCTTCCTTTTCTAATGGACAGATAGACCACGACGGTCACGGCCAGGACGATGGCCCCGATGGCGAGCCACAGGGGCGAGATGAAGAGGTCGGACCCGCGCCAGCCGGACTCCCAGGTTATACTGACCTGGAGCTGGACCTCGTCCGAGCCCGGATTGGACAGCACCACATACCAGGTGCCGGCGTCCACGTTCAGGGTGACGGTCAGGTGGTCCAGCGTGGTGCTCTCATGGACCGCCTGGTAGGTCCCGTTGGCCTCGTAAAGCAGGAAGTTGGCCTGGTCCAGCAGGAGCATGGTGACCTGCGGGCCGGCCGTCACCTCCACCTCCACCTTCAAGTTCGAACGAGCTCCCAGGTCAAGGCGCTCGTACTGGTCCGTTCCCGGCGGCAATCCCCAGCTGCCGGCGCCCGCCGCCCCGGGGGATGCGACCACCAGCGCGGCCATGACGACCGACAAAAGCACGACCAGGCCCTTCATGCCCCCTTCATTGGACGGGGGTGATAAAAAGGTGACCCCAGGCCAAATGATATAACGCCCCGTTCCGATTCCTGGTCGATTACCCTCATGGCCCAAATGGAAGACCTGCTCGGATCCGTGGAGAAATATCGTGACGAGATGATAAAAGAGATGAGCGACATGCTCACGATCCCCGCCATGGGACCGGAGAACGGAGGCCAGGGGGAGTTCGAGCGCGCCCGCTTCATCGAGGAGCTGGTCCGCCGCTGCGGCTTCACCGATGTCCAGACCTACGAGGCGCTGGACGAGCGGGTCGCCCTGAAGGTCCGTCCCAGCGTCATCGCCCGGCGCGCGGGCAGGAGCAAGAGGACGGTGTGGATCGTCTCCCACATGGACACCGTGTCCCCGGGGGACGAGAAGGCCTGGACCTATCCGCCGTTCCGGGGCACCGTGGTCGACGGGAAGCTGTACGGGCGGGGGTCGGAGGACAACGGGCAGGCGGTCATATCCTCGCTGTTCGCGGCCCGGGCGCTGCTCGATACCGGCCTGGACCCCGACCTCAGCGTGGGGCTCGCCGTGGTGGCCGATGAAGAGGCCGGCTCCGACTTCGGCATCAAGTACCTGATCCGGGAGGGACTGTTCGGGAAGGACGACATCTTCTACGTCCCGGACTCCGGGGCGGAGGACGGTTCGGTCATCGAGGTGGCGGAGAAATCGATCATCTGGCTCAAGATCCTGGTAAAGGGAAAGCAGGTCCACGCCTCCACCCCGGAACGGGGCATCAACGCCCTCCGGGTCGGTTCGGAGATGTTATTGTTCCTGGCGGACCAGTTCGCCGGCCGCTTTCCGGCGAGGAACGCCCTGTTCGCCCCGGCCGGCTCGACCTTCGAGCCGACCAAGCGGATGGCCAACGTCGAGAACATCAACACCATCCCCGGGGAGGACGTCACCTACTTCGACATCCGGCTGCTGCCGGAGTACGATCCCCAGGAATGCGCCAAGGTCGCCAACGAGGTGGCCAGGCTGTTCGAGCAGAGGACCGGGGCCACCATCGATGTGGAGGCCATCCGCATCGATCCCGCCGGCAGGACCTCCCGGACCGACGGTGAGGGCGCCCGGGCCCTCAGCAAGGCCGTGAAGCGGGTCCTGGGGCTCACCCCCACCATGACCGGCATCGGAGGGCAGACCTGTGCCAACTGGTTCCGCCAGGCCGGCATGGACGCCTACGTCTGGGAGACGCTCGACGAGATGGCCCACCAGGCCAACGAGTACACCAAGATCGACAACCTGGTCAACGACACCAAGGTCTTCGCCGTCCTGCTGTCCCAGCTCTGCTACCCCGGAGCGTTCACGGACCGTCAGTCGGAGTACTGACCGGCGGGACGCGGTAGCGCAGCCAGACCGTGCCGCCCTTGAGCTTGCGGGAGGACATCAGCTTCAGGTCCAGCGGCCTCTCGTCGGCGGCCAGGTCCCGGGCCCGGTAGAGGGAGCGGGGCGATTCGCCGCCGATGAGCTGCGGCTGCACCAGCACGCTCACCTCGCTGACCAGCCCCTCCCGCAGCAGCACGCCGTTGAGGACCCCGCCGCTGTCGACCCGGACCACCTTCACCCCGTGGTCGGCGGCGAGCGCCTCCAGGGCCGCCCGCAGGTCGACCCGGTCCCCGCCGGTCACCATGCTCTCCACCCCTTCCTTCTTCAGGTAGGCGAGGTGCTCCTTGGGCGTGGATTTCGAGCACAGGGCGATCCCGGCCCGCCAGTACGGCGAGGGCGCCGCCTTCTTCCAGTTCCTGAACCGTCCCCGGCCGTCCACCACCGCCAGCAGCGGCTTGGAGGGGTCGGTGGTCCCGTCGGGCTCCCACGACCAATCGGCCCGGAGCATGGTCTCCGAGCCGCACAGGGTGAGGTCCTCGTTCCAGGTGGAGAGCAGGGAGTAATACAGTCCCAGGTCCACGTCGAGCCGGTCCATGCGCCCGTCCACGCTTACGGCGCTGTGAAGAACTACATAGGGGATCATCGGCGAACCTGGAAAAAGGAGCGGGAACGACGTTATGAACCTTGCCGTGGGGTCACCGAAAAGCGTTCAGTCGGAGAACAGCCGGTCCAGCATCCACTTGCTGTCGAACTTGATGATGTCCTCGTAGCCCTGGCCGGTGGACAGGAAGGCGATCGGCTTCCCGATGGCGTTGGCGATGGACAGCGCCGCGCCGCCCTTGGCGTCGGTGTCGATCTTGGTCAGGATGACCGCGTCGATCCCCACCGCCTTGTCGAACGCCACGGCCTGCTCGATGGCATCGTTGCCGGCGAGCGCGTCGCCGACGAAGATGACCAGGTGGGGGCTCACCACCCGCTTGATCTTCTTCATCTCGTCCATGAGGTTGGCGTTGGTCTGCATCCGGCCGGCGGTATCGACGAGCACGATGTCCCGGCGCTTGGCCTTGGCGTGGTCCACCGCGTCGAAGGCCACCGCCGCGGGGTCCCCGCCCGACTGGTGCTTGACGATCTTGGTCCCCAGCCTCTCGGAATGAACGGTGAGCTGCTCTATGGCCCCGGCCCGGAAGGTGTCCGATGCCGAAAGCACGGTGGTCAATCCCTGCTTCTGCAGGCGGTTGGCGAGCTTGGCGACAGCGGTGGTCTTGCCCGTTCCGTTGATCCCCACGAACATGATGATGACCGGCTTGTCATGGCCCTTGACGAACGCATCGAAGTCGAACTCGCTCTTCTTGAGGACCGCCTCGATGGCGTTCTTGAGCGCGGCCTCGACCACCTGATCGAGGGAGAATCTGCGCTCCACCCTCTTGCCCACCAATCCCTGGCGGACGTTGCTCTTTATCTCCTCGATGACCGGCAGGGCGACGTCGGATTCTAAAAGTCCCAGTTCCAGCTCCCACAGGAGCTCGTCGACCTCGGCCTCGTTGATCTTCCGTCCGCTGTCCCCGACCGCCTCTTCGGCGTTGGAGGGTAGTTCGGCCGCCTTTCCCCGCAGCGCGGAGATCTTCTTCTTGAGCGACTCGAACAAGGACGGACCCCCTGTCCTATCCTCTCTGCTGCAGCGCCGCGACCTCTTGCTGGACGACCTGGGATAGCTGGTTGGCCTGCTCCTCGAGGGTCATGCGGCGGTCGGTGAGCTTCTTCATGGTGTCCATAAGCTCCTTGGCCCGGTCGTCCATGGTCTTGATCGCGTCCTCCATGGGCTTCTCCACCGATACGCCGGTGCCGATGCCCACGATGGCCTTGGAATTGGACGCCACTTTGGCGAATACGAAGGAGTTGCCTCCAATGGGTACCAGGAGCTCGTCGCCCTCGCCCGCCTTCTGATATTGGTTAAGGGTCTCCCTGGCCCGTCCCAGTTCTTCCAGGGACATCTGTATGAGCTGCTGGTTCTCGGAGATGCTCTCTAGCTGGGCCCGGAAGATCTCCAGGGCGGACATGGCCTGGCGAAGCTCCTGCTCGTTCATTGATGCCCCTCGGTGAGGTACTTTACTGTGTGGTTGGTGATGTCCTCACCCTGGATGTGCTTTATCTCAGCGATCTTGATCTGGGTGCGGTTGAGCTTGTGGCGGCTACCCAGGTTAGAATAGATCTGCTCGGTGACACCGGCCTCGTTCTCAGCGGCGACCTCTATGCTGTACTTCTGCCAGCTGAACTTGCCGGTCTTGATTTCACCAGTAGCGCGGAAAGCTTTCATATAAATCCTCGGCACTTGGAATGTAATCAATCCAATAAACCTTTTGGTCTTGAAGCCCTTTAATCTTTTGATGGCCGGCCCGATCGCATTTTTTCATCCAGGCAAAAAGTTCCCGGCGTTCTCGGTGACCGGGGGCAGGTGCGAGCTGCAATGCGACCACTGCCGGGGGCGCTATCTGCTGGGCATGAGGCCGCTCGACGCGCCGGAAGAACTGGAGAAGGCCGCCCGGGCCCTCGCCTCCGGGGGCGGGAAGGGCCTACTGCTCAGCGGCGGCTGCGACCGCCGGGGCCGGGTCCCCCTGTCCCCATACCTTGATACGGTCCGATGGATCAAGGAACGCACCGGCCTGCTGGTCAATCTGCACGCCGGACTATTGGACGAGGGAACGGCCCCTCCGCTGATCGGCACCGGCGCGGACGCATTCTCGGTGGACGTCCTCCAGGACCCCCGGACCATCGCCGGCGTCCTGCACCTGGACGCCTCGCCCCGCGACTATGGGAGAACGGTCGAGCTCCTCGCTCCGAGCGGCAGGCTGGTCCCCCACGTCTGCGTCGGCCTGCAGTCGGAGGAGGGGGAGAACGATACGTTGGACCTGCTCTCCTCGTTCGACCTGGCGGCGCTCATCGTTCTGGGCCTGGTCCCGTCGAAAGGGACGCCCCTGGAGAGCGTGGACCCGCCGACGGGACGGCTGGTGCGCTTCATCTCCAGAGCGGTGGAGAGGATCGATGCGCCCGTGCTGCTGGGCTGCATGCGCCCGCGGGGCCATCCTACCATAGAGACACAGGCCATCGAGGCCGGCGTCGCCGGTATCGTCAATCCCTCCTCACAAGCAGTGGCCTATGCGGTCGGCCGCGGCCTGACCATCGAGCACCGGGAGACCTGCTGCGCCCTTCACCGGTAGATGGCACCCTTGGCGTAGCTCTTGCGCATGCGGAGGGCATTGACCAGCCAGATGGTGTAGAGGCCGATGAACAGGGTGGCGAAAAGGGTGACGAAGGCCACGAAGGTCGGGGACACCGTCTTGTGGACGGTGTAGGCGACCTCGGTCGGGCGGTCGCTGTTGACCACGATGTAATATTTCCCGAACGGGGTCTGGGGGAAGGTCACGTCCACGCCCGGGGAGGCGTCGGCCACCGTGACCACGGCGTGCTGCCGCAGGGCGGTCATGTCACCTACGTACAGTAGGTAGTTGTCCTCATCGACGATCATGACCTCGGCCGGCTGCCCGCTGACGACCCGGATCCTGTCCACGGTGGTCAGGCCGAGGGGGTCCCGGTTGACGAAGGAAGCGGAGGCGACGGTGGCGCCGTTCTCGCTGGTCAGGTTGGCGATGCCATTGGCCATGAACGGCGTCAGCAGCAGCGCCAGGACCACCGCCGATACCACGATGACCATCACGCTCTGGCGCATGGAGGTCTTCAGCATGTAGTACTTGGCGCTGGCGCTCCGGGTATACCTCATCTCCAGCAGGCGGAAGAAGAGGCTCTCCACCCCGATGACCAGGGCCATGAGGATGACGAAGTAGAGGATGGAGCCGATGTTGAAGTAGAACGGCTTCATCTGGATCTGCCCGCCGATGACCGTGAGGAACATCACCGAGGCGAGGACGATGACCACCTGAACGATCATCAGGAGCTTCTTGGTCCTGCGCACCTGGGCTAGACGGGCCCCACCTTCCAACGCCTCCCTGTTCAGGTCCATGAGAACTCCCCCGGGGAAATCCCTCCCAGCAGATAAATATGTTTGCTAGTCAGTCAGGCACTGGAAGAACAGCAAGGGAACAAATTTTAGCACTCTACGATAAGGCCGCTCGAATCGAGGAGGCCAAACTACGATCTCCGAGAAATTACCCATCGAGCCGGCTGCCGTCGAAAAGCATACAACAGTGATTGAAATCGCCGCCCGCGAGGAGCTTACCCTCCACGCCATCGCGGAGCGCGGCGAGGCTGGCGTCATCACATTCGAGCTGATCTGTGATGTCGGGTACGGCCGGGAAGAGAAATTTCGGCCGTCCAAGAAGGACATTCAGGGGTGATAGATCATTGACCTTCCTTTCTGGAAGACGTGTAGACCGCTATGAGATAGGCGATGCTACCAAAGGCGATAAACGTATAACCGATTCCGACGGGATTGGTTATACTCATAATCACCATTGGGATGATGACGAAAGCACAAAGGCCTATGGTTTCCAGAAAAGATATTTCTTCCAAGCCAATGAACTCTCGAAGTGTCATTCTGGGCACGCAGGAAGAATTATCTGCGAGATAATGAAGGCATCGACGTGCACTAGTTTTGTTAAGACCTCGATACTGGACTACTTCAAGGCGAACGGGGCGATCTGATGAAAGACCCACGGTCAATTTACAGTATGACTGTAATCATGGAATGACCAATTCCCTCTTTCGTTTACTTCCTGTCGATCAACCGAACAAGTTGATTGATATCGCTTGTATCATAGCTCGAAAGCCGGAGGTCAACGTGACACTGAGGGATATGAACCTCGATCTGCTTATGTTGTTCGAAGCTCGCCCTGTGCTCGTTGATCATATCGAGGGAGCAATCGGGAGACTTGATGAAGATCTCCCACAGCATCTTGCCGCTCCTTTCGGTCAGAGGCACCTTAATATGGTCCTTGCCGATGGCTGGGCATGGGAAGTTAACGACAACATTCCCGTAATTGTCCATTCCATTATACCTCGAACTTGTCGACGACATCGAGCACTTCCTTGATTTATGCGAGTTTTGGGTTCATGGAAGAGATAACCACTTTCTAACGTTTATCCTGCTCCAGAGGTCTCTGAAAGTACCCGTCGCCAAGGTGGCTGGACGATTTGAACGAATCGAAGGTGGCCCTCTACGCCATGGCCTCCACCGATCTCGACGAGAAGGACATCGAGAGCGCGAACGGCGAGGCTGTAAAGCGCCAGGACTGATGTCCCGCTTATCAGGCTTTATCAATCTGGATGGACTGCTCAGCCGCCCTCGGGCATCTCCAAGGTGGCGATGCGCCGGCCGATCATGAACACCGCGGCGTAGGTGGGCACCTCGCAACGCCCCTCCACCAGGAACTTCCGGCCCCGGAGCTCGACCTCGGACCGCTTCTTTACGAACACCTCCACCGGGTCGTCAGGGTAGATGTCCGGCACCGCGTCCCTCAGCGGATCGAACGAGTTCAGCTCCTCCCGCTCCATGGGCGTCACCCTCAGCCCGGTCTTGCCGTGGAGGGAGAGGGGCAGGCGGATCAGGCGCTTGATGTCGCTGGTGACCGGTTCATCGATCTCGGCGGTGAAGCGGGGCTTGACCTCGATCTCCAATAGGCGCAGGAACAGCTCCGCATGCCGGCGGTCGGAGAAGCAGGAGAGGGAGTTGCCCTCCAGCATTAGCTCGGCCCCCTCCTTGGTCCCGCTCCTGGTGTACAGGTCCCGCAGCATCCCCTCTACGATGGTGTCCGAGGTGCCGGCCAGCGCGGGTAGGCGGCCCCGCAGGTCCTCGAGGTCCCGGGAGAGCATCTCCTCCACCAGCCAGATGATCCCGGTCCGCATCCGGAGCCGCCACCCCCCCGACGACGGGGAGGGGACGTTCCTTACCTTAGCCTGCTGCACGTTCCCCTTGTAGGACTTGGCCGCGGTGGTCCGCTCGGGGAACACCCACTCCATGTTCAGGTCGGTGCCGGCGATGTAGTCGACGATCTCCCGGCGCTCGTGGCTGCGCAGCTCGGAAAGCTTGGTGTCGTAGACATGGATATGATATCCCCGGCCGCCCGAGAACACGATCTTCAGGTGGGAGGCGTCGAACCCCAGGTCGCCCAGCAGGAAATCGTCGATCAGGCGGAGCAGGTCGACCTTGATCCGTGCCAGCATGTCCGCGTAGGACAGCCCCTCCGCCCCCTGGACGTGATCGGCATCAAGGTCGAAGATCAGGTCGGCGCCCAGCCACTTCTTCTCGTCCATGGTCCCCGCCGCGGGGAACTGGTAGTAGGCCGAGGAGTAATAGGTGTGGGAAGGGACCTGCCCCTGCAGGAAGGAGTGCAGCTGTCCCGGTTCGTTGAAACCGATGTGCCGCTGGACGAAGTCCCGGTCGAAGAACATGAAACCGAACTCCCGGCGGTCCAGGCGCTCGGGGGCCTTGGGCGGCCGGCTCTGATAGTAACGCTGGAACCAATCTCTCAGGAACATCTGGTCCGGGCCCATGGCCTTTGCAATGACCTTGAAGCTATTTGAAATCGCCAGCCGCAGGAAAGCTTACATATCTTGGATTGGAAAGAAAAGCTCCATGATGGCCTACATCTCGCTGGAGTATTCCAGCGACGGCCCGCCGCCCTCCCGGATCGACCGGACGGTGCAGGACCTCGGGCTGCGCAGGCACGGTACCTACTATCTTACCGAGGTCCCCTCGGACGGGGAGATCCATCGCGTTCTGGACCAGCTCCATGCCGCCCTCAAGGGCAGCGGCGTCCGGTACCGGGTGACGCTGGAACGCCCGGACCTGGGGCGCCAGAAGGGGGAGGCCCGGCAGGAAGTGCTCCGCTGGGTGGACGCCGGCCTGGCGGACGAGGGCATCGTCGAGCTTCTGGAGAAGGACGACTACGAGTTCCGGCAGGAGGCTCTCCGCTCCCTGCAGGCCTCGGTCGATCACGTGGTCGACCTGCGTCGCCAGGAGGCCCAGGAAAAGAAGGACCGGGCCCATCGGGCGGCGGTCAAGGAGGAGATATCGATCCTCCTACGCTCGACCGGCGGAAGGACCTTCCAAGAGGTCCTGGACGCGTTCGACATGGACGAGCTGACGCTAGAGGGCATACTGCAGGAGATGATCGACGAGGGCCTCATCACCGCTCACCAGCAGGGGCATGCGGTCATCTACCTTCCGGCCGGTCCTCTGCTCCGTTCGCTGGCTCGGTGAGGTCGGCGCTCTCCACCCCATAGCTCTTCCAGCTCCGGCCGGAAAGCGCCAAAACCACTAAGGCCACCGGTACCGATATCCAGATGGACGTCGCCACCGATAACAGCCCGGCCGCGGTCGCCGTGGCCAGCGAGATACCTATGGCCGCGAACACGTCGGTAATCGCTGCCACGTTGCCGCTGCCGGCGGGGAGAAAGACCTGAAGGGTGATGGCCAGGGACGACGCCACCACAACCGCGGGCAGGGAAGCGTAAGTCCCCAGAGCCGCCAGGATCAGGGTCAGGCGTCCGAACTCCAACCCCCATATGGGAAGGGTCATCAGCGCTGCCAGGATGGTAAGGCGGCGGTTCCCGTTCCGTGACGATAGCGACGCCCGGTTGAACGATTCCACGGTGGGGCCGATCTCCGCCTCCAGCTTGGCGCCCCAGCTTCTTTCGGTCCTTCGGGCGATCCGAATGACCAGGCGCCCGAACTTCTCCGCCACGTCGGGGCGGAGCAGGACGATGATTAACGCGCCATTGATCGCCGCTACCAGGCCGACCACCACGGCCAGGGTGGTCCACGGCCGCAGGGGGATGTCCGGCAGGAGCAGCAACATCGAGGCCACCAGGACCGTCGTCACCAGCAGGAGGTCCATGACCCTCTCCGCCACGACGGTGGCGAGACCGGTGCCGACGGATACACCCTCCTGGCGATCGAGGCCGATCACCCGCGCCCCCTCCCCTGCCACCTTCAGCGGGGTGAGGTCGTTGAGCGCCTGCCCCACCGCGTAGAGCGAAAGGGTCGTCCTAGTCCTCACCACCTGCTCCGAGGCCATCAACAGGAGCTGCCACCGAAGGGCGCGGAGGGCGATGCTCAGCACGAACAATAACACCGCGAGGGCGATCAGGCCCAGGTCCGCGCTGGAAAGTCGGGCGGCCAGCACCCGAGGGTCGGCCTGCACCACCAGGCCGAGGATCAGGGCGGCGGAGATGGCGATGAGGATGGCGTAGACCTTCCAATGCTTGTTCCCGCCGTTCATCCGGTTACCATTGGACATGCCTGGCCATAATGCCGAGCCGCTGTCCCGGCGAGCAAAATATCCCCATCCCGGGCGATATTCGACAGACCTAAATAGTGAGTAACAAATGAGTTGGCTTCATAGGTGAAAAAAAATATGGGAGCAGTGGGTGCAAACCTTCGCGTAGTGATGTTGTTCCTGGTTCTGGGTGCCATCTTCGTTGTCGTAGGCTGGGCCGTCGGGGCCTTCTTCCTCGGCAACTGGGTGCTCGGTGCCCTGGTCTTCCTGGTCATCGCTGCGGTGATGAACGCCATTTCCTATTTCTTCTCTTCCAAGATCGTCCTCTGGTCCTACAAGGCCAAGGTGGTCACCGAGGCCGAGGCCCCTCGCCTCTACCGTACCGTGAGGCAGATCGCCTCGACCGCCGGGCTGCCCATGCCGCAGGTGGCCATCGTGCCCACGCAGGCCCCCAATGCCTTCGCCACCGGCCGAAACCCCAACCACGCCACCGTGGCCGCCACGGAGGGCATCCTCAAGCTCCTCAACGATGATGAGCTCACGGGAGTGCTCGCCCACGAGATGGCCCACGTCAAGGACCGCGATATCCTGGTCATGAGCGTCGCCGCCACCCTGGCCGGCGCCATCTCGTTCGCCGCCCGCTCGTTCTTCTGGGCCTCCCTGTTCGGGGGCGGGGACCGCGACAACGGCAACTTCCTCATCGCCATCGTGGTGGCCATCACCGCGCCCATCGCCGCGCTGCTGCTGCAGATGGCGGTCTCCCGTAGCAGGGAGTACAAGGCCGATTACGAGGGAGCGGCCATGATCGGTCGGCCCATGTCGCTGGCCAACGCGCTGAGGAAGCTGGACGCCGGCAACAAGGCCCGCCCGATGAACATGGGCAACCCCGCGTCCTCGTCGCTGTGGATCGTCAATCCCTTCTCCGGCCGGGGCCTGGTGACGCTGTTCTCCACCCACCCGCCCGTAGAGGAGCGCATCCGGCGCCTCGAGGAGCAGGCCTCCGGCATCCGCCGGTAAAACCCCTTTCTCATCCCATTTTCAGCAGACCAGATTGTTTTCCAACAGCCCGGTCCTTCTCAGGAACCGGTAGGCCTTGTCGAGATTGTAGACCTCGGCCAGGTTGTGGTGGACGTCCGTCCCCACCGACACCGGGACCTTCCCCTTGAACGCCTCGTAGTACTTCTCGGCCTTCTCCCAGAACATCAGCCCGTCCCGCTTGTACGGCCAGGCGGTATTAACTTCCACGAACACCCCGAACGAGGCGATGTAGTCGGCGACCGACTCCGGTGGCCACGGCCCGAAATTGCGCTCAATGTCGTTATGGGCGAGCCCACAGGGCACGTCCAGGGAGGACAGGAGCGGCTCCAGCTCGTCGAGGGAGGTGCCGTCCTCGGTCTGCACGTACTCGAAGAGCACCAGGTCGAGCTGGTTCAGCAGGTCGATGGGCAGCGAGTCCAGATCGCAGTGGTCGGGGTTGGTGTCGATCTCCACCCCCGCCAGGACGGTGACCTTGGGGTACATCTTGCCCAGCTCATCGATCATCCCGATGTAGTCCTCCAGGTTCCCGGCGAACAGGGAATGGGTCTTGGAGGTCTGGAAGTGGTCGGTGATGGCGATGTGGGTGAGGTGGTTCTTCTCGGCGGTGGAAATTATTTGCTCCGGGGTGTAATCTCCGTCCGAGAACTTGGTGTGGGTGTGGAGATTGATCAGCGAATCTGCTCCCATTTCTCCAGCTCCTGCACCTTGGACAAGGTCCCTCCGCGCTTGATCTCCTCCCGGATGCGGTTCTCCCGCTCCGCCACGTCCACCGCGCGGTTGGCGATCTCCACGGCCCGTTCCTGAGGAATGACCACCACCCCGCTCTCGTCGCCCACGATCCAGTCCCCGGTGTGGACCAGCTGCTCGCCGCACACGATCTCGTGGCCGATGCCCCCGTAACCCTTCGGTTCGCCGGCGTTGGGGGCCACATGCGTCGAGAAGGCCGGAAAGCCCATCTCGAAGATGGCGTCCAGGTCCCTGACCGCGCCGTCGATGACCACCCCGCTGACGCCCCGCATCCGGCAGCTCCACGCGGCCAGCTCGCCGAACACCGCGATGTCGCTCCCTCCCACGTCGATGACCAGGACGTCCCCTTCGTTGGCCCGGTCGATCGCCTCCACCGGCTTGGCCCAGTCGCCCTTGGACGTCTGCACCGTCAATGCCTGGCCGATCATCTTGACCCCGTGGGCGATGCGGGGATGGATGTGCTTCATGACCCCGGCCTTGTGCATCGCGTCGGCGATGTTGCAGGTGGAGACCTTGGACAGGGCGACGAAGATCTCGTTCTCCGAGTACTTCTTGGACAGCTCCGTGGCCACCGACCGACCGGAGGTCATGGCCTCCTTGACCCGCCTCGTCGCGCCGACCACGTCCTCGGCCTTGATGATCCCCCCGCCGACGATGACGATCGACGCGCCGGCGGCGAGCAGACGGGGTGCGCTCTCTGAGGTGATGCCCCCGGCCACCGCGATGGGGATGGAGACGGCCTGGGCGACCGAGCGGACGGTGTCCACCGGCGCGGCCTCGCCCTTCATCTGCTCGTCGATGCCGACATGCAGGCACACGTAGGACGCTCCGAGGTCCTCGGCCCGCTTCGCCCGGGCGGCCTTATCGGCGACGCCGATGAGGTCGACCATGACCTTCGCTCCATACTGACGGGCCGAGAGCACCGCCTCGTGGATGGTCCCGTCGTCCGCCAGGCCCAGCACGCTGATCACGTCCGCCCCGGCCTTGGCCGCGATCTCGACCTCGAAGCCGCCGACGTCCATCGTCTTCATGTCGGCGACGATGGTCCGGCCGGGGAAAGCCCTCTTCAGCTCCCGCAGCACGTCCGCGCCCTCCGACTTGATGAGGGGCGTCCCCGCCTCTATCCAGTCCGCCCCGCCCTCCACCGCTTCGGCGGCGATCTCCAGGGCGCGCTTCAGGTGCATGAGATCGAGCGCCACCTGCAGGACCGGGTTCATAACGGCCAGCAAGCATTCTTGGAACTTAATCCTTTGGCGATTTTGCATTTACAAACGTTCATTTACATTTGTAAATAAGGTCGTCGGCGATCGACGAACTAGTTCGATGCATCCATCCATCATACGACAATCGCCGTTGTGGTAATCGCTGGATAAGTTCTTTAGCCGAGAACGGTAATCCGAGGGTTCATGGCGAAGACGACGGAGCGGACCCGGTGCGTCAGCGGCATCGAGGGTCTGGACTCCATCCTGGGCGGCGGGTTCCCGGTGGGCAGCCTGGTCCTGGTCACCGGCGTGCCCGGTGTCGGTAAGACCTCGCTCGCCCTCGAGTTCGCCATCAGGGGCGCCATGAAAGGGGAGAAGTCCCTGGTGCTCACGACCATAGAGAGGCCGGAGAAGCTGGTGGCCTCGGTCCCCGCCTTCGACTTCTTCGATCACCGGTTGATGGAGAAGGGCACCCTGGAGTTCATGGAGATCAGCGAGCTCCTGGAGAACGCTTCCATATCCGGCCGTCCAGAGACCCGCGAGGACTTCACCAAGCTGGGGGAGAACATCTCCGCGTACGTCGGAAAGCACAAGGTCCGCCGGCTGGTCATCGATACGTATCATGCCATGTTCCACGGCGTCAAGGACGAGACCATCGCCCGCGATCTGCTCCTGTCCCTCTCGGAGACCATGTATGTCAAGGACTGCACCTGCATAATCATCGCCGACGCCAACCCCAGCACGAGCATCGAGAGCATCATCGCCGACGGTGTGATCACCCTCGGCAACTACGAGCGAAAGTCGGACCTGCTGAGGACGATGCAGGTGCTGAAGATGAAGGCGGCCAGCCATTCCCGCGCCAAGTACGTCATCGATCTGACCACCTGCGGCGTGCTGGTCACCCCGCTTCTCCGAGGTGGAACATGAGCGAGGACACCGGCGCGCTGGTCTCCAAGAAGCTCAATGAGGTCGGCCCGTCGGTCGCCGTCGCCCTGGAATTCCCCATGGCCTCGTACTTCGACGTGCTGCGCGGTCTTGTCGATAATTTCTCCCAGGGCAACAAGCTGCAGTGCATTTACATCACCTCGTCGGTGCCGGCGGCCACCATTCAGGCGACGCTGGATGCGCTGGAGATCGATTCGTCCAACATCTCCTTCATCGATACGATCTCCCAGATGATCATGGGCAAGCTGGAGCGCGGCTCGGACCACATCATCTATGTGGAGAGCCCCACCGTGCTCGAGAACGTCGTCCTGAAGGTCGACTACCTCACCCGCAAGCTGGGGGAAGGGCCGAAGCTGGTGGTGGTCGACTCGATCAACTCGCTCGCCATCCACAACGACCCCAAGATGCTGTCGGAGTTCCTGCACATCCTGATCAGCGGGCTGAGCACCAAGGACGCGTATCCCGTAATATTGTCTATACAGGAGCAGTTACGACCTGAAGTGCGCGAGATGCTCAACCTCGTATGCGATCAGGTCATCGATCTAGAGCGTCCGGATTAGGCCAGTTATTAATAATCAGAATTTTATCTAAACCGATACACGCTCTGCCAGTCGGATATCCACGGGCATATCTTTATTATACTGACAAAAGTATTTCCGCCGAGGTAGCTAGTCTACCAACCAATTATTGGAGGACTAAAAATGATGAAGAAGAGCTGGAAGAACCGCTCCGGTGTATCCCCGGTCATCGCCACCATCCTGATGGTCGCGATCACTGTGGTGCTCGCCGCGGTATTGTATGTAATGGTCATGGGATTCGGCGGCAACAGCGGCAGCACCCCGAGTGCGTCGCTGACCAAGAATGCTAGCACTGGACACATTGTAATTGGCATTAGCAGTGCCACCTCCAATGCCAGCATGAAGTTTAGCGTCGGATCGACCGTATCTACCACCCTTGATCAAGCAAGCAGCGGGCACATCACGGCCAATGGCGTGACGGTTACCTTCATTGATGTTGGTGGAGATGGAAAGGTCACTGCCGGTGACTATTTCACCGTGAGCGGAACTGCCACCGGTTCGCCCTCTCTGAGCCTACTCTACGTGAGCAGCGGTACGACCACGTCTATCGCCACCTACGCACTCTAAACCCCTTTAACATAACTCTTTTTCCTTTTTCATTTCACTACGCACCTGACAATGTTTTCAAAAAGGTGCCTTTGCTAAAACGAAGCTGCCATTATGGGCTTCAATGCATCTCGTTTTCCAATCGAAAAGCAGGACTTCATTTTGGTCACCTCACCCCAAAACGGGGCTGAAGAGGACGGTGCCCCAGGATCAAGCTCAAAGACAAAAAGTCCATAAGAACGACCGCCCCCTCTGCCCACTCTGCGAATCTCCCAGCCTATTGGGTCCCTACGACGAGTTCGAGGCCGGTGGTCTTTGCGACAGCTCCGGCCAGAGGGCACAGTATAGGTGGTGCTGGACATAGGTTCCCATAATGGGCTTCTAACATTTAGGAGATCTAAATCTTATTATTATATACTATTACATAATTAATAATGGGCGAGGAGAGATTTAATCCTCCATAGCTAAATCTTCATCCCCTTTCTCCTAAATTTGTCTATTTAGAACATTGATGAGCGAATCGAAAAACTATCTTGCAACCTATATTATATTTACATTTTAATGACGAAGGATAACAAGGTCAGCAGCTACTGTCTATAAATTGGAGGACTAAAAATGATGAAGAAGAGCTGGAAGAACCGCTCCGGTGTATCCCCGGTCATCGCCACCATCCTGATGGTCGCGATCACTGTGGTGCTCGCCGCGGTATTGTATGTAATGGTCATGGGATTCGGCGGCAACACCCCCAATGCTCCGGCCGCGAGCATAACAAAGAACTCCTCGGGTAACTTTGTGGTGTCCATCAACCCCGCCACCGACCTGAACAAGATGAAGATGATTGTGAACGGCACCGGCGCTGCTGACATGAGTTCGGCTGCTGGCCGGACCGTGACTGTTGGTGCTACTGGGCACGAGATTACAGTTGTGTTCGTGGATGTCGGCGCCGACAGCAAGGTCACCACGGGAGACCATTTCACCGTCGAAAAGGATGTCGTGACCGATACCGCAACCCTGGCCCTCCTCTGGATCAACGGTGACCAGACTCAGTCTATAGTGGCCGTAACTGTTTAAACACCATTCTATTCTCTTTTTTTATTTAAAATTCCTTAATATGCCACTTTTCTCTAATAAAAAAGTCCCTCCGTTATGATACTGCCACCCAATGATTCGTTATCATTTTATCCCATCCTGCCATCTAACTTCCATGCAGTCACCTGAGGAGCGCCATTCTATCATCATCGCTACGCTCAGGGGCCGGTACCTAACCACCCTTGAGTTGGAGGCGCTGCTTGCAGATCGGGGCGCTCATTGCCCCGACGACCTGGCCCGCACGCTCAACATCATGCGCCGCAAGGGGCTGATCAAAGGTGCCGTCTCCACCGAGCGGGGCGGGTGGGTATGGTGGGTCGAGGACCAGCCTTGAATTATCCGCTATTGCCATCACCCTGACGTGGAGAACATCATCGTCGACGGCCGGGAACGCAGCTATCTCCTTCATCTCCCTCCCCAGCCGGAGGGGCGGCCGCTCATCATCGCCCTGCACGCCCTGGGTTCCAATCCCCTGCTGATGGAGGCGATGACCGACCTCTCGCCGATGGCCGATCGGGAAGGCTTTATCGTCGCCTATCCAGAAGGGTTCAGGTCGTCCGATGTCGGGATCCGTTCCTGGAACGCCCGCTTCTGCTGCCGCGACGCCAAGGAGGAGGACGTGGACGACATCGGCTTCCTGTCGGCCCTCGTCGACGAGATGGCCGCGCGATACCACATCAAGGGCGTTCTCATCGCCGGCTTCTCCAACGGCGGCATGCTCGCCCACCTGGCTGGCATCGAGCTCGCCGACAAGATCACCGCCATCGCTCCGGTGGGCGCGACGGTCGGCCAAGAAATCGTCGAACGGATCCCGAAGCGCCCCATCCCCGTCCTGATGGTCCACGGGGACGCCGATCGTCTCCTGCCGTTCGACGAGCGCCACGACGAACGTTTCCTTCCGGTATCCAAGGTCGTCGAGTACTGGGTCCGGGAGAACAAATGCGCTCCTAAGCCGGAGGTAGAGGAGACCCCGGAGCTTAAGATCGAAAGGTACCGGTCCCGCCGCGGCGGGGCCGAAGTGCTTCTCTACATGGTGAAGAACGCCGGCCACGTGTGGCCGGGGAGCCGCGTCCACCTGCGGACCGAGCACGACCCGCGAACCTTGGACGCTTCCTCCTTGCTCTGGTCGTTCCTCCGCTCCCAGCTATAGTGGCTCAGAGCTCGTACTTGCCTTCCTTGCGCTGCATGCGCGGCTGGGCCCGCGGGGCCTTCTTGCTCCGGGACACCGCCGGATAGTAGGCGATCACCAGCGTCCGCGCCACGCCGTCGGACCACCGCTTGCGCGGATCGCCCTCGGTGGCCAGGCCAACCGCCACGTCGAACGGGAGGAAGATGTACCAGAACAACTTCGGGATCGACCGGATGAACGTCTGCCGGTAGGTCCGGCGCTCCCTCATCGATACGACCTTCAGACGGACCGCCAGCTTCCCCACGGTGCGGCCGAAGCGGCCCTCCAGCAGGCCGGCGTAAAGGAACCAGGCCAGACCGGAGCCGATGCCGGCGACGATGGTGCGGTCGGAGAGGTTCAAGAAGTTCAATGCCAGCCAGATCGGCACGAACACGATGGCAATGTCCACGAAGCCGGCCACGAAACGACGCAGCCAGTGTCGGCGGAGAGCAGTACTGCTCTCAAGAATATCGAATCCTGTGTGCATCCCTTATCCCAGTAGGGGAACGACGGGACAAGAAATATACCTTATTGTCTAATTTTATGACCTATTAATAAAAATATTGAAAAAGTGCACCTCAGCTCGCCCATCATTCATCAGCGGTCAGCTCAAAAAGCCTCTTCATCGGTGCACGTCTCCGACATCCCTGCGGTGAAATAAACGTATCGCTAGCTTTGTCAGGCATCAGTTAAACATATCCGAATGACCGTAGAAGGAAAAAGGTCTGAGATCCATGGCCACTCAAGACATCGATTCCAGGGGCCCTCCCAAGCGAGTGCTGTTCGTCTGCTGCCACAATTCCGAACGCTCCCAGATGGCCGAGGCCGCGTTGAACGCCAAATACGGCGGCCGCTTCGAAGCGTACTCCGCGGGCACCGAGCCGGCCGGCCAGCTGGACGAGCGCGCGGTGCGGGTGATGCACGAGATCGGTCTGGACATCTCCCGCAACAGGGTCAAGAGCGTGGACGATTTCATTCGCGACCGGACGGTCTTCGACTACGTCATCACCACCTGCCCGGAGTCGAAGCGCTCCTGCCCCTACTTCCCCGCGCCGGAGCAGGTCCACGCCGCCTTCGACGACCCCCAGCCGACCTACGGGACCGAGGAGGAGAAGCTCGCCCGCATGCGCCGGGTGCGCGACCAGGTCATCGAATGGGTCGACCGGTTCTTCGGACCCAGAGCATCGCTCTTAGGCATTGAGCAGCAGCAGGTACGTTAGGCAGCACAGGAACGTCAGCGGCACGCCGATCTTGGCGAACTCCAGGAAGGTGATGGTCTCCCCCTCCTTCTCGGCGTTCTGGATGATGATGATGTTGCTGGCCGCCCCCAGGATCAGCAGGTTGCCGGCGATGGTGCTGCCGGCGGCCAGGGCGATCATCTCGGTCGGTCCGCCCCCGGCCTGGGCCAGCAGGGGCATGTACAAAGCGACGAACGGCACGTTGGAGATGAACTGGCTCAACACCACGCTCACCCCGAGGATCATCGGCAGCGAGGTGATCCCGCTCATGCCGCCGATCAGCTCCTGGAAGAACCCGGTCGCCCACACCGAGGCCATGAGCACGAACATGGCGGCGAAGAACACCAGGGTGGGCCAGTCGATCCGGCGGACCAGGTCGATCCTCTTCGGCGACAGGAGCACGATGGGCGCCGCGGCGGCCAGGGCGATGTAGGTGAGCCGGAGATCGATGTCCGGACGGACGCTCACCAGGACGATCTTGAGGGCGATCATCACCGCGATGATGATCAGGGACGCCTTGCACAGCCGGGCCAGCGCGGGGTCCTTGATCTCCTCCTCATCGAACGACAGGTTCCGCGGGGCGAACTCTTTCTTGTAGAAAAGGCGTAGCAGCGCGTAGGCCAGCAGCAGGTTGATGATGGTCGGGAGCAGCAGTCGGGAAAAGAAGGCGATGAACGGGTCGGCGATCCCGCCGTTCAGGGCGATGAGCAGGTTCTGGGGATTGCCGATGGGGCTCATGGCGCTGCCGATGGTCACCGCGAACGCCAGCGTCAGCAGCAGGAGCTTGGGGGAGATGCGATGCCGGAACGCGTAGTGG
>CAYZEV010000035.1:19963-26049 GCA_964477865.1 uncultured Methanomassiliicoccaceae archaeon | reverse complement strand
GGGCCCTTTACGGCCCTTTCCTATCCCATGAACGTACGGGGCGGGGGGCAGCTGAGGGAGGTCAATCCCAATTTTTTGGCCGCGGCCAAGAAGGGAGGGTTCTACTCCTCCGAGCTGCTCCAGGCCATTGCTACCACCTGGTCCATCCAACAGCTCGAATCCGTCCCGGCAGATGTAAGAGAGGTCTATGTGACCTCCCATGATGTCCCTCCGGAAGAGCAGATCGGTATCCAGGCGGTGTTCCAGAGGCATGTTGATAACGCGGTGTCCAAGACCATCAATCTTCCGGAGAGCGCCACCTGGAAGGACGTCTACAATGCCTATGTGCTCGCGTTCGCCAAGGGCTGCAAGGGCATCACTGCCTACCGCGAGGGTTCCAAACCAGGACAGGTCCTAACGAGCATGAGGGACCTGAGCACCTGCCCGACCTGTGGGCGTCTTCTTCGTATGGAAGAGGGCGCCATGCAGTGCGAAAGCTGTGGATGATGTATATTTATGTACAATAATACGCAATAGTGTTATATATTTCCGAGTAATATCCGCTCTCTATGTCTATTCACAAGGACGATAAGGTCATGCTCACGGTGGACGACATCCCCACCAAGTGGTACAACATAGCCGCCGATCTCCCTGAACAGGTCCCACCGCCTCTGAACCCGAGGACCATGCAGCCGTCCACGGCCCAGGAGCTGGAGGCCATCTTCCCCAAGGCCATCATCGCCCAGGAGATGGCGACCGAGCGCTACATAGACATCCCGGAAGAGGTCCGTGATGCCTACGTGATGCTCGGACGCCCCTCGCCCCTGCAGAGGGCCAAGCGGCTGGAGGCGTTCCTGAAGACCCCGGCCAAGATCTACTTCAAGCGCGAGGATCTCAGCCCGGGCGGGTCTCACAAGCCCAACAGCGCCATCCCCCAGGTCTACTACAACCTGAAGGAGGGAGTGGAGCACCTCACCACCGAGACCGGAGCGGGGCAATGGGGAACCGCCCTCGCCCTGTCCTGCGCTCACTTCGACATGAACTGCAAGGTGTTCATGGTCCGCGTTTCCTTCGATCAGAAGCCCTTCCGCCGGTTGATCATGGAAGCGTATGGCGGTCAGGTTTTCGCCTCACCGAGCAAGGAGACCTCCTTCGGCCGGCAGCTGCTGGAGAAGGATCCCAACAATTCCGGCTCGCTGGGCATCGCGATCTCCGAGGCCATCGAGACCTGCGTGAACCAGAAGAACACCAAGTACACCCTGGGCAGCGTCGCGAACCACGTCATGCTCCATCAGACCGTGATCGGTCAGGAGGTCATCCAGCAGCTGGACTATCTGGACATCGTGCCGGACTACATGATCGGCTGCGTGGGCGGGGGCAGCAACTTCGCCGGGTTCAGCTTCCCGTTGCTCGCCAAGAAGATCAAGGGCCAGATCGATACCGAGTTCATCGCGGTGGAACCGACCTCCGTCCCATCACTGACGGCCGGTGAGTACCGTTACGACTTCGGCGATACCGCCGGTATGACCCCGCTGTTCAAGATGTACACCCTCGGCCACGACTTCATGCCCTCGCCGATACACGCCGGCGGTCTGCGCTACCACGGCATGGCCCCCACCGTTTCGCTGGTCTCCAAGCTGAAGTACGTCACCCCCATGGCCTACGATCAAATGGACACCTTCGCGGCCGCCATGACCTTTGCCAAGACCGAGGGCATCATCCCAGCTCCGGAGAGCTCCCACGCCATCAAGGCCGCCATCGACAAGGCCCTGGAGGCCAAGAAGATGAACGAAGAGAAGATCATCGTCTTCAACCTGTCCGGGCATGGTCTCCTGGACATGGTCGGCTACGGCAAGTACATCCACGGCGAGCTCAAGGGCGGCAACGGCAACTGAACATCAAACCCCTTCCCTTTTCTTTTAACATCGCGGCGCGGTGATCCCGGCGCGGGACCGGTCAAAGGGCCGAGAGGGCCGATATGCAAAGAAAAGCCCATGGGCTTTCGGTAAGAACACGGTACGGCGGATGCAAAGATTGGGCCAGATGGAGCCGGGCTCATCGATAAATGGGCCCCCTCAGTTGGTTATTAATATTCATATCACAATCTAGAAGCATTATCAGTTATCGAATGAGACCGACAAGGTGTGACATTTGTTCGTGCCTGGACACCTAAAAGATGACGCCATAGGCATCCATTCCCTCAATATCAATACGGGAGAGGACTCGTTCCTGTTCGATTACGGTAGGGTCTATCTGATCTGCGAGAAGCGGTTGGACAAGACCATGAGGGTCCTGCAGGACTTCATCTATTCCGGCTCAACCACCATGTGCGTCTCCAGGATGCACCCCGATATTCTCTACGAAAGGTTACCGGACAAGAAGGTCGAATCCATCTGGCTGAGCGAGAGAAATGGCGCTAATAACATCTCGCCGGACCAGCTGAACCGGGTCATAAACCGCATCGGCAGTTTTCTGATGGGAAAGAAGAACGCGGTGATCATGCTCGACGGCATCGAGTACCTCTGCCTGTTCAACGACTTTAACAGGGTCCAGATGTTCGTGGAGCAGATCAACGACCTGGTGATGGCCTCGGGGGCCATCCTGCTTATACCTTTAGACCCGCTATCTCTCGACCAGCGCTCATTGGCTCGGCTACGGAGATACGCTGAGGTTGTTCAATAGAGTGCTTCACCAACATCTCTTCGGTAGTATACCGGGGGAAGGCGTTCCACAGCTTCTCGACGTCCCTCTGTTCAAAGGTCAGAGGGTCCACCGATATGATGAGCTCGACATTGGCGGACTTGAGCAGCGTATCGATCTCATCGAAGGCCGCCATGACCTTGCCCATGTCATTGAAGAGGAGCAGGTATTCGAGACCGTCCATGAAGACGGAACCGCCGGCCCGCCCCCTCAGTTCGGAACGGAGCACCTTGATCAGCTGGTGAAGTGACTTGGGGGCGATGACCTCATCACCCTTCTGGCCGCTCAGCCAGTATCTCTTAGACATCTCCAGGCCGTACTTCTGAGCCACATAATCAGGGTGCAGGCGGGAGATGCACAGGCCCCTGGTCGACCGACCGACTATACGGGAATAGGTCTGATACCCGGTTCTCGGGTACCCTTCGATGAGCAATGATATTCTTGAATCGCTCTTCATCTTACATCACCTTATTTCGCAGATAGTGCTCGATTTTTGCGTATATAATACCGTTTTGAGCATGCTCCTTTTAGTCTAGAAAATTATTATGTCTACTAACCTCATCCAGCCTTGTTGAACCGGTCCTCCAAAAAATCTTTGCTCACAGTCCGTGAGAGGGTGCTCCTGCACCTCCTGGCCTACCAAAGATACCTGCAGGATTCCGACGCTCCCGCATCCAGCACCCAGGAGGGGATCGCCGATGCGGTGGAGGTCGGCCGGAACAACGTGTCCAAGGTGGTCAACGCCCTGGCCTCAGAAGACGTTATCGAGGTCCATACCAAGCATGTGAAGGGGTTCGCCAGCGTAAAGAAGGTCTACTTCCTGACCCAAAAGGGCTACCAGGCGGCCCTGGAGCTCAAGGCCGATCTGGAACGCACCAAGATATCCATCATCGATTTCGATGGAAAGACCCACGAAGAGGAGATGAGCAAGTTGAGCCTCTTCCTGCCGAAACGCTATGCCTTCCTGGACCTCGCCCTGGGTGTCTCCAGGGGACAATTCGATTGCGCATCGTTCCACGAGGGCAAGTCCAAGGAGGAAAGGCGGTTCGTCGACTATACCGACCGCAAGCCTACGGTCAGGACCTTCTATGGCCGCCAGCAGGAACTACAGAAGCTGGCCTCCTTCCTAGATTCGGACACGGCCCGCATGCTGGTGGTCTGTGGTATCCCCGGGATCGGAAAGACCACCTTGTTGGCCAAGTTCGTGCAGGACGTTCGGGAACAGAGGAATGTGTACTGGTACCGGGTCCATGAATGGGTCAACCTGAAGATCCTCCTGACCCCCATCGCCGAGTTCCTGTCCCAGCTGGGAAGGAAGGGGCTGGAGCGCTATATCTCCCGGACCGATACACCGTCGGTCGGTGAGGTCTCCTCCATCCTGGAGACGGAGCTCAAGGACCTGCCCACGGTCTTCATCATCGATGATGTCCAGAAGGCCGATCGATCGGTGCAGGACTTCCTTACGGCGATGGTGGGGGTCTTCGAGTCGCTGGAGCATGTCTCCATCATCTGCACCAGTAGGGAGATCCCATCGTTCTATTCCCGAAGCGCGGTCTTCGAAGGAAGGGTCTCGGAGATGATGCTGGACGGGCTGGACCTCGATAGCAGCCTGAAATTGATGCGGGGCCGGGAGCTGCCGGAGGTGGACCTCCTGGATATCTACAAGGCGACCCGAGGCCATCCCCTCTTCCTCGAGCTGGTGGACAGCCCCCGCAGTGCGTTGGGCAAGAATGTCAGAATGTTCATCGAACAGGAGGTGTACTCCAAGCTGGACGTCACGGAACGACGGATCCTGGAGATAGCTTCCATATTCCGCTATCCGGTGATGGTGGACGCCTTTTACACCATGGAAGAGGAGATAGCCAAGGATTACGGAACGGTCCATAAGGAGATGGACTACAAGGATTACCTCGTGGACTACGACACCCTGGACTCCCTTCTGACCAAATCTCTGATGGTCGAATCGGTCGGTCGCATGGTCGGGATGCATGACCTCCTGCGAGACTTCTTCTATTCCCGTCTATCTCCCCGACAAAGGATCACCTATCACAAGGCGGCCTCTCGCTACTACCTGACGGACACATCGGCCCCCGCCAATGTGGAGGCGATGTACCACTGCCTCATGGCCAAAGAGTTCAGCATGGCGGTCAGGATCGCGGCCAGCAAGGGTCGGGAGGTCATCTCCAAGGGCTATGGACTTCCCTTCGCGCCCCTGCTCGCTTCACTTAGGGCCCAATGCGACAACATCGACCGCAGCGAGAGGATAGAGCTGCTCTTGCTGGAAGGCTACATCCTGGAGGTCCGGGGGGAGTGGCAGGCGGCCATCGGACGATTCGAGGAGGTAGCTTCTCTGGCCGATCCGGAGAAGGACCGCCGGGTGCTGGCCGAGGTCAACCGTCGCATCGGAGTGGTCCACATCCGCTGGTCGAACTATGAAAAGGCCGAGGACTACCTGGCCCGGAGCCTTCGATTGGCGGAGGGCATCACCGATCCCCATGCCTTCGTGGAGACCTATTACGATATGGGCGGCGTGTTGAGAAGCCGTGGCCGCTATCAGGAAGCATTGGAGTTCTTCCGAAGGTCCAAGGAGCTGGCCCAGACCAATCTCGACGATAACGGCCTGGGAAAGGCGCTCTACGGCATGGGGATGGTCTATTCAGCGCTGTTGGACCATAATCAGGCCATCCAGTACAAGAAAGAGGCCCTGGGCATCATCGAAAGGACCGGTGATGTCGATGATATTGCCAGGGCGCTCATCGGGGTGGGCGGAAGCCTGGCCGACGTCAGCAATTTCTCCGAGGCGGTGAGGTATCAGGAGAGGGCCATCGAGCTGGGGCGAACCTCCGGCAACCTGGAGCTTCAGGGGTATGCTTACCGCAACGCGTCCAACGCCATGATGGAGCTGGACGAGCTCGGTCAGGCGGAAGAGTACCTGAACTCAGCCCTCAAGATATTCGAGAAGCTCAATAATCAGTTCAATATCGCCGACCTCCATTTGATCAGGGGAGGCATCTATAATCGGAAGATGGAATGGGAATGGGCCAAGGAGGAGTTCAGGACCGCGATCGAAGGCTTCCGGAAGATCAACGCGCCGTTGATCTTGGGAAGGATGCTGTACGAGGTCGCCCAGGAGTATCTTAAGAGCGGGGACTACGAGGGCGCAACAAATCTCTTGAACGAAGCCCTGACCATCTCGACAGAGGGAGATGCCCTCATGTTGAGGGAGATGGTCGAAGAAACAAAAGCCAAGATCGGGATTTGAAAAGTTAGGGAACGCTCCCTCGCGGGGGAGATTGTTCGAACCTTAGTGGACCGATGCTCAATATTTTACCTATTTGTTCATTGAGCTTTGGTGAGTTTGAATCGAGTTTCAAGGGTTTAGTTCCCCGAAGGGGATTTGTTGAACG
>CAYZEV010000035.1:0-19863 GCA_964477865.1 uncultured Methanomassiliicoccaceae archaeon | reverse complement strand
TAGTTCCCCGAAGGGGATTTGTTGAACGTTAGTGCGGACCGATGCTTCCAAACATGTTCTCCACCTTTTCCAACCGTTTTATTATGTCACGGGGTTGATTTGTGGATATAAAATGGGTCGTTGAGCATGCTCCAGTTAGTTTTAAATACCAAATTAATGGAAACGGGCCCATATTTACCCATCTGGCTAAGGAAGAAATATATCAATGAACGGAGCGCTCGAGCGTTGCTCTAAAATAGCGGAAAAGGCATGGAGCACGAGTGATCTCATTGACGTTCGGGGAAAAGACCATTGAAGCAGTGGTCTTCGACCTTGATGGTACCCTGATCCATACGACCGTTGACTTCTCAAGGATGAAGCATCGATTGATGGAAGAACTGACCCGTTGGGACGTTCCACCAGCATTACTGGACCCTCAGGACACTATTGTGGGAAACCTCGAACGGGCGGTCAAGGACCTCGCGTCGCAGGGACGTGGAGCTGAGGAGAGGGACCTTCGGGACCGGGTCGGCAGGCTAATGGACCTGACCGAAATGGAGAGGGTCTCCGAGACCCGGCCGGTCGAGGGGTCGAGCGATTGCCTGGACGCCCTGAGGAGGAACGGCATAAGGATAGGCCTATTGACCAGAGGATCCCGCGCCTATGCTCTGGCGGCGCTCCATCATGCCGGCCTGGGGCATAGGTTCGATGCCATGGTATGTCGGGACGACCATCCCGAAGAGGAGGCCAAGCCCAACGTCAAGGCCATGGAGAGGGTGGCCGCCCAGCTCGGGACATCACCGCGGAGATGCCTCATGGTGGGCGATCATTTCATGGACCTGTCCTGTGCCCGCTCGGCATCCTCCCAGTTCATCGGCGTGTTGACCGGGGCGTTCGGTCGGCAGGATTGGTCGCGGTATGAACTCCCGGCCATCATAACCAGCGGGAACGAACTGCCGGCGCGGCTGGGCATCGAGAAAATGTAAATATGCCTCTGGAGGGTGGTAGAACGATGAAAAGGATCGTCTTTACCGAGAGGGGCCCCCGCCCAGTGGGGCCGTATTCGCAGGCCGTGGCCATCGGCCCGGTGGTCTACTGCTCCGGACAGATAGGCCTGGAGCCCACGACCGGTAAACTTGTCGGGAACGGCATTGTGGAGCAGACCGACAGATGCCTGAGGAACCTGGAGGCGGTCCTCGCCTCGGCCGGTTGCTCCATGAACGACGTGGTCAAGACCACCATTTTTGTCACCGACATGGCCGATTTCAAAGAGGTGAACGAAGTATATGGGCGCTCCTTCTCCCAAGACCCGCCGGCCCGCAGCACCGTGGCCGTGGCCGCCCTGCCCCTGGGAGCCCGGGTCGAGATCGAGGCGGTGGCGTACCGGCGGCCGTGATCAGGTGCCCGAATGGGCGGGCCGGGCCTGGAAGTTGTTCATGCATAACGGGGAGCACAGGTAGAAGTCCTTCCCGTTCTCCTTGAGCCGGATGGGTTCGTCCCTCATTTCCCTCCCGCACTGGGTGCATTGCATCACTACGCTCAGCCCCGACGCCACCACTGCCCGGTCCAACTCCTTGGCCACGCTGATGACGTTGGCGATATCGTACTCCAGCACCTCGGTGATGGAACCAAGCTTCGCCGCAAAATCGTTTATCTGATGGGCCCCAATGAACGTGCATACCAGGAGCAGTCGCCCGCTGCTCAGGTAGAACATCTGACGGACCTGCTCATCCTCCACGAAGTGATCGGCCACCGCTGACAGCTCGGCCGGCTTGGCCTTGATGGTGACCATGGCGCTCAGCTCGCCCAGGCGCTCTGGGTCGAGGTCCGCTCGGTATCCCTTGATCACCCCAAGCTTTTCCATGTTACCCACTTTATTGCTCACGGTGGGCACGCTGATCCGGACCTTTTCGGATACCTGACGGAAGGACAGACGGCCGTTCCCCTGGAGCACATGAAGGATATTGACATCATTCTCGTCCAAACTCATGAGGAATGCCTTGGGAACATGATAGTTATAACATTTTCCAAGGGGAAGGCAGAAGGGGCTGTTTCATTACGTTCCGTTCCATTATTCACACAAACGTTTCCAACCAATCAATGGCATCAGGGCAAAACTACTAGTGTTTGTATGGGGAATTGGCACTCGTGACCGACCCCTGCGAAGAAGAAGTCTGCCCGGTCAGGCCCCTTCCGTTGGACAAGAGAACGGTGACCTTCGGCGTCACCGGCATGACCTGCGCCTCCTGCGCTGGAATAGTCGAGGGAGCCATCGGGGAACTGCCCGGGGTGGAACAGGCCTCGGTCAACCTGGCCACCGAGAAGGCCCGGGTGATGTACGATCCGGCGGTGGTCTCGCCCGATGCGATCCAGAAGGCGGTCCGGGAGGCCGGTTACGATATCGCGGTGAACCAGATATCAATCGGCATCAAGGGCATGACCTGCGCCTCCTGCGTCCAGATCATCGAGGATACGCTGGCGGCCCTCGAAGGCGTCTACTCGGCCAACGTGAACCTGGCCACCGAGAAGGCCTTGGTCCGATACAATCCGGAACAGGTGACCGTCCCCGTGTTGAAGGCGGCCATCGTCGATGCCGGCTACGAGGTCATCGAGGCTGAGACCCTGGACACCGAGATGGCCGAGCGACAGAAGGAGCAGCGCCGACAGTTCTACCTGCTGGTGTTCTCCCTCTCTCTCAGCATCCCCATAATGCTGCTGATGATCGGTTTCGACTTCTTCGGCCTGGCCGAGACGATGGGCATCATGGGCTATGAGGGCTATCTGCTCTTCGCCCTGGCCACCCCCGTCCAGTTCATAGCCGGCTACCAGTTCTACATCGGCACCTACTACGCCCTCCGGAACAGGCGGGCCAACATGGACACGCTCATCGCCATGGGCTCCACCACGGCCTATCTGTACTCGGTCGTCGTGGTCTTTCTGCCCGGGCTCATTCCGTTCCACCACCACACCTATTTCGACACCTCGGCCATGATCATATCGCTGATCCTTTTCGGCAAATATCTGGAGGCCAAGGCCAAGGGGCGGACCTCCCAGGCCATCAGGAAGCTGATCGGCCTCCAGGCCCGCACCGCCCGGGTGCTGCGGGATGGACAGGAGGTCGAGGTGCCGGTCGAGCTCCTCAAGGTCGATGACGTCTTCGTTGTCCGTCCGGGGGAGAAGATCGCCACCGACGGGCGGGTGATAGAGGGAAGTTCGGCAGTGGACGAGAGCATGATCACCGGAGAGTCGATACCGGTGGAGAAAAGCGCCGGATCGACCGCCATAGGGGGATCGATCAACCGGAACGGGGTGCTCAAGGTACAGGCCACCAAGGTCGGCAAGGATACCGCTCTCGCCCAGATCATCCGGCTGGTGGAGGACGCCCAGGCCTCGAAGGCTCCGATCCAAAGGTATGCGGACAACGTCTCCGCCTGGTTCGTGCCCGTGGTCATCCTGCTGGCGTTGATCAGCTTCCTGGTGTGGTACTTCTATGCCTATGACGCGTTCGTGAACGGAGGGCAGTCCTTCGTCTTCTCTCTTATCATCTTCATCTCTGTGCTGGTCATCTCCTGCCCCTGCGCCCTTGGATTGGCGACCCCCACGGCCATCATGGTCGGTTCGGGCAAGGGCGCGGAGAACGGCATCCTGTTCAAGAGCGCCGAATCGCTGGAGACCACCGGAAAGGTGCAGACGGTCGTGCTGGACAAGACCGGGACGATCACCAAGGGGGAGCCGGAGGTCACCGACATCATGGCCCTGGGCCTGTCCGAGCAGGAAGCGCTCCGCTTGGCCGCGGTGGCCGAAAAGGGTTCCGAGCATCCGCTGGCCGAGGCCATCGTCAGGAGGGCGAGGCACGATGGCATGGAGGTGGCGGACGCCGCCAGCTTCGAGGCCGTTCCCGGCCAGGGGGTCCGGGCCGAGGTCGACGGGAAGGCCGTGCTGGTGGGGAACCGCCAGCTGATGGAAATGAACCATGTCCCCGTGGCCGCATCGGAACAGACCCTGCAGAGGTTGGAGGAAGAGGGCCGCACCGCCATGCTCATGGCCGTGGACGGCCACCTGGCCGCGATAATCGGAGTGGCCGACGTCGTCAAGGAGACCTCGAAGGCTGCGATCGCCGAACTGCGGAAGATGGGGATCGAGGTGATCATGCTCACCGGTGACAATAAGCGAACGGCCAAGGTCATCGCCGATCGGGTGGGCATAGACAAGTATATCGCCGAGGTGCTGCCAGAGAACAAGGCGCAGGAAGTGGCGAGACTGCAGGGCAAGGGTAGGAAGGTCGCCATGGTGGGCGACGGCGTCAATGACGCCCCGGCCCTGGCCCAGGCGGATGTGGGTATTGCCATCGGCAGCGGCACCGACGTGGCCATGGAGACGGGGGACATCATCCTGATCAGGAGCGATCTCACCGATGTCGTGGCGGCCATCCAACTGTCCAGACGGACCATGTCGAAGATCCGGCAGAACCTGTTCTGGGCGCTGGGCTATAACTCGGCCGGCATACCCATCGCCGCGGGCGTCCTTTACCCGTTCTTCGGCATACTGCTGAACCCCATCGTGGCCGCGGGGGCCATGGCCATGAGCTCCGTTTCCGTGGTGTCGAACGCCGCCTTGCTGAAGCGCTATACGCCGGAGATCAAGAGGAAAGAGGTGAAGAAATAATGGCAGTGGACCCAGTGTGCAAGATGGACGTCGATGAGAAGACCGCCAAATGGAAGTCCGAGCTGAACGGGCAGACCTATTACTTCTGCGCTCCAGGATGCAAGAAGGTGTTCGATAAGGACCCCCAGAAGTACCTAAAGAAGTAACCTTGATATCCCCCTAGCTCGAACGTCGCTTGCAGGTGTACGAATGCCAAAGGACCCAGTATGTGCTTGTGAGGTCGATGAGCAGGGAGCGGAATATATGAGCGAGTATGAGGGGAGGACCTTCTACTTCTGTACCGCGGGGTGCAAGGCCAAGTTCGATGCCCACCCCAGCATGTGGTCCCGGGAGCAGATGAAGATCGAAACGAAGTAGGAGAACGGGCCTGCGGGCCCTCCATAGGTTTTTTATTTAGAAAAATGAAAGAGGTTTTGGAAAGGGGCCTTCTTACTTCTTGAGCGGGTCGTTCTTGTGCTGCTCGAACCGCTCCTTCTCCAGCTCCTCGAGCTCGAAGTCGCTGCCCTTCTGGTCCATGTTCTTGTCGCCCGGCAGAAGCTTCTTGACCGTGGCCATGGCCCCCATGCTGAAGCCCAGCATGCCCGGCCCGATGGGTAGCCCGAAGCGGGTCTTCATGCCCAGCAGCTTGCCGGGATTCATGATGTCCTTGGGATCGAGGGCATGCTTGATGGCCACCTCGACATCATAGCCCTCGCCGCGGACCCGCTTCAGCAGCGAGCCGAAGAACAGGCCGAAGCCGCCCAGCATGCGGCCGTTGTTCTTGTAGGCAAGGTCGCCGCACTTGTAGTTGAACGAAAGGGAGGTCACGCTCTTGGTCATGGACTCGTTGTCGTACATGTAGTAGGGCATGAACATGACCGTGTTGCGGTCGGCCATGATGCCGATGATGGCCCCTTCCATCTTCATCGAGGCCATCAGGTCGTAGAGGTCGTTGGTCATGGCCGCGTAGCTGTTGACCGGCACGAGCACCTCCATGGGGATGGAGCCCAGACCGACCTCGCGGGAGCGGAACTCATAGCAGCGCTCGTCCCATTCGTGAGTGGCGAGCTCGCTGTTCTGCTTGGCACCACCATGCTTGGCGGCGATCTCGTCGATGACCTTCTCCTCATGGTCCACCACGGCCTTGTCGCCCTCCAGGGTGACCAGGAGGACCGAGCCCACATCGGGGGCGTGGGGATGGACCTTTCTCAGGAACTTGAAATGGTTACCGTCGGACCACGCGATGTGGAGCGGATTGACCCTTGAATGGGTGATGTCCTTGATGGGCGCCTGAAGCTTGTCCAGGCTGGGGAAGGCGTAGGCGAGGGCGCGGAGCACTTCCGGCCGCGGGGTCAGCTTGAAAGTGACCTCGCAGATGACGCCGAGCGTTCCCTCGGCCCCCACGTACAGGCGGTTCAGGTTGTAGCCGGACATGTTGTCCGCGAGGGTCTCGAACCCCGTGTCCACGATGGAACCGTCCGGGACGACCACCTTCATGCTGCGGATGTTGTCCCCGGCCGAGCCGTACTTGTAGTTGCCGACACCGACGCCGGCGGTGGATATCCACCCGGCGACCGTGGCGCTCGGGAAGCTGCTGGGATAGGAACCGAGGAGGAAGCCCTTCTCCCAGGCGGCATCATAGACCTGCTTCCAGGAAGCCCCGGCCTGGCAGGTGATGGTCATGTTCTCCCCATCGATCTTGAGGATCTTGTTCATCCCGCCCATCATGTCGATGAGGATGCCGCCCTTGAAGGGAACGGCGCCGGCCAGACCCCAGGTCGAAGCGCCACGGGGGGTGATCGGTACCCCCTCCCTGGCGGCCACCTTGACGATCTTGGCGACGTCCTCGACCGAGCGGGGGCGTACCACGATGTCGGGGATGACGTTGAATGCGAGCTGCGCTTCCTTGGGCAAGGGAGCCAGGTCGTGACTGTACAGCAACCTCTCCATCTTGCTGGTCTTGACGTTCTCTGCGCCTATCTCTCTCTCAAGCTGTTGTACGATTGAACCTTGAAATTTCTCAGAAGTGTCCGCAGCGGCTTCCATATTTTGCCTCCTGGGTTAAGTCGAAATCTTGACCTGATAGTCGCAATGACATATATGAAATCTATCCCCGGGAACAGTATAGATTCGGTCGATTTCCCAGGGGTCCAGAAAGAAAAAATGCGCCCAGAGTTCACGTCGCACCTTTGAACGGTCTCATTGATCTCCTGGCAATCACCTCGCTCTGGTCCAATGAGCACCATTCCTACCCAGTTCAGGCCGTAATCACGGACACTGTTGATTTTTACAGGGTTCGGATATGCGACTCAGGCTGACAGCCTCTATTTCAGCGTGGTCACATACTGCGATTTTTGAGGTCGCAGATGGAACAAGACGGGTCCAAGACCATCCTTGAATGGACACGAACACCATCGAGCCGCTCAAAAGCACATTCCGCCTCTGAGCGTTATCGTATTAGATATTCATCATACTTATACGTTTTCGAGCTACCATCGCTAGTGCTGGAACCAAACTACTGGATGTGAATAAATCAGGTGGTTTGAGGGCCGCCCCTATCGATCGTCCGGGAACCGAGGTCGTCTATTGTCACTAGCATGGCACCCCTGCCGAACAGATGGGCCTGGAGCATCTCGAGGGACCCTTGCTCCAGCAGGAACAGATGGGAACCGCAGCGACAATCCGAGCTGCCGAACCCCCCGATCGGGCTGGTCGCTCCAGGCAGCTCGGCGATCGTCCCGGCCAGCTCGCATTCGATGTCCCGGCCGGATGGTATCATGAAGGCGCTCCGGTCGCGACCTCGTTCGATCAAATGGTCGATATGCCAGTGTTTCTTCGCCCCGCCCCGCAGGTGCCGCCCCACCCGGGCCTCCAGGCCGCCCATGGCCGAGCCCACGTAGGCATAGCTACCGGGGAACAGGTCGAAGGTGCCCAACCGGCCGATGGTCAGGCGATCGCATCGGGGCAGGCGGAAGAGAAGCACGTACGCGCCCGGGGTCCGGGACGCCTTCTTTTCAGGAGGCCTTATGCGCGGCGCGTTCCCTGGCGTCATTGGCCTCGACCTCCGAGCGGGTCTTGATCTTTATGAGGGTGCTTCCCCCCAGGCGGGAATCGGACAGCGTGGCTATGTCTCCCAGCCGGTGACCGTAAACCTCCACCGCGGCGATCTGGTCCTTCCACTCCTTGAACGGGATCTTCACACGAAGGCCGTCCATATGGAGGACCACCGGGGCGGGGCGCAGGCTCCTCTGGACCGCTTCCAGCTCGGCGATGCGTTCCTTGACCTCGGCGGGATGAACGAACAAGGGGTCCTCCTCCAGCTCCCTGCGCTTGGCCTTAACCACCTTCTCCATCGCCTCGGACACCTCGTCCAGCCGGGCGATCTCCTCCTCCCGCCGCATCCTCTCCACCTTGCGTCCGACCCCGCACACCAGGGCCTCGCAGTTGGGGAGGGAGTCGATCTGGGGGCCGCACACCGCGGCCACCGGGATCTGGATGTTCTCGAACAGCCGCACCTTGTGTTCCAGAATGCAGTCCTTGAAGTTGCCCAGGACGAACACCGCGGCGTCGTACTCCTCGATCACCGCCTTCTCATCGGCATTGATCTGGGCGGTCCGGCGGCCCCTTCCGCGGGCCAGACCCATGACCACGGTGATCGCTCCGAGCCGTCGCAGCTGCTCGGCGATGTCGCAGGTGGGATGGGGCATGTGGTGCCTGCCCAGGGTCGGCGCCACCACCGCGATCTCCGTACCGGCCAGCGGCACGTTCACGATCTTCCCTCCCAGCTCCCGGGTCTTGGCCTCGATGGCCGGCCGCTCCTCCTCGGGTATGGCCATGGTCACCATGATCTGGACCTGGATCTGGGTCTTCTGGATGATGAAGCCCCCCACGTCCTCCACCAGCTCATAGAGCTCGTTGACCTTGTAGACGCCCCCGTCGTACATCAGGACCTCGTACATTACGGCGCCTCCGTGTTACGCATCTCCTGGTGCACCTTCTTGGCCAGGTCGATCCATTTCTGCCTCATGTCGTGCTCCGTGCCGATGATGGTCATGGCCTTATCATCGGCCACCTCGTATCGGACCTTGAACCCCTCCGGGAACATCCTCCACACCGCATCGAGGAGCTTGCTCTTCAGCTCCTCACCGGGGTCGAGCTCCAGGGCGGACAGCTCGTCGACCGAGGCCCCCCGCACCAGCATCTCGAACCGGGTGAGCTGCTCGACGCGGTCCCGACCATATTGCTGCCACAGCTTGGTGAGGAGCGCGGGCGCCCAGTTCTCGTCGGTGATGGTGATCGCCGTTCCTCCGGTGTGCTCGTTGAGCTGGGCCATGTCCGAGACCCTGATGGCATTGCGGGCCCTCCCCAGCTTCATCGAGATGAGGAAGTACGGCTCGTCGGGATCGGCCAGGATCTTGAACACCTCCACGCTGCGGGCGACCCCCAGGTCCTGGAGTATCTGACGGAAGATGGTGTCGAAGTTCTGGAACGCGAAGCTCTCGTCCTCTTCGCTCATCAAAGCCCCTCGAGGAACCCGGAGGCCAGCAGCCCCGCTCCGGCCGCCCCGATATACTGGGAGTGGGGCGGGATGATCGGCTTCGACCCCACCATGTCCCCCACCGCGGTCACCAGGCCGCTGATGAGCGATGTTCCGCCCACCTGTATGACCGGCTGCCGGACATCTATCTCCTGCAGCTGCTGATTATAGACCTGCTCGGCCACCGAGTGGCAGGCGGCGGCGGCGACGTCCTCGATGGTGGCCCCACCCGCGAGCGAGGTGACCAGGTCCTGGATGCCGAACACCGAACAATAGGAGTTCATGTTGACCTTCTTCCAGTCGCCCTTGTCGGCCAGCGGTCCGAGGTCCTCGATGTCGACCCTCAGCCGCTTGGAGACCATCTCCAGGAACCGGCCCGAGGCGCCGGCGCATATGCCTCCCATCGTAAAGTTGTCCGGGATGCCGTCCCGGACGGTGATGGCCTTGTTGTCCATTCCGCCGATGTCGATGATGGTGGCCTCTCCCTTCTGCCGGTCGGCCAGCCACACCGCTCCCTTGCTGTTCACGGTGAGTTCCTCCTGGATCAACCGGGCGTTGATCTTCTTGCCGATGAGGAACCGCCCGTAGCCGGTGACGCCCACCCCTTCCAGCTGGGACTGCTTGACCCCGGCCTCGGCCAGGGCCTTATCGAGCACTTCCTGGGCCGTGCCCAGCACCTCTCCGGTGGGCGTCCAGGCCTTGCCGATGATCTTGTTGTCCCGGAGGATCATGGCCTTGGTGGTCGAGGAACCGGAGTCGATGCCGGCGGTGAGGCCGACCTGCCTCTCCCTCGCCAGCAGCTCCTTCTTGGAGACTATGGTCACCAGGGCCTCCATCCTGGTCAGCAGCTGGGCGGCCTTCATCCGCTCGGTGAAGGAATAGGTGACCACCGGGAGCCGGGTGTGCTCCTGGATGTACCGCCTCACCTCGTTCCGGACCAGCGCGCCCTCGGCGCAGCGGAAACAGGTGGCAATGAACACCGCGTCCGCATCGTAGTGGCCGTCGGCCAGGGCCTTGGCCCGAGCGATCATCATCCGCAGCTGGGGTGAGGTAGGCTCCAGGCCGAACTCCTCCACCGAGCGGTCGATGTCGTCGAAGGCCACGTCCGGGTAGACCATCTTTCCGCCCACGGTCGTGGCGGCCCTTTCGATTTCCGACTGGATGCCCGAGTACTCCGTTCCGCAGGACAGCTGTGCGATCTTGATGCTCATTTCAATCCCTCCAGGAAGGCCTTGACCTTGCTGACCATGACCTTGGCCTCCTCATCGTCATGGGGGTAGTGGATCTCCAAGGTGGGGATCTTCTTCTTGCGCACCAGGTACATGAGCATGAGGTTGGTGCGGTGGCAGCCGACGCAGCCGAAGGTGTACGGCATATCGTGCATGATGATGGCCGCCTCGGCCTCATCGACCATGGGACCCCAGATGGCGAGCCGGCCGCGAACGCCCGATGGGACCTCGATGCCGGCATACTTCAGCCCCTTCATGATGTCCTCCTGGGACAGATTGAGGGGCGGCGATTCCACTTCCGGCTTGACCACATGTTCACGCAGCTCGGCCATCAGGGACAGGGGCTGGTGGCCGAAACGCTCGACCAGATCGAACAGGATTAGACTGTTGGGCGGAACTATGAACACCTTCATCTTGTCACCTCGTCGACTATCTCCTGAAGCCTCTTGAGCGGCAGCCTCCGCGGCTTGGTCCGTTCGACGCAGATCTCTCCCCGGTCCGCCGCGCACAATCCCTTGTCGATCAGCGATAGGTCCTTCCACTCCTTCTCCAACTGGGGGAACCCCGGTTTCGATCCATGGTGGGCCCGGCAGCGGCGTTCGTCGCCGATGGGAAAGGCCCGGACCTTGGAGAATATTCGGTTGGGGTCGAGCTTGCGCACCTCGACCACGGCTTTTCTTACCTGGTCCCGCGGACCCTCGATGTTGGCCCCGTAACAGGTCTCCTTGACGTTCAGGTCCAGACCCAGCGAGTGGATGAACCTTGACACCTGGTCCGGCGCCAGCTCGGAACTAGGCGCGATCACGATCATTCTTGTTTCGGTCTCTTCGCTCGTGGTCTTCCCCCCGTGGTCTTCTTCTGGGCCGGCTTCTTGGCCTTCTTCCTCTCCCCCGTCTCTCCCGATCCGCCCTGGAACGGCCCCGCGGGCGGGGCGTGCTCCATGAACTCGGCCCGGCGGGCGATATCGGCGATGTCGTCCAGAGTGAGCTCTGGCCTCTTGGCGGGGGCGGTGGCCTTGAACTGCTCTCCGGCCACCTTCTCTCGCAGGTAGATGATATCGCCGTCCTTCACCCCGCGCAACATGGTGTCCAGGTCCGAGACCACCTTCCCAACCGCATTGGTGCCATAGCGCTCTTCCCCGGTGGGGCCGAACTCAGGACTTGCTTCCAGGCGAACACCGATCGTTCCCCGGTTCGGACGGGACATGTTGGTGACGCCGACCTGCCCGCGGGGGGAATCCTCCTCGAAGGGATTCTCCGGCAACAGGACCGCGGCCTCTTTGGGGTTCCCTACGAAGGTGATCATGGGCATGTCCTGGAATGTGAAGAACACCTTCATCGTACCAATGGGCTTGTGATCGAGGCCGGTCATCTTCCGAATGTAGTGAGCGGTGCGGAAAGAGCGTTCGTCATCGAACTCCCAGACCGAGACCTTGTCCGGCAGCACGCCGAGGGTCTCGACCTCCCCGGCCTCCTTGATCTCCATGGTCAGCTCGGGCTCCTGTTCCGCCACCACGGCCAGGTCGTCCACCAGGCCGGTCCTCCTCTGCGTCAGTCCCCCCGCTCCCAGAAAGGCCTCGGCCTCCTTCTGGGTCATGCCGATGGTCATGACCCTCGATGGGGTGGTGAGGAGGGTGATCGACGAGTTCTGGGGAGCGAGCCGTACCAATTCCATACCGGCCTTTATCTTGCCCACCAGATTGTGGGCCGGGGACTGTTGCCGCCGGTCCCGGTACAGGTAGACCCGTCCGGTGAAGGCCCCCGTATGGCGAACGGTCACGTCACCGTCCTCGCGGACCGTGACATGCTCAGGAATTAAGGTGACGTCCATGCGCTCGGAGTTGGCCGAGTAGGTCGAGGTCCGATCGGTGATGGCGAACCGGTTCCCGCCGGTGATGACCAGGAACTGCTCGCAACTGACCGGGGACCGGCGGTCCAGGGCGACCTGCACGCAGGTTTCCACGGCCATGCCCTCCTCCAGGACGAGGTCGAGGTCCTTGGTGACGAAGGCGTCCGTCTCGGACATTTCGAGCACCACCGGCCGGACGGCCTCGACCTTCTCGCCCTCCTCGATCTCCTTCAGGATGTGACGTCCCCGGGTCACTCGGCCGAAGCGGCCGTCCTTGATGCCATATCCGCCCTCATGATCGATCTTGGCCACCATCATGTAGGTCGAGCGGCTATCAAAACCTCCCAGGGCGAAGAAGCAATCATACCTCGAATAATGATAGCGCCCCCGATCCACCTCCAGGGCCGTGGGGAACGAGCCGATGGCCAGCACCTTGGTGCTCTGCCACCGGACCCCGCCGCCGATGATCTGGGGGACCAGGTCGCGCCAGGTCTTGGCCAGTTCGGTATCGTTAAGATGTATGACGAAGGAGCCTTTCGAGGTCACGATCTCGAACTCGCTGGTCTCCTTTTGCATCGAGCTGGTGGAACGAGTTACGGCGATCAATGCCCCGGCGTTGTAGGGTTCGTCCTTGATGGCTTCGGACAGCCGGGTCCCCACATCCACTTCCTTCTCTTTCCCATTGACTGTCAGCAACATCTGGTCAGGCCTTGAAAGCACAACGAGGTAGTTATTCTTTCTCCCATTTGTGTTCCTGGCCCCATGGGATGTTAGGTCCAACGGCGCAACCATCAAATCACGGCAGCCCAATCCATATGCGGGAGAGTTACAATGGAACGACAGACCGTCCTGGCCGAAGTGGAGAAAAGGGTGCGGGAGATCCCCGGCGTCGTGGACATGAGGTACCTCGACCCCGACCTCAAGGAAGAGATAACCCGCCTGGAGATGCTGGCCGAGAAGAACGGTGCCTGCGCCGGCCTCATGCCCTTCGTGAACAAGGGCGTATGGGAGGCCCTGGCCCGCGAGGTCAGCCTCATACTGGTCGGCAATACCCACCTGCTGGTCGACAACAAGGGGCTCTTGTTATTGATGGACCAGAAGGGGCAGGTCATGGGGGAATACGTCACCCCGGAGCAGAGGGAGGAGCTCCTTGAGAAAAATCCGGAGACCGCGTTCCTGTCCGAGGACTTCATCATGCATCCGGAGGTCGAGATCTCCGGCGAGCCTTACTTCCTGATCGATGAGATCAAGTTCCATTACATCGAGGATGTTCCCGGGGTGTCCCGGGTGACCTCTGGAAGCGTGTCCACCCTTTCGGACGACGTGGTCCGCCAGGCCATGGGCTACACCGGTCCTAAACAATGGACCCATCTGGTCGGCTTCGATCTGGAGTGATCGATCTCACAGATTTCGGCGGACCTTGGAAACGATCTCGTCCAGCTTGTTCTGGGGGGCGGTCGATCCCCGTACTATGCCGGTGACGATCTCCATGATCGTTCCCTTGCTGGCGATGTCCTCCTTCCGGGGCATGACCAGGCGGGTCTTGATGCCTATGCGGGCGAAGTCCTCGAAATCGACCGGGGCCTGACATACTATCACCGCCGGCATGTCCACGTTGCGGAGGATCAGCCTCGCCTTGTAAATGATATGATTGCGCACATTGCCCAGATGGATGAGCGCGACCTTGAACTGCTGGATGCGATCGACCTCGATCTGGTCGAGCCCGAAGATGGAGCCGGTGCTGACGTCCGGGGCATCGGCCGGCACGCCGGAGCCGGCGTTCACCACGAGGACGCTGGTGTCGATGCCCTCCTCCCTGAGAGCATAGGTGATCTCGCAGACCGGCTTGGTGATGTGCCTCTTGCCCGGCCCCATGGCCACGGCGACCACGTCCCTGCCGCTCTCGGAGATGGTGGCCCGCTGGGCGAGACCCCCTCCCACCCCAAGGCCCCGCGATTCCCGGCACTCCACGAAGCTCATGTGCCGGCCGATCTGGCCCTTCACTTCTCCGCACCGCCCTGCAGCATGATCTCCGATTCCTTCTCGGTCAGATGACCGACGATGCTCTTGGGATCTCCCAGCGCGACGATCTTGCCGTCCTTCATCAGCGCGGCCCGGTCGCAGCAATTGATGACGAAATCCATGTCGTGGGAGACGATCAGGAACGTCTCTCCCAGCTCCTTGCGGGCATGGAGGACGGACTTCGCCACCGACAATTTGGTGATGGGGTCCATGGTGCCGGTCGGCTCGTCCAGGATGATAAGGCGGGGTTCGCGGATCAGCACCTGGGCCAGCGCGACCCTCTGCTTCTCTCCCACCGACAGGTTGTCCGGATAGGCGTAAAGGATGCGCTCCACCTCCTGACGGGTGAAGCCGACCCCCAGGAGCACCTGGATGACCTTCATCTTCGCCAGTTCCGCCGGGAGGTTCATCCCGATGCAAACGGTAAGGTTCTGAAGAATAGTATCGAAGGGGTACAGGGAGAACTCCTGGTGAAGGATCCCGATGTACTGAGTGGCGCGTCCCTTGCCCTCCGGACCCGGTTCGGCCATGTTGACCCAGTCGTCGCCGACCCGCACCGATATCTTGCCGTCGGAGGGCTCGCATATCCCGGCGATCATGCGCGAGATGGTCGTCTTTCCCGCTCCGGATATGCCCACCAGGCCGACGATCTCTTTCTCGCCGACCTCGATGGAGACGCCATCGACGGCCTTCACGACCCCCCGGGTGTACGAGTAATAGTAACGCTTGACCTCCTCGACCTTCACCAGCGGTTGACCGATGTCGACCCGGTCCTCGGTCTTGGGGTCGAAGCCGACCATGAACTCGTTGGTGACCTCCACGGGCTTTCCGATCTTCATCATCTCGCCCGATTCCAACCATACCGCCCGGTCGGCCATGGTATTGATGGCCTTGGGCCAGTGCGAGGTCACGACCATGGCCATGCCGCTCTTCTTCACCGAATCGATGAGCACCTGGTGCACGATATCGGCGGTCTGGGGATCGAGCGTTCCGGTGGGTTCGTCGGCCAGGAACAATATGGGGTTCTTGGCCAATTGCCGGGCCAGGACGCACCTCTGCTTCTCCCCGCCCGACAGGTCCCTGGCGATGTGAGTGATACGATGGTCCAGTTTGACCTGCTTCAACAGGTCCAACGCCCGTTCGACCTTCTGCGTCTCGGGCATGTGCTCCCCCAGCGCCTCGAAGACGTTCTCGATGACCGTCATGTCCCCGAACAGAGCGAAGGTCCTCTGGAGCATGATGGCGATGCGACGGCGGATCTGGGCCTTGAGCGGGTCCTCATCGTCGAGGGCCCAAAAGTCGACCTCCTTGATCTCCATGTCCCGGCCGCAAAGACCGCAGGCCTTGCCTTCGAAGGGCAGCTCGGCCCATCCGCAGGCCTTGCAGGAATTGAACCGATAGATCACCTTGCCGGCATCGGGCCGGTAGTCTGGCGAGCCCCTCAGCATATTGATGAGGACCGACTTGCCCGCGCCGCTGCGTCCGATAAGGCCCAGTATCTCCCCGGACCGGATGGTGGCGCTGACGTCCCGGAGAGCGTAGGAACCACCGAACTTTTTGCTAACGTTGTGAATAATTACGAACGCATCCGATGACTCAGCCATAACGTCCCGACAACCGCTATTAACACTATATAGCCTTTCCCCAATATATACGGCGCGGGAAGCGACGCACAATCAACCCGGCGAAAAAGATATAGGATGGATAGACCATCCATCACCCAGATGGTACTTAAGTTCCAGGCCTACTCCGGAGGGGGGCCGACCCCCAAGTTCTCCCTGTTCCACGTGTGGAAGACCTACGACATCATCAATGAGAAGGGACCGATCGGCCGCAAGGCCCTGGCCCAGACGCTGGGGATCGGCGAAGGGAGCACCCGAACGATCCTGGACAAGATGATCCGGGAAGGTTCGGTGGATAACACCAAGCTGGGTGCGGTGCTCACCGACCGGGGGCTCAAGCAGTTCCGCAATGCCGGCATCACCGCCGCACCGGTCAAGATCGAGGGTTTGACCATCTCGACCCAGGACTGTGCGGTCCTGGTCAAGGGCATGGCCGACCACATCGGGACCGGGTACGAGCAGAGGGACGAGGCGGTGCGGGCCGGGGCGGTCGGAGCGACCACACTCGTGGCAAGGAACGGCAAGCTCCTTTTTCCCGGCGACCACATCGAACCGGACCAGGTCCGCCTGGCGCCCATCCGTTCGGCGTTCTCGGTGGAGGAGAACGATGTGGTCATCGTGGGGACGGCCAATTCCTATGAGGTCGCCGAGAAGGGTGCCGTGTCCGCGTCCCTGTCCTTAAGCGACCATTCCAAGGCCAGCTGGAAGGAGAGCTCTCCCATTGGCATGCTCGGCCCCGACACCGAAGCCGAGGACATGAAGGCCATGGCGCTGGCGGTCCACGAGCTGGTCGGAAGGCTTCCGGTCACCATGCGAAGCCGGAACAACTACGGGGTCAGGTGCGAGGACGGCGAGGTGGTGGACACCAACTACACCGGCCCGGTCCTGGAGGAATCCCTGAAACGGAGCATGGTGGTCCGGAAGCTCGCGCCCTCCGGACCGTACCGGGGGATACCCGTAGTGGTCGTGCCGATCGTCCGGAGGAAGGAGGCGGTGGCGGTCCTCGGCATCGTGGACATCACCAAGGGCGGGATGTTCGAGATGATCTCCCGGACCAGAAAGGACCAGGCCAGCTATTAGCCGCCCAACGAACCTGGAGGGTAATGAGAAAGTGTTAAGTGGCGCCATGCCGCATGACCTGAACATGTCCTCGGTCAATGAAGGTTCCGGACAGGTTTGCTTAACGGTGGACCCGGGCGTCTGCCGGTTCCGTACCAAGATAGTCGCCACCTACGTTGATGGCTCCATCCATTTCGACATCACATCCGATTGCCCACATGCCAAGAAGCTCAAGGACGAGCTGAACGAGGACCTCAGCCCGTTCGATGCTCTCAAGATGCCCTTCTCCGCCAATCCCGTCTACGAGGCCTGCGGCAAGGTGCTGGCCCATTCCGCCTGTCCCATTCCTTCGGCCCTGATAAAGTCGGCCGAGGCCGCCGCGGGTTTCGGGTTGAAGAGAAGCGTCAAGTTCGATTTCGATTGCTGATCGGCCCTTCATTCCGGGTCGGCCAGAGCCTCGTCGATCTTGGGGCTCCACACCATTGTGGACGGACCGGCCAGATACATGGCCACGAGCATGGCCTCCCGTAACTCGTCCCTGGTGGCCCCCAGGTCCTTGGCAGCCTTGACATGCGTTTCCAGGCAGGTATCGCATTTAAGTACGCAGGCCAGGGAAACGGCGATCAGCTCCTTCTCCTTCGCTGTGAGGGCCCCCTCCTGGAAGACCTCATGCCTCAGCTGGTAGAGCTTGGATATCGCTTGGGGCTGCTGTTTGGCGATCAGGGACAGGCTCATGTCGGGAGGACCGTCGGAAGCGGTATAAAAATCTACCACTTGCGAGCACTATCATCTTGACTTCCGCCCGTGCCGGCGGTTAGGTTTATTACATCTTATGTGCTCACCAGTGACCTATGGCGAAGATGAGCGATGTGGTGGCCAGGCTAAAGGAGATGAAGGGCACCATACATGCCTTTCCCCTCAACGAATCCTGCCGTTCCAAGATCACGGAAATCGAGAAGAACATCAAGGCCTCACTGGGGATCCCGGTCATCAATGCGGGGGTGGAGGAGTGCCTTGAGCGCAAGTATGTCGTTTGCATCATCAAGAAGGCGAGCTTTCGGCCCCCACCCGAACCCACGGTCATGCTCATTTCCGATGACGGCGTAATACTAGGAGAGGAGGTCCTGCCCAACCGGATGAAAGAGTTCCTCGCCAATAACAAAGAGGAGATCATCTGGCTATCCGAGGAGTTCGTCATGTACCCGGGGAGGAAGGGAAACCAACGAGAGTTCTTCGTCATGCCTCCCGTATCGTTCCCCGAGATCACCGAGATGGGCATGCAGAACGTTGTTTCATGCTCTCCGTCCGCGCCCTCCGACATGATGCTTCGGGAGATGCACGGTTTCGAAGATGATCCCAAGCTAGCATCCATACTTATCGGCTTCGACACCGACGAAGACATCTGCTGAACCGCCGGAGCTAGGGACAAGCAGAGACCGTTCAAAATAAAAAGGAAGGGCGGTGTGGCCGCGGCCACCCGCCGAATACCGATCAGGCCAGTAGTTTAGCGTCCTGTAAAGCGCCCATCTCGATCACGGCATTGTTGGACAGATTCATGTTCTCGGTGGCCTCATAGACCAAGAGGACAATGACGTTGTTCTCCCTGAAAATCAGGGTCTTGATCGCGGCGTGGCTGCCGGTCCAATTGCCACTGCAGAGGACCGCTTCGTCACCGACGCTGACGTTCCCGACGGTGGCGAGGGGGACGGCCTGCCACATCTTCCAACCAACCTCTGCGAAGTTCTGAGCGAACACTTCGATGGCTTCCTCGGTGGTGTTGACCCGATAGATCTGTATGGTGACTATCTCGACCATGAGGGGATCGGTAGAGACGGTGTGGTTGTACCTTGCGATGCCCGCTGAAACGTTATCTTCGTGCACATCAGGATTCTGCTTATAGCTGATATTGACAACCCATCCCGAGGGCAGGTCACTAAGGTCCATGACCAGGTCCTCGTTCGCTTTGGTTATCAACCTGTTACCATCCTTAGATCCTGCTATATTGGTCAGGCCAGATAGTAAGACCGCGACAATGACCACCACAATAACCGCCACGACGGCGACGATCGTGATGATCGTCTTTCCCTTCCCTTTACCACCATTACCTTTGATGATTTGACCTTCGTCCATGTTTATTCAAAAGAGCGAAATAATAATGCAACATATAATGAGGTCCACATCATTCCAACCCCGTAGACAACTCGACCCAGTAACGGCTCGTGACCGTGATGGCTCCACCCGTTATAAAATCTAGAAAAATGTGAAGGGAAGGGGTTTATTGGTTAGCCCGAAGGTCCTAACCCGCGCCCGAGGGAGTTATCCTGGAGGTCTTTTCGGCCATCTCCGCCATTTCCTGGCGAAGACGGTCGACGTCCTCCAGCTGGTCCCTCACGCCTTTTTCACGTTCGGCGGCACCGTAGTACTCGTCCGGAGCGGCGGGATCGAGGGTGGTCATATCATAGTAGAGCTTCGAGGTGTCCAGGAGTGCCCAGACCGCCTTTCTCTCTTCCATGATGTCCACTATCTTTCCTACCGTCCCGGTGTTCCGGTACTTTACGATGTCACCTACGATCATAGGCTCACTGAGCGGGGATGATGATGGACCTTTCACCCGCAGGCATGAACTCCCTGAGGGCGCCACGGCCGAACTCCTTCGTGATGTTGGCGAAGTCGAACGGCATGTTCTTGTCGGCGAAGGCGACCTTGATCAGGGGGCTGCAGGCGAAGGCATCGCCGCGGGCCGCGTGAGAGGCTGCCGCAATTCCGGAGTATCCGGAAAGGTGACCGACGTTCATGGCGTAGTTGGGGTAGTTCGGGCCCCTCAGTTCGAAGGCCAGGCCCTCGTCGCTCCTGTAGGAGAACGAGTTCGATGCACCGCATTGGTCCTGCAGGTCGTACCCGTAGAAGCCTAGGCGGCCGTGCC
>CAYZEV010000034.1:3942-26249 GCA_964477865.1 uncultured Methanomassiliicoccaceae archaeon | reverse complement strand
GCCGGAGATGAAGAACGAGGTCATCGACCTCAACATGGTCCAAAGGATGACCGACTCCGGCCACAGGGTCAGGTTCGCGGTCACCAGCTGCGTAGGCAACGGCGACGGCTTCGTGGGCCTAGGCCGCGCCAAGGGTAAGGAGGTCGACCCGACCATCCGTAAGGCGATCGACAACGCCAAGCCCAACATGATCGAGATCAAGAGGGGCTGTGGGTCCTGGGAATGCGGCTGCGGAACGGCCCACTCCATCCCTCTGGCCGTCACTGGCAAGTCCAGTTCGGTAGAGGTCACCCTCAAGCCGGCGCCCCGTGGTATCGGGCTGGCCGTCGGCGACGTCGCCAAGAGCATCCTCGGCCTGGCCGGGGTAAAGGACTCCTGGGGCTTCGCCCGCGGACACACCAAGACCACGGTGAACTATGCGCTGGCCACCTTCGACGCTCTTAAGAGGACCTCTGAGATCAGGGTCACCGACGAGCAGGAGAAGCGCCTCAAGATAATCAGCGGGCCCACCAGGGTCCACGTCGTAGGCTCGCCCATCGAGGGCGATGCCTCGGCGCTTAAGGAAGCGTGATTAAAATGGCATTCGCGGTAATCAGAGTTCGCGGACATACGAAGATCAATCACGACATCGAGGATACGATGTGCATGCTCCGCCTCACCCGCCCCAACCACTGCGTCATCATCCCTGAGAACGATTGCATGAAGGGAATGCTGCAGAAGGCCAAGGACTTCATCACCTGGGGAGAGGTTTCTGAGGAAACGCTCACCAAGATGATCAAGGCCCGCGGCCGGCTCATGGGAGACAAGCCCATTGACGATGCGTACGTGGGAAGCAATTCCCCGTTCGCGTCGATAGATGCGTTCGCCCAGAGCGTGGTAAAGGACGAGGCCAAGTACTCGGATCTGAAGGACATCAAGCCCATCTTTAGGCTTCACCCTCCGATCCAAGGATGGGAGGGAGTGAAGAAGGACCTCAAGACCCATGGGTCGCTGGGGTACCGGGGAGAGCGGATTAACGCCCTCATCGAGAAGATGCTGTGAGGTGCTAGACATGCCAAGCAGAACCACCAAGTTCAGAGGATCTCGGACCCACGGCCGTGGAAAGAAGAGCGGAAGGGGCGCAGGCAAGATGGGAGGCCACGGCAATGCCGGTCTCCACAAGCACAAGACCATGAGCGTCCTCAAGTACGACCCCATGCACTTCGGCCGGCACGGCTTCAAGCGCCCCCAGAAGGTCGTATGCGCCAAGATCACCCTCAACGTGGGCGACCTTGACGAGAAGCTCGAAGAGCTCATGAAGCAGGGCTTTGCCGTGAAACAGGACGGCAAAGTAAAAATCAACCTTGCCAATATGGGCGTGGACAAGCTCCTGGGTTTCGGGAAGGTCTCAAACATTTTCGATATAGTGGTTGCCGAGTCTTCGGCCCGAGCGAAGGAAAAGCTCGAGGCGGCCGGGGGCTCGGTAGCCCAGCCTTAGTCCGCTTCCAGTGATCTACATGGCCGACGAACAGAAAAGCAGACTGTATAAGTTGAAACCGCTGACGGACAGACTTCCCGCGGTCAAACGTCCGGATGGGCACGTGCACTTCCGGACCAAGATCCTGTGGGTCGTCCTAATGCTGGTCTTCTACTTTGTCATGACCAACGTTTTCCTCTATGGTCTAGACCAGGCGAACATCATCGATATCTTCGGCCCCTACCGAGCCATCTTGGCCGGTGCGCAGGGCTCCTTGATGCATCTTGGTATCGGTCCGATAGTCACCGGATCGATCATCATGCAGCTGTTCGTCGGCGCGAAGATCATCAAGCTTGATCTTACCAACGATGAGGACAAAGCCGTCTACCAGGGTACCCAGAAGTTCCTGGTCATAATCATGATCCTCGTGGAGGCCGTACCTCAAGTGTTCGGCTACCTTGTTCCCTCTTCCACCTTCGTCACCAACATGGACGGCCTGGTGGGCGCAGGGGGCGTGTTCAGTGGTCTGAACTTAGCGAGGTTCATAATCGTCATGCAACTGTTCGCCGGCTCCTATCTCGTCTTCCTAATGGACGAGGTCGTGTCCAAATGGGGCATAGGGAGCGGCATATCGCTGTTCATTGCAGCAGGGGTAGCGCAAGCAATATTCACAGGTACGGTGAACTGGAACCCGGTCGATGGCAGCTTACCGCTGGCCCTAGACAATCCTCCAGCCGGTACCATTCCCAAGACCATTTACTATATGACGTCGATGTCGGCGAGCCAAATGGCCTCGGGAGGATACGAACGAATATTGCTTCAAAATCCCAATCCATTGATAGCGCTGATAGGAACGATAGCGATCTTCCTGTTCGTGTGTTACGTAGAATCGGCAAGGATAGAACTGCCGCTGGCCCATGGAACGGCCCGGGGAGCGAGGGGGCGTTATCCCATCAAGCTGCTGTACGCCTCCAACATCCCGGTCATCCTGATGGCCGCGGTGCTGGCGAACATCAGCATGTTCGCGCTGTTGTTCTATACCAACACCGCGCTGCAACAAGTGCCGTTGCTCGGCCATAACGGCCTGCTGGGTTACTTCACCCCCGCGTCGGGCTCATCGCCGGCCGGAGGTCTGGCCTGGTACCTCTCAACGCCGAGAGGGTTGGCCGATTGGCTGTTGCCACTATTGAATCCAGAGGCATATTCCTCAGTGGTGTTCGGGCATAGCTCACTGCAGATCCTAGCCCACGTGGTGATATACTTCACGGTGATGGTCGTCGGTTCGATCGTCTTCGCCAAGTTCTGGATCATGACCACCAATATGGGTCCAGAAGCGGTGGCGAAGCAGATCGAGTCCTCGGGACTGCAGATACCCGGGTTCAGGCGCGATCCGCGCGTCCTCAAGCGGGTGCTAGAAAGATATATCCCTGTAGTTACAGTAATATCAGGTGCCTTGGTCGGAGCACTTGCGGCGGGAGCGGACCTCATCGGTACGGTCGGTAACGCGTCCGGTACCGGTGTGCTGCTGGCCGTAGGTATCCTGATCCAGTTCTACGAGGCGCTGGGTCGCGAACAGATGATGGAGATGCATCCCATGCTCAGAGGCTTCTTCGGAGGCGATTGATAGATGGAATCTACCAGTCCGCCAGCCCGGCCCCCGCCGGACACCAAGAAGCAGCTGAGCACTTTCTTCACCATCTTCGCCTTCGTGTTCGCCATGTTCGTGCTGTTCGACCAACAGCTCAGGCTGTGGTTGGGCAACATCGTAGGAGTGTTGCTGGAGCCGTTGGTCGGCTTCGACGGCACAATACCAGTGGTGACATTGTTCCTTACCGGCGCGATCATGACCGCGCTGACCGTGGTGGTGAGGCATTTCTTCACCGACTATGTCTCACAGGCAGAGAACCAGAAGATCGTCGGAGCGTTCAACAAGGAGCTGCGGCAGGCCCGGCTTGATAACAATAAATACAAGATCAAGAAACTGACCGAGCAGCAGTCCAAGATCCTGAAAAAGTCGATGGACATGTCCACCACCCAGATGAAGCTGATGCCGCTGACCATGCTCATCGTCATCCCCATCTTCGCCTGGTTGGACGTCTGGATGAACGGGTTCACCACCATTCCAGTGGTAAATCTGCCATGGGCCACGGCCGTCCCGCTCCTGGGACCGACCGGGACGACCATTCTGCCCAACTGGATCCTGATGTACTCGTTGATCAGCATACCGTTCGGTCAGGTCCTCATGCGCGCCCTACGCTACTTCGAGTTCAAGAAGCGGCTCAATGAGGTCGAGGCCCAGGCAGCATGAGGATAACAATCAGCGGCCCTCCCGGGTCCGGCAAGACCACCGTCTGCAAGCTGGTGGCAGACCGTTTGCACCTTGAGGTGGTGGTCTCCGGCAACATCTTCCGTCAGATGGCCAAGGAATCATCGAAGTCCCTGGCCGATTTCGGGAAGATGTGCGAGATGGACCCTGAGACGGACAAGAAGCTGGACCAGCGGATGGTGGAGATCGCCCGATCAAAGGACGACCTGGACCTGGAGGGCCGGCTGACCGCCCACATGCTCACCAGGAACGGCATCCCGGCCCTGCGGGTGCTCATGGACGCCGACCTGGACGTCCGGGCGGCGCGGGTCGCTGAAAGAGAGGGCGGTACACCGGAACAGCGGAAACATGAGATCGTGATCCGCGAGGACTGCGAGGCCAAGCGCTACCGGACCTTCTATGACATTGATATCCGTGACCGTAAGGTCTACGACCTGATAATCGATACGACATATCTTACGCCGGAACAGGTGGCGGAAAGTATAATCAACGCAGCGGAGGGAAAGGATGTCTAAGATGTTAGTCCGGGATAAGAGCCCCTTGAACGTCAAAGCAGGGAAGAGGCCCACCGACCGGACCATGGATGAGCTCCTGGAGGCAGGGGTCATCAACCTGGACAAACCCATGGGGCCCACGTCCCACCAGGCCACCGCCTGGGTCCGAGACGTCCTGAAAGTGGTGAAGATCGGACACGGTGGGACGCTCGATCCCCATGTCACCGGGGTCCTGCCGGTCGCCACCGGCCGGGCGGTCCGGGCCCTCAACCTGGTGCTGAAGTCCGATAAGGAATACGTCGGCATGATGCGGTTGCACCGCGATCGCAAAGAGGAGGATGTCCGCCGGGTGATGGCGACCTTCGTCGGCCGCATCTATCAGACCCCGCCGGTCCGCGCCGCGGTCAAGAGGCAGATGCGCATCCGGACCATCCACTCGCTGAAGATCCTGGAGTTCCGGGGCCGGGACGTGCTCTTCCGGGTCGATTGCGACGCCGGGACGTACATACGAACGTTGTGCGTGGACATCGGCGACGCGCTAGGTGTTGGCGCGTCCATGGAGGACCTCCGACGGGTCCGCTCCGGCAACATGGTCGAGAACAAGGCGGTCACCCTGCAGGACATCAAGGACGCCTACGTCGAGTGGCAGGCCGGCGATGAGCATTGGCTTCGCTCGATGGTATCCCCGATCGAGGTGCTGTTCGACCCCCTGCCCAAGATCATCATAAAGGACAGCGCGGTGGACGCGGTCTGTCACGGCGCCAACCTTGCAGCGGTAGGAGTGGCCCAGGTGGACGAGAGCATACAGAAGGAGATGGTGGTGGCGTTCTTCACCGCCAAGGGCGAGGTCGTGGCCGTCGGCTCCGCCAAGATGTCGGCCCTGGAGATGACCAAGGCCAAGGAGGGCATCGCCTGCTCGACCGACCGGGTGTACATGCCGGCGGGGACCTATCCGATGATGTGGTGAGGCCACATCCGAAGATATCATTAATTATCGCCTGGCCGATGTTCCTCCGCTCGTTGCGGCCGGTAGGTCCCTCCCATGTCCCGTTCCTGGTCGTTCAGCAATCGCCGGACCTACGATTACTTTCGTCTGTTCTTCACCCGCGCTCCGCGATCGTACCGGGCGATAATGGGCGCGTTCTTCCTGGTCTTTTTGATCGTCCCCCTGTTGGGAGGGCCGGAAAACAGTTCGGCCACCCAGCTGGAGTCCGGTTTGGTCTTCATCGTTCTGAACATCGCGTTCTACCTCACCGCCCTGGTCGTCCTGGTCTTCAATAGGACCGTGGATGGGGACATGAGGCGGACCGGCCGGAGCATCGCTCTGCTGCTGGTCCTGCCCATCACCGCCTTCTTCCTGCTCACCTCTTCGGCCGCCCTGCTGGGCAACGAGATCGAGCCGGTCCTACGGGCATCCGCCTCATCGGTGGTGATCGTTCCTCTTCTGCTGGTGATCGTCCTGCTGGTTGAATCGGTCCTGCGCCGAGGGGGTGCCTGGTCCAGCCCCAAAATCCCCCTGGTCCTGGTCTTCCTCACCATCTTCCTGATCATGTACACCTTCGCGACCATCTACTTCGTGAACGGCTTCCTGACCGACGGCGACGGGGATCCGATCACGTTCGGGGATACTTTCTATTTCAGCGGCCAGATCTTCACAACCATGGGGTCCGGGGCCATCGAGCCAACGGGAGTTGCTGAGGGCATCGTTTTGTTCGAGGCCATCTCCGGCTATATGGTCCTGGGATTACTGGCAGCGATCTTCATCCAGACCATCATGAGCTCCCGATCGATGGAAGACCTTTGAAACCAGGCCATCAGAACGGTTCCGCGTTCTGGTCCCTGGACCGGGCTGGTGCTCTGGGCGGTGGGCCATGTCCATGGCCGAGGGGCCGGAAGGAGCGGACCGCGGATGAAGCTCAGATGGAGAGGGTTCGCTGGTCACCGGGTGGCCGATTCCTTGCCTATGTTCGGCCATGAACGGTCTGGATGTTTACTCAGTCATTGATCGATCAAGATCGGTCTTGAAGGGCCTAACGGAGCTATGTTAGAAATAGATAACAATGTTTAAATATCAATGTTATAATTAGACCACAATAAGTTAGAATAATATAACATAGGTGAAAGCATGGAAAAGGAAGATAAGATCGAACTGACGAGGGTAGCGTTCTATGGGTCGACCATCGTCGTCTTCATAATAGGTTTGCTGCTGGCCACGGGAACGGCCTTCGTTCGGGAACTGGCGCTCCTCGCGCTCATTGCCATGTTGCTGCTCAATGCCAACTTCTTCCACCACACCGGCCAGGCGAAGAAGGGTAGGGACGAGAGATTGGCCCTCGTCGCCAACCGAGCGATGGCCAACTCCTGGTATCTTTCATTGACGGCGATCCTGGTCCTGCTGGCCCTGGAAGGATTCATAGGGCTTGGCATATCCGCAGAGCAGATGCTTGGAATAGCCATTATGGTCATGATCGCCACCATGGTCATCTTCAACGAGACCATGGTCCGCCGCGGCGAGGTGGGCGCATGAGCGTGACCATGGTCAAAGCGAGAACGATCAGCATGTTGATCGGCGCGGCCCTCCTCATCGCCTGTGGAATCCTGATGGTCATCGGGGATACCATCGATGGCATCCTTTGGTTCGAAGTGTTGATCGGCCTGGGCCTGTTCGGCGGCGGCCTGTTCGAGTTCCTCGGCCTGAGGCAGCCGCTCAAGGACGAGCGGGTGGCACGCATCGGAACGCGGGCGGCGACGTACTCCTGGTACACCACCCTGGTAGTGGTGGGGTTCATGGGCCTGGTCTATGGCATGGGCGGAGGATACAAGATCAGCATGCCCCAGGCGGTGGGGGTCATCCTGATCACCATGGTGCTGTCGATAATGCTGTTCAATTGGCACCTCGGAAGGCAAGGGGACGTGGAATGAGGACCGCCATCAAGGAGCATCGCGCTCGGCTCAACCTCACCCAGGAGGACCTGGCCAATAAAGTGGGGGTGCGACGGGAGACGATCGTCTTCCTGGAGAAGGGCAAGTACAATCCCTCCCTCCGTCTCGCCCACGATGTGGCCAGGGCCCTGGGGGTCCGGATCGACGATGTCTTCTTCTTCGATGATGAGGTGGAGCTCGAGAACGAGCAGAAAGCGTAGGCGAAATCCATTTTATGTCCATCTCGTTACAGGACGGTATGGCCGAGAGGACCGAGAGCTTGAGCATCGTACCGGTGGACCGCTCCAACGCCGATCAATATGTGACATTGATCAAGGCCCTGGCCGATTTCGAGAAGCTCACCCCTCCCGATGAGGAGGGCCGGGCCCGTTTGATCCGAGACGCCACCTCCGATCCGCCGATGTTCCAGGCCCGCCTGGCCGTGCTCGATGGCCAGGCGGTCGGCTACCTCACCTATTTTTTCACCTATTCCACATTCCTGGCCAAACCCACCCTGTTCCTGGAGGACATCTTCGTGCTCGAAGCGCACCGCAAGAAGGGACTGGGAAAGGAGCTGTTCCGCTACTGTGTCCGGGAGGCGGAGAGCCGGGGTTGCGGCCGCATGGAATGGACCGCCCTGGACTGGAACCATCCTGCGCACCGGTTCTACGAGAGCATGGGCGGGAAGCAACTGGATTGGTTCCTGTTCCGGCTGGTGAAAGAGGATTTTAGCAAGGCGCGGTGAACTGGTCGACCGGTCTTGATGTCGCCCATGGGCGTCCTCAATCGCTCTAGGAAGCAATTGCTTGCAGCGCGCCACCGCAGGTTCACTAATGAACATTGATAAAAGAAAAGGAAGAGGTTTTCGGGCCGGCCTTTTTTACTTCTTGCGTATGATCAAGAATGCAATGATCACGACCGCGACGATGGCCGCCAGGGCCACGACGACCATCAGAACGAACTGATTGGCCAGTCCCTTGAGTCATCGTATTGGTCGAAGCCGAGGGTGGTCGGAACGACGTTGTAGCTCTGCCAGACGAGGCGGTAGTCGCCATCCATCTGGGCCTCGGTGAAATATCCTCCCGAGGTGCCGGTGACGTTCTTCACCACGTTCCCGTTGGGGTCGACGATCATGAAGTTAAGGGTGTTGTTGGACTCGAACGTGGCGAACAAGGTGTTCCCCTTGGCCAGGTGGACCTCTTGAGCGTAGGTCTCTCCGGCGGCGAGCTCCTGAGCGGTGTGGGCAGAGGCGGCCGGGATGGTCAGAACGAAGGCGAAGACCAGTAACGCTGCTAGATAATGAACGTGCTTCATATTATCGGCCGGCTCATTAATTCGTAATATTATGATAATTGTGTGTGCCGCTGTAATACGTTATGGGTCCGAAACACGTCTCTGGCTAATATCGATATATCGCCATTCGTGATATACGATATTCGCAGTATAATATATTATTAAATGATAGGTGTGCTCAGAACTCGGCCAAGGACCGCTGACCCTTCTTGAGCGATCGGGCCTCGATGCCCAGCCTGCTCTTGATCTCGTGAGCGAGCGATTCATCGGACCCATGGTGGGTGAGGACCAGGGACGGCTCGCAGGCCTTGGTGAACGCCAACAGCTCCTCGAAATCGGCATGGTCGGAAAAGGGGAACGCCTCGTCCACCCGCATCTGATGCTTGAAGCCGGAGTCCATGGCCCAGCCGGAGACCGCCGCGGTCCTCATGCCGTTCCGGCGCCAGCAGTCGGCCTGCGACGACTTTCGGAACCAGGAAGTGCACACGATGACGAACGGGTCCTTGGCCCGTTCCTCGGTGTACAGATGGAAGTTCAGCGGGTCCTCCTCGCATCGTATCAGCGAGGAGGCGTTGAACACCGACTGGTCCACCAGAGGATCGAGGTCGCCCAGCATCCGCAGGAGGTCCTGGGACTTACCGAAGGGATAGGCGAACATCGCCACCGAACGGCCCTGGGACATGGTGTCCTCGACCCAGTCGTGCATTATGGCTCCCATCTCCTCGGTCGGCGGGAAGACGTAGCCAGGGCGGCCATAGGTCGATTCGATGACCAGCACGTCGGTCTTCACCGGCCTCGCCCCCGGTTGCCCGAAGCGATCGCGGGGGCACAGGTCCCCGGTATAGAGCACCTTTCTGCCTTCCACCTCTACCTGGAACATGCGGGAGCCGGCCATGTGGCCGGCGTTATGCATGGTGACCCCCTCGTGGTGGGCCATCTCCAACTTGTGCTTGGTGCGGCCCTTGATGCATTTCAGGGTCAGGTCCGAGCACACTACCTTGTCGCCCCTCACCCGTTTGGGAAGATGATCGGAATGCACGTGAGATATGCAGAACGTGCCAGAAGGCTCGATCACATCGGCATCGAAATGGAACTCCTCCTCCCCGAGGACCTCCACTCCGTTGGCCAGCCTGACCGTCAATCCCCTTCCCGACATCCTCGCTTTTCATGCTCGGTGGGTAGTTAAAGGTATCTACGAAATCTCCTCGGGTCGATGTTCATTCCCGCCCCAACCGGATCCGGGATAGATTTAATACCATCAGGCGGCCAAGTTTAGACCTGGATATATTTGTTCGAGCTGGATGAACGGACCTAGGTCAATCGGATCGGAAAGGCGGGAGGTTACGAGGTGGAGATCGGTGATCAGGGAGATTTCGTAAAGAGCGCCCATATCGCCTCATTGGTCGCGGCCATCCCCAGTCCCCTGGTCATTCTCGACCGGAACGGGAAGATAACGCATATCAATGATCCGGGAAGGCAGCTCCTCGGCGACCATGCCGCCATGATCGGGAAGGGCTGGAAAGACCTGAACCTACGCCCCGAGCTGTACCTGCTCTTTCAAACCAGCTTCAAGGGCGTGTTGGAGTCCCGCATGGATATCACGGAGACGTTGAGCATCGCTCTGCCGAACGGACGAAAATACTATCGCGCGGACGTTCGACTGCTCAAGGGGGCCCACCCCGAACAGGCCATGGTCCTCATCACCGACGTCTCGGAGGAAGCGCTGGTCGAGAGGAAGCTCTCCGAGGCCACCTCCAGTTTCACCGACACGATCAAATGGATGCCTTCTGGATTGCTGATCTTCCAATTTGCCCCGCCCGATAAGCTGTTCCTCCTCCATTCCAATCCCTCGGCCAGGAGCATGCTGCACCAGGCCATCGACGAGAAGACCGGCGTGGAATGGGACGAGTTCTGGATGAAGAAGAACCCGGCCGGCAAGGAGCTGTTCCTCAGAGTGATGAGGGACGAGAACTGGGTCATCAACAACGTCTCCTATTTCTCGAACCCTGTCGCTTCCGGGGTCTTCGACTACCGGGCATTTCGCATGCCCGACAACCGCCTATGCATCATCTTCGAGGACGTGACCCAGGCCCAGAGGGAACGGTCGGTCCGGGAGAAGGCCATCGCCCAGATCGAGGAGAACATCGAGCACTTCGCCACCCTCATCGATGAGATCAGGAACCCCCTGTTCGTGATCGAGGAGGCAGCCGTGAAGGTTCCAGACACCCGGGGGAAAGACATACTGGTCCAGACGAAGCGGATAGAGGACAAACTGAAGGAGTTCGACAACGGGTGGCTGGAATCGGAGAGAGTGAGGACGCTGCTGCAGAACCGCGGTTGACCATCTCCTCGGATGGACGGGCTAATGGAAAGCGCTGGATAGGTCGAGGTTTGAATGACTGAAGTATTAAATGAGCCAAGTTCGACTTAATGAGAGAGGTGCAATGGAATGCCAAGAGTGAACTTCTTCGAGCTGAGCGCGGACGACCCCAAGAGAGCGATGAACTTCTACGAGAAGGTCTTTGGCTGGAAGTTCCAGAAGTGGGGCGACCAGGACTACTGGCTGACCACGACCGGGTCCAAGGAGGAGATAGGGATCGATGGGGCCATCCAGCCCCGGAAGCCCAAGAGCCCTCCGGTGGTCAATACCATCGGCGTCGCCAACCTCGACGAGGCCATCAAGAAGGTCGAGCAGAACGGAGGCAAGATAGCGGTCCCCAAGATAGATATCCCCAACGTGGGCACGATGGTCTATTTTCTCGACACCGAGGGCAACATGCACGGCCTGATACAGCCTCTGCCGAACCCTCGTATGTAGTTCTTTCAGAAACTCGGTTAGTTGGTTCGAGCCCCATGACAGGCCGAGCCCCTTTTCATTTATTTAAAGAGGCGGCGGATCCTGCTGGATGACCCCTTGTTCTCAATTTCTATTGAGAACCAGCGCATTTTACCGTCGAAAGCCGCTTTCGGTCCCTTTTTCCGAGGCCATCCCACTGGAAACAAAGGGCTACTTTCGGTGACCTCCCCCCTCCCATTCTATTATATTTATAAATCCAAGGGGAAGAAGGAGAGCATGAGCCTAGCGACCAGGGAAGCGTACACGCTGGCCACGAGACCAGGGCTCGGGCCGTCACCGTCCGGCGAGCGGGCCGTACGCACCTCCATACCGACCCTGGACTGCTTCTTTCGCGGCGTTAGGCCCGGCAACGTGACGCTCATCGACTCCTCGGACCGCATGCTGTTCGACCTCACCCACATCCTGTGCGTCAACGCCGTCAGCTCGCTCGGCCGGGACGTGGTATGGGTCGACGGGGGGAACTCGGTGGACCCCTACGAGCTGGGCCGCATCTGCAAGCGGTTCGGCCTCGACCGGGCGGAGGTCCTGGACAGCGTCAACGTGGCCAGGGCGTTCACCGCCTATCAGTTCGTTTCCCTGATAGACGAGCGACTGGAGGACGAGGTGCGGCGCACCGATGCGGGCATGATCATCGTGTCCTGCCTGCCCGACCTGTTCCAGGACAAGGAGATGCGATGGTCCGAATCGTACCAGCTCATCAAACGGTGCGTGGGCCGCCTTCACGATCTGTCGCGGGAGATGGGCGCGGCCACGCTAATCACCAACTACGGGCTGATGAAGCTCCTGCAGAAGAAGAGCCTGAAGAACCTCCTCTACGGCACCGCGGACGATATCGTGCGCATCGAGAACGCCTCCCGGTGCCTGAGGATCTCGCTACCCAACCGGCAGGAATCGATGCTGTACCATCCGGTGCCGCACAACCAGACCACATTGGACGAGTTCCTGGGGCGATGAGATGGGACGGACCGTGCCCACCTACCGGATGACCCTGGAGTCGATCATCCAGAGCTGGAACGATTTCCGGAGGGCCCTGCCGAAGGAGGATAAGGACGTGTTCGACCAGATGGTCAACCGCGCGAGGATGCATTCCTCCGCCTCCACCTACGCGGCGTTCTCCGACCCGGTGGAGGGGGCACTGCTCTCCATCCTCCTGGAGCAGGAGAAGGAGATACGCCGACTGAAGGGTCCGCGATGAGAGGCTGGGTGGTGGACTGCTACGCCGACATGGCGGAGAACCGCATGGTCACCTGGATCAAGACCGAGAAGGGCGTGGAGCGGGTGGTCGAGGACTTCGTGCCGCGCATCTACGTGAGCGCGTCCCGCGAGCGGCGGGAGAAGCTGATCGGGGACCTTGCGCTCATAGGGGTCAGGGACGCGGCCATGGTGCGCCGGCGGACCGGGCTGGGAGAGAAGGAAAGGGACGTGCTTTCGATCGCGGTCCGCGACTATGCCTCCATCCAGCCGCTGGCGGTCACCATCGATTCGTGGGGCGACTACCATCATCACCTGCTCTACAACGTCGACCTGCGCATGGACCAGCGCTACTTCCTGGAGAAGGGCATCTTCTCCATGGGGCTGGTGGAGACGCCCTCCCTGCGCTCCCTGGACTCCAACCTGCGCATCGACTATCCCATCCCCGACCTGAGCTCTCTGGACCTCCGGATCAGGACCACGGGGGTGGGGATACCGACCTTCGAGGACTCCATCGCCTCGATCACCGCGGACGATGTCGTGCTGGACGGCCCCGAAGACGCGATGCTCGAGGACCTGCAGGCCCTCATCCGGGAAAGGGACCCGGACATCATTTACACCAGCAAGGGCGATTCGTTCTACCTGCCATACCTCCACAAGCGCGCGGAGGCCAACGGGCTCCGGCTCGAGCTAGGCCGGGAGAAGGGGGAGCGAACCTCCAAGGGCAAGAGCTTCTTCACCTACGGCCGCATCGTGTACAAGCCCCCTGGCCACAAGCTGCGCGGACGGATCCATATCGACCGCGAGGCGTCGTTCACCTTCATGGAGAGCGGGCTGCACGGCCTCATCGAGCTCTCCCGCCTTTCCATGATCCCGCTGCAGGACCTCTCCCGGCTGTCGCCGGGCAGCGCCATCAGCGCCATGCAGGTGAACGAGGCGATGCGCTCCGGCCATGTCATCCTGTGGAAGAAGAACCTGCCCGAGGACTTCAAGACCGCCGGGGCGCTGATCGTGTCGGACCGCGGCGGGTTCATCTATGAGCCCAAGGTCGGCGTCCACGACCAGGTCTGGGAGGTCGATTTCTTCTCCCTGTACCCGAGCATCATGGTCCGGCACAACATCTCCCCGGAGACGCTGCTGTGCCCGTGCTGTCCGCGCTCCTCGAGGACCGTCCCGGAGCTCGGATACCATATCTGCGAGAAGCAACAGGGGCTCATACCGAAGGTGCTGGTCCCCATCCTGAACCGCCGCCGGGCGTACAAGCAGCTGAAGAAGCAGGGCGGGCGGAGGGGGGAGATGTACGACCAGCGGGCGAAGGCCCTCAAGTGGGTGCTGGTGACCTGCTTCGGCTACACCGGCTATCGCAACGCCCGGTTCGGGCGCATCGAGTGCCATGAATCGATCACCGCCTTCGGCAGGGACATCCTCCTGCGCTCCGCCGACCTGGCGGAGCGGCGGGGCTTCGAGGTCCTCCACGGCATCGTCGATTCGCTGTGGTTGAGAGGGGACGGGGACGCCGCTTCGTTCTGCGAGGAGGTCGGCCGGGAGGTGGGCATCGCCCTGAACCTGGAAGGGCGGTACAGCTGGATCGTCTTTCTGCCCAACATCTCCACCGGCATCGGGGCGCTCAACCGGTACTACGGCATGTTCGAGGGCGGGGAGCTGAAGCTGCGGGGCATCGCCGTCCGCCGGAAGGACACCCCGGTCCTGATCGAGGACCTGCAGCAGGACATGCTCAAGCACCTCTCCCGGGCCAGGGACGCCGACGAGTTCCGGGAGCTGGTCCCCTCCTCCCTCCAGGTCCTGGACCGCTACGCCGAGGAGCTGCGCTCCGGCACGGTGTCCCGGGACCGCCTGATCATGCGGAAGAGCATCTCCCGGCGGCTGGAAGAGTACGTGCAGTTCAACGATTCGGTGGCCGCCCTCCGCCAGCTGCACGACCAGGGGTTCGAGCTGCAGCCCGGGCAGGCCGTCGAGTATCTCATCACCGACTCCAAGAGCAAGAGCTCCTGGCAGCGGGTGCGGGCCGCCCCCTTCCTGGACGGGGACGAGAGATATGACGCCGAGCGGTATGTGGAGTTCGCCCTGCGGGGCGCGTCCGAGCTTCTGTCCCCCTTCGGCTGCAGCTTCGAGGAGCTGCGGGCGAGGGACGATAGAAGGCGATCGAAGTACCGCCAGGAGCTATGCCCCTAGGCCGAGGAAGTACAGCGCTGCCGGTACCAGGAGGCATCCGGTCAGATGAACGCGGCTGACCCCCAGCCGGGGAGGCAGGGAGCCCAGGAGGGTGGCCGTCGCGAGCACCACCAGCCCGGGCAGGCCGCAGAACACCGTGACCAGGGCGAGGATAAGGACGAGGATGGCCTTGTTCAGGGAGGATAGGTCCGCTCCGGCCGCCCGCCGGGCCAGGCGCCGCCCCGTTCGGAGCGCCAGGAAGTAGCTGACCGCGGCGGCGAGGAGCACCGCGGCGAGGAGCAGGGGGAACCACGGCGAGGGGAGGGAGAGCAGCGATGCCCCGTCCGGCCCCAGCACCTCCTTGGCCGCCAGCATCGCTCCCGAACGGCCCTTGTAGGCGATGGAGAGGGCCAGGAGACCGAGCACGGTGGACGAGGTGCCCACCGCCGCCACCATGGTCAGGAAGCGGCGCGAACCGGCCGGGTCATCCTCGCCGCGGCGGGAGAACGCCGAGGCGATGATCACCCCGGTGGTCGATGAGATCCCGGGGAACCAGCCGACCAGAGCGCCGGACAGCGCCCCCCGCAGGCCGGAGCGCAGCTCGCCCTGGACCTCCGATGGCTCGAGCTGCGGCGGGATGGTGCTGGGGCGGAGGGAGCCAATGATCCCCGGCAGGCCGAACAGACCGGTCAGCAATGGGAAGAGAATGCTCTGGTCCATCCCTTCCCAGATATCCGAGAGGGGCAGCCTGGCCTCCATGCAGGTCAGTCCCAGCAGGCCGGAGAGGGCCAGGAGGGCGGCGGCGCAGCAGCGCGCCCTAACGGCAGTACGGCGCACCTGCCAGATCCCTTCCACTCGGATCGGACCCTCCCGCACCCGGGCCCCTTTCAGCCGCCAGCGGCCGTGGGCGGTGCGCAGCCATCTCCTCCCATACCGGTCCCGCTCCGCCCTCCCGGTCACGGTCGCGGCCAGGCCGTTCACCGGGACCGCCCGCACCAGGCTTATCGTCCCTCCGGCACGGGTGACCTGGCGGACCCGGAGCGCCACCTGGAGCCCCTTTCCCTTCTCCGATAGTACCAGGACGATCAGGGCGGCCACCACCAGGAAGGGGGTCGCCCGGTCCAGCCACGGGAACAGGCCCAGGGGCGGGCCCAGGACCAGGGACAGCGGCAGGCACAGGGCCACCGCCGCGGTGGCGCCCACCAGACCTCCGTAGGCGGAGCACAGGACCGCGTCCAGCCCCTTGCCTTCCAGGAGGAGCCGGTGACCGGGCAGGGTGCTGAGGGCGGTGCCCTCCTCCGGCGCGCCCAGGAAGATCGAAGGGAGGAAGTCGAGGATGGAGTGGGCCACCGCCGCCGAGACGATGATGGTGACCATCAGCAGGGGCGCCGCTTCGCGGACCGTCCCCAGGGCAGCGGCGGCCTCCCCAAGCAGGGGGAGGAGCACCGGGCACGAGGATACCAGCACCAGGGCCAGAGTGTTGATGTGTATGCCGGGAGCGAGACCGGTCAAAGACCCCAGGCCGGTCCCCAGGAACGAGAAGTACAGCACCGCCAGCAACAGGGGGAGGTCCACGCCCCGTTCTTCTCTGGCCCGGGGAAAAGGAAAGCGGCTACGCGCAGACTTCGTTCAGAATATATTAACTAGAAGCGGGATTAAGGAAGCTGCATGTCCGTGGTCGTTGCTGCGAGGGACCTAGTAAAAAAATATGACGAGCTGACGGCGGTCGACCACATCAGCTTTCAGATCGAGCAGGGTGAGATCTTCGGTTTCCTGGGACCCAACGGGGCGGGCAAGAGCACCACCATGCGCATGATCCAGGCGGTGTCCCCCATCACCTCGGGAACGCTGGACGTCCTGGGCATGGATGTGACCAAGCGTCCCAAGGACATCAAGCAGCTGATCGGGGTCGCTCCCCAGGAGTCGAACCTCGATCCCGATTTCACCGTCCTCAGGAACCTCACCACCTATGCTCGCTACTTCCACATCCCCGCGGCCGAGGCGGAGAAGCGGTCGCGGGACCTGCTGGAGTTCATGCAGCTCACCGAGAAGGCGGACGAAAAGATCGAAAGCCTGTCGGGAGGCATGAAGCGTCGGCTGACGGTCGCCCGGGCGCTCATCAACGATCCCAAGATCCTCATCCTGGACGAGCCGACCACCGGGCTCGACCCGCAGGCGCGCCACCTGATCTGGGAGCGCATACGGGAGCTCAAGAAGCGGGGGACCAGCATCATCCTCACCACCCATTACATGGACGAGGCCGAGCAATTGTGCGACCGCCTGGTCATCATGGAGAGCGGCAAGTTCCTGGTGGAGGGGACGCCCAAGGCCCTGATCCAGCAGGTGGTGGGCCCCTGCGTCATGGAGGTCATGGACCCCAACGGAACGGAGATCGAGAAATACCTGGGGACGACGGGCGACCATATCGAGCGCTCGGCCGACCGCATTTACGTCTATTCGAGGCAATGCCAGGTGGTCCAGACCGAGTTCAAGAAGAGATTTCCGGACATCTACTCGACCGTTCGACCCGCCACGCTCGAGGACGTGTTCCTGAAGCTCGCCGGCCGGAGGCTGAAAGAATGAGCCTGCTCTCCAACATCGATTCCGGCGCGCTGCTGGTGTGGCGGCGCAACGCGGACGTCTTCTTCAAGACCTGGAAGACCAACTTCCTGCCCTCCATCTTCGAGCCCCTGCTGTACCTGGTGGCCATGGGCGCCGGGTTGGGCGGCCTCATCGTCGGCCTCCAGTACGCCGGCCAGGACATCCAGTACATCCGTTTCCTAGCTCCTGGACTCATTGCTATCTCGGTGATGTACGGCGGCTTCTTCGAATGCACCTATGGTTCGTTCGTCCGCATGCACTACCAGAAGACGTTCGATGCCATCATCGCCACCCCGGCCAGCATAGAGGACGTCATCACCGGCGAGATATTGTGGGGGGCCACTAAGAGCTTCGTCAACTCCACCATCGTCCTGCTGGTGATCGAGGCCCTGGGGATCACCTTCTTCCCCAACGTCCTGTTCGACGCCCCCACGGTGCTGCTGATCCCGATCATCGCCTTCCTGGGGGGACTGATGTTCTCCTCCATCGCCATGATCTTCACCGGACTGGTGCCCAACATCGACTCGTTCAACTACCCTTTCTTCCTGCTGGTCACCCCCATGTTCCTGCTGGGAGGGACGTTCTTCCCCATCACCCAGCTGCCGGAGGCCGCCCAGCTGTTCGCCTATGCACTGCCACTTACTCACGTGAGCGTCCTGGTCCGGGACATGAGCCTGGGCCTGGTGAACTGGATCGACCTGGGTTCGGTCATCTACATCATCATCGCGACCCTGCTGACCTTCTTCCCGGCGATCTACTTCATGAAGAAGCGCCTGATAAAGTAGGCCGGCTCAGTCCAGCACGACCAGGCGGCCGTCGCGGACCTCCACCTTCACCAGTGCCTTTATCCGGATGCCCAGCTCGGCCTCCAGCTCCTTGCGCCGGTCGCCCTTTTCCACCGCGACCAGGACGTCCACCACCTCCACCCCCATGCCCCTCAGCGCAAGGATGATCGCCTTCAGGGTCCCCCCGGTGGAGAGCACGTCGTCGACCAGGACCACCCGGTCCCCGGCCTTCAGGTCGTTGATGAACATGTGGCCCTTGGAATACCCCGTGGACTGGTCGACCCTGACCTCTCCGGGAAGACCGTAGCAGCGCTTGCGAATGACGCTGTACGGTATCGCCAGCTCCAGGGACAGCGCCACCGCCAGGGGGATGCCCATCGCCTCGGGGCCCAGGATGACGTCGCAGTCGAACCTGCCCCGGCGGAGCATGGTCGTCACCACCTCGTCCAGGATGGCCGGGTCCATGCGCGGTACGCCATCCGTTATGGGGTGAACGAAATAATCGTAGTCGCCGACCTTGATGATCGGAGCGGCCTCCAGGCTCTTCTTGAAACGGGGGAGCACATCTAGAGAATTACCTCAAGGGTCTTATTTTCTCTTGAACCGTTGTCGCGGCCCCACTAGGCCGACTGCTCCACCTTGGTCCATTTCTTTCCGGCCTTCTTGACCTTTCCCATCGTGGTGAGGTCCTTCAGGGTGACCTTGACCAGGGCCGGCGAGACATCGATCTTGAACTGGGCCTTGAAGGCCTTCCGGATCTCGGCCTCGCTCTTCGGCTCGTACAGCGTCTTGGGCAGGAGGGTCCGGAGGTCCTCGTGCAGGTTCCAGGGGAAGATGAACCAGGCCCACCGCTCCTTGGGGACCTCGACGGCGTAGAAGTCCGGCTCCATCTTCGAGTGGGTGATGTGCAGCAGGGTGGCGGTCTTGATCTCGGAGGGACGCTTCTTGAACAGATGGGCCAGGGCCAGGGTCAGCGACTCGCCGGTGTCGGTGATGTCGTCGACCATGAGGACGGATTCGTTCGCCACGTCGGTATTCAGCTCCTGGGTGAGCAGCGCCTTCCCGTCCGGGTTGGCGGTGACGCCCCAGTGCTCGGTCTTGATCGCATATAGCTTCTTCACGCCCAGCTCGTCGCACAGCAGACGGGCCGGCACCCAGCCTCCGCGAGTGAGCCCGATGATCACCGTCGGCCTGCATCCGCAGGCCCGGACCTCCTTGGCCAGCTTTTCGGCCCACTTGGCGATCTCATCATAGGTGACCAATTTGCACAGGAAGCTCTCGACATCGGCCATGAACATCACTTCGCCCGGAACGGCCGGGACCGTCCGGTAAAAACGGCCCCAGGCTAATAAAACATTACTATCCGAAAAATAATAATGGCCGCTCAGGCCGAGCGCATCTCCATGACCGGCTCCAGTTCGAAGGCCCACCGGACCTCCCGACCCAGGTAGGACAGGGACAGCAGGGGGTCGGGGAGCAGCGTGGACCCCATCTCCCGGACGAACGAGCGCATCTCCAGTTCGCCCTCGGCGATCTGCCGTGCCGGCAGGGAGGACATCATCCCTCCTTCGGGGAGCGCCAGGATGGACCAGCAGGTGCCCTTGGTGGCGGCCTTCCCTCCGCCGGCCTTCAGCACCATGTTGATGGCGTCGGCCACGCTGACCGCGTCCGTTCCCACCGCCAGGATGCCGGCCGCGCCCACCACGTTGGAGGTCGCCATGGCCCCCGCGGTGAGGCCGAAGCCCTTGACGAAGGCTGCTTTCGGGCTCTCTCCTCTCCAGGGATCGACCCAGGCCAGAAGGGCGATGTCCCGGCGGAGGTCAGCGATCACCCGACCATCCTGGACCGCCAGCTCGGCCGTCCCCCGGCCCGCTCCCAGGCCCTGAGGGTTCACTTCCAGCACCCGGGCGCGGGCGACGGGATGGGGGGAGCGCGGCCCCAGGTCGTTGGCCTCGACCCGGGTGATGTTGAAGGGGGCGGCCACCCCCACCGGATCGCCGAGGAACAGGGCCGTCCCGTCCTTGGCCACCAGCTCCCCGCCGATCCAGGTCTCCAGCACCTTGAACTCGGTGAGATCGTTGACCACGGTGAGATCGGCCGCCCCGCCCACGTAGAGGGAGCCGCCCGCCAGATTATAGCGTTCGGCCGGCCAAAGCGTCGCCGCCCGGACCGCGTGGACGGGATCGACCCCCAGGGCCACCGAGCGCCGGAGCAGCTCGTCCAGGTGTCCGCCGATGATATCCGGAGCGCCGAGGTCGCCGGTGGCCAGCAGGTAGCGGTTACCCTTCATGAACTCGGCCAGGGCGTCCAGCTGTTGGGCCCCCGCCCCTTCCTCCACGATGATGGTCATGCCCCGGCGCTGCTTCTCCAGCGCTTCCTTCACCGAGGTGCACCCGTGATCGGACGATACGCCGGCCATGATGTACCGGTCCAGATCGTATCCGTGGAGGCCAGGGGCGAAGCCGTCGATGGGCTTGCCGCTCTGCCGGGCGACCTCCATCTTGGCCATGGTCTCCGTTTCCTCCCCCAGCACGTCGGCGACCTCGGTGACCTCGCCCAGGGCCACGAACTCGGGCCTTCCCAGCAGTTCACGGACCGTGTGCCAGTCCATGCCAGCGGACTTGTGGAGCGACGAGGGCGCCGCGAAGTAGAACCGGAGGGGCGAGGCGCGGCCGTCCTCCGAGAGGAACTTGATCCCGTCCATGCCCATGGCCGCGGCCACCGGGGCGGGGTCCGCTATCACCGCAGTGGTCCCATGGGCCACGGCCTGCTCGGCGTAACGGTAGGGGGTGAGGGACGAGGATTCGATGTGGACGCGGGCGTCGATGAGTCCCGGGAGGAGGTATTGCATGGGGGCCGCCACCTTGTGCTCGATCCGGACGACCTTGCCCTCGTAGAAGTTGACGCAGGCCGGGTAGATCTTCCCGCTCAGCACGTCCACGAGCTGTCCGTTCACATGCTTTACCACTATCGAGCCGATGGTGTCGCCGTAGGGAGGGAAATACATGATGATTCTATTACAAAGGAATGATAAAGAAGGTTTGCGAAGGCCATCAGAGCCTCCGGGCCCATTGCTCGTGCATCGCCTTCGCTCCCCACTCGTATACCACATTGACCACGGTGAACTTGTTCCCATCCCTCGGTTCCCCTCCCCAGGAGGCAAACGCGCTCGAACCGTTGATCGGATAGTGGATGCCAGCGGCGTCCTTCTCCGTTGTGACCGTTGTGGAGTGCCTATACGAAGAACTGTTCGAATAGGCGATTTTCAGCTGCTTGCCGATGTCATCGATGAAGTTGTAGTCGTGCCATAGTACGATCACCGCACTGCCATTGATGACGGCGAAGGTGCAGCTCTCCACCACCTTGTCATAGTCGGCGGTGCGAAGCCACTCTCCGTCCACGATGATCATCTCCTCCGAGGTGGCGTTGTACGGTTCGCTGGCGTTGCTGGAGAAACGGTAGTGGAAGGTGCTGTAGGACAGTTGGGCGGCCAACTGGCTCGTGGTCTCCTTGTCGGTAAGGACCAGGGCGGGATAGTCGTAGAAGGTCGGCCGCTCGGGCCTCCCGGCACCCGCCTGGGCCGTTAGCCCGTAGCCGATGATCCCGCCCACCAATAGCATGGCCACACAAACGGCCAGCCACGGCAGGTGCTCCTTGATCCCGCTCGAATTCATTTACTTCCCCTCCCGGTCGAGGAGTGCCCGAAATCATAATACTTCCCCCGGGCCGATAGAACCGCATGGTCTTCCCGCGGGAGGTGCTGAACCGCCTGAAATGGTCCGAGGAGCGGAGCCTGGACGATGTGGTCATCTACTACCTCCACCGCGGCGCCCCCGGCGACATCATGTCGATCAAGGGCGGGGACATCGTGGAGCTGGAGCGATCGTTCTTCGTCACCGCCGACAGCAAGATCCCGTACCATCGGATCCGGCGGATCGAGAAGCGGGGAGAGGTCGTCTACGAGGACAGGGGTATCAAAATAAAAGAAGGATGAGGAAGGCGTTTTACCTGGGAGCGCCGCAGTTGGGGCAGTTCCTCATGAACGAGGGGTACTGCACGCCGCAGTTCTTGCACTTGGTCATCTCGGACCGGTGCTGCTGTTGCGGTTCTGGGGCCGGGGCGTCCGGTGGAGGCACGGGGGCAGGGGCGGGGGCCGGCTGGTATTGAGGCGGCGGGGCCTGCTGCGGCGGTGGTGCCTGGTACTGGGGCT
>CAYZEV010000034.1:0-3932 GCA_964477865.1 uncultured Methanomassiliicoccaceae archaeon | reverse complement strand
GGGGGGGGGGGGGGCCGCGGGGGGGGGGGTGCCGGGTTCGGGGGGGGCGGGGGGGGGGGGGTGTTCGGGGGGGGGGCGGGGGGGGGGGGCCGGCTGCCCCGGGTACTGCTGGGGGGCCTGATAGTACTGGGTCGGGTACTGCTGGTACTGCGGCTGGAACACCTCCTGCAGGCGGATGAACGCCAGGAGCAGGAATATGCCCGGGACCACCAGGCTGAATATGAGGGCCAGTATGCCCCAGATCAACAGGCGGTCGCTCGCCTCGCGGAACTTTCCCTGGTCCAGGGGCTCGAACACCGTGCTGTTCATCAGGTACAGCAGGATGACGTCCACCACCGCGGAGATGGCGAAATAAACTCCCGTAGGCCAGGAAGAGGTCGCAAAGGCCCAGATGGCCAGTACGATGGCGAGGACGAACATCGCCACTAGGATCAATTGCCCCCAGTAGGCGAACTGGCGGGCCTCCTTGGCCGCGCCCGGTAGCCAGGCCGGGCCGTCTCTGTTTGCTAGAAATGGTAACTCTGCCATGCTATCACTCAACACATGTCTGGATTAGTAATTCGGATGACGCTAAATACCCGTCCGTGATATATAACCTATCTATATCTGCCATGCCGAGTGAAAATCACTATCTCTGGAGATACCGATAGCATGTGGTCCATGTTGTTGTTGTCGATATATTTAAGACATGGCAGGTTTTACAAACCTCATAATCGAATCATAGGTCGAAGTTCATATGAAATTTGAAGAGTTCAAGACCCTTTATGACAGGCTTAACACGCACAAAGATGTGAAGGCCCTGTCAAAACAGACCGGTCTTGATGAAGAGCTTCTCAACGTCATCTATACGCAAAAGACGGTACGTGAAGCCACCAAGCACTATCATGTGGTCAAAAGGAACGCCTCTCGCTTGCTGAGGGATTGGAGGTCCGGGGTCAGTCTTTTGGAGATCTCCGAAAAGTGGAACTTTCCCCCCATCCTCACCGGCCTGCTGCTGTTCCAAGAGGACGGGTACTCCAAGAAGGAGTTCTGGAAGTACGTCCGCGAGCCGGAGTGCATCGCCAATCCCCGCACCAAGCGGGAGATCGTCGAGATCACCGAGGCCGACACCATCTATTCGCCCTGGGGCAACGATGTCCAGTACAAGAGGGGGACCTGGGGGGAGACCAAACTTCAGGACTGGCTCAACGCCCACAACATCACCTATCGCACCGAAAAGGACCTCCGGGGTAAGTTCACCAAGACCCCCGACTGCCTGCTGGACGAGCCATTGAAGGTCAATGGATGGACGATCAACTGGATCGAGTCCAAGGCCTCGTTCGGCGACCGCATCGAGTTCAACAAGAACATCCGGGGCCAGCTCGGCCAATACGTCGATATGTTCGGCCACGGGCTGGTGGTCTACTGGTTCGGCCATGTCGAAGAGGTCGATTGCCCGCCGGGCATCGAGATCATCGATGCCTGCCTGTGCAACATGGACTGTGAACGGGCGTCCGGCGTGGACTTCTGCCCCGAAGAGATCATCAACGACCAGGTCTGAGGTCATTCTTGCCGGCCTGATCTCAGGTCGGCACCAATAGATAGCCTCGGCCCTATTCCCGCCCCATGGCGGGCATATCCGCGGGCGACCTCGAAAAGTTCTGTTATTGTCCCCTGAGCTGGCAGCTCCGGGACAACGAGACCCGAGAGGAGTGCCTTGACCAGGGGCGCGAACGTCACGACCTTATGGCGGACGAGCTCCAGGGCATCGTCCGCGGGGAGCGTCGGGCGATGCAATACGAGCACCTGGTCATCGCCTCATCGGTCGTGGCCACCGCCCTGGCGCTTATCGGCCTGTTCATCTTCGCTTCCACCGATGTCCTGCTGAGGGCCCAGGTCCTCAGCGTTCTCGCCCTCCTCTGGATCCTGCTGGCCGTCACCGTGCTCTACAATTCGGCGCGGACCCGGGCCCCCTGGGACAAGGAGAAGAGCGAGCTCGGGATCGGGATCCTTGCCATCCTGGCGATGGTCCTGGCCCTCAATGCCGTCCCCATCTTCGGGTTCAGCCAGGACCAGGGATTGCTGGCCGAGGCCATTGCCCTGCTGCTGCTGATGACCGCCTCGGTGGCCCTGTACCTCTCGCACGGGCAGGCGGAGGGGGTCAGGAAGATTAGGGAGTCCTCCAAGGTCCGAGGCCGCATCACCTACATCGGGGAGGGCGGAGAGCCCCGGACCCTTCGGTCCGAGGAGCACGGGCTGGCCGGCCGGCCGGACTATATCCTGGAGATGGATGGCGAGCTTGTCCCGGTGGAGGTGAAGACCGGCCGGGTCCCCCGCGGACCATTGTTCTCGCACATACTCCAGCTGGCGGCGTACTGCCTGCTCCTGGAGCAGGAAGGGAAGGTGAGCTACGGCATCCTCCGCTACGGGACGGTCGAGCACGTGATCGAGTTCGACCAGAACCTCCGGTCCCTGCTGTTGACAAAACTGGCCGAGATGAGGGCGGCGATGGCGTCGGGGTCCGCGCACCGCGACCATGACCGGCCGGGCAAGTGCCGCTCCTGCTCGAGAAGGGACGCTTGCCCCGAGAGGCTGGACTAGTCGACGGTGACGCTCTTGGCCAGGTTCCGGGGTTTGTCGATGGGGCACCCTCTCTTCTTGGCCGTGTAATAGGAGATCAGCTGGACCATGACCGTCAGGGGCACCGGCGAGAGGATGGAGGAGACCGCCGGGATGGACACCGTAGCATCGGCCACCGAGGCCAGTTCGGTGTCGCCCTCGATCCCGATACCCAGAATGGGGCTGTCCCGGGCGGCGACCTCGGATATGTTGGCCAGCATCTTCTCGTAGGTCATGTCCCTAACGCACGCCGCCACCACCGGGGTGGTCGGGCCCAGCAACGCCAGGGGGCCGTGCTTCAGCTCGCCGGCGGCATAGCCTTCGGCATGGATGTAGGAGATCTCCTTGAGCTTGAGGGCACCCTCCAGCATGGTGGGATAGTTGATGTTGCGGCCCAGGAAGAACACGTCCGTGGCCGGCACGAGCATATCGATGGCCGCATCCACTTCCGGCGCCCGGTCCAGGACCTTTCGGATGTAGTGGGGCATGCCCCGGAGATCGGAGGCCAGTTCCCGGACCTCGTCCCGGGCCATGGTGTGGCGCAGCTGCCCCAGCCGTATGCCGAGGAGATACATGGAGATCAGCTGGGCGGTGTAGGTCTTGGTGGCCGCTACCGCGATCTCCGGGCCGGCCTTGGTGTAGAACACGTTGTCGACCTCGCGGGCGATGGTGCTCCCCACCACGTTGGTGATGGCCAGTGTCTGGCATCCCCTGCGGCGGGCCTCCCTCGCCGCGGCCAGGGTGTCGGCCGTCTCTCCCGATTGGGTCACCAGTACGGTGAGGGGGTTCTCCCCGGTGCCCGGTGAGTAGCGGTATTCCGATGCCAGCTCCACGGTGGTGGGGACCTTGGCCAACTGTTCGATGATATATTTGCCCACCATCGACGCGTTGTAGGACGTCCCGCAGGCCACCAATTTCACCGATGAGACGTCCCGGTCGATCATCAGGTGCCCCGACTCCAGCTCGTCCAGGCTGCCCAGGAGGGAATTGTGGATGGCGGTCGGTTGCTCGAAGATCTCCTTGAGCATGAAATGTTCGAACCCGCCTTTCTGAGCGTCTTCCACCGTCCAGGTGATCAGCGTCGGTTCCCGATGGACCTTCACGCCCTGCCGGTCATAGATGGAGACGTTACCGGAGTTGAGCACCACGGTCTCGCCGTCCATGATGAAAACGGCCTTATTGGTATAGTTGAGCATGGCCGTGACGTCGGAAGCGATGATGTTCTCTCCGACGCCCAGTCCAACCACCAGGGGGTTCTCCTTCCTCGCGGCGACCAGTTCCTCGCCGTTGGATCGGATGGCCACCACCGCGTAGGTGCCCTTGACCTCCTTCAG
>CAYZEV010000033.1:0-26753 GCA_964477865.1 uncultured Methanomassiliicoccaceae archaeon | reverse complement strand
CGTTATTTAATTGGTCGGCTGAGCCGCGATACGCACGAAAAAGTAGTTATTTCGACTAGCCTTGATGAGCGGTTTCTTGGTGTCGTCAAAGTGGCTATTGGTTCTCCTGAATTTAAGAATCTCCAGATCGAGCTGGTCAAAAATGCAGACGTTAATCGTGTTTTGCACGAGCTACTCGCTGATCAAAACGCGCTTGTCCTTGATCTGGGTCATCAGAGTGAGGATCTCATCCTCGGTGAGCTGGGTCTCATTGTCGGCGGTCCTGAAGACCGAGGCTAGAGCGCTCAGCATCGAGCCTCCCTGGTCCAAGACCCCGGCGGTCGGGCCCATGCATCCCCGGCACGGCTGGTTGCCCAGCAGGCACTTTGCCCCGCAACCCGCCCTGGTGGCCGGTCCGAGACAGATGACTCCCTGCTCGATCATGCACTTCTTGGGATCGATCTCGATCTCGTAGGGCATGACGATCTTGTCAATGGTCTTGACCTCCTTGGTCCTGCCGCACTCGTCGCACAGGGTCTTCTGGGAGGCGATGACCGCGCCCTTCGGAGGCAGAGGTGCCCCTTCCTTGACGTGCTTCTCCACTACGGACAGGAAAGCGTTGATCTGGTCCGTGGTGGGCGGGCAGCCCGGCATGTAATAGTCCACATCGATGACGTCATCGAGGGTGAGGACGGTGTCGTACATCGTCGGCAGCTCCAGCTCGCCCTCCGGTCCGTCCCACTTCGGAAGCGGGCGGGTGTGCTCGGGGTTGACGCTGGAGAAGGTCTGGTTGTAGACATAGTCCATCAGGTCCTTCTTGTTGGTCACATTGGCCAGTCCGGGGATACCGCCGAAGCAGGCGCAGGAACCGAAGGATACCACGATGGCCGACTTCTGCCTGAGCAGACGGGCCACGTGCTCGTTCTCGCTGTTCCGGATCGCACCGTTGTACAGAGTTACGGTGATGCTCTTGTCAGGCATGGCCTCGACGTCCTTGAGCTTGGTGTCCACCGCGATCGGCCAGAACACGATGTCGGCCATCTCGGCTACCCCAAGGATCTTTTCGTCGATATCCAGGAGGGCTACGTCGCAGCCTCCGCACCCGGCGCCCCAATATTGTGCTATCTTGACTTTTGCCATGAATTCCACCTCTCCTCCTAGTGATGCGATCCTCCACGCCCATGAGGCCGTTCTTCCTCGACCTCTTTGAGCGGGTTGGGGCCCATCTCCCGAATCTTATCGGTGAACTCCTTGATCGTTGATTGGAATCCCAAACCCTCGGATGCGGAGACCCACTCGAGCTGAAGGCGGTCTGGGTCAAGCCCATACTGCTCCAGCAGCATCTTGAGCAGAGCGATCCTTCGCCTGGCCCTGTAGTTGCCACCGATGTAGTGGCAGTCCGCGGGGTGGCAGCCAAGGACGAGGACGCCATCGGCGCCCTTCGCGAAGGCCCGGAGAACGAACTCCGGGTCGACCCTGGCCGAGCACATCGCTCTGATGACCAAGAAATTGGTCGGCATCTGCAGCCTGGACACTCCGGCCAGGTCGGCCCCGGCGTAGGAGCACCAGTTGCAGCAGAAGGCGATGATCTTAGGCTCGAACTGGCCCTCTGCCGGTTTGGCCGCCGGAGCGGCGGTCTCGTGTCCGTGTTGTGCTGACGACATGTTCACTCACTCCCGTCCTCGAGGGCGGCATCGATCGCAGCGATGATCTGCGTGGTCTTGAAGCCCCTCTGCTCCATGGAGCCAGACGGGCACGCCGCCACGCAGCAGCCGCAGCCCTTGCACAGACCTTCGTTGACGATGGCTTTCTTCTTCTCGGGGTTCTTGGGGTCCGCCACGATGGTGATGGCCTTGTACTCGCAGACCGGCTCGCAGATGGCGCAGCCGTCGCAGAGATCTTCGTTCACCGCGGCGATGATGCCTTCGCTCCTCAGCTGAGGCTTGGAAATTATGGTCATTGCCCTGGCGGCCGCTCCGGACGCTTGGGCGATGGCCTCATCGGTGAACTTTGGCCAGTGGGCCAGACCGGCGAGGTAGACACCATTGGTGGCAAAGTCGACCGGCCTGAGCTTCATGTGGGCCTCAAGGAAGTACTTGTCCTTGCTAAGAGGCACCTTGAGCATCTTGGCCAGGTCCTCGTTGTCATGGTGAGGCCGGATACCGGCGCTCAGGACAAGCATATCGGGCTTGATCATGATGTCATCGCCCAGTATGGTGTCGGTGGCCACTAGCTTCAGGCTGTCGCCCTCCTTGGTGACCATGGGGGGCTTGTCCTCAGGTACCCTTACGAACTTGATACCCATCTGACCGGCCTCCTTGTACAGTTCCTCGCGGAAGCCATAGGTCCTGATGTCCTTGTGGAACACGTATATGTCGGACTTCGGGCTGGACTTCTTCAGGCTGATGGCGTTCTTGATGGCGTTGGCACAGCAGACCCTGCTGCAGAAGGGAGCCTCGGTGTTCCTGGAACCAACGCACTGTATCATGGCGATGGTCTTGGCAGCGACAGGTCCCTTTTGCATCTGGTCCTCCAGCTCCAGCTGGGTGACGACCCTCTTGTCCTGACCGTACAGGAACTCCTTGGGCTTGTATTCCTCGGCGCCCACCGCGACCACGATGCTGCCGGTCTCGATCTCGCCGGCGGTGGTCTTGACCTTGAAGTTGCCGACGAACCCGCCGACATCCTGGACCTCGGTGGTCAGGTGCACGGTGATGTTCTTGTTGTTCCGTACCCGGGTGATGAGCTCCTTGGCGAACTCGCGGACCTTGCGGCCATCCTCCTCGTGGTAGATCTTCATGGCGTTTCCGCCAAGTTCTCCGGCCTTCTCGATGAGGTCCACGTGGAATCCCTGGGCAGCGATGTCCAGGGCGGCGGTCATTCCGGAGATGCCTCCTCCGACCACTATGGCGGAGTGGGTGACCGGCAGGTTCGACTCGTACAGGGGCTCCAGCAGCCGAGACTTGGCCACGGCCATCCTGACAAGGTCCTTGGACTTCTTGGTGGCCTTCTCGGGCTCTCCCATGTGGATCCAAGAACATTGGTCCCTGATGTTGGCCATCTCAAAGAGGTAGGGGTTCAGGCCCGCCTCCTTTAGGGTGCTCATGAACAGCGGCTCGTGGGTACGAGGCGTGCACGATGCGATCACGATCCGGTTGAGCTTCTCCTTCTTGATCAGGTCCTTGATCCGCTCTTGGGAATCGGCGGAGCAGGTGTACTTGTTCTCTTCAGCGAAGACAACGTTCGGCAGGGTCTTGGCGTAATCGACCACCGACGGGACGTTCACGGTCCCCTTGATGTTGATGCCGCAGTCGCAGACGAAGACACCGATGCGGGGCTCCTGCCCCTCAACCTCGATCTCGGCCTTCTTGACCTCTTCGAGGTGCCCCCGCCGGTTGGCGATGAACGCGCCGGCCTTGGCGGCGGCTCCCGATGCTTCGGCCACCGAGGTCGGTATGTCCTTGGGAGCGGCGAAGGCGCCGGTCACGAACACACCAGGGCGGCTGGAGGTCAATGGGCTGTATACGTTGGTACCGGCGAAACCGAACTTGTTCAGGTTGACGCCGAAGACCTTTCCTAGGTTCTGCGAGTCCTTTGGCGGCTCCAGGCCCAGGGACAGCACTACCAGGTCGAACTCTTCCTCGGCCACGTTGCCACTGCTATCGGAATAGCGGAGGGTGAGGTTCTTGGTCACGGGGTCCTCCATGATATTGGCGACCCGGGATGCCCGGTGCATCTTGATGCCATACTCCTTCTCGGCCCTGGCCCGGTAGTCCTCGAACTCCTTGCCCACGGCCCTGATGTCCATGAAGAAGATTACCGGCTCCAGTCCTGCGGTGTGCTCACCGGCGATGATGGCCTGCTTCATGGCGTACATGCAGCAGACGGAGGAACAGTAGGTGTTGCCCACCTTCTCGTCCCTGGAACCGACGCACTGCAGGAAAGCGACCTTCTTAGGGGCCTTCTGGTCAGAGGGCCTGACCACATGGCCACCATAGGGGCCGGTGGCGCTCAGGAACCTCTCGAACTCGAGGGAGGTGACGACATTGGCGTACTCGCCGTAGCCGTACTCCTTCTTTAGGCGAGCGTCGAAGACCGAGAATCCGGGAGCAAGAATGATCGCTCCGATGTCCAGGGTCTCTTCCACGGCCTTGTCCTCGTAGCTGACCGCTCCGGCGGGGCAGTTCTTCTCGCAAAGCCCGCAGCGGCCCTTGGTGATCTTTAAGCACTTCGATGCATCGATCGAGTACTTCATCGGCACGGCCTGGGCGTAGGGGATATAGATCGCCTTCCTGTTGATCAGGTTGGCATCGTACTCGTTGGGCACCTTTACTGGGCACTTCTCGGCGCAAAGACCGCAGCCCACGCACTTTTCCATGCTTACATAGCGGGGGTTGTGGCGGACCTTCACCTGGAAGTTGGGCGCCTCGCCACTGACCTCAGTGACCTCAGACATCGTCATGAGGTTGATGAGGGGGTGTCTGGCAGCCTCTACCAACTTGGGCGAAAGGATACACATCGAACAATCGTTAGTCGGGAAGGTCTTGTCCAGCTGGGACATCACTCCACCGATGCTTGGCGTCTTCTCAATCAAGTAGACCTGGAACCCCGACTCCGCAAGGTCCAACGCGGTCTGTACGCCGGAGATACCTCCTCCGACGACCATTACTGCACCCGTCTTATCCGACATTCAGGCTCCTCCAAAATTCTTCTCCATCGTTAATTCGTCCGTAGATGATTCACAATAATCGCGCTTTCCGGTCAGCTTGACCCCCACGAGGGGGTTAGTTCCCGTTTCGCTTCCGAGCATGAATCCTCCAGTTACCGGGCGCGGCAATCTTTTTGGATCGCACCCGTACGAAACCCACAGCCCGGACAAACAGCTTCCTACCACCCTGCGCCGCATGTTTTTTGCGTGTGAACACGGCTCATGGCTTGGGTGCTTTTTGCGGGAAATGGAATGTCCGTATATTAACATATCGTAGATTGCTCCCTTTCCTCGATTTATCAACCACTTCAGCATGGTTGGTTAAAAATGTTTCGATGAGGCTCCGAAAAAAATACGAACGTTCGTCTTTTACCAATCGGTAGAAAAATTGGCAGCGCTCCCAGACCTTATTATCATCTAGAAAAATTGTAAACCAATCTCCTTAAATGCATACGAACTAGGCCCGGTCGTGATGGAAACGTTCCTACCATTGGGCGCTTTGTTGGCCAGCTCCGGTTTCGGAAGGCTGATCAAGCGATACGCCTATGTGGGAAAGGACCAGGGCCCACAGGAGCCGAAGGGGAGGCCGAGGGTCCAGGTGACCGGCCCGAAGGTCCAGCCGGAGATATGCCAGATCTGCATGGGCAAGATCAAGGAGGGGACCGAATACGTCCGCTGCACGTCCGGGAGGGTCTTCCATTCGATATGCCTGGCCCGGGTCGGCCATTGTCCTTATTGCCGACGGACCTTCGCCATCAAGGGACGGGAGAGCACCACGACCCGCGAGTATGTCCAACCCATGGTCCCAGCGGCTCCTTTGCCCGATGAGGAGAGAATGATAACAGAGGAACGGGTGCCGGTGAATCCCTGTCCCGCGTGCGGAAAGGAGCTGGAGGAAGAAGCCACTGGCTGCTCATGCGGGGTCATCTTTGTCCCAGAAGGGGGCAGCTTCTCCTGCCCGGCCTGCAAATTCCAGGTGAACGAGGGAGATGCTTTCTGCGGCCGCTGCGGAGAGCGGTTCCTGCAGCCCATGCCGCCGATGTGTCCGGTCTGCGGTAGGTCGGTCGCGGCGGATGCGGAGACCTGCGCCTGCGGCGCCATTCTAGGAAATCATTGCCCGGAATGCGGGGCCGAACTGGGCGAAGAGGCCTCGTCCTGCCAGGTCTGCGGGACGGCTTTCGAGTTCGTATGAGCTGGCCGATGAATTCTTGTTAATAAGATTTTTATAATGCCATCATGATGGACCCGCAACCAATCAAAGAGGGATGCACATGAACTCGTTAGTGGACAGGGCTATTAGCGCGGCCTCCAGCAACAATTTTGATTCACGCGCCTCGGGGGTCTCCCAAGAGAGCGTTGACGATGATGAACTGAGGAAGCTGGTCGAATCGATACAGATCAAGATATCCATCATCGGCTGCGGCGGAGGGGGATCGAACACCATTCATCGCCTCACCACGGCCGGAGTGGCCGGAGCGACCCTGGTCGCCGCTAACAGCGATGCCCGGCATCTGCTCAACATCCAAGCACCCAATAAGATCCTGCTCGGAAAGGTGACCACCAAGGGGTTGGGGGCGGGAGCCATACCTGAGGTCGGAAGATCCTCTGCCGAGGAAGCCCAGGAGGACATTCGCCGGTACATCGACGGCCGCCAGGTGGTCTTTGTGACCGCCGGCATGGGCGGGGGGACCGGGACCGGCTCCGCGCCCTATGTGGCCGAGATCGCCAAGCGCTATGGCGCCTTGACCCTCGGCATCGTCACCATGCCCTTCAAGTCCGAAGGGAAGATGCGGATGGACAACGCCCGGAAGGGTTTGGAACGCCTGCAACAGAGCTGCGACACCACCATCGTCATTCTCAACGACCAGCTACTGAAGCTGGTGCCCAAGCTGCCCCTGGAAGCGGCGTTCAAGGTGGCGGACGAGGTCCTTATGCACGGCATCAGGGGCATCACCGAGATCATCACCAAGCCGGGATTGGTCAACGTGGACTTCAATGACATAAACACCATCATGAAGAACGGCGGAATGGCCATAATCGGCATGGGGGAGAGCTCCGATGATACGGACCGGGTCCCCCAGGCCGTGCACGAAGCGCTGAACTCGCCATTATTGGGAGATATCGATATGGCCTCTGCCAAGGGCGCCATGATCCGGGTGCAGGGCGGGCCGGACATGACGGTGAGCGAAGCGGAGAAGGCCGCTGAGATGGTGTCCTCGAAGCTGAGCTCCCGGGCAAGGATTATATGGGGGTGCTCCATAGAACCCGAGCTGAAGGGCAAGGTCCGTCTACTGGTCGTCATCACCGGGGTCAGGTCCTCGATGTTCCCGTCCAAGTGATCCTGCCGAGGCTGGTCGATGTCTGATGGTCGTCAAATCCAAGAGAGGTCGGAGAAGGTACATCGCGGTCAGGACCCTAGCGGAGCGGCGGATGACCGACGAGGACCTTCTTTCTTCCTTGAACTCTTCCCTTACCCGGTCGGGAGTGAAGTTCAAGGTAATTCAGTTCGATGGCCGCAGGGGCATCATAAGGGTCTCCGGTCCGGACCAACACCGGGCGACCGATGCCATAAATGGTCAGGTTGAGAGGACTTTGGAGACCCTCCGGGCCTCGGGGACCCTCCGGTCGCTGAGAGAGGGGGTCCTGGGTCCCAAAAAAAGCTAGTCCAGCAAGACCGGTTTTGGCTGGCCGGACACGCCTGAATTTATATTCCCCTCCAGCATTAAGATATATATCGCAGTAGTGCTTTAATGAGATTCGCGTAGTTAGGATAGGAGTGATATTATGCAACCAGGACAAATGGCATATGACCGGGCCATCACCGTGTTTTCGCCCGATGGGAGGCTATTCCAAGTTGAGTACGCGAGGGAGGCTGTCAAGAGGGGCACCACCACCGTGGGTTTGAAGTTCAAGGATGGGGCCATCCTAATCGTAGACAAGCGCATCGCCAGCCGCCTTATGGAGCCCAAGTCGATCGAGAAGATCTTCCAGATCGATGAGCACGTCGGCTGCGCCACTTCCGGCCTGGTAGCCGACGCCAGAGTCCTGGTGGACCACGCCCGGGTCACCGCTCAAGTGAGCAAGATCACCTATGATGAGCGGATCGGCGTGGAAATGCTGGTCAAGCGCATCTGTGACTTCAAGCAGAACTACACCCAGTACGGGGGCGTTCGGCCCTTCGGTACCGCATTACTGGTGGCAGGAGTGGACGACCAGGGCGTTCACCTGTTCGAGACCGACCCGTCCGGAGCGCTCGTGTCCTACAAGGCAGGGAGCATCGGGGCCGGCCGCAATGTGGTCATGGAGGTCTTCGAGGAGCAATACCAGGAGGGTATGGAGAGCGAGGATGCCATCGTCCTCGGGCTCAAGGCCCTCAAGAAGGCCACCGAGGAAGAGAAGCTCAACCCCAAGTCGGTGGAGATCGGCATCGTCCGCAAGGGAGCCAACTTCCGCCGCCTGGATGACAGCGAGGTCGAAGCGGTGGTTGAAAAGGCCAATTCAGCTTAGGCCTGTGTTAGAATGGTCGACATCGAGGACGCCATAATAGCCAAGCTGGAATCTCATGGGGAGACCTTCGAGATCCTGATCGACCCCAAGGTAGTGAACCTCATTAGGGAGGGCAAGGAGGTCGATCTAGCCGACCACATGGTCATCGACGAGATCTTCCGCAACGCCCATAAGGGCACCCGGCCGGAGGAGAAGAAGGTCCAGGAGGTCTTCGGCACCACCAGTCCCATCGATGTCGCCAAACATATTATCCTTAAGGGCGAGGTGCAGCTCACCACCCAGCAGCGCAAGGAGATGCAAGAGAGCAAGAGGAAGCGCGTCGTGGCTGAGATCGCTCGAAACGCCATAAACCCCCAGACCGGGGGGCCGCATCCACCGGCCCGCATAGAGGCGGCCATGGAAGAGGCTCGCGTGCACATCGACCCGTTCAAATCGGTCGAATCGCAGATAGAACCGACCATGAAGGCCTTGCGGCCCCTGATACCAATTCGATTCGATAAGGTCCGCATCGCGGTGAAATTGACCGGCGACCAATATGGGCGCTGTTATGATTATATTAATGGGGCCGGCAAGATCACCAAGGACGAGTGGCAGGCCAACGGCAACTGGATCGGCGTGGTGGAACTCCCGGCTGGCATGAGGGATGACTTTCTTGGCAAATTGGCGGAAAGGACCAAGGGCGATGTGGAGACGAAGATCTTGAAGGGTACCATTTAAGCGAATTCTTAAGATACTTGATATATTACGCCGAGCAAAGACATTTAAGAAAAGAGATGATGAGTAGAATATTCGTGTGTTAGAATCAAAGGAGATATAATATGAACAGTGAAGGGTCGAGACAACCTAGGGAGATCGTGATGCCCGGTGATCTCCTGGATGGGGACAAGTTAAAGCCAGGAGCGGGGACCTATGTTTCTGACGGCAAGATCTACGCCGCCCTCCTTGGCATTAAATCTGTAAAAGCGAACTATGTGAACATCATTCCATTGGGCGGCCGTTACATCCCCTGCGTGGGAGACAGTGTCATCGGGAAGGTCGAGGACATCGGCCCGTCCAACTGGTTGATCGATATCAACGCTCCCCATCCGGCCCCGTTGCATGTGAACGAGGTCCCGTGGAGGGTCGAGTTCGGTGATACCGCCCGCTACATGAATGTGGGCGACGTGATCCTGGCCAAGGTGCTCATGGTGGACGAGACCATGCGGGTGCAGGTCACGATGAAGGACCAGGGCCTGAGAAAGCTGCAGGGAGGACAGATTATCGAGATAGCCCACAGCAAGGTCCCGCGGGTCATAGGGAAGAGCGGTTCGATGATCCAGATGATCAAGGGATACACGAACTGCCGCATATTCGTAGGACAGAACGGTAGGATCTGGTTAGATGGCGAGGTCGACAACATCGTGCATGCGATCAAGGCCATCCAGATGATCGAAGAGGACGCCCACTCCTTCGGATTGACCGAGAAGGTGCAGGCGTACCTGGAAACGGTGTCCCCACAGACGGCGCCGAAGACGGAGTGAGGTGAAGCTCATGTCGGGAATGACGACTGATATTGATCTGATCGATGATAACGGAATACGCATAGATGGTAGGAAGGTGGACGAGATCCGGCCCTTGAGGATAGAGGCCGGCGTGCTGAAGCGGGCCGACGGGTCCGCTTATGTAGAGTGGGGCAAGAACAAGGTGCTGGCCGCCGTGTACGGTCCGCGCGAATGCCACCCTCGCCACATGCAGAACCCTGCCAAGGCCATCGTCCAGTGCAAGTACAACATGCTCTCCTTCTCGGTCTCCGACCGGAAGAGGCCGGGACCGGACCGCCGGTCCATCGAGATATCCAAGATCATCTCGGAGGCCCTCGAGTACGTGGTCTTCACCGAGAACTACCCCCGCACCTCCATTGATGTTTACATAGAGGTATTGCAGGCCAACGCGGGCACCCGATGCGCCGGGCTCACCGCCGCATCCGTGGCCCTGGCCGACGCCGGGATCCCGATGAAGGACCTGGTCCCTGCCGTCGCCATAGGAAAGGCGGACGGGCAGATCGTGCTGGACCTCAACAAGGAAGAGGACAATTACGGCAACGCGGACCTGCCCATCGCCATGATCCCCCGCACCGGGGAGGTGCTGCTGCTACAGATGGACGGGCACCTGACCATGAAGGAGCTCGACCAGGCCCTCGAGTACGGCAAGAAGGCGTGCCAGATGGTCTACGATGTCCAGAAGGACGCCCTCCGTCGCCGCTACGCCATCCAAGGCGGGGGCGGAGATGTCGAGGATGATGTTGCTCAGGGTAACGGACCGGAGGCCTGAACATGTCCGAACCAGTCATGTCCGAGATCAAGAAGGGGCATATCCACAAGCTTCTGTCGACCGGTAAGCGGGTCGATGGCCGCGCCCTTGACGAGTACCGCAAGATCAGCATCGAGACCAACTACATCGAGAGCGCTCAAGGTTCCGCCCGGGTCCGCCTGGGCAACACCGACGTCCTCGTCGGCGTGAAGATGATCGTAGGGGCGCCCTTCGCGGACACTCCCGACAGGGGCGTGCTCACCACCAACACCGAGCTCATCCCTCTGGCCTCGCCTACCTTCGAGGCCGGTCCGCCAGACGCCGGCGCGATCGAGCTGGCCCGGGTCGTTGACAGGGGCATCCGCGAGAGCGAGATGATCAACCTGCAGGAGCTGTGCATCAAGCGCGGCGAAGAGGTCTGGATCAACTTCCTCGACATCTATGTCCTGGACTACGACGGCAATCTGTTCGATGCCTGTTTCCTGGGCGCCATCGCAGCACTGAAGACCACCATGGTCCCGGCCAAGGAGGCCGGCAAGGGCGAGGACTATCCTCTGCCCCTCCGCCACCTGCCCATTCAGACCACTGCCGTAAAGATAGAAAACTCTATATTGTTTGACCCGACTCTCGACGAAGAGAAGGTCGCGGATGCTCGCCTTACGGTCACTACCGACGAGAACGGTGACCTTAGGGCTATGCAGAAGGGACTCGCCGGCGCTTTCACGCTGGATGAGGTCAGACAAACGATTGATGCGTCCCTGCGCGTGAGCAAGGACCTCAGAAATATCATTGGGTGATGATAATGTCCAAGTCAACAGAGAAAGCAGGAAGCTCGGGAAGGTTCGGCGCACGCTATGGTGTAGTAGTAAGGAACCGTGTCCGGGACATAGAAAAAGTGAAGCATGGGGACCATGAGTGTCCCGCCTGCCACAGGAACAGCGTCTCCAGGGTCAGCAGCGGGATATGGACTTGCAGCAAGTGCGATGCCAAGTTCGCTGCGGGGGCCTACTCTCCGATCTCCAAGAAGGAGACCTCGGAAGAGTTCCGGGCGGCCCAGGCCGCCAAGGTCGAGAGCGAGGTCATCGTACCGAAAAAGGGTGACTGAGCATGTACAAGTGCGGGGCCTGCAACGAGCCAATTCGCTCCAACGTCAACACCGTCGGCATTCAGTGCGAGAAGTGTGGTTCCAAGATCTTCTACAAGGAACGGCCCAACGTAAAGAAGGTCATAAAAGCCCGGTGAAGGGATGCCCCGGGCAACCCTTCGCGTGACCACCCCGCACAGTAAAGCCATATGGGGCGCTCTCTTCCCGGAAGTGGGGAGGGAGATACCTCGTTCCAAGGTGCACATCACACCTGGCGATGGGGAGATCGTACTGGACGTCGAGGCCTCTGACCTCGGCGCCCTTCGAGCTGCCCTTAACTCATATCTCAGATGGATAAGGATCTCGGAAGAGATCGGTAACATGGTAGGTGAACAACATGGATGATTTGAGCCCCAAAGTTCAGAACCAGATCGCTCAGTTCCAGCAGCTCCAGCAACAGTTGCAGGCAGTGCTCAACCAGAAGTTCCAGATGGATGCCCAGGTAAAGGAGATGCAGCGCACCACGGAGGAACTGAACAAGTCCCCCGAGGACGTGGTCATCTACAAGTCCGTCGGCTCCCTCCTAATCAAGGCACAGAGCAAGGACACCGTCCTGAAGGAGATCGAGGATGACAAGGAGACCATGGAGGTCCGCGTCAAGACCCTGGAAAGACAGGAGAAGTCGCTGAAGGACCGCTATCAGGTGCTTCAGGACCAGCTTAACAAGGCCCTGTCCGCCGGCGCAAGCTCGGGCACCGGACCCATCGTCCCGATGTCCAGGCCTTCGCCGTTGGACGATTAAGTAAAACCCTAACCTTCCGGGGCGACCCGGAAGACCCGAAACCCCATATTACAGCATTCTTTTCTTAACGCCACTCTGAAATATGCCCGAGGCCATTGGCCATCTCCAGGCATCCATGAAGATCGATGAGGCGAGGATCAGGTGGTTTCGGCTCAGGCGCTCGGGCCTGGTAACCCCATTCCCGTCGCCGGTCCACGCCGCCAAGGCCTTGGTGGGGGTCCAGGCCCAGATCCTGCCCGCCGCCGGACTGGCCCTCTTCAATAGATGTCCCCGAATGAGCGATGCTTACCTGGACGAACTACTGCACAACACCCGTTCCCTGGTGAAGATATGGGGCCAGAGGGGGACCCTCCATCTGTTCGCCAGCGAGGATTGGCCCTTCATGATCAGCGCCTCCTCCCGACGCCTATCCAATTGGGAGGAGGAGAGCACCCCTTTCGGTCTGCCCAGGGGCCAATATCGGGAGATGCTCGTCGAGGTGGAACAGCTGCTGAAAAGGAGCGCGACCCTGGGACGAAAAGGATTGCTGGAATCGGGCCTCCCCTTGCATAACTCCTGTTATTCGCCCTGGGGCGGCATCTATACCGACCTGGTGTTGAGGGGGCTGGCCTGCCACGTCCGAAGGACGGGGGGAGAGGGGCGCTTCGCCCACCGGCACAACTGGCTTCCTGACCTGGAGTGGTCCACCCCGTCGCATGAAGCGGCCAGCGGTGAGCTGGTTCGCCGGTACGCCCGCACCTACGGGCCGGTCAACCCCAGGGACCTGGCGTTCTGGGGAGGAATGAAGGTCACCGATGCCCGCCGATGGCTGCGGGAGCTCGATGGGGAGATGGGGACGGTGGAGACCGGGCAAGGCGATTTCCGATGCATGCGGCAGGACATGGCCGAGCTGCAGGAGGAGCCGCCCCCGCCCGGTCATTGGCCGCTGATCATGCTCTACCGCTTCGACCCCCTTCTGCTCGGTTACCGGAACCGGGAATGGGTCCTGGATGACCGGTTCAAGGACCAGGTTTCCCGGGCCGCCGGCCATATCGAAGGGACCATCCTCGACCCGCTAGATGGCATGATCTGCGGGACCTGGCGGTACGCGAGAGCGGCCGGAGGGCTGAGCGTGGGCATCAGTCCCTTCCGAGCAATGCAGCCGACCCTGAAGCGGGCCATCAAGGCCAGGGCACGGGACATCGCGGGCTACTTCGGTCTTCCCCTGAAAGAGATCGCCTTCTCCCGACCCATCACCAAGTAGATGTCCATGTGGCCGGGCGACCCTTTCCTACCCGCTCTTGCGGCCCTAGAAACATGCATATATGGACCGAACATACTGCCAGAACGATGCTCGCCGAGATAGCCCAGAAGCTCAGGGAAGGAAGGAAGGTCGTCCTTCTGCACGGTAACGCCGATCCGGATGCCCTGGGCTGCGCCTATGCCATCCATCGCGCTTTCCCAGATGTGACGATAGGAGCCATAGGGGGCCTGGACCGCATGGCCAAGGTCGTGTCGACCAAGCTGTCCATTGAAGTAAAGCAGTTCGTCGACCTGGATGATTATAATATGGTCGTCGTGGTGGACTCGTCCTCCAAGGACCAGATCGGGATCGATGTCTCCGGCCGGGACCTGGTGGTCATCGATCACCATGCCAGCAGCGGCGATTGGGAGGGCAGCCTGTTCTATTGTGACGATGGCCGTCGAAGCTGCGCGGAGATCGTCTTCGAGCTCCTCCAGATCGCCGGCACCAAGGTGGACCGGGAGATCGGTCTCGCTCTGGCCGCAGGCATGCTCACCGACAGCGGCCATTTCCGGTTCGCCAACCCGGCCATGCTCCGAACCTTTTCCGAGCTGCTGGAGATATCGCAGATCAATATGGACGAGGTCATGGACCTCACCGACCTGGAGCCGGACGTGTCGGAGCGTATCTCTCAGCTGAAGGGCGCCCAACGGATGAGGTTCGAACGGTTGGGCGACTACATAGTGGCCATCTCCCTGGGCAGTTCCCACGAGAGCTCGGTGTGCAAGGCGCTGCTGGGGGTTGGGGCGGACGTGGCGTTCGTGGGCTCGCAGCGGGACGAGAAGTTCCGGATCAGCGCGAGGGCCCGGCAGGACCTGGTCCGCAAAGGGTTGCACCTCGGGAAGATCCTGGACGAGGTGGGGGGAGAGACCTCCAACAGCGGGGGCGGGCACGCCGGGGCGGCGGGCCTTTCCGGAACAGGGGACGTCGAGGCATTGCTCAACATCTGCATCTCCCGGTCGATGAGCCTGTTCAGGCAGATCCAGGGGCGCGATTGATCAGCGGTCCAGCAACCCTCGCTCAAAGATATTGTCCAGACCGGTGATCCGGTCGAATCCCTGACCGACCCACTCCATTCGACGGTCCAGAAGGACCGCGGCCATGCCCATGCGCGTTGGACCTTCCACATCCCATACCGGGTCGTCGCCGACGAAGAGGCAATTGGAGGGCGGAACGCCGGCCATTGCCTGTTCGAAGATCAGGGGGTGGGGCTTCCTCCAGCCCACGTCCCGGCAGAACACCGTTCGGTCCAGATAGGGGGCGATCCTGTGCCGCACGAGCTGCTCTCTCCACAGATGGGCCGGACTGCCCCAGGCAGTGTTGGACACCAGGACCGTCCGCAGGTCCCGGGCCTTGAGCATGCGGAGGAACGGCAGAGCGTCCTCGAAAAGCCGGGCCCCATCAAAGGTCGGACGCATGAACGCCCGGCAGGCCCGTTCGATCATGGCCTGGTCCTTCGGATCGATCTTGAAAACATGGGAAAGGCGGCCCTCCAGGGGCCAGGCCATCAGGTCCCAGGGATCTCTTTTCTGATGGGACCAGCGTTCCTCCAGTTCGGAGAGGGAGGATCTGGCCACGTCCTCGAGCAGCTCATCGCGGACCGAGCGCAGGGAAGGGAGCACCATCTGAGCGGCGGTGCCGTTCCCGAAGAAGTCGATGAGGGTACCCCCGAGGTCCACCAGGACGGTGCGTGTAGCCATCGAAGGACCGAAGGTCAGCTTCGGCATATAACTGATGGTAGCTCCTTCAAACCACCGGGGCCAAGGAAAGATATCCGCCCCGTTCCTGGAGTTCCAGGGAGGGGTGTTGCATTAGGTGTAGGGCTCCTCGCCGTGCAGAACCAGGACGCCATCGATGCGTTCCAGTTTCAGGTGGATCGTCGAGAGATCGATCTGATTCATGGTCGAACGGGTGGAGGGCGAGCGCAGAGTCATGAACAACCCACCGGTCCGCTTCAGAGAGGCGATATGTTCGGTCGGGTGCTTCATCACGGATTCGCCCAAGATCGACCCCATGGTATCGAACCCCAGCAGGGTGAGGTAGGGGGCCTCGGCCGACCTCAGCGAGTAGGTGATGTTGTCCCACTTAAGGTCGGCATGTCATCTGGAACTCTTCCGACCGGGCGTTGGTTGGGGTTCATCCAGTTCTTTGCGTACTCCGCCGAGATAGATGCTCACAGCCGTGTTGATGAACCGAAGATCAAAGGTAGGGTCAGCGGCCTTATCACGGAACAGATAGTGATCGATGAAGAAGGAGCGCAGATCCCTATAGAGGACCTCTGCCGCCACCTCAGGGTCGATATCGCGCAAGACCCCCCCATCCATATGGGAGGCCAGGTAGCCGCTCAGTGGTCCGGTGAAGGTGCTCGAGATCGGGTCATCATGAGGTATGCCCTCTAACCGGGGGAGATCGAGCACCAGTATCCTGACCAAGTTCCGATTGGCATGAAATATGTTCAACAGGCGCGAGGAGTTATCGACCAGGATCTTCCGCATATCGAGACCTCGGTCGAAGTGCAGTTCCTTCAACAATTGGGACCGCGGAGTCCTTTCTTTGATTACCGCGGAGATCAAGCCCATTTTGTTATTGAATATCCGGAAGAGGGTAACTTCGTTGACACCAGCTCGCAGGGCGATCTCCTTGGTGGTAGCGCCGGCATAGCCCTTCTCTCCGAAAACGTTCAAAGCGGCATCCAGTACGCGATCCCTTGAGCTCGATGATGGCCCACCATCGTCCGCTGCTGCGTCCGACATAATAATAGTAAGCACTTGCATACACATAATAGTTACGAAAAATAGATTTGTCGGACATCTGTCACAGATGAAAAACGCAAAAAAAAGGGGAGATAAAGGAAATTAAATGAGGCCGATCGACCTCTTCATGGCCACGAGATTCTCGGGATGCTGTTCGAAATACACTCTGGCCGGACCAAGCTGATCGCTGAGGGCCCGGGCCACCCCGCCCTTTAGATCCATGGGGTGGAGCTTACCGGCCGCATAGGTCGATTCCAGCTCATCGTAGGAATGGAACTCCAGCTTCCCACCGAACTTCTCCGGACGATCGATGACGAAGACCGGGCTCTTTTGGAACAATATCATCTTGCATATTGCCAGCAGGGGATTGCCTTCCACCTCGGGCGGGCAGAACGCCTTCTTGATCTTACGGTCGATATCCTCGGGAGTGTCATGGATCAAGATCCCGCTGTCCGGGTCGGACTTGGACATCTTGTTGGTCACCGGGTCCATCCGATTGACGCCTTTTAGGCCGGGCAACAGAGGCGTATGCAGTGCGATAGGGACCTTCCAATGCAACTTCTCCCCGGCCTCCCTTGCTAGCATATGGGCTCGCCTCTGATCTATGCCAGAGTAGGCAACGTCCATGTCCATCATGAAAATATCCGTCGCCTGCATCAGCGGATACAGGAACTTGGAGGAATCAAGCTCTGCGTCGTCCTCCTTTCGCCCCATGATGGTCATGGCCCGCTTGATCCGGGACAGGGTCGTGACCTTGCCGACCTTCATGACCTTCTCCCAATAGTCTATGCCATCCATAATCTCTGAAGCGAGCACGAACTTGACCCTATCGCGGGGGACCCCCAGGGCTTCGAAGCAATCCTCCATGTAGCGGGCGCATATGCGTATCCGCTCGATGTCCCCGCCTAATTTATCGTTGATATAGGCATGCCAATCGGCGAAGAATATGGTGATCTCGAAACCGGCGTCCACGAAGTCCTTTATCTTGTTCGCGCAGATGACCCAGCCAAGGTGAACGAGACCGGAAGGCTCGAAGCCGATATAGCTCCGGGGCGAGGGGTTGTCAGCAAGGAGCTTCTTCAGCTCCTCTTCCGTCACGATCTCCTCGGTGTTTCTCGCCAGCAAGCTAAATCTCTCTTCGACATTCATAGTCTCGGTTCCCAATTCACCGAGAGTTATAAATCACTTCGGTTTAGGCCGAGTATATCCGTATACTATAGTTGGGCTAGATGATTTCTTTCGGTGTGCCCTCAATATCATAGAGGAAACCGTGTACTGACACCTCGCCCCCCACTCCTGCGAGCCTGATGTGCTCGTAGATGGTCTCGAGCATTCTAAGGACATGGTCCTCAGGAAAACTTTGGCTCGGATAGAGAATGGCTATGTCCCCACATTGCCTGGCTCCCTGAACGTATTCCTCCAGAAATTGCTGCTTGTCAGCGGAGAAAGCGGATTCGACGAACTCGATCCGAATCATCCGCCCTCCTGTGGCCACCCTCAGTATCGCCCGCGGCTCCTGATCCTGCAGCTCCTCAGCGATCTGCGCCCCTGGTATTTCCTCCCACAGCTGCCCCAATCGGGCGGAAACCGCCCGGTGGACGTGGTCGGAATCGCTCTGCAACTTCCGTGGTGGTCTGGCCGAGCCCCCAATGTTCTCCTCCTCGTTCAACCGTTCGAACATGGAGGATACGTTCGAGCCGCCACCATAATGATGTTGCTCCCAAGCCCTCCCCCTACGCCATTTTTCCAGATAATCATTCGAATAGGAATCAAATATTCTTATATTCCATATGTTGAGGCATTGCTAGGCAAAAGCGTCATTTGTCTCGTTCAAAAAGCTTTAATTAGGTATTTGTCTATAGGCAATTGCCTTGAGCGCCAATACAGAGCATTGCGATCGTAGGAAAAACCTGGATCCAGGCTCATCCAGTGAGCAGGCACCTCGGGCGATTTCACCAGTGGGGAACTCACCCCGGACCTCGTCCGGCCTTCGAGTCCCGACGAGGCTTTAGAAAATAGGTTGTGACAATATGGCGGCAGCATCCAAGACGCAAGGAAAGACCGAGGACCGGAAGGCCGCGGCGATGGAGATGTGCTCCTCCGGCCAGGTCAAAATGATCGACTTCAAGTTCACGGACGTGCCCGGTACAATGCAGCACATTACCTGGCCGGCCGGCCGGATGTGCGAGGACCTCCTCGTGGACGGCGTTGGTTTCGACGCTTCCTCCATCCGTGGTTTCGCCCAGATCAACGAGAGCGACATGCTCCTGATCCCGGACATCAACACGGCCATCATGGATCCGGCATGCAAGATCCCCACACTATCGGTCATCTGCAATGTTCAGGAGCCGGTGAGCGGAGCAAGGTATGAGAAGGACCCCAGGTTCATCGCTCAGAAGGCCGAGGAATACCTCAAGAGCACCGGCATTGCCGATACGGTGTACATGGGGCCGGAGCTGGAGTTCTTCGTCTTCGATTCCATCCGGTTCGAACAGAACCAGCACAGTGGTTATTATTACGTCGATTCTGACGAAGGCATCTGGAACTCCGGCAACAACGTGAACGGCAACAACCACGGACACCGCCCCCGCAACAAGGAGGGCTATTTCCCCGTTCCTCCCGCCGATTCCCTGCAGGACTTCCGGTCCCAGTGCGTCCTTAACCTAATGAGCGCGGGCATCGAGTGCGAGGTCCACCACCACGAGGTCGCCACCGCCGGTCAGGGCGAGATCGGCATGCGTTTCCAGACCCTGGCCAAGATGGCCGACAATGTCATGATGTACAAGTACGTGCTGAAGAACACTGCAGCGGCAGCGGGCAAGACCATCACCTTCATGCCCAAGCCCCTGTATGGTGACAACGGCACCGGAATGCATGTGCACCAGAGCCTGGCCAAGGACGGAGAGAACATGTTCTACGACAAGAAGGGCTACTCCCTGCTGTCCCAGAACGCCCTGTACTACATCGGCGGTCTGCTGGCGCACTCCCCTGCCCTCCTGGCCCTGACCTCTCCGTCCACCAACTCGTACCGCCGGCTGGTGCCTGGCTACGAAGCGCCGGTCAACCTGGTCTATTCCGCCCGTAACCGGTCGGCCGCGGTCAGGATCCCGGTGTACTCCAAGAGCCCCAAGTCCAAGAGGATCGAGTACCGCCCGCCAGACGCGACCAGCAACCCGTACCTGGCCTTCTCGGCCATGCTCATGGCCGGTCTTGACGGCATCAAGAACAAGATCGACCCGGGCGAACCCCACGACATGGACATGTTCGAGCTCTCCAAGGAAGAACTCGCCGAGATCAAGACCGTTCCCGGTTCCCTCGAGAAGGCGCTGGATGCCCTCAGGGAGGACCACAAGTTCCTTACCCGCGGCGGGGTCTTCAGTGAGGATTTCGTCGACAACTGGATCAACTACAAGATGGTCAAGGAGAACGACTACATTCGGCTGCGCCCGCACCCGTCGGAGTTCTATCTGTACTACGACTGCTGAAGCGAGAAACCCTTTCCCTAATCCTTTTCCCTTTCTTTTATTATTGATCAGTTAGAAAAGGCCAGGTCCTCTTCCTCGAAGTGCAGGGTCTGCATGCTGGCACCATCGACCATAACGGCGGTGAACATCCCAGGGTAGTGCTTGTTGAGCATCTTTCGGACCGCCCGGCAGGGGGCCAGGACATACAGCTCCTTCTCCTTGGGGAACATTCGCAGGAAGTTGTCGAGGATATCCGTCGCGATGTGCTGCCCCCGCATCTTCGGCACCACGTAGAGAACGTCCAATCGCTTGTCCAAGGAGGTGAATGAATAGAAACCCACGATCTTGGGGACCTTGTCCTTGGTCACCACTAATTTGGCCTCACAATCATCGTCTATGTGCGGCAGGACCACGTGCTCCCGGGGCGCGTAGCACCACCGGAACCGCCCATCCTTGCCCTCCTCGTTGCACTGTTCGACAAGCTCGTTGATTATCCAGTAATCTTTGAAATTACTGGCCCTGATAAATCTGAACCTACCCATCCCACCCACCACCATCTGGCTTTGTTGCTTCACGGCCTGTTCAAATTCGATGTGATACAGAGGTAGATGAGAGAACTAATTCGACCGATATAGAACTGCTGTTTTAGTTCTCAGAACATCGGAATGTGGGAAAATATGACGTCACAGACCTATAGGGCGGTAGGGCCCAAGCTAGGTCGAACAGATGACCGATCGATCAGAAAGTGGATTTGGTCATGCCTTCTCTGCTTCCTGCTCGGCCGGCAGGGTCCCATAGCCCGGACTGGGGCATTTGATACTGGGCCTTGTTTCAACCTCTTCTCTCATTCCGCCTAGCAGACGGACCGCTGTTTTGACTTGGAGGATCTCTGAGTCTCTCATATCCATTCCTCCGCATCCCCTAACGACAGAATAAGTGCAGTGTTGAATTGCATCACATACTATTTGAAAGAAAGGATTTTATTATCGTCTGTGAGCATAGCTTTTCGGACCCGTTATCCGCCCGCGGTCATCGGCAGCACCGACACCACATCCCCGTCCTTGAGCATGGTCTTCGGCCCATCCAGAGTGGCCATGTTCCGGCCGTTGATCAATACGTACAACATCTCCGAGAAACCTGCTCCCTGGGGAAAGAGGATGCCCCTCATGGGTTCCCCGAACTTCTTGACCAGCTCCACGAGGAAGTCTTCGATGGTCACTCCGGTGAACTCTATCTCCAACTGATTCCCTTTGGTTATGGCGGTGATGTGACCGAACGTCCGGAAGAGGACCTTGGTCATTCAGAACCTCCGGACCAGGTCCTCCGCGGCGACATTGACGACATCCTTGACCATGGACGTCGGGGGGCAGTAGGCGTTCTCGAACGAGTTCATGAACTCCTCGGCGGTAACCCCTTTCATGATCGCGGCGGTCACCCAGTTGACACGGCCGGTGACCTCTTCGCCGGCCACGATCTGGGCGCCCAGCAGGCGGTGGGTCACCCGGTCGGCGATGAGCTTGACGCTGAGCTTCTTGCCCCCCGGATAGTAACGAGCCTTGGTCAGCCCCACGGCCCTACCCTCGACCACATTGAGGCCGTAGTATTCGGCAAGGCCCTTCGACAGCCCGGTCCCGCCCACCTGAAGATCGCCGATCTGCGACACCCAAGCACTTAGGACGGCCGGGAACGAGTCATAGCCCCCGGCGGCATTGATGCCGGCGACCCGGCCCTGCCTCACCGCGGTCGAACCCAGCTGGCTCATCGTGGGACCCGGCGCGGCGGCGCTCTCGCACATGACCACGTCGCCCGCCAGATAAATGTCCTTCACCAGGCGTCCCTTCTTGTACGGCTGGAGGGTCGGAGAGACCCGCACCGCCCCCAGCGGTCCGATCTCCAGGCCGAGCATGTTCGGCAGCTCGAGGTTGGCCCTGACGCCGGTGGCCAGAATGACCATCTCACAGGGCACCTCGGTATTGCCGACCGCGACCTTCTCCACCTTCCCCGATCCTCGTATCGATCCAAGAGGAAGACCCATCATGAAATTGATCCCGAGGCCCTCGCAATAGGTCTGCACCTCCCGGGCCATATCCGGATCGCATATCCTTGGAATGACCTGGGGGAACATTTCCACGATGGTCACCTCTTTGCCGGCATGACGGAGGGCCACCGCCACTTCCAGACCGATGACCCCCGCTCCGGCCACTACGACCGAACGGACCGTCGGCAGGGCTTTCTGGATATCTATACCATCCTGGATGAAACGGACCTTATAAACCCCGGACAGGCTCGCTCCCTCGACGGGGGGAACGAACACCGTGCCGCCAGTGGCGAGAACCATACTGTCGTAGGGAAATGAGGTGCCATCGGCCAAAGTGACCGTCTTCTTCTCCGCATCGACCGCGGTGACCTTGGTGCGGGTGCGCACCTCGATGTTCCTCTCCCGGCGATAGAACTCCGGGTGGTGCATCACGATCGAGGGGAAGTCCTTGATCTTTCCTTCCAGCACGAAGGGTATGGCGCAGGGCGAGTAGGAGATATGCTCCTCTTCGGTGAACACGGTTATCTCGGCCTCTTTATTGGCCGCCCTTGCCGAGGATGCCGCGGTCATGCCCGCCGCTCCGGACCCGATGACGATGATCTTCTTGGCCATACTCTTACCTTCTGATTCAGGGATTGGCCCTGCAATCGTGAACTACCCCGCCCTTACGCACGGGGCTTCTTGCATCACCCACCACTGCCCCGAGGGAGGTCTTATATGATGTCAGACAAGCGCGAATTCCGATCGTTCCGACCGTACTACCGGGTGATTGAGAAGCGCTTATTATATTCTTTCCCAGAGGTTGCCGAAGCACTCGAGTGGCATATGTCAGGCGTTCTTGGGCAGTCAATATCGTAATGAGATGAAGAAGCGACAATTATTGCGTTTGCCATGCTCAATTGAATGCCTCGATTTAGGGGGTCTCGAGCAAATCTAATTATCAAGGTTGCCATGTCCATCATGAGAGATACAAAATGCCCCGATTGACCCGAGAGGAGCTCCAGAGCCCAGTTAGCATCTGGAAGGAAGAGGACGTCATCGACGGTCAGCGGGCCGAAGCCTTCGTGGTCATCCTGCGGACAACGGGTTGCTGGTGGTCCTGGCAGAAGGGCTGTCTCATGTGCGGCTACAATTCGGCCAGCTCCCGGGCGGTCACCCCCGATGACATCAGAGCGCAGATGGGCAAGGCGGCCCTACGCTACAAGGGCGAGCGGCTGGTCAAAATCTACACCTCCGGCTCGTTCCTCGACCCGAACGAGATCCCACTGGACATCCGGTCCGAGATATTCTCGGCCTTCAATTCGGCCGAGCGCATCCTCTATGAGAGCCGGCCGGACTTCATCACCGACGATAACATGGCGGACATCGATCCCCGCTCCGCGGTGGCCATAGGCCTGGAGACGGCGAACGAGGAGGTTCTCCGCAAGTGCGTCCGCAAGGGCTTCACCGTGGAGGACTACACTAGGGCGGCCGGCGTCTTGAAGGGTAAAAACGTTCCTTTGAGGACCTATCTGCTCCTCAAGCCCCCGTACCTCACGGAGAGGGCGGCGGTTCAGGACGCCATCGCGTCGATCGGCTACGCCTCCAAGTTCTCCGAGAGCGTGAGCATCAACCCGGTGAACGTGCAAAGGGACACCGTGGTGGACATGCTGTGGCGCCGCGGCAACTACCGCCCGCCTTGGCTATGGTCGCTGCTCGAGGTGTTGAGGAAGGGGAAGGAGATCAGCGATTGCCGGATCATGTCCTCCCCGTCGGGAGGAGGGACCGCACGGGGCGCCCACAATTGCGACCTTTGCGACAGAAAGATACTTGATGCGGTCCAACGCTTTTCCTTCAGCCAAGACCTCGATGACCTGAGCGGCCTGGAATGCGGTTGCCGCAAGGAGTGGGTCGGCCTCATGGACCTGCAGGACACATTGGGCACGAGCGTGGATGTCGCCAGGTACCTGAGCGATGAACTGGAATTCGATTAGGAGGAAAGACAATGGATTTCGAAATCAAGAAGGGGCATGGTGCCAGCTTGGAAGGGGACGGCCTTAAGAACCTGATGAAAGAGGTCCTCGGGAAGGTCTCGGAGGAGAACGGATCCCTGGTCTCTTCCTTCGGCGCTACGGCCAGGTTCGAGGTCAAGCTGCTCAATAAGAACACCCTGTCGGTGATGACCGTTTCGGACAAAGGGGCGCCCACCGAGGCGATGGTGGAGTCGAACCGCAAATACAATGAGTTCATGGAGAAGGCCACCGGCTTCAACACCAAGGAACGGTCCAAGCGGTTACAGAAAAAGGCCAAGGAAGGCAAGCTCTGATCATTTCCCAGATTAGATCACTGGGAGCTCTGGGGGCTGCCGCATCCGGCCCTTAACATCTTTCTTTCCAAAACCCCGATACGAGGTGTCGATGGGGGATGGATGATCTGGAAGGTAGAGTGGCCGCAGTAAGGGCATTCATTGTTTCCATCATAGCCCTGCTTGGTTGATCAAGGGGCCGCCCTTGAGAACCGGTGCTTCGAGGCGGAAGGGGGCACGGGGCTGAGCAGCTAATGTTGCTTGATGTTCCCGGTCCGCCGTTCCAGCTCGTGGGGATGCCCGCGATAGTAGGAGCTGAGCTCCACGGCCGAAGGGTTGCGACCGTTCAGCCGCCGGAACTGATCCTTGAAAATATCTATCGACACGGCCTTGAAGGGATCCTCGATGTCAAAGTTGAAAAGCGTCCTCTGCGACGGACCGACGTCTCGAACCCGGCTCAAAATGTCTCTCCGTTCCCCGAACGCCTTCCGAAGGTGATATATTTTCCCCATCTATTGGGTTGGAATGGTCATGTTCCGGGCGGCAGGCCAATATTTTCCTGAAAAAGGGAATATAGCGTAGCCAGATGGGGGTCCATGAACCACGCTAAGTTTATATATCATAACCCTAATCCCACAGTTACGCTGTAAGCGCTGAGGACGTTCGACCAGACGCCATGGGCAATGCTTCTGCATCCCAACTTCCCCTCTAACTCCATTCTCGGAGGGCGGATAACGCGTCACGGTCGAAGGTGCTGACCTCGAGCGATCGAGTAAAAAGAGGCGCGAGCACAGAGAGTGGATTCTCTCAGGAAAGAAGAGAGGGAGAATCATGCCAAACAAGAGACGTCCGAAACAAGGTTCGCATGCGTATTCGCCTAGGAAGCGAGCGATCAGCCAGACACCCAGGTTAGACTCCTGGCCCGAGATCAGCGAAGGCCCTAAGCTACAGGGCTTCGCCGGGTACAAGGCCGGAATGACCCACGCGTTCGTCGTGGACTTCAGAAAGGCCAGCCTCACTGCAGGTCAGGAGATCCAGATCCCGGTAACCGTCCTCGAAGTACCACCCATGAAAGTGGCCGCCGTAAGGGTCTATGAGAACACCCGATACGGTCTGCGCACTGTGGGAGAGGTATGGGCCAGCGGGTTAGAGCAAACCCTCTCCCGAAAGCTGCCCATCCCCAAGAACTACGACACGGAGAAGGCCTGGACCGAGCTGAGCAAGACGGACATCGAGGATGTCCGGGTGCTAACTTACACTCAGCCCAAGATGATTACTGGCGTGCCGAAGAAATGCCCTGACCTTATGGAGACCCGCGTCGGAGGCGGTTCCATCGAGGCCCGGCTGGAGTACGCAAAGGGATTGCTGGGAAAGGATATCACGGTCACCGAGTTCGCCAAGGACGGCGCCATCATCGACGTGTCCGCGGTCACCAAGGGCAAGGGGTTCCAGGGAGCCATCAAGAGATGGGGCGTCAAGCTTCTATCCCACAAGAACTCCAAGCACCGCAGGATGGTCGGCACTCTTGGCCCCAAGAGGCCCGGGTTCGTAAGGCCCCAGGTACCTCAGGCCGGTCAGATGGGCTATCACCAGAGGACCGAGTTCAACAAGAGGATCCTCAAGATCGGCGATAAGGGCGAGGAGATCAACCCCAAGGGTGGTTTCCTCCACTACGGCAACATCAGGAATAACTATGTCCTAATCCACGGCTCGGTTCCGGGCCCCACCAAGAGGCTCATCCGCCTGAGGGACCCCGTAAGGCCGACCGGTATCGTGCTCAAGGAGGCGCCCAACATGGTATATGTCTCCACTGAGTCCAAGCAGGGGGCTTGAAGATCATGGCCAAGAACAACGTCAATATATACTCTGTAGAAGGCGACGTCGTCAAGAGCGTCGAGCTCCCCGCGGCCTTTGCCACCGAGTTCCGCCCCGATATCATCCACCGGGCCGCGGTAGCAGAAATGGCCAACAAGCGTCAGGCCTACGGCCCTTCCTCCACGGCAGGCATGAGGCATGCTGTGTCCCAATGGGGTAAGGGAAGAGGTGTCGCGCGTATCCAGAGGCTAACTGGAGGCAGCAAGGGTGCCGAGTCGCCCAACAACGTGGGCGGTCGCCGGGCCTTCCCTCCCAAGCCGGACAAGGACTACTCCAAGAAGATCAACCGCAAGGAGCGGTGCAAGGCAAAGATGTCCGCACTGGCTGCCCTGTCCGATCCTGAGATGGTCAAGCTGAGAGGTCACCGGTTCAATGACGGCGTGACCATGCCCGTGGTCGTGGAGGATGACTTCGAGAAGCTCGCCACCACCAACGATGTCGTTTCCGCTCTGGAAAAGATCGGCATTTCCGCCGACCTGGTCCGGGCCAAGGACGGCAAGAAGATCCGCGCTGGCCGCGGAAAGATGAGGGGCAGGAAATACAAGACCCCCCGGAGCATCCTGTTGGTCGTATCGGCCCTGGGAGCACCGGTGTTCATGGGCGCCAACAACCTGCCCGGTGTAGAGATCGTTTCGACCGAGGGACTGAGCGCGGGAGTGACGGCCCCAGGCGGCCAGGCCGGCAGCCA
>CAYZEV010000032.1:0-27063 GCA_964477865.1 uncultured Methanomassiliicoccaceae archaeon | reverse complement strand
GGCACCCTTCCCGATGTCCCGGCGAATCAGCAGTCGAACCGTCCGAGTCCCTTGTACAGCTCGGCGAGCTCCTGGTGCGCCTGGAGGTGCGCCCCCCGAACGTTGTGAGGTACTTCTGCCGGGCCAAGAAGAACAGGCTGGAGAGATTCGTCGTCGAGAACAAGCTGGGTGATCTGGGGGCCGGGAAGGCCGAGGACGAGTACGTCTACCAGACCAGCTTCCTCATCAATCTCAAGTACTACGGAACCTCGGGCATGGCCGCCTTCGTCATGTCCCAGGGCCGGAACATGCTGATCATGAAGATCGTCGGCTACGCCGAGGACGTGATCTCCTATTACAACATGGAGGAGTTCAGGGCCAACATCTGGATCGGGCACCAGCGGTTCCCCACCAAGGGCCGGGTCTGGCATCCTGGCGGGGCGCACCCCTTCATGGGGCTGGACGAGGCGCTCGTCCACAACGGCGACTTCGCCAATTACCATTCGGTGACCGAGTACCTGGGCCAGAAGGGCATCAAGCCGCTGTTCCTCACCGATACCGAGGTGTCCATCCTGCTGTTCGACCTGCTCAACCGGGTCTACGGCTATCCCCTGGAATACATCCTGGAAGCGCTGGCGCCGACCACGGAGAGGGATTTCCATCTGCTCTCCCCGGAGAAGCAGAGCATCTATCGGGCCATCCAATCGACCCATCTGCACCGGTCTCCCGACGGCCCCTGGTTCTTCATCATCAGCCGCAACGATCACTACCATGACCAGCTGCAGCTGATCGGCATCACCGACACCTCGATGCTCCGGCCCCAGGTGTTCGCCCTGGTCGACGGGGAGATCCAGATCGGGCTGATCGCCTCGGAGAAGCAGGCCATCGATTCCGCCCTGGAGAGCTTTGCCGGGACCTACCCCACGCTGCCGCTGCAGGCCGATATGTACTGGAACGCCCGGGGCGGGAGCCACACCGACGGCGGGTCGTTCATCTTCACCCTGGGCAAGGACGTGCCAGGGAAGGGCAGGGAACTGTCCTGCACCAACAAGTTCGGGGCCAAGGTCACCGTCCCGGGCATGAACTACGACATCGCCAAGGACGCGGCCCTGGCCGGGGCCCTGCCGAAGGGGGCCCGCTCCGCGCTGGCGGACAGGATGCTGGCCGGCACCAACGACGAAGGGTTCAGGGCCTGGAAGGAGGCGGTCGCCCGCGGCTCGTCGTCCGAACTGATGGACGCGCTGTCGGCGCTGTCCGCGCCGGCCGAGAGCGCCGCCGGGTTCGAGAAGCGGCTGGCCCTGCTGTCCCTGGCCCTAGACCGCCGGTATCCGACCGGTAACATACGCCGGAGCCGCATCCTGACCCAGGTCAACAACGCCATCGGGCTGTTGGTCCGGTCCTCGCCGCGCATCGGGTCGGCCCAGGTCGCCGGCCTCGCCCTGCTCGACCGGAACAACTACCGTTCGATCGCCGCCCCCCGGCCCGGCCAGTGGGCGCTGGCGATCGACTGCGACCGGTTCCCCATGGAGGGCGAACAGGGCGTATCGCACGTCATCTGCCGGGCCCACGAGCTGGGATGGAAGAAGGTCATCACCGTCGGCGCGCAGGGGCAGCGCTTCTTCGGCTGCGGCCTGGGCCCCCGGTCCCACGGCCTCGAGATCGACGTCTACGGCAGCTCCGGGGACTATCTGGCCTCGGGGTTGGACGGTGCAACGATGACCATCCACGGCAACGGGCAGGACCAGCTCGGTCAGATTCTGGCCTCGGGAAAACTGGTCGTCCATGGTGACGTGGGGCAGACCTTCATGTACGGCGCCAAGGGCGGCAACATCTTCATCCGCGGGAACGCGGCGGGCCGGCCGCTGATCAATGCGGTGGGCAAGCCCCGGGTGATCATAAACGGCACCTGCCTCGATTACCTGGCCGAATCGATCATGGCCGGCGATCCGCTCAACGGCGGGGGGTTCGTGGTGCTCAACGCCCTGAGCTTCGACGCCGAGGGCCGGGCCCATGACCTGGCTGAGCCCTATCCGGGCGGCAATCTCTTCTCCCTCGCCTCCGGCGGCGCGATCTATGTCCGCGACCCCATGAACAAGGTGGGGGAGGACCAGCTCAACGGCGGCCGCATCGTGAAGATGGGAGAGAAGGACTGGGAGATGCTCCTCCCCTACCTCCGGGAGAACGAGGCGCTGTTCGGCATTTCCGTCGAGAACGACCTGCTCATGAAGAACGGCTCGCCGGTGAGGCCGGAGGAGATCTACAAGAAGGTCGAGGTGGTGCCGATCGCCAAGGCCGCCCCCAAGGTGGCCGAGCCAGCGCCGGAGGTCAAGGCCATCCCGGTGGTCGATGAGATCTCGGTCGCCGTGATCGCTCCTCAGGTGGCAGAAGTGGCCGACGACGACGCCAATTAATGGCTGCGATCTTTCTGAAAACCCCTTCCCATCTTCTTTCTCATGAGTAGATATCTATCGATATTGGCTACCGTATTTACGAGCGGGCCAATCGATCGATATCTGCCTCCCAATTTGAGAGGCGTACAGAGGCCCACTCGCTGTTCTTTTTTCAAGTTAGCGACCTATTAATAATAAATGGCTTTGACGCTAAACTCCACTCAGTATAATTAATTAAGATAATAATATATTATTGGTTCGGCAATTCCTGTTGGGTTCGACGTTTTTCTTCAAGGATTGGAACTCTCCAATAGTCATTCACCAGGTTTGAATAGCAGATTCGATTGTAACCGCCAAGGTGGCTCGTAGCCAACTGAACTTTTCTTTCATGAAATCAAAATCAGGGCCGGACGTCACGAACCTCGCATTTCCCTTGATCAAGAAACCAGCACCCGGCCCATGCAGACCCTGGACCTTGCTGCTCCCCAATGTGATCAATATATTCGGATTGTGGGCAATGTTGGCCTCCGTCTTGTGCATGTAACCTGCGGGGATAAACAGCCGTTCATCTTGTGATATTCTGAGGTAGCTATTCCAAGTATTGACCATATGGGGGCCATCTGGCCCCAATGTGGCTATAGCAACAACACCGTCTTTGTTCATGATTTCCTTCAGTTTATCTGGGATCATCGTGTGTTCCCTCTTATTGATAGGTTGTTACTATGAGGGGCCACATTTATTAGGTTTTACGCTAAACTCCTTCTAGTAAAAATAGATTTAGATTATTATATAGTATTGTATTAAATATTATAGAGGGGGCAGTCCATGTACCCAGTTGCTAAGACGAAGGTGTTGAACTGGCTCCCACCACCTACCATGCTCCCGACGAAGTATTCTAATTTTCAGGGCAGACCGGCCTTGATACTTGGTCCCTCAAGGACCAAGTGAATCTGACCACCTATGTCTTCTATTCGAACTGGCTCGTACAGGAGCTGCATCTGACGATGCAACGCATCCGCGACCTCGCGGATACTGAGCTACCGGCTGACGGAGTCGAACGTCCACGATAGCCAGATGTTCGGGCAGGTGTTCCCACACCTGCCCTCGAAGGTGGAACCGATGATGAGCTTGGCCGATTTTGCCTATCAGGGCAACTCGATCCTCGAGACTGCTTTGTCCCATGGTGCCTGGCCACTCCATGGCATCAAGAAGAACGCCGTTTATCGGCGAAGCCCGATAAACGCTTACCAACGCATGGTCCAGTTCATTTTCAAGTTCCCAAAACCTATTCGGCATCTTATGGCAAACGCAATCATGCTGAAGGCCGCTTCAGCATGCTCGGTAACCGTTTCGGTCACCGACTCCGATCCCGTTCCAAGATCGATCGAAAGAACGAGGTCCAATGCAAGGTCGTTTGTCACAATATTCGGATGCTGGCTTGGAATCCTCTCAAATTCTCATCTAAAATTGAAACGACCGGGATAGCTGATAACCGCCCGGTCTTCAAGGTGATGAAAAATGAAAGGACGGGTCAAGAAGGATATCGACAAAGGGATCGAGGATGTTCAGAAAGGGAGGAACTGTAACCTTCCTTATCCTGGCCCATGGGGAAGTAGATCGACCGATTCACTCCTTTATGGTGAAGTTGATCAAGATCATGGTCGACTTCCCCGACGGGATCAGCAGCTTCCTGGCGGTGATGTCCACCGTTCTCTTCCCCAACCTGGGAATGATGATCTCTGAACTCAGGTTCTCAAGCTCAGCTTCCTTTGTGCTCAGATCCTTGAGCCTGCTGATCACCGGCCGGACGTCCCACCTTCCGTTAAGGATCTCGCTGACCGGGCGGCCTCGAACATTCTCCGGCGTGGTCTCGAATCGTTTATAGAATGTGGTATTGGCGGATCGAACGATGAGGCCCTCGTCCATGATCAAGAGCGGTTCCTTGAGAGTATTGACTATGCTCTCCGCGTACTCCTGAGAGGCCCGAGCCTCCAACGAGATGTTCTCGAGCTTCTCCTGGACCTTCTTCTGTACTTCGATGTCGCTGAAGGTTATCACCACGCCATCGATGACATTTTCTACCGTTCTGTAAGGAAGGACCTTGAGCTTATACCAGTGGCCGTCCTTTGTTTGGACCTCTTTCTCTTTGGTGTTCAAGGTATCGAGGACCTCTTTGACGTCCATGACCAGGTCCTCGTACCGCAGCTTCATGGCTATGTCCTGGATGGGGCGCCCCACATCCCCTGGAAGCAGATTCATGATCTTTTCCGTCTGAGGTGTGAATCTTCTTATTCTCAGGTCGATGTCCAGAAAGATGATCGCCTCATCGACGCTGTTAATGAGGTTCCTCATGTCGCTATTGGTCCTCGATAGCTCCTGGTTCTTTCTTTCCAGCTCCGAGTTGACGGTCAATAGTTCCTCGTTCAATGAATTGAGCTCTTCCTTCCCTGTCTCCGATTCTTCGACCACGCTTTGTAGTTCTTCGTTGTTCGACTGAAGCTCCTCATTGGTGGATGTCAGTTCTTCATTGGAGGTCTCCAGCTCCTCTATGGTGCTCCTCAGGTTCTCCTTGGTGTAACTGAGCTCCCTCTCCAGTTCGTCGATCCTAATCTCTCGGTTCGGCGTTATGGTCAGGTCCTGTTTTTCTTTCAAAATGTTCTGAGGGATGGTTTTTTCGTCAAAGATCACCAGAACATCGGAGACGGGCTTATGGTCATCCATGGGCTTGACGATAATATTGAGGAACGATGCGTCACCGTTCGTATGGACTTGGACGGCTTCCTCGATGACCGTTTTTCCGCTGCTTCTAGAGTCACCAATGGCCGCCATCGCTGCGTAACGGATATTCTCGCGTAGCAGCTCTCGGATGCCAAGGCTGGCCCTCCCTGGAGTATGCTCGAGATATTTACTGGTACGACCGTGGAAGTAGGCGATCTCGTTCTTATCATTGACGATCAGGCTTGGTGGGGTGTACTCGGAGAGGAGTATCTTATCTGCCTTTTCGTTTATGTTCGATCCTTTCATCGAAGCGGTCTCCTTGAGGATGACATCCTTTACGCGCCGAGGTTGGAAAACGATCTCCCTCAACGGAGGAGAGGGCGTGTAGAGCTTCCTTCGGTAGATCTTCCACTTTGGTTCGATGGTGATGAACCTATCATCATAGCCGTTGATGGTCTCCGACTCTCCCAGGAACAGGATACCGTTGGGGTTCAAGGCGGTGCTGAATGTCTCCAGCACTCGCTTCTGGAGCACCGGTTCAAAATAGATCAGGAGGTTTCGGCAGGATAGAAGGTCAAGATGGAGGAATGGGGGATCGCGGATGACGTCATGAGGTGCTAAAATGACCATCTCTCTGATTTCCTTCTTTATCTTGTAACCGTTTTGTTGTTTTACGAAATACCTGTCCAAGCGTTTCGCATCGACATCATCGGCGATCGCCAGTGGGAAATCGCCTGCTCGGGCGATGTTGATCGCATCTTCATTGATGTCCGATCCGAAGATCTGGACCTGCATTCTTTTACCGGTCTCATCCATCAGCTCCTTTAGAATGATCCCGATGGAATAGACCTCTTCGCCAGTGGAACAGGCGGTCACCCACACTCGCAAATTATCTTTTTCGGATTTAGGAACAAAGAAGGCCTTCCTGAGGGTATTCTTGAGCGATTCGAAAGCCTCGGGATTCCTAAAGAAGCTCGTGACCTCGATAATCAATTCTTTGAACAGTAGGTGGATCTCTTGTGGGTTGGCCAATAGATAGCTCACATACTGCTCCTTTCTTTCGAGCTGGTGGACGGTCATGCGGCGCTCGATCCTTCGGTTGACGGTGCTTTTCTTATACTGGGAGAAATCGTGACCGGTCTCGCTCTTGACGATGGACAGCATCTTCTGGACGACATCGGTGTCCCCGACCGGTTCAGCCATTGGTGGTTGAATTCTGGTTCTGAGCGAATGGACATATCTGTTGATCATCCCAGGCATCTCGTTGGGAGGCAGAACATAGTCCACCAGGCCCGTCTCGATGGCGCTTCGGGGCATACTGTCATATTTGGCCGTCTCTGGGCTCTGTACCATGATCATGCCAAGGTTCGCATGGATGGCCCTCATGCCGACAGACCCATCCGATCCGTTGCCCGAGAGAATGACCGCGATCGCGTTCTCTTTCCGATCTTCGGCCAGGGATCGGAGGAAATAGTCGATGGGCATGAAGGGCTCGCGGCTGTTCGCGCGGCTGAAGAGGCGGAGAGTTCCGTCGGCGATCATCATGTCCTTGCCCGGGGGGATCACATAGACCTTGTTCTTCTGGACGACCATGTCGTTCTCAGCCTGCACCGTTATCATGGTCGTGGACTTGGAGATGATCTCAGCCAGGAGGCTGGGATGATGCGGTTCGAGATGTGAGATGATGACATACGCCGCATCTGAATCGGGAGGCGCGTTCTTGAAGAAGGCCTCATTTGCTTCCAGACCTCCGGCTGACGAGCCCAATGCGACGATGGGAAACGATCGGTCCTTTGCCTGAACGCTTGGGCCATCATCCACGTTCTTGCTCTTTTTCGTTTTTCCCATGTCTCTTTCCCCGGCGATATTATCCCCTGAGCTCTGGTGAATCCCATATTCCTTCAGGGCTACTTACAGGCTATGGCCAAAACCTGGCCCGTACCATGCGCCGACGGTGCCTAATTCCGCATCCCGCTGACGATCGCTAAGGATCCGGATCACCCTTCGTGTAGGGATGCTTTCGAGGGGTGCCAATGGTGCAAGAACCCGTGCTTTCACTTAGGAAATACCACCTAGTTCTATTATTATGGAAAGCGATTGACGTGTCACACCTGCGATGAACGAAGAGCACGAGAATGTTGAGCTTAGAGAGCGGGCCAAAAAGCGCCTTGAAGGAAAACGGCCGGTCCAAGCTCCGTCGGAGAGAGATACCCTCGAACTGGTGGAAGATCTCAGCATCCATCAAGAAGAGCTTAAGATCCAGAACGAGGAGCTGCTGAGGGTCCAGGTAGAACTGGAGGCTTCCAGAGCCAAATATTTTGAACTGTACGATCTGGCCCCAGTGGGCTATATCACTCTCAACCGCGACCTGGTGGTCAGAGAGGCCAACCTGGCAGCATCGATGCTCCTGGGAATGGATAGGAACAATGTGATCAATAGGGGCATCTCGACCTTTTTCACTGAGCAATCTCAAGAGCTTCTTTACCTCCACTTTAGGAGGCTCGCTCAGGGTGAAGGAAAACAAAAGCATGTGCTCACTGTCCAAAGAAAAGATGGCAGTGAGATTATGGTCCAGTTCGAGAGCAATCTCATCAAGAATGGTGCTGAAAAAGGATTCAGGTCCATTTTGACCGACGTTACCGAGCTGAAGGACGCTGAACATGCTCTTAGTAGGAGCGAAACAAAATTCCGCACCCTTTTCAAGAACATGACCGAGGGATTCTATCTCAGCGAGATGTTGTTCGATCAGCAGGGCAGACCATACGATCAGATCGTCCTCGAGGCCAATCCCGCTTTCCAAAAACAAACTGGTCTGCCCAACCCGGTCGGCAGGACCATCCGGGAGATCTTGCCACAGGTGGAGCAGTCCTGGTTCGACAACTATGGTCAGGTGGCCCGTACCGGCAACCCCATGCACTTCGAGAACTATAATGAAGGAACAAGCAAATGGTATGCGGTCTCCTCCTACAGCTCCGAAAAGGGAAAGGTCGCCTCAATATTCACAGACATCACAGAACGCAAGCACGCCGAGGAAGCTCTTCGGGAAAGCGAGGCCCGCTACCGAAGCCTGTTCCAGGATAACGGCGCGGTCATGCTGCTCATCGACCCATCAAATGGGGACATCGTCGATGCTAACCAGGCAGCCTGCGAATACTATGGTTACGGATGTGAGGAACTTCTGAAGATGAAGATCTATCACATCAACACCCTCGGTCCAGAAATCGTGGGGGAGGATATGAGCAAGTCCCTTGGTGGGGTGAAGAAGCATTTTGATTTCCGACATAGATTGGCCAGTGGGATGGTCCGCGACGTCGAAGTGTACTCCGGGCCAATCTACATACGCGGTAAACCGTTGCTTTACTCGATCATCCACGATGTCACCGACCGCAAGAGGATCGAGAGGGAGCTGGAAGACACAAAAGGCCTTCTCGAGGCGATAAACCACCAGATGCCGATAGGTATCATGGTGGCTGATGCTCAATCGGGAGAAATCCTTCTCGCCAATGACGAAATTGAGAAAATATATGGCCTCGGGTTCAGACCAACGGAAATCAAGGGGTTCGTTGATTATGTTCGATTGGCGAGACGCCACTTGGACGGTCGTCTGTACAGGACGGAGGAGTACCCCTTGGTCCGCTCCCTCAAAGGCGAGGTGATCAGGAGCGAATTGGCCGGGGTGCTGAGGCCGGATGGTTCGGAGGTTTTCATCAGCGGGAGCAGTGCTCCAGTGTTCGACTCCAATGGCAATATCGTAGCCTCGGTGGCCTTATCGATCGACGTGACCGAACCGATTAGGACTCAACGGGAAAGGGACAGATTGCTTGCCGATGTCGAGCGTAATTCAAAGGAATTGCAGAGGTCAAATGCTGAGCTCGAACAATTCGCATATGTGGCCTCGCATGATCTCAGGGAGCCATTGAGAATGGTCTCAAGCTACCTTGACCTCTTGGAAAAGAAGTACCGTGGAAAGGTCCTGGACGATAAGGCTGAGGAATTCATCGACTTCGCCGTGAATGGTGCAACAAGAATGCGAGAAATGATCGAAGACATTCTTACTTACGCGCGTGTCGGAACCCGGGGCGAACCCCATCAGCTGGTCGATATGGAGCAGGTGCTCGGCAGGGTGATGAAAGACCTTGAACGAGACCTAGTGGAGTCCGGAGCGGTCGTGACCGCGGGACCGCTGCCGGAGGTCAAGGCCGACCCATCACAGATGTCCCAGCTCATGCAGAACCTGATCGCCAATGCCATCAAGTTTCGTTCCAGTGAGGCGGTGAAGGTCCAGGTCTCCGCTGAAGGGCAAGGTAATGAATGGGTGTTCGCCATCGCTGACAACGGCATCGGCATCTCCCCCGATCAGCAGCCCCGTCTCTTCCAGATGTTCCAGCGCCTCAACACTCGGCAAGAGTACCCTGGAACGGGCATTGGGCTAGCCATCTGCAAGAAGATCGTGGAACAGCATGGCGGCCGAATATGGGTGGTATCGGAGGTCGGCAAGGGCTCGATATTCTACTTCACCCTGCCCATGGGCGGAAAGGAATGAGCAGGCACACTAGATGCGGCTGATGCTGAGCCAGCGACTTTCCAGTACGCATCCAGCCCGTTGTTTGATCGCCCAAGGAGTAACAATGGGCTCAGATAAGGGTGTTAAACGGGGAATGATGCACCGCCCTGCCGTACGCTCATTGATGCGCCTTGGGGATGGTGAAGCGATACATGGACCATTTTCCCCCCTCTGAATCGACCCATAGGCTGCCCCCGTGCCTTTCCACGATCCGTTTGCTGATGATGAGGTCGATGCCCGCGCCAGGATAGTCGCCCGTTGCGCTCTCGATGAACAAGCCCCCGAACTCACCGCGGACCATGTCCTGGAACTGCACTGGAATTCCGGTGCCGTTGTCCTTGACGGAGAACGACCATTCCGTTGGCCCTTCGCCCGCAGAGATATGGACCGTCATCGGTCTTGTTCCCCTGAACCTAATGGCGTTGTCCAACAGCTTGTTCAGCAACAAGGTCATCTGCGTCCTGTCGGCGAGGATGGTAGGCAGAGGGTCATGAGTGACGGTGACGTTGGCCTTTTCGATCAATTCTCCTCGCTTCTTTAGGACGGCGGCGAGGACATCTTCCATTATGACCGGATCGAACGACCTCCCCTCCATCCCCACCTTAGAGTATTCCACCAGGTCGGTGATCATCTCTTGCATCCTCGCGGCACCGTCGAGAGCGAGGGAAATGTTCTCCTCGATGGTTTTATCCAGCTGTCTTCCAGAGCGATCCGACCGGAGAAGCTGGAGATGATCGATCACTGCTCTCAAAGGTATCTTGAGATCGTGAGCGACGACGTAACCGAACTGCTCGATGTCAGCGCTCGAACCAATGATTCCATGCTTGATCGCTCTCTGCTCCTCCACCAATTTCTTACGCTCGATGGCATAGCGAATGGAGCGGACCAGGACCTCGCCGTTGATGGTCTCCTTGAACAGGTAGTCCTGAGCGCCATGGTGCATCGCCTTCTGAGCCAGGTCCCGGTCCTGATTACGGGTGAGGACGATCATCGGGATCCTTATCGAATTGTCACTGATGACCTCATAGGTGTCATAACCCTGGCTATAAGGAAGATAAAGATCCAGGATAACGAGGTCGATCCTCTTATCCATGAGCGAGAGGCCCATATCGACGTCCGTTGCCACCTTGACGGTAATGTTCTCTCCCGAGAGCATCTGCTTTATCGACGCGATGTCCTCATTGCTTTCATCGATGAGCAGCACCGTGATCGAGCCTGGTTCGCTCCCGGTCACGCCCGCCTTGATCATCGGTCTTGCTTGTCCAGTTTCCCTCATACTGCTCAGCCAGCTTAAGAAAATGATTGGCTGGAACATCAAGTGCAATCTCATGCGATGGGTCGATAGTGCTGTTCACCAATCATCATCCACGAATCAATAATGAGGCGTGATGGCCATATTTAATGCCATTCGAAAATTCAACAGCTTATATGCCATCGGCCTTCTCGTTAGTTATTCAGCTCATCCTATTGGTCTCAACAGGATGAAAACAGATCTGAGAACGAGTTTGGATTTTGAAATGAATCGAAATATTATTCAGATCGGTGAAGCTGGAAGCAGACGGGCCATCGGGACTTGAGCTGGCTCGCTCGTTGATCGGTCAGAAGGAATGGGTCCGAAAGGTTCTTGGGATCGGTGGAACCGCTTGTAACTACTTAGGGGGGTAAAAGGGATTGATCTGATAGTGAATGACCGCTCGATGGGAGCTACGTCATCGGACTTTTTTCTCCAAGGACGGGGTCCAGCCCGGCGCTCCTCATCCGAGCCATTGGGGGTTCTGGGTGGTGCTGTCGTGCTTATGTGTCGTCTTGTAGAGCTCGTACTTGCCGTCCTCCGCCGCTTGGGCGGTCCGGGCGAGAAGGGTCTTGGTCTCGTCCGCCGTCATCGGCCGGAAGGTGCGGGCCGCCGTGAGCGCCTGCTCGAGCACCTCCATAGAATCGCACCCGGTGACCACGACACTGGTCGGCAGGTTCATCGCATAGTGCAGGCACTCGATCGGGGTCACCGCCCCGCTCTTCAGAAGATTGCCATCGCACAACGATTTCATACCGAGCACGCCGATCTCGTTCTTCACCAGCACCGGCAGGACCACCTTCTCGAAGCTATCGTAATGGGCATCCACGACGTTCAGGGGCAGCTGCACAGTGTCGAACCGGAAGCGATGCCGGTCCGCGGCATCGAGCATCTTCATGTGGATATCGGGGCTCTTGTGCCCGGTGAACCCGATGTAGCGGATCTTTCCCTTGTCCCTGGCCTCCAGCGCGGCCTCCAACGCGCCGTCCTCGGCGAAGACCCGCTCCGGATCGTCGGCGTGGATGATCTCGTGGAACTGGAGGAGGTCGATCCGGTCCGTGTCCAGCCTCCTCAGCGATTCAGCGATCTGGCTCGCGGCCGTCCTTCGGTCGCGTCCATCGATCTTGGTCATCAGGAAGGCCCGTTCGCGGTATCCGTCGCGGAGCGCCTTGCCCATCAGGACCTCGCTCCTCCCACTATTATAGTCCCAGCTGTTGTCAAGGAACGTGATGCCATTATCTATCGCCGTGCGGACGATGCGTATGCTTTCCGCATCCTGGAGTTCCGGTTTCCCGATATGGTATCCTCCGAGGCCGATCGCCGATACCTTCTCGCCGGTCCGCCCGAGCTTCCGGCTCGGAACATTGCCTTTTTCAGAACCGTCCATGCTGTTCGCCCTCTCTTGTTTGTGAACTATTCATGAAGTTTGGGAAGTACTTTTTCGTCCGGTTCAAGGGCCGCCCATAATTCATGGAATATCTATTCGCTCATCGACTCCCCGGATTAGGCCCCTCGTGGATCGGGGAGGGCGTTTCCGACGAGATCATCCTGCCAAAAAAGGGGGAAAAACCTGAAGGTTTTCTTGAGACGTTCTATTCCCACAATGCTTTACCCAGGACGATCGGTGCACGGTCAGCTTACATCATAAAATCGACCTGTTCTAATCGCCGATCCTTTGGTATACATAATAGAAATCATCATAGCCCCGGCGGACTAAGAAATGATATTTGCTACCCTTGATTGCCCTTTGGGCGTCACCATAACGGGTGGCATCCATCGATGTGGAATATTTTTCATCGGAACTGAGCTTATAAATGTGATTTCCGTGTTTTATACTTTCAGCTACCAAAAAATCACCAGGACAATAAGTGCCAGGTGAGCATTAATAGATTGGCTAGATCAAGATACAATGTTTTTCCGATCTGTTGGACCCGGTCGACCGGCGGCTAGCCGGCCGAGAAGCTCGCCGAGCGGCCCAGCATCTTGATGCCGACATTTGGGTCGAAACCATCCCTGAACGGCTGGAGCAGAGAGTACAGGACCCGGTGGGCGGCGATGAGCGCGTTCTCCATCTCTTTCGCCGAGGCGTCGGTCTCCACGACGAGCTGACCCCATCTTAGCCGCAGGACGACCTCCGCCCCCCGGTCGCCGAGCATCCACTTGAGGATGAGCTCATCGTCCTCCTCCCTGCTCCCGAGCCACCTCAGGTCACCGAACCAGCGCCCTTCGATGTGCTCGGAGAGCTCGACCGGGCTGCGGTCGCCGGGGAGCATCGATTGAAGGATGGTCGTATGGATCTTGGGCGAGATCAGGGAGAGGTTCTGGGTGATGGACATCCCGCGGGGGGTCAGGCTGTATCCCTTCGAAGAACGGGCCACGAGGCCATCGCCCTCCAATCGCTGGAGGGCCCGGGAGAGCTTCTCCTGATGGATGTTCATCTGACGGCGCAGGCCCTGGAATGCCATGTGCCCCTCGCTGGACCTCAATGTCCGCAGCACCTCCAGGTCACTTTCCCTGATGTCCAGGCCCTGGAGCTCCATCTCCTCTATCTCGCTGGTCTCAAGCTCTGCCTGCATTCTACACCAACACCATGTCCGCACCCGCCATATAGCTTTTGACCGGTCCTCCGCCCTCACCGGCCCGGCAGCCCCGGGGGCCTGGGACCCCCTCCTCCGGGAGCGGGCGGCTCATAGGGCGACCAGGGCTCGGAACGCCTAGAACGGCCGTTCGCCGAGGGCGACCTGGCATTTATTGATGCTTCCATTCCTTCTCACCTCCACCTCTATCCTTTCCCCGGCCTTCAGGCCGCTCAGCACACTCAGCATGTCGGAGACCCCGCCCAACATCCGGCCGTTCAGCCTGAGGATCACGTCGCCCATCTTCAGCCCGGCCGCCTCTGCCGGCCCCTGTCGGGTGACCTCGGTAACGAAGGCGCCGCAGGTGTCCGGCAGCCGGAAATGGTAGGCCATGCGCCGGTCCACATCATGGGCGGAAATGCCCAGCCAGGCCCGCTGGACCTTGCCATGCTCGATCAGCTGCTGGGCGATGGACCGGGCCATCTTGATGGGAATGGCGAAGCCCATGCCCTCGGCGTAGGGGATCTGGGCCACGGTGATGGCCATTACGTTCCCGTCCAGGTCCACCAGGGGGCCGCCGCTGCTGCCCGGGTTGACCGGAGCATCGGTCTGTATCACCGGCAGTCCTTCTCCCGGCCCCATGATGAGGCTCCGGCACAGGCAGCTGACTATCCCCGAGGTGACCGAAGGTCCCCCCGAAAGGCCCAGGGGATTGCCGATGCACAGGATGGGCTGCCCCACCTGGAGCTCATCGGAGTCGCCCAGCTCGGCTTGCGGCATCGATAGATTATCCACCTTGACCACCGCGATGTCCATGGCAGGGTCGCTTCCGACGACCTCGCCGGTATGCACCGTGCCATCGTTCGCCAGGACCATTATCCTGTCCGCCTGGGCCACCACGTGGGCATTGGTGAGGATGTGCCCCTTGTCATCCAGGACGATCCCCGAGCCGCCCCATCTCCTGAAATGAGGCCCGCAGGGCTGTCCGCAGGGACCCGCCGCCCTAACGCTGACGGTGCTCCTGCTGGCCTTGGCCACCGCTTGGACGTATCGCTGTTCATATTCCGAACGCATGTTGATCGGCTTTTGATGTGCTCCCGAGAATATGTTGACCAGTTAGGCGGCCAACTGGTCACACTCGAGGGCCTGGTCCGATCAACATATTGTTGGCAGAGGTCGGCCCTTAAGATTCCACGATACTATAACTATTCATGATTCTATCTTGTTGGTTGCTTCGGTGGAGGGTTCAATTAGGTTTATCCAATGGGATAATCGACCAGTAGATATTGAGGAGAAATGGTTGGAGCATATCGATGACGCCATCTGAGAGAAGTGAGGGCCGGTCCAGATCCGGTGACCTGACGGGGCTCGGTCAGTCAGAGATACTGAAGCTCATTTCTTCCTCCGACCCGGTGGCCATGGGCATCCTCGATGCCAAGGAGTTCCGCATCGAATGGTGCAACGACATGTACGAGATGATGACCAAGGAGGTCTTCAGGAAGGTTCCGAACCCGGCGTCTCGCGACGGGTCCATCATTGGAGCCAGGCTCTCCGACCTCACCGATGCCTTTGAACGATCCGGAGCACTGCGGCCGTACCGGCAAGTAGCGGAGAGCGGTCAGCCGTATCAGGAAGAGGCGTTCGAGACCATCACGAGCCTCGGGCTGAGGTACTGGCAATGGAAAATATTGCCGCTAAAGCAAGAAGATGGTCAGGTCGCTCACCTCATGACCATCTTCGTCGAAGTGACCACTCAGGTGAACGATAGGATATCGGCCGAGCATAGCGAGGCCAAGTACCGCGGTCTGTTCGAGAACATCGAAGAAGGCCTCCAACTTCTCGAGGTCGTGAGGGACGACGCCGGAAAGGTCATCGACATCGTGACGCTCGATGTCAATTCCGCTTACGAGGAGCAGGTCGGCATCAACGGAAAGGACCTGATCGGCAAGAGTGTGCGGCAGTGCTTCCCGAGCATCGAGCAGGAATGGTGGGACGCCATAGGTAAGGTCGAGGAGACCGGCGTCCCCATCAAGGGCGACAACTTCAACAACGAAGCTGGAAAAACATTCGAGGTCCACTTCTTCCGGTGCGGCAAGGGGCAGACCGGGGTCATGTTCCGGGACATCACCGAACGCAAGAATGCAAAGGAGGCATTGCTCCGAAGTCAAAGGAGCGAACGGGCTCGATGCAAGGAGCTCGAGACGATAATGGACATCGTTCCCGCGACCATATGGATCTCCCGAGATCGCGAAGGCACCGACATCGTCGGCAACAAGGCGGTGCAGGAACTGCTCGGGGTGCCGCCTGGCGCCAATGTCTCCGAGACCGCGCCCCTGGAACAGCGTCAACAGCATTTTCTCGCCTACCGGAACGACGAGCATATTCCTCCGGAACATCTGCCGATACAGGAGACTGGACTCACCGGTAGAGCCCTGCTCGGGTACGAGTTCGAGATGAGATTCGAGGACGGCCGTTCGGTCTGGCTCTACGGCAACGTGGTGCCATTGTATGAAGAGGCCGGTTCGATCAGGGGCGCGGTGGGCGCATTCGTGGACATCACCGAACGCAAGAGGGCCGAGGATGCGCTCAAAGAGAGCGAGGCCAAGTTCCGCGATCTGTTCGAAACGGTGCAGGAGGTATTCTACATCGATCGGCTCATCTACGACGAGCAAGGGAACGTCGTTGACTGGGTATTTGAGGACCTGAATCCGGCGGGCTTCGCGCTCATCGGTCTGGAAAAGCTCGAGCAGGCCAAGGGCAAGAGGGGTTCGGAAGTGCTCGGTCGCAAGACCGCGTCCTTCTATCTGCCCATGATCGAGGAGGCGAGACGTTCGAGCAAGGCGGTGACCTTCCAGTACCAGAGCCCCCATGTGGACAGGGAATTCCTCACTTCTTACATTGTTCACGGCGATCGTCTCATCTCCGCCCAGATGGACGTCACCGACATAAAGCGGGCCCAGCGGCAGGCTGAGGAGGAGCGTGCCCGTCTCCAGGCCGTCCTGGAGGCGGCTCCGATCGGCATCTTCATCGGCGACAAGGAGGGCCGGGCGATCGTGCTGAACAAAGTGTTCGATGAGTTCTGGGGCGGCTCTCCCTATCTGATGACAAACAGCGAGAGGCCGCTATTCATTGGTCGGAATTCCATCACCGGTGAGACGATAAATGTTAACGATTGGCCGGCCATTCGGGCGTTGAAGGGCGAGGCATCGAGCCTTGTCGCCGATATACAGCGTTATGATGGAAAGAAGGCTACATTGACCGTGGCCGCCTCGCCGTTGCTCGATTCGAAAGGCGTCATCATGGGGTCTGTGATCGTCAGTCAGGACATCACCGCAATGCACGACATGCAAAGAGAGCTAAGGGATCATGTGACCGCTCTCGCTCGCTCCAACGCCGAGCTGCAGCAGTTCGCCTACGTCGCCTCGCATGATCTGCAGGAACCGCTGCGCATGGTCATCAGCTATATTGGCCTTTTGAACAAGAAGCACGGCGGTGAGCTGAGCAACGAGGCAAAGCACTATATGCACTTTATCAACGACGGTGCCGAGCGAATGCGTCAGCTGGTGACCGACCTGTTGCAGTATTCGCGCATAGAAACACAGGGCAAGCCATTTGGTCCGGTCGACATGAACATCGCCGTTACGTATGTCCTTAAGGCATTGCGGGTCGCTATTGACGAACGTGGCGCCGAGGTCATTGCCGATCCATTACCAACGATCTGGGCGGACGACACGCTGATGGCCCAGGTCCTTCAGAACCTCATCGCCAACGCCCTCAAGTTCCACGGCCCCGAGGCTCCGAGGGTAGAGATCACTTCCCGACAGAACGCCGGGGAGCACATCATCGCGGTGAAAGATAATGGCATAGGCATAGATCCGAAATATCGCGACAAGGTGTTCCAGATGTTCCAGCGTCTTCACACCAGGGATGAGTATGAGGGCACCGGCATCGGTCTGGCGATCTCGAAGAAGATCATCGAGCGGCACGGCGGTCGCATCTGGTTCGAGTCGGACGGCCAGAACGGTTCGACCTTCTTCTTCACCATCCCTAAATCCGGCGGGGGGATCTAGATGGGCGAGCCTCTCCGGATCCTGCTCGTCGAGGACAACCGGGCGGACGCGGAACTTATCGAGGAACTGATAAAGGACACTGGGGTTCCTTACCGCCTGACCTGGCTCAACAATGGCCAGAAAGCGATCAATTTCTTCTCCTCCGGTGAAGTGGCGGACCTCATCCTTCTTGACCTCAACATACCAAGGGCCAGCGGTCATGATGTCCTGTCGTTCCTGAAGGGGAAGAGCATCCCCTTGAACATTCCTGTCGTCATCATGACCGGATCGACCTACCCAGCTGACCTGGAACGGACCAAGGCGAACGGCGTGGTCTGCTATCTCATCAAGCCGATGACCCTCGTGGAGATGGAGCTAACGACCAAGATGCTCAAAGAAATAATGCTGGGGCAGCGGTCGTGCAACTGCTAGACGGCGAGCATGGCCGTTCGAACCCGTATTGAGCATCTCCTTCAAATGCGTCCATGCAAAAGGCTCGATCAGATGATGCGGAAGCGTTCAACGGCATGCCTGTCGATGACCGACACTATGGCACATATTATGCCTGGTGACGATGTTCGGGGGCATGATATGGACGAGACGGACATCCTCATCACCAAGGAGCTGGCGGTGGACCCCCGCCTGCCGTACCGGGACCTCGCCGATCGCCTGTCGCTGTCCGTCAACGGCACGCACAAGCGCATCCAGCAGCTGATATCCACGGGCGTCATCGCGGGCTTCAGGACCCGCCTGGCTCCCCCGGTCACCGGCGGAGGTATCCTGGCCCTCAATGGCCGTTCTCTCTCCACGGACATATCGGCGACGATGGACCAGATAGGCGGTCATGATAGCACATCCCGCATCGTCGCCGCCGGGGGGCAGTTCCTGTATGTGGATGCCCAGGTTCGTTCCAACGAGGAACTGCAGGACTACCAGGCCTTCGTCCGCGACGTGGGGAGGATCGACGACCTGAAGGTCTTAGCTATGTGCATGTTCGGCCCGCCCCCGGCCAAGGACCCCCTGACGAAGATGGACTATCGAATAGTCAAGGCGCTATCGCAGGACTGCCGGCGCCCCCTTCATGAGGTGGCCGAGGAGATAGGTTCCACCGCCAAGACGGTGAAGCGCAGGCTGGAGAACCTGGAGGCCCAGAAGCGGGTGTACTACACCCTGGATTGGGTCCCTTGCTCCTCAGGCGACCCCATATCCATCGTGCACGCCAGGCTGTGTTCCGGCCGGTCCCTGCAGGAGGTGGCTATCGCGGCGGTCAACCGGAAGGACCCCCACATCCTGGGCATCTCGGCCCCGAACACCGAGCCGGGCCTCCTGGTCTTCTCCATGTGGGCCCGGAACCTCCGCGAGCTGAGAGAGGCGGAGACGTCCCTCAATGCCAACGGAGACTTCGAGTCGCTGTACTCGAACCTGTTCTATGACATGAGGCTCTATCCCACGTGGATGGACAAGCTCATCGCGGACCGGTCGAAGTGACTGGCCTCATGCTGTGACGCCCGTTCGTCCACCGCGGAGGGGACAGAACGGCTATTTTTCGTGCTAGTTCGACCTTCCTTCGATCGAAGCAGGGAACATCAGCTCAAGAGCCTTGGCCCGGTTCTCTTCCACACAAGAAGGTGAAATCATGGAAGCGATCATCATAGAGGACCTGGTAAAGAGATACGGATCGACCGTGGCAGTGGACCATGCCAATCTGCGGGTGGAGGAGGGGACGGTGTTCGGGCTCATCGGCCCCAACGGGGCCGGCAAGTCGACCATCATCCGTTCGCTGCTCGGCCTCATACCTCAAGAGAGCGGAAAGGTGCGGATGTCGGGGGTGGACATGCACGATCGGGATGCCCTGAGTAAGGTGAGGGTCGGTTACCTGCCCCAGCGGGCGGCCTTTCAAGAGTGGAGGACCACGGAGCAGGCCCTTCTCACCCTGGGACGTCTTTCGGGGTTGGAAGGACCGCGTCTGGAGCAGCGGGTGGACGAGGTGTTGGAGCAGCTAGGCATCGAGGAGTTCCGGTCGAGAAAGGTCAACAAGCTTTCCGGAGGGACCCTCCAGAAGCTGGGCTTCGCCCAGGCCATCCTTCACGAGCCGTCGGTGCTGGTGCTCGATGAGCCCATGGCCGCCCTGGACCCGGCCAGCCGCTTTCTCTTCAAGAACATCATCAGGGAGCTGAGGACGTCCGGGACGACCATCCTGTTCTCGTCCCACATCCTCTCCGACGTCGAAGACCTGGCCGATTCGGTCGGCCTCCTCCAGAACGGGAAGGTCCGCTACTCGGGGCCCATCAAGGGCCTGGAGAAGATGGTGGCCCTCCGCTCTGAGCTGGTGGTCGAGCTGATCGGGGACAAGGGCGAGTGGAGATCGGTGAGCCTCCCGGGAGTGGACCTGAGGCAGCCGTCCGCTGGTCTTCTGGTGGCCCATGTCAACGATGTGGATACTTGGGACGCGACCGTCCCGAGGCTCATCGAGGCGCTGATGAGGGCGGGGTGCAACATCCGATCGTTCAACCGCCACGATCCCCGGCTCGAGGACCTATACATGGCCTACGTGGGGGGATCGAACTGAGCCTGGGCCTCTTGATCAAGGATGAGCTGAACGGCTTCTACCGTTCGAGGGTCATGGCGGTATTGTTCATCGGGCTTCCGTTGCTCGCCGTGCTGCTGTACGTACTGTCCCCGGACCTCGGGGGCATGCCTTTGGGGGCCTTCACCGCGATGATAATGTCCTCCGTGGCCGGCCTGCTGGCCGCGACCACGCTCTCCGTCAGCATCATCAACGAGCGCTCCCAGGGGGTGTTCGACCTGTTCCTGGTGAGACCGGTCAAGCGGTCGCACCTCTTGCTGGCCAAGTACCTGGCGGTGGTCGCCTGCGTGGTGATGGCGGCGGCGATGGCGCTGGTCGTAGCGAACGCGTATGACTGGTACAGCAGAGGGACGGTGGACCGGGTTGCTCTGGGGGAGCCGTTGATGTTCACCGTAACGATGGTCTCCATCCCCAGCGCGGCGGCGGTGCCCTTCGGGAGCCTGGCGCGGTCGGTGCTGGTGGGCGTCATTCTGACCATCTACGGGGGGAACCAGTTATCGGCCGTCCTGGTCCTGCCGTCGATGCAGGGCATGGTGCCGCTCGAGGCGACCGTGGTCCTCGGGCTGCTGGTCGCGATCGTCATCCTGGGGATAGCGGTGGTGATATTCGATCGCAGGCTGAGCACCTGAGGCCCCATCCCCGATGAACCCCGTCCGGGGTGAGGGGGCGTACGAATCCGCATCGAGCTTGCCTAAAGTGGTGAGAGGGTCGGCATGGCCGGCCTATCCTCTCGATGCTGACGGCCATCCCTCCGCCCCTCAATGCACAATAATCATTCCACTTTGTAGCCCGTATCCTTGATCTTCTGGCGCACCTGGTCCGCCGTTGTCTTTGAGCCGTCCAGCGACACCTTCACCTTGGCAGCCTTCAGGTCCACGCCGACGGACGCTACTCCGGGCAGCGTCTTCAGGGCATCCTCGACCCTCTTGGCGCAGCCGCCGCATTTCATGCCCTTCACGGGAACAGTGATCTCCTGCATTCGATACGTCTCCGCCCCATGGATGGGACCGCGGGTTCTTGTCGATTGCGCCTTATGATCACCCCCGCGCCGGGTGAGGGAGCGGCGGTCGAGCGGTCTACCTGACCTAGCGGACACCTAGCCTTATCGGTCACCTCGAGCATACCGGGAGGGCATGCCTTATAGAGGGCCATGAGAACGAGGGAGGCTGGGAACGTGAACGACGATGAACGCTTGGTATCTGAGCGCGCGAGGGACATGCTCGTTCTCATCCTTGCGTTCGGGTCCGGCTGCATGGATGCGTTCGCCATATTGGCCCTGGGCGGCGTGTTCATCTCGGCATTGACCGGCAACACGGTACTCCTGGGCATTTCTATTGTCCAGGGAGATTATGAGAGGGCCGTAGCCTCCATCCTGGTCTTCGCCGCCTTCATCCCCGGGACGCTCGTCGGGACAAAAATACTGAGATCAGCGCAACCTGGACCTCACTGGTCGAGGCAGATGACCAACGCGATGGCGCTCGAGGCGGTGCTGATATTCGTGTTCTTCCTGATCCTCATGCTACGAGGAGACAGCGGCGACCTGGCTTCCATTATCCTGCCGATATTGGTGGGCAGCTTCGCGATGGGGCTCCAGTTCACGACCACCGGCCGCCTGACCATCAAGGGGGCCTCGGTCATGATCATAACGGGAATGATGATAAGGTTGTTCAATGGGGTCGTGTTCCGGGAGAGCGCTTCGGGGTCCAATGGGGGACCTAGAACTACATCAGGAGATAGGAGGGCGGGAAGGCCGCTGTCAGAGAAAGAATCGCGTTTCCTGGCCCTGATATGGGTCGCGTTCCTTGTTGGCGCCACAGTCTCGGCCGCCGTCATGTATCTGGTCCAGCTCGGCCCGGTCCTGATCGTCCTAGGGATCAACCTGGCCATCCTGTCTTACGTTGGTGTAAGGGCGATGAGGTTCGGGCGCAGGGGCAGGGGCGAGGAGATCGCCGAGCAGCACGCTTGAGCGGATAGAGATAAGCTTGAACAAAGGAAGATCTACCACGAAACGAACCCTTGGCCAACGGTATTATGCTCGGACAGCGACCGAGCCATTCGTTGTAAAAGCCAGTTCAATCCTCCCTCCACTTGAACAGTCTCACCGCCGCCGTGAGGACTATGACAGTGATCACTGCGACAACGGCCAGGTCGATCAAGGCCGCGGTGATGTTGTCGTATACCATGACGTTGTTCAATCCTTCGATAACGTAGAACAGCGGTAGAACATGGGCGAGGGCCTGCAGGTACTGGGGCATGATGCTGATCGGGAAGAAGGTGCCGGACAGGAACATCATCGGGAACGTCACGATGTTCCAGACCACGCCCGCGGTCTCCGGGTCCTTGGACACCGTCCCGACCAGCATGCCCATCGCCGCGAAGAGCATGGGGCCCAATATCAGGAAGGGCAGGATCCACCAGGTCAGGGTTATGTGCGCTCCGAAAGCGAGGATGCCCACGGTGACCATGAGCACGAACGAGATAGCCGACAGGACGATGTACCAGAGCACCTTTGAGATCAGCCACTCCGTCTTCGTCAACGGGGTCAGGCTTAGCTGCTTGAACAGCTTGGTCTTTTTGTAATTAGAGGATACGTTCACCAGCGAGAACATGGGGCTGACCAGTATCGAGAACCCTATGAGCCCCGGGATCAGGAAGTCAATGTATTTGGTCTGCTGAGTGTTGACCGTCGTCTGGTCCAGGCCAATGATGCTTGTCCCGTTGAAGCGTTCCAGGTTGAAGAGGTTCGCTACACTGCTGACCGTTCCCGCCACGATGTTGCTGCTGCTGGATGACGGGTTGCCGTAGACGGTGACGTTCACTTGATGGGCGGCAATGTAATTCTCGGAAAAGTTTGCGGGGATGATGATGCCGTCGGAGGCCGAATGGTCCGCGAGGTATTTCGCGAAATCCTCCCCGGGGGCCACCATTATGACGTTGACCGTGCCCGAGCTGTTTAGCGCGCTGATAAATTGACTGGCCACGTCCATCTGCGGCGATAGGAACGGACCCGTATCCTCGTTCTGCACGTAAACGGTAATCGTCCCGGAAGAGTTCCCCGAGAAGATCGCGCCGAAGATCAGTATCAGAATGACCGGGAACACGAGACCAAAGAACAGCCCTACTCGGTTCCTCAGGTATCCCCGACTGTATACTTTGAAGTCCGCTAGGGTTCTCTTTCCGTTAACCATGCCCGGCGCCTCGATCTGCTCCCGGTTCGGCCGTCATCCCTTCCGATGCGCTCCCTCCCCGATCGTCCACTGCTCCACTTACCAGTTTAACGAACACATCGTCCAAGCTGTCCACCTGAGTGCGGAATTCGCCCCACTCCATCCTCGACCGCTCAGCTGCTTCTAGCGCTGCCAAGGCGTCAGTTTTCTGCTCAAGCTTGACCCTGATCACGCCATCATCGAAACTTACCTTGAGCCTGGTGTTGGCTTTGAGGTAATTGGCCAGCTCTTCGCTTCCGCGAATTTCCAACCGCTCTCCCGAGCCGTGTTGCCTGATGATCTCATCCGAGGTCCCCAGGGCCACGATGCGCCCGTGGTCCATGATGGCCACCCGGTCGGAGAGCTGTTGAGCTTCGTCCAGGTAGTGGGTGGTCAGGATTATCGTTTTGCCTCTGGCCTTCAGGCCCCTGATCACTTCCCAGATCGCTCTTCTCGCATTGGGGTCAAGACCGGTGGTGGGCTCATCGAGGAACAACAGATCGGGGGAGTTCACGAGCGAGAGGGCCAGGCCGGTCTTCTGCTTCTGTCCTCCCGACAGGTTCTCAAAAAGCGTCCCCGCCGAATCTTCCAGTAGCACTGCCTTTAGGATCTCGTCCGGGTCCGTCCTGATGCCGAAGAGATTTGCGTAGTAGATTATTGCCTCCCGTGGGCTGGTCTTGTCGAAGAACGTGAACTCCTGCGGGATCACACCGATCTTCCTGTGAAGATCGTAACCGTTCGCCCAAGGGTCCAAACCGAGGACTTTGACGTCCCCGCCCTCCTTTCTCCGCAGACCCTCCAGGACCTCTATGGTGGTGGTCTTCCCAGCCCCGTTGGGTCCCAGGAGACCGAAGACCTCACCTTCGTTAACGGTGAAAGAGACACCATCCACTGCCTTTACGTCGCCGTAGTATTTCTTTAGGTCAGCAACTTCAATGGGCATCATCGGCGGTCACCGCGGGTTCCTGGTCCTGGTGTTACTTCACGCACCCGATTGACTTTGCCAAGATGGGCACGGGTAGTGAGATATAGCTTTTGGATGTCCCGCTAATCTCTGCTTTTGTTGCCAACGGTCGGATGGTGGACGTGACAAGGAATAAATATCGCCCGGGAACGTGAAATTTCCGGTGCTATTGATGGCAATGCATGAACACCCCCACGAGGAATTGGTCATGGGGTTGAGGGACCAGTTCCAGCAGATCATGAGCGAATCGCCGCAAGCCATTTTCGTCTACCTTGACGACTACCATAAGGTATGCAATGAAAGGTTTGCGGATATGCTCGGGTATCGATCTCCCGAGGAATGGGCGGCGATGAAAACTCCGGTCACGGACACCACTGCGGACACTAGAGATAATATGATATCATCGGTCATGGGGGCGTTGGAGAGCAAGATCGCCTCGAGCGTCCGGGTCTCGTGGAAAAGAAAGACGGGCGAGGTGATCAATACGATCTGTATCACCGTGCCTGGCTTTGTCGGCGGGCAGCCCTACGCGATGCATTTCTTCAGCGTGATCGAGTGACAGCTCCGGCCGGCAGCGAGGGAACGAAGAACGGCTCAGGAATGAGATCGCGATACCGATCGATCGTGCCCTAGTGCCAGGCCATGGAGGGCTGTCCAAAGGATGTCCCCATCCACGATCGAACGCAAATGCGGAAGGCCCGCACCGAGGGGTCCCTTTCCGCTTGCATAATTGATCTTCCATTCCCTAGTTGGAGGGGGGTGAGTTTTCGAGATGGAAAAAAGAGTAGTGAGTGAGGATGGTCCTCACCACGATCACTACATCATAGGTTTCCGCATTTCCACGTTCTTGACAAGGCTCTTCACCTGGTCCGGGGTCATCTGCATGTCCGGATGCTCATCTTCTTCGTGCATCCCGACGTGGTTCATCAGCTCTTCCTCGCCATGGGGAGTGATCACGGTGAAACCACACACCGGGCCTGTGAATTGTTTGGCAGCTACCATATCTGGTCCTCATAAGTTGTTCCTGCATCTCAATTTTTAAACAAGAATGGATGGAACGGCATGCATTCTCGTGATCGCTGCAAAAAGGTTAAGAAATCCACAGGGCGGATCTGAGATAGGTCGTTAAAAGGGACCGGGTCCGTTCGCAAATGGGCGGAGCAGGATCGGGTCGGATGAGAATAAGAGAAAAGGGAATGGTGGGTCTGCAGGTTCGCCAAAGCCGCCATCCCGCATGCCGGTTTTTCCGGTCAATAACGACCTTCCGTGCGGTGAGCCTCTTGTTGGGAAACCATTCCGTAGACTCCAAGGACGGCCTTCGTCGATGCCAGTAAGGAATTGCCGCAGATTATTAGATGGGCCGCCAGGTGGGGCCGTGCCCACCAATGGCATCTATCCTCTTTCTACTTGCTTTTCGCTCTCCCCCTCACAACGAAAAGCGCGCCGATCACGGCAACGGCGATGAGCACTCCGGCCACGACCACGTACATGGTAATGTTTGATGGGATGGAGCCGAAGGTCCCCCCAAGGCGGTCGTGATAGACAGTGATCTCCGGGTCGCTCTGCATTGTTACGGTATCTTTATAGATGAGGTTCGGGAAGCCATGGGTCACCAAGGATCGTTCTCCGTATTGCATTGACGTATAGCCCATCGAGCCATAGCTTCCGGTTTGGTTGGTGACCGTAAAGTTGTTGTTCATCGTTAGTTTCGAGACGGTGATGGGGGTACCGCTGGACGTGGCCAGGTTGTACTCCAGGCTGGTATCGGTGTGCCCGGTCGGGGGAATCGGCTCACCATGGCTGTTGGGGAGGGTCAACATCATGCTGTATGGGAGTTCGATAGCAAATGGGGTCCCGGCATCAAACTCGTTCCCTGTTTCGGAGTTGACAAGCTTTGTATTGTTCAGGTCGAACTTCGCCTCCACCTTGATGTCGGTCCGGGTCCAGTTCACAGTGACGTGGTGGCTGAGGGTCATGTCGAAGGTCGACTCGACAGGTCCGGACTGTTGCAGGCCAATTCCCGAGTAGGTTATATTGCAATAGAATGAAGGCAGCGCCCCATCATACTTTATCGGCGTGTAGGTCATTTCGATATCGTCGCAGGTCTTCAAGATCGATGGGATGGTCTGGCCGCCGATCAGGAATTTGACCTCCATGATGGTGATCTGGGCGATGTATAGGTTGTCCCCGACGCGGTAGTTGATATCAGACTGGTAATCGATCCAACTCATGCCCGTCCTTGTATCGGTCAGGTTACGGGCAAGCAACAGGATCGTCACGTCCCCATCGCTGACGTCCAGGGACCATATCTCATTGCCAATGGTAACATCGTCCACGGTCACTCCCGATCGGTGGGTCAAGTCTATCCGCGGCTGAGGGACGGGAGTATTCTCAGCATCCTCTGCACTGGCGCTAGGGAGGACAAACAAGCATCCGAATACGAACGTGGCGGCAATAAGAGCGGCCACGGCCTTGTTGATCGGTGATGACACTGCGGGGGGCGAGCTCGAGAACATCTGGCAGGACCTCTATCTGGGTCATCTGCTTGACGGTATTTAATCAATCTGAGAATAATCAGATGGCCAATATTGAACATGCGACGGTCGCGTCCGGTGGCGCCAAATCGATACAATCAGGATAAACAATTCTTTGTTCGGGGGACATTAAGTTCACAAAAAACCATTTTTCACGTGATGGGGAAAATAATGGTGGGTCTGTCCAGATTTGAACTGGAGTCAC
>CAYZEV010000031.1:0-27732 GCA_964477865.1 uncultured Methanomassiliicoccaceae archaeon | reverse complement strand
CATCCGGTCATGGACGGCGATGGGCATGGTGATGACCTCCACATCGACACTGCTGCCGTCCTTCCTGAGGAACTTCTCCTCCAACCAGGGTTGGACCGCCCCCTTATTATCGAAGATCCTCCTCCTGGCGACCTCGCGGGAATCAGGATGGACCATCTCCAGGGGGCTGAGCGCATAGGTGTCCTCGGGGCGATCGTAGCCGAAGATCCGGGTCCCCGCGGCGTTCATGAAGATAATGCGATCGCCATCGTGGATCGCCACCCCGTCGGTCAGGGACTCGACCAGCTGGCGGTGCATCTCCCGGTTCTCGGCCAAGGCCTCTTCGGCCTCCTTCCGGGCGGTGATGTCGATGTGGGTCCCCACCATCCGCAGGGGCTGACCGGTCGGGCCCCGGGCCACCACCTTCCCCCGGTCCAGGACCCATCGAAATCGGCCATCGGCACGGCGCATGCGGTATTCTAGGCCCGGATCGTCGGCGGCACCCTTGATACGTCGTTCCAAGACCTCGGTGGCCATCGAACGGTCCTCGGGGTGGAGCATCTCTCTCCATTCATTGAAAGTGATGTGGGGTTCGTTCCGCCTCTGGCCCAGCTGCCCCCAATAGCCTTCGTTCACCTGGATGAGGCCGCTCCGCAGGTCCCAGTCGTACACGCCGTCCCCCACACTGTCAAGGGCATATTTCCAGCGGGCCTCGCTCTCGGTCAGAGCCTCATCCGCCCGGATGGAATCGGTCACATCGGAGATGGCCGCGGCCACCTCGAACCCCCGCATCAGGCCATCGAGCACCGGCTCCATATGCACCGATATGTGACGCACCTCCCCCCGGGGCCAGATGAGCCGGAACCGAGAGGGGACGTCGCTGGTCCCCCTCATCGCCCTGGAGACCTCCTCCCGAAATCGGCCTCGGTCCATGGGATGGAGGAGAGCAACGAAACCGTCCAGGTCGTGCTGGAACTTGATGGGCATGATGCCGCAGATGCGGTACATCTCATCGGAGAGCTTGAGGGTCCGCTCCTTCAGGTCCAGGGCCCAGGAGCCCACATGGGCGAGATGCTGGGCCTGGGCCAATCGCCTCTCGCTCTCCCTGAGCTCGACCTTGGACCGACGGACCTCGATCGATAGACGCAGCTTGTGGGCCAGCTCTCCGAACTGGGCGGTGGGGTCCCCTCCCTTCTGGACATAGAAGGTCGCACCACCGTTCAGGGCCTCCATGGCCACTTCCTCCCGCCCTTTGCCGGTGAACAGTAGGAATGGTATCTCCGGATCGGCCCGGCGGACCCTCTTTAAAAGCTCCAGGCCGTCCATGAGGGGCATCTGATAATCGGAAACGATGGCGTCGAAGCTCTCTTCGCCCAATGCCGTCAGCGCGGCTTCGGCCGTTGCCTCCGATCGGAAAGTGAACTCGTTATTCATTCCCAGGAAGGCGGAGGTCAGGTCAAGTATCATCTCCTCATCATCGACCTGCAGAACCCGGTACATGAGCAGCCAGTCATGTCGTTGTATGATATATTTGGTTTCGTTACCATTTTTTACTCTCCATGACGATAGGTCATCGTGAAGGATTGGCGTACCCTGCTCAAAGCGGACCCTATCGATTGGCTGCTGGAGTCGAACGATCCCTCCGTTCGATACCGGGTGCTGACGGAGCTGTTAGACGTCCCTCCCGACCGCGCCGAGGCCCGGGAAGCGAGGAAGGCGCTCATGCGAACAGGACCGGTGGCCACGATCCTTTCCAAGCAGGAGAAGGGTGGTCACTGGGGGCAGGAGGAGCACTTCTACCAGCGCTCCAAGTATAAGGGGACGATATGGAACGTCATCCTGTTGGCCGAGCTAGGGGCCGATCCCGGGGACCCCCACATCGGGAAGGCATGCGACTTCCTGTGCCGATGGGCCCAGGGACCTTCGGGCGGGTTCACTTATAAGGGCGGCCCGGATGGCGGAGTTAAACCTTCCCTGCCCTGTCTGACCGCCAACATGGTCTGCTCCATGACCCGCCTCGGCTTCGGGAACGTTCCCGCACTGCTGGGGGCCAGGGACTACATCGCCAACGTGTACGCCGAGGGGTGCACCATGGAGCAATACTGGCGTTGCCCGGCCTGCAGGTCCGGGAAGGTCAAGGTGTTGAAGGCCCTGGCCGAGCTACCAGAAGGAGACAGGAGCGAGGCCGAGGAGAGGGCGGTGGCCACGCTCGGCGAGGCGGTGCTCGCCGACTGCCTGCCCTCGGACGTCCAGCGAACGGCACCTGCCCGACCGGAGTGGCAACTGTTGGGGTATCCCCATATGTGGGATACCGACATCCTGGAGATGCTCGATGTCCTGACCAGGCTGGATAGATGGGACGAAAGGATGAGGCCAGCGTTGGAAATAATAATGTCCAAGCAGGACGATGAGGGCCACTGGACGATGGAGAGGAGCTTCAATAAGCGGTTCCTTACCTCCATCGAGAGAGATGGAAAGCCGTCAAGATGGGTCACCCTGCGGGTCCTCACGATGCTCAAGAGGCTGAGGACGAGAAGTAAAGCTTAAGCCCCATGGCCAACATGGCGGCTTCATGCTTGTACGCCTGGAGGGCGTCTCCAAGGCCTTCGGTCCCAAGGACCTCCTCAAGAACATTTCGATGCAGGTCAATGATAATGACCGCGTCGCCCTGGTCGGGCCCAACGGGGCCGGTAAGACCACCCTGCTCAAGATGATCAACGGCGAGGCCCGCCCCGATTCGGGCGAGCTCAGCGTGCGAACCAACAAGATTGTCTACCTGTCCCAGTTCCCGACCTTCGATTCGGAAACGACCGTCCATGAGACCCTGAGCTCGGGGCAGAAGACCCTGGCCCAGAAGCGCATGGACGAGCTGGAGGCGATCATGACCTCGGGCGATCTGCCCCGGGGCATGGACTGGAACGAGCTATCGTTAGAATACGCCCGCCTCCAGGAAGGAGACGTTTCCCAATCCAAGAGCGATGCGGAGAGGGCCCTGGAGCACCTCAAGACCTTCGGGATCGACGACAAGGTCGCCGGAAAGGTCGCCGAGCTGAGCGGCGGCGAACGGACCAAGGTCATGCTGGCCAAGGTCCTTTCCCAGGCGGACAAGGCCGACCTGCTCATCCTCGACGAGCCGACCAACCACCTCGACATCGACGCGGTGGAGTGGCTGGAGGACTACCTTCTGAACTTCAAGGGCGCCGTCCTCATCGTCTCCCACGATCGCTACTTCCTCGACCGGACCGTCACCCAGGTTTACGAGCTGGAGAACGCCAAGGTCCGGCACTACCCCGGCAACTACTCGCAGTTCGTGGACAAGAAGGCCCTGGAGCTGGAGCGGCAGCAGAAGGAGTACGAGAAGAACCTCAAGGAGCGGGAGCGGCAGGCCAAGATCGCCGACGAGCAGCACCGGGCCCTGTGGTTCTCCTCGACCCACAAGACCCGCCTCAAGATGCTGGAGCGGATGGAGGTCAAGGAAGCTCCCGACAAGAAGAGGGACCTGACCATCGACATCAACGCCGCCCAGAAGTCCGGCAAGAACATGGTGATCGCCCGGCGGCTCAAGGTCACCAGGGGCCCCAAGACCATCTTCAGCGACCTGGACCTGGACATAGACACCGGGGACAAGATCGGCCTGTTCGGTCCCAACGGCGCGGGGAAGACCACCCTGATCAAGGCCATCCTGGGCGAATTGCCGGCAAAGGGTGAGCTGTGGGTCGCTCCGGGCGCTCGCATCGGCTACTTCGCCCAGGGTCATGACCTGATGGACCCCAAGCTCACCTCCCTGGAACAGATCAATAAGTCGTTGGAGGGTGACGCCCGGGCCCGGGCCCGGGCCTTCCTGTACCGCTTCATGATGACCCAGAAGGATGCGGAACGGCCCATCTCCACCCTGTCCGGCGGGGAGCGGGCCCGGGTCGGCCTGGCCCTACTTCTATCCTCGAACCTTAACTTCCTGGTCCTGGACGAGCCCACGAACTACCTGGACCTGATGGCCAAGCATGCGGTCGAGATGGCTCTGGCCGACTATCCGGGCACCTTCGTCATCATCACCCATGACCGTTACCTGCTGGACTCGGTCTGTAACGAGGTGGCCGAGATGCGCGACGGCAAGTTGACCATCTTCAAGGGCAGCTATTCACAGTACAAGGGAGCGCGCGCCGGTCGGGACATCGTGGAGGAGGCCGAGATCTACAAGGTGATCTCCGGCTTCACTGACTGGGTCTCCAAGGTCAAGTACGCCACTGGGGAAAAGGTCCTGGTGGCACCTTCGGAGAAGGAGAATTTCCAGTGGGCCCTGGATAACGGGAAGCTGCGCAAGTTGCCAGGAAAGGAGCGCAAGATCATCAAGGGCTGAGCGACCCGGTTCTAGATGTCTCTACATATATAGAATAGTTTTATCTTATCGCCGGACCCATCGATGACCTATGGGCGTGGGGAACGTTCTGGGGGTCATCGGCTGCGTGGTCCTGGCCGATGAGCTAGCCTATGTCCTTTCGAGGGACAGGGACCTCTCACGGGTGTTCATCGTGGACAATGAGGGGGGCCGGATCCTGAAGGGCAAACTGGCCAGTCGGCAGGTCGAGGCGGAACTGATCGACCCGACCGAGATGGACCGGGCCACGATGCAGGACCGCTTCACCGCCCTGATATGGATGAACCCGGCCGGACCTCATGATGATCAGGCCGAGCTCCGGGGGATCGTCAGGAACGCCGCGATGGTCCTGAAGACCTACGCCGCCCTCTGCCTCTGCTTCTACGGGCTGTGCCGCAACTCCCTGTGGAAGATCGGCCGCCTCGGCGAGGAGGTCGGTGTACCCATGATGATCCTTACCGACCAGGACGGCATGGACGTCGATGACTGCTTCGGGGCCAACCTCGGTGGGAAGAAGGCCTATCTGGACTCCATCAAACAGAACCGCGGCACGATCTTCGTCTCACCGGGTTACGCCGAGAACTGGCAGAGGCGGCAGGGCCAGAAGGACCTGACCAAGGTCATCGAGCAGGTGGAGAACATGCGGTTCGTGTTCGAGCGCATGGAATACTCCACGGTGATGAGGCTGGAGAACGGGCTCGGGGATATGGGCCGGTTCGAGGAGCAGGTCGAAGGGTTTGCCAAGATATTCGATCTCAAGGTCGCGGTCAAGACCTGCGGCCTGGGGGTCTTCGAACACACCTATTCCCTGGCCAAGGCCGGCCTGAGCAACCAACGGCCCCGGTCGCTTGCACCCGCCCAGAGCAGGTCGCTGGCGCTCCGAGCCCCGGCCGGCCCGCTGATGGTCGGCCACGGCCATCAAGGTCTCTGATATGCGCCGGCCCATTCCGCCCTGAGCCGGTCGGCGCCATCGTAGCGCTTCTCTGACCTTACCTCATCCAGGGCGTCCTTCCGTAACTCCCGGAACAGGTCGTCTAGCTCGGCAGCGTCGAAGTAATGGCACGGGATCCCCGTGCCCTTGACGAAGGTCCCCTGCTCGATACGCGTTCCGGAGCCGCAGCGCATGTCGTTGACGGAGAACACCCTTACCAGGAGGCCGCCGCCGGGACGGAGGACCCGCCGGACCTCGTCGGCCGCGGCCCGGCGCTCTTCCTTCAGCAGGTGTCCCAATACGTGGAAGGCCACCACCTGGTCGAAGGAAGCATCGGCAAAGGGGAGGTTCCGGACGTCCGCCTCCACCAGGAGGAGATTGGGGGCGGTCAGCGTCCGGCGGCAAGCCTCGAGGCCGCGCCTCGAGAAGTCGACCGCCACGATCTCCTCGGCCGATCGGACCAGGGCCGCCGCGGTCTTCCCGTTACCGCAGCCCAGCTCCAGGACCCTCATGCCCTTGAGCGGGGGCAGGTCGTCCCTCGACGGCCCTTTCCACAGCGGGTCCGGCTTGGAGTACTCCTGGTCCCAGGAACCCCTCTGGGTCGAAGAACGGTGGACCATCGGGGATCACCTCACCTTCAATCGAAGAGCGGACCAGGTACCGTCCATCGAGAAATTGGCGACCGCATCCAGCCCATGGGCCCGCGCCCACTCCCATATCTTGTCCCGGTTGAGGTCGGTGGCCGCTCCGGAGGATGCTTTGGGATAGGCGATCCAGAGGGCGGCCCCCGGGTCCATGGACCCGACCAGGGGCGGGACGGAACGTTCGAGGTCTGCGCGGTCCTCGATGAACGCCAGGACCACCGCGGCCGGTCCCACCTCTTCGGCCAGGTCGGTCGGGGCCAGGCCTCTCAGGCTCGCCTTGAACCCGGCCGGGGGGGACGCCAGGAACAACCGTTGCCCGGGCTTGAGATGCAGCTTCTCCACCACCGACCGCTCGCTCATCACTGCCCGATGGCGGTCCGACCTATCAATAATCTCTCCTTTTCATCCCGGCGGAAGCGAGAACGCCTCGCAGTAACGAACTTCCGGCCCCTGTCCGAGGGAGCGGTACGAGTTGAGCCCCTTGATCCGGTGGAGGTAGTCCTCCGAGTCCAGCTGGGACCGGTGCTCGCGGATCGCCCTCTCCTTATACTTCATCGTGCCGGTGATATCGACCACCAGGTCGGGACGGCAGGCCGTCCTCAATTCGTACTGGAGCACAACGATGTCCTCTCCGGCGGTGGTGGCCTGGACGATGCGGGAAGCGGCCCTATGGTCAGGATTGTCTTCCGCCGGATCGGGAGCGAGCACCAGGGCCGGAGCGAACGCTTCCACGGCCTCCCGGACCTCCTTGAGGGTGGTCCGGTCGCATACCAGGCCAAGGTCCGGCCGATTGAGGAACTGCAGATTGCCGATACCGAGGACGGTGGCCGAGTTGATCGTTTCCAGGCGGCGGATGGGGGCCACCTCCTCTAAAGCGAGCGCGGGAGAGCCGAAACGGCCGTCGGTCATGTACAGCGCCAGGATGTTGCAGCCTTTCTCGAAAAGGAAGCGCATGGTGCCGCCGCATCCTAGCACGTCATCGTTGGGATGGGGGGCGAACACCATGACCCGGCAGCCCTTGAACCGGTCAAGAGCGTCCAGAGGGGGCGCGGAGGGGGCTGCTTTCCGCGGCCGTTCCTTGACCTCTTCCGTGATCAATGTCGAGATATCCACGTTCCCGACGATATCGTCCATGAGGATCGACCATCCTCGGCAGATATAATATTACCATCGTGAGGACGCGATTTTGATATCTTCTGGAAGATATTGAAGCGGCGTCAGTCCCGGGGGGTCCGGGGCATCTTCAGGACCAGTTCCCGCACGGCATAGAGCAAAGAGACGATCACCACCACCAGTATTATCGGCAAGGCGACCAGGATTACCAGAGAGAAGCCGATGGCATCCTCTCGCACCACGTTGGCCACATCGATCGTGCCGATGATCGCCACCACCACGACCGCAAAGATACCTACGAACACCCCGAAGGTCTCGATGACCCTCACGAAATAGGTCCGGATGACCTGATCGTGATCGGCGATGCTGGAACGCACCGCCGCCATCTCCTTCTCCAGGGCCTTCTGGGAGTTCTCCAGGTTCTGCCGCATCGATTCCATGTCGACCTTGATGCGATCGTAGGTCTCCACCAGGCGGGCCTCGATCTCCTTGGCCGAGACGCCGGGGGCCTGGGGACCTTTCTCTTCCATCGACTGCAGGTATTCGATGCCCGCCGGGGATATCTTGAAACGATAGGTATCGGTCTTCCCGAACGGGGCCCGGACCGCCGACTCCTCGATCAGCCCCTTGTCCCTGAGCTCGCGCAGGTCCCTCGAGATCTGGTCGGCGCTATAGTCCTTCATCAGCTTCTGAACGGCCGCTACCAGCACGATCTCGTCGACCTTGATCGGATAGAACTCCCGGAGGCTCCGCAGGATCTGTTTCTGGACCTCCGTCCCGTTGTATTTGTCCACCTTCCCTTTCCCCCTTACTGGAATTAAGAACGATTATAGTAATCCGGGCGAAAGATAAAATTGTACCTGACGAACGTAGCCTCAGCACCCGGTCGTGGATATGATGAACCAGGTCAACAGTAACAAGGGACCCAGGTGCGGGTCCCCGATATCGACATCGACCTTTCCGGTGGGGTATTTGCTCCGGGTATCGCGATCCACTATGAAGATGATCCCACGGCCTTCCTGGGAAAGGGTCCAACGCTCGCTCGCCTCGATGCGTTCCCATTGATATCTGGAAGAGCCCATGGTGATAGACCCCTTCCCGATGGCGTCGAACTCGAGGATGGCCAGCTCCCCCTCTTCCCGCAGTCTCTTGATGGCCGCCCCCGGCCTCCTCAGCCCGCCCTTCCTCAAGGAATAGCTGTCCTCGCCGAAGGTGGCCGATACGGCGGTGCCGAACAATTTGGGAGAGGACATGGTGGCGATGACCTGCCCGTCCTTATGCAGCTCCCAGTCGAGCTTCCAGGCCTTGGGCCTTATCCATTCCGATCTCCCGAACATGTCCGGCATAATGACCTTTAAAGGAGCTGGACCCAGCGGCGCTCACCGCGGTCGACTCTCCGTTCTGCTGATGGTCGGTCCGGTACAGGTATGTTGCGGCCGTGGGGAAGGCTCATGAACCATCAGAACAGGATGTATAGGCGATGATGCTCATGACCGAACCGATTCCTACCAACAACCGGACCCGGGTGGAGATACCCTGCATCGGGGAACCTTTCCCCCACATGGAGGTAACGACCACCCATGGCCAGCTGACCTTGCCAGAACATTTCGCGGGAAAATGGTTCATGCTGTTCAGCCACCCCGGGGATTTCACCCCCGTCTGCACGACGGAGTTCGCCTCCTTCGCATACCATCACGAGGAATTTCGAGCGCTCGGCTGCGAGCTCATCGGGCTATCCATCGATCAGGTCCACTCCCACATCATATGGGCCCAATGGATCAAGGATAAACTGGGGGTCACGATCACCTTTCCCATCATCGCCGATCCGTTCGGAGAGACCGCCCGGACCCTGGGGGCGATCCATCCAGCCTCGGGGAAGGGGGCGGTCAGGGCCATCATCGTGGTCGATCCCAAGGGCCAGGTGAGGTCGCTCATGTACTACCCGAAGGGGGTCGGTCGTAACCTCAAGGAGCTTCTCAGGATGGTGCGAGCCATGCTGGTCGTGGACAAATACCATGTGGCGACCCCGGCCAATTGGCCGGAGAGCGAGTTCGTGGGGTCCGATGTTCTCCTCCACCCGCCCTCCACCGAGGCCGAGGCCGAAAAGCGCAAGGGCAGGCCGGGTTGCCTGGATTGGTGGTTCTGCTCCGAGAAGGCCGAGCCATGAGCGATGATGACATCGTGGTGGTCGATCATCTGGTCAAGACCTTCGGCGATCTGCGGGCGGTGGACGATATCTCTTTCACGGTACGCAGGGGCGAGATATTCGGCTTCCTGGGGCCGAACGGGGCCGGCAAGTCGACGACCATCAAGGTGCCCACGACCCTGCTGCGGGGAACCTCCGGGAAAGCCCGGATCGATGGGATGGACATCGATGAACGACCGACCGAGGTAAGGTCGATCATCGGCTACGCGTCCCAATCGGTCGGTCTGGACGACGACCTCACCGGCCGGGAGAACCTGGAGCTGCAATCCCAGCTCTACCACATCCCCCGGGCCGAGATAGGTCCTCGGGTCCAGGAGGTCATCGGGACCGTCGGTCTGACCGATGCCGCGGACCGCCGCGCCGGCACCTATTCGGGCGGGATGCGGATAAGACTGGACCTGGGCACCGCCCTCGTCTCCCGGCCCAAGCTGCTGTTCCTCGATGAACCGACCACCGGGCTCGATCCCCAGTCCCGGTCGGCGGTATGGGACCACATCCGGAGGCTGAATCGGGAGGGAATGACCATCTTCCTCACCACCCAATATATGGAAGAGGCGGACCGCCTGGCCGACCGGCTGTGCATCGTGGACCGGGGAAAGATCGTCGCCCAGGGCCGGCCGGCCGAGCTGAAGGCCCAGATCGGGGCCGATCAGGTCCAGCTGTCCTTTGCCGATGGTGCCGATGTACCTCTGGCGAGCACCATCGACCGATTACGGTCCATGCCCGGGGTCAAGGAGGTCAAGGACTGCGAGGAGGGCATCCTGTGCCAGAGCGGATTGATGGTCTACGCTGAGAACGGCCCGGCCCTCATCCCGCAGATGGTCCGGGCGCTGGACGAGGAGGGACAGAGGATCGAACGGCTGACCCTGGCGGTCCCTTCGTTGGACGACGTTTTCCTGAAGTTCACCGGGCGGAAGCTGCGGGTGGAAGAGGCCCGTCCCATGCCCTCCCGCCGACCGGGAACGAGGAGGAGGAGATGAGCGGGACGGACGCGTTGATGGAGACCAATGCCATCTTCCAGCGATGGGTGCGCAAGATCTTTCGCCGGCCCACCTTCCTGTTCTTCTCCCTGGTCCAGCCCCTGGTGTGGTTCCTGCTGTTCACCCAGGCCTTCCAGGCGGTGGCCAACATCCCGGGTTTCGCCCAGATCACTGGGACCTCGTCCTACATCACCTTCTTCTCCGCCGCGGTGATCGTCCAGACGGTCCTCACCAGCGCCCTCCAGTCCGGTATCGGGATGGTCGATGACCTGGAATCTGGCTACATGGACAAGCTGAAGGTGGCACCCATACATCGTTCTTCCATCCTTCTGGGAAAGGTGTTCAGTGATGGTTTCCGCATCGTCGTCCAGTCCCTGATAATCCTTACGCTGGCCACCCTCGTCGGAGTGGTGGTGGTCACCGGTATCGGCGGAGTGCTCCTGATCCTGCTCATCGCCCTTACCTTTGGCATCGCCTGGTCGGGCATATCGACCTTCATCGCCCTCGCCACCGGCAACTCGGAGTCGACCCTATTGATCAGCCTGCTGACGACCCTGCCGCTGCTCTTCCTGTCCACGGCGGTCATGCCCGAGCAGCTCCTGCCGGAATGGGTGCAGACGGTCTCCGTCTACAACCCAGTGACCTATGTGGCCAATGCCCTGCACAGCCTCATCATCACCGGCTTCGACTGGGGGACCATAGGGGTATGCTTCCTGGTCATCGGGGTCGTGGGAGCGATCACCCTGACCGCCACCACCGCTCTCTTCCGGCGCACCGTCTCAGGATGAGCTGTCTCGGCGCAGGCGCACCGAGAGGGCGTGGGCGTGCAACCCTTCGGCCTTGGCCAGTGCCTCGACCGTCTCCCCTAGCGCTTCCAATCCTTCCCGCTCCACGATCTGTACCGAGGACCGCTTCATGAAGTGGGCGACGTCCAGACCGGAATGCACATGGGCGTAGCCGGCGGTGGGGAGCACGTGATTGGTGCCGGACGCGTAATCACCCAGCGCCACCGCGGCGTACTTTCCCACGAAGATGGAACCGGCGTTCCTGATGCCCAGCAGGGCCGCGAGCGGATCGCTCACCTGGATGGACAGATGTTCGGGGGCGATGTAATTGACCAGCTCGATGGCCGAGGTGATGTCCCGGGCCAGGATGTAGCCGGAGTTGAGGAGGGCTTTACCGACGATCTCTTTGCGCTCGGCCCGGGAGGCCATCTTCTCCACCTCCCGTCCGACCTTTCCGGCCAGCACCTCGTCGGTGGTGACCAGGACGCAGGCCGCGTTGGGATCGTGCTCGGCCTGGGCCAGGATGTCGGCGGCGATGAACTTCTCATCGGCCGAGGAGTCGGCCAGGATGGCGATCTCCGACGGGCCGGCCGGCGAGTCCATCTCCACCATGTCCCGCAGTATCATCTTGGCCATGGTCACGTATACGTTCCCGGGGCCGACGATCTTCTGGACCGGGGAGATGCTCTTCGTACCCAGGGCCATGGCCGCCACGGCCTGCGCGCCGCCCACGGTGAAGATGGCGTCCACGCCGGCGATATCGGCGGCGATCAGGGTGAGCGGATTCACCGGGGGAGGGGTGCACATGATGATGTTGACCACCCCGGCCACCTTGGCCGGCACGGCGCACATCAGGACCGTCGAAGGATAGGAGGCCCTTCCTCCCGGTACGTAGATGCCGATGCGGTCCAGGGGCGTGTTCTTGACCCCCAGGGTCAGGCCGGGAGCGACCTCCCGGGTCCACAGGTCGGCCGGCCGCTGCATGCGGTGGAAGGCCTCGATATTGGCCTTGGATTTCCGCAGCGCGTCCACCAGCGCGGAATCCACCATGTGGTAGGCCTCCTCGATCTCCGACCTCGAAACGCGCAGATGCTCGAGCTGGACCTTGTCGAACCGGGTGGTCAGGTCGAATAGGGCCTCATCCCCTTTCTCCCTGACCTGGGCGATGATCTCCTCGACCGGCCGGCGGACCTCGGATAGGCTGCCACGCCGGTTGACGCTCCACTGCTCGATGTCCAGCTGCTTCCACATCAGGAGGGAGGAATGTGGCACGGAGATTTAACTTTAGGGTTTCAGCCGCCCAGGACCAGGGTGGCCAGGGTGATCACGCCGCCCACGCCCATCATGAGAAGGCCCACCCTCTCCTTCCGTAGGCCGGCATAGGGGGCCCATAGATAGCCAGCCAGGAACAGCAGCCCCATGGCCACCAGGGAAGCGACCCTCAGTCCCAGGGACAACGGGGTGATGAGCAGGAGAGGAACGACCAGGGGCAACGCGGCCAGAACGGTAAGGATGAGACAGGTCGCTCCCCCATAGAGATGGACGACATGAAAGCGGACCGGGCGGCCGACGGCCCGGGATTCCGAGTCGACGATGTCCTGATAGATGCGCTGCCGGTCCACGGGGTCCAGGGTGGCAACTATCGATTCGGACAGGTCTTCCTCGACCGCCATCGGCCAGTCCTCGTCCGGGTCGCTTTTGATGTTATCGGCCAACCACTGATGCCTCATGCGATCGAAGTTCTTGGTGACCATGTACATGATCATGTCCGCCAGGCCCCAGGTGATGTTAACACCCACCGCGGCCAGGATGAGAGTGTTCCGGGAGCTGGGGTCCAGGCCGATCCCGATAGACACCGTGCTGATGGTACCCAGGGCCATGACCAGGCCATAGAGTATCTCCTGGAGCGCGAAGGTGGGGCCTAAGTGTCGCGTCAAGGGGTGGACCAGGAGGAGGGCCATCAGGCCGGGAGATGCGGGGACGGCGATAATCCTTTCTCCCCTGTTCGGTCCATATTATTTATGGGGGCGGAACAATCCTAGTTCGTGAGAAATATGAAGATCGAAGTCCTATTTTCGGCAAGCTGCGGCAGCTGCAGGCGGATCGAGTCCGCCGTGCATGCCGCGGTCGAAGAGCTGGGCCTGGATATCGAGATCGTCAAGTTCCATGATTTCCAGGAAGCGCAAAGGAGGGGGGCCACGTCCGCGCCAGCAATTTTCATCGACGGTAAGTTGGTGGACCAGGGAAGGTATCCCTCGATCGACGAGATCAAAGAGATGATCAACCGCCAGAGAGGACTGGTCACCGATATCTCCGCGTACTGAGGGGAAAGGAACCTTTTTATTCCCGTTCGGGTCTGCCATGACCTCATGACCACCAAAGTTCACGCTGCGCACATACTTGTAAAGGACCAGGCCAAGGCCTTCGAGCTCCTGGCCCGCATCAAGTCCGGAGAGAAGTTCGAGACCATCGCCAAGGAGTATTCCCAATGCCCCTCCAAGAACAAGGGCGGGGACCTGGGAACCTTCGGAAGGGGCCAGATGGTCAAGAAGTTCGAGGACGCCGCCTTCAACGCCAAGAAGGGCGAGATCGTCGGCCCGGTGAAGACCGATTTCGGCTACCACCTGATCAAGGTCATCGACACCCAGTAGGCCCTCGCGGCCTACGGGTCTTTTTTATTATTTCCAAGTGGCGTAGATCCAGGCGAGCACGGCGATCACCAGCACGATCGCCGCCTTGTCCCATGTGAATATGAATACCCCGGAGATGAACGCCAGGACCATGGCGGCGATGCCGATCAACCCGGCCACCCGGAAGGCCTTCCTGGAGCGCTGCACGCCTTCGATGATCCAGCTGTACGAGAAGTAGAGGACCACGAAGAACAGGATGACCGAGGCCACCTGCACATAGGCGCCCAGCTGTTTCAGGGTGGTCTCGTATATCATCTGAGTGGGGTCGATGCCCAGGCCAGTGAGGACGCCCCACACGAAGGCCGACACCACCGGGGTGATCCTCAGTTTCCTCCGACGAGCCATCGAACCCCAATCCAGCCACCTCTAATAATGGTTGGTTTCCAGCTATCCGTTCCCGCCATGGCGAAGGTTATCGGCCCCATCGTTATATACGATAAAAATCGTTTCTACGATGTGGCGGACGATGGGATCATCGAAACGGTCACCCAGAAAAGGGCGAAGGACAGCCTGAGGGAGATCCGGGAGATCTATCCCGAGGCCACCGTTACTTTCGAGGTCTGCGGAGGCAGGGGGGTCATCACCGCCTGCCAGGACCGTTACGTGGTGAGCAAGGAGTTCGTGGAGACCGCTGAAACGCTCTCCAACCCCCATTGCATGATAGAGTACGCTCACGTGCTTCAGGCCAAGAGCCGCCTGGTGGTGGTGGTCCCCAAGGAGAAGGCGGTCAAGACCCGCATGAGGTTGCTCGAGCTCAACAACTGGTGGCTGTTCTACTACCAGGTCCACTATTATGACGAGAACGGCAACATCAAGCATGTCGACCGTCGGACCTGGCGCCGGATGATGGACCTTCCTCCCGACGAACCGGAGCGGGCCCGCGAGGTGGCGTAGCTCGATGGGCGCCGTCAAGACAGGGACCTGGCCCCCGATTTCGAGCTTCCCGAAGCGTCCGGCGCGTCGTCCGGCTGAGCGAGGAGATCCACAAAGGGACGGTCGTATTGGTGTTCTATCCCATCGACTGGGGGTCATCTGCGCCCTGGAGATGAAGGTCTTCCAGGGGATCGTCAGGGATATCGAGACGGCGGGAGCGCTCATGGTGGGAATATCGGTCCATTCCACGACCTCCCATCGGGCCTGGAAGGGGCGGATGGGCATCGGTTGGTCGTTGCTCAGCGACGTCGGGGGACCGCCTCCGCGCGGTACGGCGTCCTCTCCCCGGACGGCCGCTTCCTGGCCGGCCATGCCGAGCGGTCGGTCCTCGTGATCGACGCGGACCGACAGGTCCGGTATGCCTGGACGGCCCCGGACCCATCCATTCGGCCCGGCTACTGGGCCGTCCTGGCGGCGTGTCGCTCCCATGTTCGGCCGCACCGATAAGGGCAGTTTATTATTAGGCGGCCGGTTAATAATCTTCAGGATTACCATGAGCGAGGACCAAACAAACGAGGAGAGGTTGAAGCTCAACATAAGCGCCATCGAGGCGGTCATGCAATTGCCGCCCGCCCCTGTGATGTTACTTGCGGTGGGGGAGAAGGAGCAGAATGTCACCACCATCGGGATGTTCAATGTGTTCTCCGTCAACCCGCCGATCGTCGGGATCGCCATCAAGACCTCGAGGTTCAGCTACAAACTGCTCGAGGAGACCAAGGATTTCTCCCTGAACGTGCCGGGCAAGGACCTCCTAGAACAGGTGATCAAGTGCGGCCAGGAGACGGGCAGCCGGGAGAACAAGTTCTCCGAGGTAGGATTGACCCCCCGGCCGGGCAAGAGGATCAAATCGCCGAGCATCGCCGAGTGCCCCCTGAACCTCGAGATCAGGAAGCTCGAGCAGATCGATCGGGGCGACTGGGACCATGTGTGGTTCATAGGCAAGGTCATTCATACCGACGTGACCAAGGACTATGATCGCTCCGATGTCCTGGTGTATTGGGACGGCGAGTTCCGGACCCCCGGCCCGGTGATCAGGAAGATCTGATCAGAACTTCAGGCGGGGGACGATCCGGGTAGGCCGCAGGTCGTGCACGTCACCGATATGGTCGTGCAGCTTGTTGGACAAGTCGTCCCCATCGTGGCCGAACACCCGGGACCCGCAGAACGGACAAAGGACGGTCTGCTCCACGTCCTCGCCGATCTCCATCTCGGACGGGACCGCCCCTCTTTTTATTTTCTCCCAGTCCTCCGGCCCCCGGTCCTGGGACGGGGGACCGACCTCCTGGTTTCGGGGCATTGTCTTCTCCCTCATCTCGCAGAGGTCCTTTATCTCATGCGTCGAAGCCAGGTGGTCCCGGAGGTTATGGGTGAGCGCCGTCTCACCGTCGCCGGTGACGGCGGTCCTGCAGATCGGGCATCTTATAGAGGTCATGGTAAGGAGTCCATTCGAGCCAGCGGGGTATAAACATTGTCAGAAAGAGGGAAGAGGTTTACCGCTCAAGACCGATAGCGCGCGTACATCTTGGGACGGATGTCGTGCGTATCGGCCATGTGGCTATGGAGCCGATCGGAAAGATCGTCCTCGTCCCGGCCTCGGACCAGGTCTCCGCACAGCGGGCAATTGATCGTGGCCGGCATGAGGCTCTCGGCCCTTGCCGGTCCCCGCTCTCCTCCCGGCCCGGTCACGGGATATCTCCATTGCCGGACCTCTTCCCGGGGGATGTAGTACTCCGACCGGTACCGCTCTGGTCTGCGGGAGGTCCAGGTCTCCACCTCTCGTTCGGTCCGGGACTCCGGGGCGCTGAACAGACCGGCGGCGGGCCTTCTCTCGATGTTCACGTCCCTCCTGGTCTCTTCACGGACATAGTCGCGTTCGATCGGCCGCTCCACGGGAGCGGTCTGGCCCATGTAGGTGACCTCTCCGGAGGTTAATCCTTGGGACCCCCTCAGTTCGTTCATCCGGTGTACGTCCACGAGATGGACCCTCAGACTGTCATTGAGGTCGGGGCCGCTGGCCCCTGTGATCCTTTCCTTGCATATAGGGCATTTGACGGTGGTCATAAATTATACCAAGTGGGAAACTTTCAGTGGAACATATTTGAACGTTGGCCGATTTTCCCTCATCCGAACGGCCTGGCTGCCGATACTTGGCATCGATATTTTATAAAAAGGAAGGCCGGGGAGCGGTCCGACCTTCATTAAGGACCTTAGGGGCGGAGGGACGTCTCCTGGCGTACAAGTTGATGGGTTCCCGCCACATGCTCCCTTAGCTTTACCGTCAAAGTATCTTCGTCCAAGGCCACGATGGGCTCGCCGCATATCGGGCAATCGACACCTTCCGACCCTCTTTCCTCCAGGGGCTCGCCCTTGGCGGCAAGTGGCGGAACGTCGCTCGGTTCCGGCGACCGCTCACGGGCGGCCGTGCCCTTCCGGTCCATCATCGTTGGATATCCTTCGCCCTGGGCCCACTCGTCCTTGCCCCCGTCTTCGGCGTTGGTCCCCAGAGACTTCTTGACCCAGTCACCGATACCCTTCGGGCGGGGAGGCACCTCGGTCCCTTTCTCGGGGGCGTAGAACTGCTCCTCTCGTCGAAGCTCGGCCCGGTGCAAGCGGCTCCCTTCCTTCATGGCCGCGACATCGGGGGCGTTCCCCTTCTCTGACCCCATCTGTCCGGTCGGGGTCGCCGTTCCCGCGGACCGGTCGCTTTCCTTCAGCACCTCGACGTCATGCTCGTCCGAGAGATGGTCGCGAAGCACCGCGCTCAACCCTTCCCGGTCCGATGACGCCATGTTCCGATCGCAGATCGGGCATCTAACGCTGGTCATGTCCTGACATCTCCATTGTCCTTACTGTCGCCATTCATCGTGTTCGTCCACAGCCCTGGGGCGGGCCCAGCGCTGGCATCCTCACTCAGTACCGACCGCGATTCCCACGGGACGGTCCTGAGCGGGAAGGTCATACCCGGCCATTCTCCAGCTCGTTGTTCTCCCTCATGTGCTCCTTCAGGTTCCTGGACAGTTCACCCTCGTTACGACCGTCGACCTGAAGGCCGCACAGCGGACAGTCCACAAAGGGAGCTTCCTTGCCCCGCTGGACGGTGATGGTGGTGGGGGGGCCCCGGACCCCGTAGAGGTCCCCCTCCCGTTCGGTCAGGCGGGAACCGTAAATCTCCGAACCCAGACGCACCTCTTGCTCACCGGTCGTCCCTTCGATCTCGGCCAGGGAGGAGAGGTGCCCCTCCCTGCCGCCGGTCAGCAGGTCCGTGTCGGGTAGCACCAATCCATGATCGCGATGGAAGTGGACGGTCAGCCCACCGGACAGGATATCGCCGTCGGCCGCTTCCAGCCGACGCTCGCACCACGGACAGCGAACTGCGACCATGATGTCCTCACCGGCTCACTGTATTCGTTAACAGTCGGTTCACGAAAGGTTCGTTGCGGTGGGAACCTAGAAGGTGGCTGCTGAAGGTGGACGAAAGCTCCTCCTCGGACTCGCTGCGCACATCCTCCCCGCAGATGGGGCACTGGAAGCTCCTGATCCCCCGGGTGTCCTCGCTATCTCCGGTCCCCTCGGGGGTGACCACGCCGCTCTCGAACTCCCCCATGCCCGTGCCAGAGCCGCTGCCCCCAACCTCGAAGGATTTCTCCTTATAATCGACCTTGGCCCCCGGACCGATACCACCTCCCGGAGTGGGTCGGAAGGGTTTCCTTACGGGGGCGCGGTCCTCCGGATTTCCCAGGCCTTCCTTCGAACCCGAGGGGGCGCTGACATCGGCCCCGCCTGTGAACTCCCCGCTCTCCCCGGAGAAGCTCGTTTCCCGGGACGGCGTGGATCGTTCTTCCAGGGAACCCCCGGCCTCATGAATGTCCGAGAAGTGGACCTTCATGCTCCTGGACAGGTCCTCGGAGGATGATCCTTCGACACGCTCGTTGCAGGCCGGACATCGTACCACCGCCATTTCTTTCACCGAACGAACGTGCCAATGCCATCGATTAATACATTTCGTTGTTCGGGCAAGTCCCAAGAGAATCTGGAGGAGATGCTGATGAGGTATAGCGAGCGGAGAGGCAGGCCAGTGGGATCGGGTTCGAGGACCGTTCGAAAGGCGACAGCAATTTGTATATATCCCCCGATATTGATAGTGAAGGTGGGCATTATGGCGGTAAAGAAGCTCTGGCGATGCAATGTATGCAACGATATCCATTACGGCATAAGGGGGCCAGCGGTCTGTCCTACCTGCGGGGCCAAGAACGCCTTCACCCTGATCGATTATCCTGAGACGATGAAGGTCATCCTTGACCGCGGGGACAGGCTGGACCAGATCGACCAGCTTCTCGAGGTCTGGGAAAAGTTCGCCGAGGGCAAACCGTTCCGACTCAACCCCGACCAGGCCTTCGTAAGGACGCTGGCAAAGGGAGAACTGGAGAATCAGAAGAACCATGGGCTGAAGTATCGCCCCTGCCGGATAACCACGGGCGATCTTGAAGAGGACCTCAACCTCATCTGCCCCTGCAATTTCTTCATCCAACCGGTCCATAAGGAGAACGGCGAATGCTGGTGTGGACTCTTCGTAAAGAGGGAATGATATGGCGGAACAAGACAGGCTGATATTCTTCTGGGGAAGGGAATGCCCCCACTGCGCGAAGTTGCATCCGATCGTCACCGAGGTCAGCAACCAGCTGACCCAGGAATCGGGCAGCGGCATCACTGAGCTGGAGGTCTGGCACTCCGAGGAGAACGCCAAACTGATGCGTTCCTACGGCACTGTGCTGAAACAGGCCTGCGGCGGGTCGCTGGGCGTGCCCGCGCTGTACAATGAGAAGACCAAGAAGGCGCTGTGCGGCATGTCCACCACCAAGGACCAGCTGCTCAAGTGGGCCAAGGAGTAGCCGCAGGTGGGCACCGCCGGTCGGAAGGTCAAGGGAGGGAAGCTGCTCCGAGTGAGCCTGGAGCATGACGGGGGAGTCATCACCGAGATCGTGATCACCGGAGACTTCTTCCTCCATCCGGAGGAGGGTCTGGCCAGGCTGGAGGAGAAGCTCCGGGGAGCGTCGCTCCGAGAGAGCGAGCGGGACCTGGCCGCGCGCATCGAGGCGCTCATCGCGGAGGACCGTTTGACCGTCCTGGGCTTCGGGCCGGCCGACCTGGCCGCGACCATCAAGGAGGCCGCGGCATGAGGTGGCGTCTCCTCCCCTTCACCAGACAGCCGGCCGCTCTGAACATGGCGGTGGACGAGGCGGTGGCCGAAGGGATCAGGTCATCGGGCTCCCCTCCCACCATCCGCTTCTACGGCTGGGAGCCATCGGCCATATCGATCGGTTGCTTCCAATCGCTCCAGGACGAGGTCGACGTCGTAGAGTGCCGCCGCCGGGGGGTCGACGTGGTCAGGCGGCGGACCGGGGGCGGAGCGGTGTATCATGACCGGGACGGTGAGATCACCTACAGCGTCATCGCCCCGGAAGGGCTCATGGGCCCCGACATCCCCGCGTCCTACCGGGAGGTGGGCGGCTGGGTCATGGACGCCCTGGCAAGTCTGGGGCTGGAGCCCCGCTTTGCGCCGATCAACGACATCACCGTCGGCGGGAGAAAGATCTCCGGCTGCGCCCAGACCCGCCGGGAGGGGGTGTTCCTCCAGCACGGCACGATACTGTACTCCCTGGACCGGGGGAAGATGTTCTCCCTGCTGAAGGTCGCCAAGGAGAAGGTCACCGACCAGGGGATCAGCTCGCCGGAGGCCCGGGTCATCGCTCTCTCAGAGATCTCCTCGGCGACGCGGGACGATCTGCTGGCCGGCCTGCAGCGCTCGTTCTGCCGGGGGAAGGAATGGTATGAGCGCCCCCTCGCCCCCTCCGAGGCGGCCCGGGCCGTCGAGCTGGTCCGCGAACGCTACGCCCGTGCCGAATGGACCGCGTCCCGCTAGGGGTCCATCAACGGCAGCTCAGGGTTCTCCAGGAACATCTTCAGGTCGTTGAGGAAGGTGGCGGCCTGCGCTCCATCCATGATGCGGTGGTCGAAGGTGAGCGAGAGGTACAGCACCTTCCTGATGGAGACCTCGCCGTCCTTGACCCACGGCACGTCCTGGATGCGCCCCAGGCCCAGGATGGCCCCCTCCGGGTAGTTGGGTATGGGGGTGGCGTAGATCCCGCCGAAGACCCCGTAATTGGTGATCGAGAAAGTACCGCCCTTGAGATCGGCGAGGTCGATCTTTCGCGACCCGGCCGCTTCGGCCAGGTCCTTGATCTCCTGGGCCAGGGAGAAGACCTCCTTCTGGTCGGCCGACTTGATCACCGGAACGATGAGCCCCTCGTCGGTGGCCACCGCTATCCCCATGTTATAGTATTTCTTGAGGACGATCTCCCCGGCCTCCTCGTCCATGGACGAGTTCAGATAGGGATGTTTCTTGAGGGCGGCCACCACCGCCTTGATAATGAATGGCAGGTAGGTCAGCTTGACCCCCTTGACCTCCTCGGCGTACTTCTTGACCTTCTCCCGAAGACCCACCAGGTCGGTCACGTCAGCGATCTCGGTGGTGGTCACCAGGGCCTGCCGGGTCTGGGCCTCCACCATGTGCTTGGCGGTCGACCGACGGATCCCCCGGACCGGCCGGCGGTCGATCCAGCCGTAGATGTCGAACTTCGGCTGCATCTTCAATCCGGCCGGCGGAGGGGCGCCCTCCTCGGGAGCGGCCGGTGCGGCCCCCTTCAGGTCAGCCTCGGTTATCCGCCCTCCCGGTCCGGTGCCGACCACTGTCCCCAGGTCGATGCCCATGTCCTTGGCCAGCTTGCGGACGGCGGGAGTGGCCTGAACTCCCTTGGCCGCGTCGGCGGTCAGGGCCGGCGGCCTCGAGGTGATGACCGTGCCATCGGACTCGGGGAGCTCGCCCACCACCGATACGGACCCTTCGGCCTTCTCCGGTACCTCCGGGGCGGCACCCGCCTCGTCGGCGATGACCGCCAGCACCTCGCCCACCCGCACGATGCCCCCCTCAGGGTAGTTGAGCTTGGCCATCCGACCGGAGAAGGGCGAAGGCATCTCCACCACCGCCTTGTCGGTCTCCACCTCGGCGATCGACTGGTCCTTCTTCACCGCCTCTCCTTCCTTTACCAGCCACTTCTTGATCTCGCCTTCGGTGACCCCTTCTCCGAGGTCCGGGAACCTGAACTCCTTCACCATCACAACACCCTAGTACGAAGAAACCCTCTTGACGGCGTTATAAATTCTATCTGGACTTATATAATAATATTTCTCGCCCTTGGGCAAGGGTACGGTGATGTCCGGCGCGGTCACCCGTTCCACCGGCGCTTCGAGGGACAGCAGCGCTTTCTCGTTGATCCGGGCGATCAGCTCGGCGGCCACCCCGCAGGTCTGGGGGGCCTCCTGAACGATGACGCAGCGCCCGGTCCGCTGGACCGAGGCGATGACCGCGTTGCTGTCCATCGGCGACAGGGTCCGCAGGTCGATGACCTCGCAGCTGACGCCCTCGGCGGCCGCGGCCCCGGTGGCCTTCTCGATCAGCGGCATCATGGCCCCCCAACCGACCACCGTGACATCGGACCCTTCCTGCACCAACCGCGCTTCGCCGATGGGCAGGGCGAAGGCCGCTGCTTCCACCTCCTCCTTCATCAGCCGATAGCTCCTGGTCGGTTCCAGGAAGATCACCGGGTCAGGGTCCCGGATGGAGGCGATGAGCAGGCCCTTGGCCTCCCGCGGGGTGGAGGGCACCACGACCTTGAGGCCGGGGATCTGGACATAGAGGGCCTCGGTGCTCTCGGAGTGATGCTCCAGCGCCTTGACCCCCGCCCCGTAGGGCATGCGCAGGACCATGGGGACGGCGAGGCCGCCCCGGGTACGGTTGCGCATGCGGGCGGCGTGGGAGATCATCATGCTCAGCGTCAGGTACGAGAAGCCCATGAACTGGATCTCCGCCACCGGCCTCAGGCCGTTCATGGCCATGCCGATGGCCATCCCGGCGATGAGGCTCTCGGCCAGCGGAGTGTCCACCACCCGTTCCGGACCGAACCGGTCGTAGAGCCCTTCGGTCACCCGGAACACCCCGCCGTCCCTGCCCACGTCCTCGCCGAGGAGCACCACCGAGGGATCGGTCTCCATCTCGTTGGCCAGGGCGGAATTGAGGGCCGCCACCATGTTCATGACCGCCATCACTCCTCACCTCCCGAGAGATCCTGGCGATGCCGCTGGAGCTGCTCTTCCAGGTCAGGGGTCATCTGGGCGTAGGTGTACCTGAACGCGTCATCGATGGTCGGAGCGGGGAAGGCCTCGGCCTGGGCCACGTTCTGCTCGCTGAGCTCCGTGGCGTTCTTCCGGATGCTCTCGTCCTCCTCCTCGTCAAGGAGACCTTTGCCCATCATGTAGGCCTTCAGGCGGATGAGCGGGTCCTTCGATTCCCAATCCCTCAGCTCGGCATCCTGGCGATACTTCTTGGCGTCGTCGGAGGTGGTATGGTTGCCCAGTCGGTAGGTGTACGCCTCTATGAGGGTGGGGCCCAGACCGTTCCGGGCCCGCTCGACCGCTTCCCTGGAGGCGATGTACATGGCCAGCAGGTCGTTGCCGTCGACCTGGATCCCGGGGAACCCGTAGGCGCAGGCCTTCTGGGCGATGGTGGGCGAGGCGGTCTGCCGGCTCCTCGGCACCGAGATGGCCCATTGGTTGTTCTGGACCACGAAGACGGTGGGCGTCCTGAATACCCCCGCGCCATTGAGCGCCTCGTGGAAATCGCCCTCCGAGGTCGCCCCGTCACCGCAGAAGCCCAGGGTGACCGCCTTCTCCTTCCGATACATCGAGGCGTAGGAGATGCCCACGGCCATGGGCAGCTGCGAGGCCACCGGCACCACCGCCGGGGTGACGTGGACCCCCGGAGTGGAGCGGCTCCCGGCCTCATTGCCCATCCAGACGAGGTAATAGTTCAAGACCGGCAACCCTTTCCATAGCAGGCCGGCCAGCTCCCGGAAGGCCCACACGAACCAGTCGTCCTTCCCGGTGGCCATGGCCGGGCCTAGGGACGCGGCCTCCTGGCCCCGGTTGGGAGGATAGGCGCCTAACCGACCCTGGCGCTGCAGGATCACCGCCTTCTCATCCACCGTTCTGGCCAGCACCATGGTGCGGTAGGCCTCCTTGAGCATGGCCGGGTCCAGGTCCGGTTCCAGGGCCGGCGCGATGACCTTACCATACTTGTCCAGCACCTGCAACATCTTCCCTTTCAGCGGATCAAAGTCATCGGTCAGCAATGTTCTCCCCCTCCTCATCGAATAGCTGGTGGGCATTAAAGGAACTTCGCACCAAGGGGGCGGCCACGGCGTGACGGAAGCCCAGGGCCAATGCCTCCCCCCGCAGGTCGTCGAAGACCTCCGGCCGCACGTATTCCTTCACTTCCAACCGTCCCCCCTTGGGCCTTAGGTATTGGCCCAGGGTGACCGCCTCGACCCCGGCCGAGCGAAGATCTTGGAGCGTTTCCAGTACTTCCTCGCGCCTTTCGCCCAGGCCGAGCATGATGGAGCTCTTGGTGATCACCGCAGTATCGATCTCCTTGATCGCGCGAAGCGTCTCCAGGGACTGCTGGTAGTTGCTCCGGCGATCGCGCACCGAGGCCTGCAGCCGGGCCACCGTCTCGATGTTGTGGCCGATGACGGCGGGACGGGAGGCGATGACCGTCGACAGGCGCTCTCGGGATGAGCCCAGGTCGGGGATCAGCAGCTCGATCCTCGTGGCGGGGCTCGCTTCCCTGATGCGCTCCACGGTCTCGGCGTAATGGCCGGCGCCCTGGTCTGCCAGATCGTCCCGGGTCACCGAGGTGATGACCACGTAGAGCAGTCCCATCTTCCCGACCGCCCCGGCCACCCTCGCCGGCTCCTCCCGGTCCGGGGGCCCCGGGATGCCGCTCTCGACCGCGCAGAACGCGCAGCTCCTGGTGCATCGCGGACCCAGGAGCAGGAAGGTGGCGTGGCCCCGGGACCAGCAATCGGAGATGTTGGGGCATTGGGAGGCATCGCAGACGGTGCTCAGGCCGCAGGACCGGGTCAGCTCGCGCATCCGGGCGAAGTTCTCCCCGGTGGGGGCTTTGATCCTCAGCCAATCCGGTTTTCCCTGCGCCATTCCCGCACCCTCAGGATAAATATCCCCGCCCCCGGAAATAACCACCGCCTGCATTTTCTCCCTTCGCTCTGTCGGGCCCTCGGGCGCGGCAATGGCGACATTATAATAGCAACAGCGGCCATAATATATTCAGGGGACAAGATGGACTCGTTCGAGAAGATGCTCAAGGACCTCGAGATGAAGCAGGGCGAGGGGAAGGAGCTGGCCCGGCTAAAGGCGGCTTGCATACGTCCGGACTGCCCGACCTACACCAAGTGCGCCGGGGACCGGCAAGAGCTCCTGTATTGTTTTCTGGGTAAGAGCCCCCAGTGCATCAAGGACGAGATGGGCTGCGTGTGCCCCGATTGCCCCGTGGCCGCCGAGGCCGACCTGGTCAACCTGTATTACTGCACCATCGGGTCGGAGAAGGAGATGCGGGAAAAGGAGTGACGCGTAATAGCAAGTGATCACCATGCGAAGCATCGACGAGCTTAACCGGATGACCCCGGACAAGAGAAAGGCCGAGATCGCGGCAATGCGGTCAAAGTGCAATTGCGCCAAATGTCCCTCCTACACCGAGTGCGCCGGAGAAAGGGATGAGAAGATGTTCTGCTTCTACGGCCGCTCGCCGGACTGTATAACCCGCGAGCTGAAGTGTATCTGCCCCAAATGCCCGGTGCACACCGAGTTCGGGTTCAGGAACCTGCACTACTGCACCCGGGGAGGCGAGAGGACCACTCCTAAACGGTTCTGAAGGCGCGCCCGCTCAACCGTCGGGGTCGGGCCGTTTTCTCCCCTTCAGCCCCATGAAGTATTCCTCCAGCTCGGGTTCGTTGACATCGACCACGATGAGGTAACCGCCCTCGCCCAGGTTCACCGATCTCACGAAACCCATGTGCACCCCCTGAGCGCCAAAGGAGGCGAAACCGTCCCTGCCGAACCGCTCCGCTAGCTCCTTGGCGGACGCATCGTCCGGGGGAGCGGTGATGCAGACGAGCATGGCCACAAGAAGCCGCCCGGTGCTATTTCTACCCTGCGAGAAGAGCTACGGGGGCCATCGTTGATCGGTTCCAAGGGGGCCGAGAAAGGATAAGGGTCGATATCTACGCAGCCTCACCGTGGTGGACGCGCCCCCGCTCTTTGTGCAGACCTCATTCCCCGTACGGTGCGTGTCCAAGCGTGCCCGTCCAACGTTTCGGAACCAGCGCCCGGTCGGCTCAAGCTCAGCATATGGTAGTTCATGATATTGACCAAGACACCATTGGGCATGGTCATCATTTACGTCATTATTCCAGCTACGACCCATGTCCATGGGCCGATAGTAAATGTATAAACCTTTCCATATTAATATAAAGATGGTTTGCCATAATCATAAAACCTGGAAGGTGTCGGAATGCCTAAGACCGTTTTGATAACCGGGTGCTCATCGGGCATCGGCCATGCTGCAGCGCTCTACTTCGCCGAAAGAGGATGGAACGTCATCGCCACGGTGCGGGACCCAGAGAGCAGATGCGCCGACCTCAAAGGCCATAAGAACATCGACCTGGTCCGTATGGATGTTACTGAGATCGGATCGATTAAAGATGCGGTGAGGTTCGCCCATGAAAAGTTCAAGAGTATTGACGCTGTGGTGAATAACGCGGGCTACTCGGTCACCGGCGTGTTCGAGGCCTCGACTCCCGAGCAAGCACGAAAACAGTTCGACACCAATGTCCTCGGCCTCATGGACGTGACCAGGGAGGTCATCCCGATAATGAGGGTTCAGGGAAATGGAGTTATAATCAACGTATCGTCGATAGGGGGCAGGGTCGCATTCCCGCTCTATTCTCTCTATCAGAGCACTAAGTTCGCGGTGGAAGGCTTCTCCGAATCGCTCTATTACGAGCTGCGCTCGCAGAATATCAAGGTAAAGGTAGTCGAGCCCGGAGTGATCAGGACCGACTTCTACACCCGCTCGATGGATAAGGTCAACCTCAACGTCCCCAGTTCGTACGACCAGTTTATCGCATCGGCAACCAGGACCGATAAGAAGATCGTCGAGAAGGGCTCGACCCCCGACGTCGTGGCGAGATGCATATTCGACGCGGCGAACGACAGCAGCTGGAAGCTTCGATATCACGTCGGTAAATATTCATCGATGCTACTGACGATGCGGAAGCTATTACCTGACCGACTGGTGATGAGGATGGTCAACCGACCGATCGGCGATCGATAAGGTTCGATTACTAGGGCTTACCCTAAACAAAATAGAATGGGGCTAAAACACTGTTACGAGAGAATACTTACAGATAGTAATCATTTGAAATAAGAAGAGAGGGTAGGAAAATGAGCCATTCTTGGATTTGCACGAGGGAGCATTTTTGTGTTCATCCAGCTACTCGGAACTAATAAATAGGCATACCCTCTTAGCATGAACGCTAGGCTCGACCGGGACGTTCGGCACGCCCTTTTACACCGCAATCCGTCGACAGCGGGGGTGACAACGGGGGACGCCGTAACCGGAGAAGCGCGGGCCCTGCCAACGACTATGAGGCCTCGTCCTATGGGGTTGGAGGCGGACAGGAGGTGCGATCGGAGGGTCGCACGCTTGTCCCTGGTCACGGGGAACGGGTCAGGCCCTGACGGGAGCAGCCTTACCGTGGACTACTAACGCTCAAAGGGGAGCGGGGCTGAGAAGCTGGTTGGATCACTCGCGCTAATTCGAGCGGCAACCTTCGCGGCCTAGCACTTTCTTATTTCTTTGCACAGGCGGGAAGCATGGTCGGATCGCAGCCGGTGATCTTGTCCGAGGCGAGATCGAACAGCACTGTTCTCTCCGAGCCTTCAGAAAGCACCAATTTCCTCGTATCGTCCACCTTGCCGACCACTGCGGCGGTCACGCCGACCGAATCGAAGAGATCAACGACCATCGGCGAGTTCTTGGGATCGCAGGTCACGGTGAACCCGCATCCCTGATAGGCCTTCAGCCATTGGGCGAAATCGACGCCGAACGGCCGGGGGATGTTCT
>CAYZEV010000030.1:0-29102 GCA_964477865.1 uncultured Methanomassiliicoccaceae archaeon | reverse complement strand
AGCTTCGGGGCCATGGGGCCGCTGTTCGCCGATGTGCGTTCGGCGGAGTTCGACAACCGTAACCACCCCCGCACCGTCAGCTATGTCTATGGCCTGGGGGGAAGGGATGTGGGCGTCGAGGACCTCAAGGTCGTGTTCGGGGAGCTCGAGTCCGGGAACGCCAAGACCATCAATTATCTGGGGGTGAAGCAATGATATCGATCAAGGAAATGGCCGATAGGCCGGTCCGGCTGACCGAGGGCCACCGCCTCTGCGCGGGTTGCTCCGAGCCGATCATCGCCAAGCAGGTGCTGCTGGGAACCGACAAGCCGGTCGTGGTGTCCAATGCCACCGGTTGCTTCGAGGTCTCCACCTCCGGGTTTCCGTACTCGGCCTGGAACGTCCCATGGATCCACAGTGCGTTCGAGAACGCCGCGGCCACCATCTCGGGGGTCGAGGCCGCCTATCAGGTCCTGAAGAGGAAGGGCAAGGTCCAGGACGACATGCGGTTCGTGGCCTTCGCCGGCGACGGAGGCACCTACGATATCGGGTTCCAGGCGCTGTCCGGGGCCATCGAGAGGGGCCATCAGTTCATGTTCGTCTGCATGAACAATGAGGCGTACATGAACACCGGCATCCAGAGGAGCGGCGCCACCGGAAGGGGAGCGTCGACCACCACCTGCCCGTCGGGTTCCTGCATCCCCGGGAAGAAGGAGTTCCCCAAGGACATCACCAAGATCATCGCCGCCCACGAACTGCCCTATGCGGCCCAGGCGTCCCCTCATAACTATAAGGACCTCATCGAGAAGGCCGGCAAGGGCTTCGAGGCCAACGGCCCCGCCTTCCTTAACGTGATCGCCCCCTGTCCTCGCGGCTGGAGATACGAATCGCCCCAGACCATCGAGATCGCCCAGCTGGCGGTCGAGACCTGCCTGTGGCCCCTGTACGAGTACGATCATGGCAAGTGGGTGCTCACCGCCGAGAGCAAGCGCATCGCCGAGGGCAAGAAGGAGAAGCGCCCCATCATGGACTGGCTCAAGTCCCAGGGACGTTTCAAGCACCTCCTGGACCCCAAGTGGAAGGGCGTGGCCGATGAGATCCAGGCCAATGTGGACCGCAAATGGGACGAGCTGCTCCGCCTGGCGAAGCAGTAGACCCAAACCTCCTTCCCATATTTTTATTTAATTAGTAAAATGCTGAACAATCGTTTAGCCAGATTGAGGCAGAGAATATATTAGCACCCCTTAAGATTGTTGGTCGGTGAGATTATGGAATTTCCCAGATGTGACCGGTGCGGGGATGCGGGCTGCAAGGCCGGCGAACCAGGCAAGTTCAAGGACTGCCCCACCAACGTTTCCGATATCAAGCGCGAGGATATCGTCGAACGCTATCGGGATCCCGAGACCCAGAAGATCATGCACACCGCCGCTAAGGTGGAGAGGGGCACGCTGCAGCCGGTGAACGGGGTATTGACCCCGATCAGGCCGCGGATCTCGGAGATCATGGCCTTCGCGGACCAGATGGGCTGGAAGAAGATCGGAGTGGCCTTCTGCCTGGCCGCCCGCGAGGACGCCATAAAGATGACCAAGGTGCTGGAGGCCAGGGGCTTTGAGGTATGTTCGGTCATCTGTCGCAACTTCTCCATGAAGAAGGTCGAGTTCGGCATCGCCAAGGAGGACTGCATGAAAAGCGATCAGGAATCGGTCTGTAACCCCGTATACCAGGCCGAGCTGCTCAACGAGGCGGGCACCCAGCTGAACATCGTCATGGGCCTGTGCGTCGGTCATGACATGCTGTTCACCAAGAACTCCAAGGCCTACTGCACGACGCTATCGGTGAAGGACCGCATGACCGGGAACAACCCCATAGCTCCGTTGTACTCGGGATTCTTCGCCGAGATCCTGAAGAAATATTGAACGATGAACGGGGACCCGGTCCCCGTCCCTTTTATTTTTCTAAGATGATTCCTCTTGGTCGAGCATGTCTCCCCACAGCTTCAACGTCTCCCTGGCCTCTTCCTCGTCCATCTTCTCGATGGCAAAGCCGGCGTGGACCACGACCCACTCGCCGACCTGGGCGTCGACCAGCGACACGTTCACCTTTCGGAGCACACCGCCGAAGTCGACGTTGCCCTGGCTACCTTCGACGGAGACCACTTGACCTGGTACAGCTAAGCACATGGTTCCTCACGCTGACATGATCTTCAGGATGGCCTCGGCCGGCTGGCCCCCGCACTCCTTGAGCGCCTTGACCGCCTGTTCCCTGGTGCATCCTGTCTGTCCCATGACCAGTTCTATATCCTCATTGGGCATCTGAGCTTCCTCGGGCTTGCCCGGCTCGCCGGCTTTCCTCGCATGGACAATGGCCTCTCCGATGACCTGGAAGGTCTTCTGGCCCTGCATGTCCATGACCGTGACCGCGGCATCTTTGATGACATATTCCTTGTCCTTGGTCCGGATGATGACCTCTTCCACGCCGTTGATATCATCTGTAGTGATACCCAGGCGCTTCATGGCCTGCTTCATCTGGCGAGGGTTTACCCCCCTCATACCTGGCATCATGGTAACAGCTTTGTGATTGCCCTGGTGTAGTTAAAGGTTTTTGATGCAGGGGCCGTGGGAGCGGAAGGGGTTGGGGGCGGGGGAATCACTTCCTTCTCCTCAGGCCCACCACCACGATAGCGGCCACCGCCCCTATCGCCAGGAGGATCAGCAGCGCGTACGGGGGCACGTCGTTCGAGGCAGCAGCCCCTCCGGACGGTGCGCCCGAGGCGGGGACGGTCACCGTGATAGCCTCGCTCTGGGCCCCCTCACCGGAGGCAAAGACCGCGCTGACCCGGTAGGTGTAGCTCTGCCCGGTCGTGACGTTGTGATCAACGAATCCGCTGGAATCGATCAGGTACACATCGTTCGATCCTCCCGGACCGGCCCGGTACACCCTGTAGCCGATGACCGGATCATCGGATGTGCCGTTGATCATCGCCCGGGCGATGGCCAGGTCCGCCGGGGCCAGCGGTAGGAAACCGTTCTCTGCGGCGATCCGCTGCCCCCGCTCGGTGCTGAGCACGTAATCGACCCACATGCCCATCGCCCCATCGGGGGCGCCGTCGGTGTAGAGGTAGTAGTTCCTGGCCAGTCGATAGCTGGAGTTGTAGGCGGCCTCGCGGTCAAGGGGCGATAGGGCCGGCGCATCCGGGGAGGAGCGTATGCTCACCGCCTCTACGCCGGAGGTCCGTTCCAGGTAGCCCGTCCGGACGATCCCGACCCCGCCGCTGGTATTGGCCACGGCATCGGCGCAGGTCAGACTGTCCTTTTCGAAATGGACCATCGAAGAGTAATTGCTGCCGACCATCAGCGAATTGTTAAAGAACAGGTAGGGCGGCCCACCCGGCCCGGGGATGAACGGCGTAACGGTCAGGTCCGCTCCTCCCACGGCCTTCCAGTTGGTCGTGCTGCCATTGAACAGCGCCTTCAGCTGGTCGGCGGTGAGCTCAGTGATCCCCGTCCCGGGATTGACGATCACGGCAATGCTCTCCACCGCCACCTTGGTCTCTGTGACATTAAGACCCGCGGACCGGGCTTTTTGGGCCTCGTCCGCCGTGATCTTCCGCGAGGCCATGGCCATGTCGGAGTGCCTGGCGGCCCATTCCGAGAACGCGATGTTGTTCCCTCCGCCCTTCAGCACGACATCTATGCCCGGGTACTCAGAGGCGAAGGAACCATTGATGGCGGTGAATAGAACGAACGAGGAGTCACAGCCGGTCTGGTTGATTATGCCGCCCGAGGTGGTGGGTGCCCTCCAGGTGAGGTTGACGCTGCCGTCCGCGGTCGAGGCCGAGGCGCCGATGGGGGCGGGATTGGATGCACCGCCCGCGCCGAGCGCGGGCCCCGCCGTCACCACGATCAAAAGGAATACGGTCGCCATCGAGAGGTTCGTTCTTTTTCCCATAGGTCCCGCCAGTCCGTTAGGAACTACGTGTGCCAGGAGTATAAAAAAGAGGGGAAGGGAAAGGGTTTGAAAGCGATCTCAGAGGAACTTCAGGTATCTCTGCACTTCCCAGTCGGTGACATAGGTCCGGTATTCGTCCCACTCTTCCCCCTTGATCTTGAGGTAGTGGCTGAAGATGTGGTCGCCCAGAGCCTCCTTGACCAGCTTGCTCTCGGACATGAGCGCCAGGGCGTGACCCAGGTTCTCCGGCAGCGAGTCGATGCCGTTGCGGCCCCGCTCCTCCTTGCTCATGCGGTAGATGTCCTTCTCCACCGGTTCGGGCGGGGTCGTACCTTTCTCCATGCCCGCCATGCCCGAGGCGAGCATGACCGCGAACTGGAGATATGGGTTCCCGGCGGGGTCCGGGTTCCGAAGCTCGATGCGGGTCCGGCCGCCTCTCCCGGCGGGCACCCTGATCAGAGCGGAGCGGTTCATGTTGGCCCAGGAGATATAGCATGGCGCCTCGTAACCGGGCACCAGCCGCTTGTACGAGTTGACGTGCGATGCCAGTATGGCGCAGTTCTCCTTAGAATAGGTGAGCAGGCCGCCAAGGTACTTGAAGGCATTATCGCTCAGGCCGAACTTGCCCGACGGGTCATCAAAGGTGTTCTTGCCGTTGGCCAGGGCCAGGCTCTGGTGCACGTGCATCCCTGATCCGGCCATGCCGTACATGGGCTTGGGCATGAAGCTCGCGTACAGACCGTGCTGAAGGGCGATCGTCTTCACCGCCAGCTTGAAGGTCATGATGCGGTCGGCGACGGTCAAAGCGTCGTTATACCGCATGTCCACCTCGTGCTGTCCGGGAGCGACCTCGTGGTGTGAGGCCTCGCAATCGAAGCCCATCTCGTCCAGGTTGAGCATGATCTCCTTTCTGACCTCTTCGCCCTTGTCCAGGGCCGTGAGATCGAAATAGCCTGCCGAGTCCGAGGGTGCCGCCACCGGGTTGCCCTGGGCGTCGAGGTTGAACAGGAAGAACTCGAACTCCGGCCCCATGTTGCAGGTGTAGCCCTTCTCCTTGGCCTTGTCCACGATCTTTTCCAGTGCCCACCGGGGATCGCCCTTGAAGCGGTTCCCGGAGTGGTCGAAGATCTGGCAGAGCAGACGGGCGGTCTTGATGCGGCCAGTACAGGTCCACGGATAGATCTGGAACGAGGACAGGATCGGTTCGGCCCTCATGTCCGACTCTTCAATGGTGGCATAGCCGAGGATGGAGGAACCATCGATGTACACGCCCTCGTTCAGGGCCTTTTCGATGTGCACCGCGGGCAAAGCCACTGTCTTCACGGCGCCCAGGATGTCCGAGAACTGCATCTCGATGAACTTGACGCCCTTCTCGCCGACCTCCTTGATGATCTCCTGTTTTCTCTCTTCGACATTTACAGGCATGAGGGGTGATATCGAGCAGATGATAATGAGGTTTTCGAAAGGCCGTTATATCCGCGGCCCATGGCCAGGACGGTAGGGGTTCAATGACCAGTGGTCTCCAGGGCCTGCCGCAGGGCCACGATGGCGGCGACCATCGCCTCTTCCGCCCGATCGGCCCCCGGCGCGCCTCCCGAAGCGAAGCCAGGCTTGCCCCCGCCCCTACCGCCGATCCGGCCCAGGGCCTCGTTCAGCACGGCCACGCAATCGACCCCGATGGAAGGGGAGCAGGCCACGATGAGGGTGAACCGATCTCCGACCGAGCCCAGGACGCAGGCCGCGCCCTCCTTGGCGAACTCATTGGCCGCGTCGATCAGGGTCTTCTTGTCCATGCTCTCAAATATTCCGGAGTACAGCCGTATCCCTCCGATCTCCGACGGCACCAGGTCGGCCAGGGCCTTGGCCCCGTACCGCTTCAGGGCCACCTCCTGCCTTTCCCGCTCCCTCGATAGGTTCTCGAGGGCGCTCAGCAGGTCCAGCGGTCTTGCCCCCAGCGCTTCGGCGGCCCGGAGGGCGGTCACCGACAGCTCGATCGCCCTCTGCTTGGCCTTCGGCCCGACCTCGAACTCCACCTCGAAATCGCCGGCCGGCCGGGCCGAGGTGAACTTGGTGACCAACACCAGTTCCAGCTCCTTGGTGCTCCGGACATGGATGCCGGCGCAGGCCGCCTTGTCGATGGACCCGATCTCCACGATGCGGACCTCGTCGCCATGGATGCGGTCCAGTTTCACCCTGGCGTCCCGTAGGACGGGGTCGTTCCTGCTGACCCGCTTCTCGCTGATCGGCAGGTCGGAATCAATCGCCTCCCGGGCCATGGTCTCGGCCCTGGCCACCCGGTCCCAGTCAAGCTCCCCCTTGACCATGACGCTCTTCTTCTCTGGGGTGATGGCGATCTTTACCAGTTCCAGCTCCGGGCAGAGCTTGGAAAGGCAGGAGAAAAGGAGATGCTCGCCGCTGTGTCCCCTCATGAGATCGCTCCTCCTCTCCCAGTCCACCGACCCGTGGGCCCGGTCCCCGATGTGCAGCCGGTGACCGGGGACCTTGTGCAGCACAACCTCCTTTTCCTGCTTGACCTCGAGCACCGGCGATCCGGCCAGGACGCCACGGTCGGGCTCCTGCCCTCCCCCGCCCGGGTAGAATGCGGTCTGGTCCAGTACTACCCATTCGTCGCGAACCTCGGTCACGACGGCTTCGAACTCACGGGCATAGGGATCGGACTGGTACAAACGCCGGGTCATGTTCGATGAACCGTTCGAACCGATAAAAAGATTAGCGGTGCTCGTCCAGTCGGACCTTCAAAAATAACCAGAGCTGATTACCGCCCGTCATTGCTCATGGAATGACAAGATATTCCATGGCGGCATGGGCGGTAAGGGAGCGAGCAAGGAGCTCTTGAAGATCGACCCCCGGGTCAAGAGGATAGGATCCTCCGGGTATGCCAGCGATGCCACCATGGCCGACCAGGGAACTTACGGGTCCTCCGGGGTCATACCAAGGCCATACCAAGGCCATACAGGATAGAGGACCTGAGCCGGATCAGGGGCGAGATCATCCAAGGGGGCCGAGGGGCCCCTCCCACCTCTGCCGTAGGGGGCAACGGGGCGACGGCAGGCCAATCGCTATGTACCATCTTCGCCAACGTAGTACCATGCCCTGCTGGAAATGGTTCAATATAATGCTCGAGGAGGCCGGGGTGGAGGTCACCGAGGAGAACCGGGATAGGATCGATGAGGTCATCCACAAGTATGTCAATGACCGTTCTTCGGTAGGATTGTGCTCGGTGGTGATGAGGGAGGCGAGCGCTCAGATCGCCGGCGACATGACCATGCGCCAGGAGCTCATGCAGAAGCTTCAGGAGGCCGCCCGTCCCGCATCCATGATAAGGCAATAAATACCTGTTCGCCCATACTCGACATGTCCCGCCGAAAGGCGAGCTCCGATTCTTTAGATAAAAATACTTATAGGATGTTTGTTATTAGACATTTGTCCAATTTAGGTCATTATTATGCTTGATGAGCTTGACAAACGCATCATCGAGGAGCTCTGTATATCCAGTCAGGGCTCTTACCGCCAGATAGCGAAGAGGTTGGGAGTGCACCCCACCACCCTGATCCAGCGGGTCAAGAACATGGAGGAGCAGGGCATCATCCGAGGCTATCGGGCCAATGTCGACTATCTTAAGTTGGGCTATGAGTTCATGGCCCTGGTCCACATCTACACCGAGGGTGACGTGCTGGACGTCCAGGGGAAGATCAAGGCCATGGACAACGTTCTGGCCATCTTCGATGTCACTGGCGAGTGCGACTCCATCGCCTGGGTGGCGTGCAAGAACCGGGACCAGTTCTCCGATCTGATCAAGAGGATGCTCACCATCCATGGTATCAAGAAGACCAACACCTATGTCGTCCTCAACATGATCAAGGACCCTTACCAGTTCATACCGGAGCTCAACATAGCCGGCGAGCCCAGGATGGAGTAAGATGGCGACAGGACAAACGACTTCGACATCCACCGTTTATTCTACGAGAAATAAAAATAATTGATGGCCCCGACCGAATGGTTTATGATGGGGCCACATATTGGGACGATACCGCGACTTTTAGAGAGGTCTGGAAATGATGAGGACACACACCTGCGGAGAATTGCGAACCGATCAGCTGGACAAGCAAGTACAGCTGGCCGGCTGGATCCGATTCTCCCGTGACCATGGCGGGGTTCTCTTCTTTGACCTGGCTGACGCGTACGGCACCACCCAAGTGGTGTACGAACCCGAGGCCATGTCCGAGAAGGACGACCGCGAGCGCTTGGAAAGGATGCTCAAGTCCTTCGGCCGAGAGTCTGTAATCTCGGTCGCCGGAGTGGTCAGGAATCGTGTCCCCGGGACCGAGGACCCCCGCAACCCCACTGGGCAATTGGAAGTGCTCATCGAGGACGCCAAGCTCCTCAACTCCTCGCGGCCGCTGCCGTTCGAGGTCGCCGAGCAGAAGAGCTCCATGCTGCCGTCCGAGGACATTCGTCTGAGGTACCGCTTCCTGGACCTCCGGCGGACCCAGATGGCTAACAACCTGCGTTTCCGCCACCGGGTCATCGCCGCGGCCAGGAAGGCGCTGGATCTCGAAGGCTTCGTGGAGATCGAGACCCCTATGCTATGCCGGCAGACCCCGGAAGGGGCCAGGGACTTCATCGTCCCGTCGAGGATCTCTCCCGGCACCTTCTACGCCCTTCCGCAGTCCCCGCAACTGTACAAGCAGATGCTGATGGTCGGCGGAATGGACAAGTACTACCAGGTGGCGCGCTGCTTCCGGGACGAGGACTCCCGGTCCGACCGCCAGCCGGAGTTCACCCAGCTGGACGTGGAAATGTCCTTCGTGGAGGACCGGGACATCCAGCTCCTCATCGAGAAGACACTGGCCAGCGTCTGGCGGTCCGTATACGGCAAGGAACTCAAGACGCCGTTCCCGCGCATCACCTTCTATGATGCCATGCACAGCTACGGCACCGACGCCCCGGACATCCGCTACGACCTCAAGCTGAACGAGGTGACCGAGATCGTCAAGGGCGCCCACTACGAGATCTTCCAGCGGATCATCGGCAAGGGCGGAAAGGTCGTCTGCATGAACGTCAAGGCGGACCTCCTGCGCCCCACCGCCGACGATGACAGCGCGGTCGGACGCAACGAGGTCGATCGGCTCATCGATTGGGCCAAGTCCCAGGGCATGGGCGGGCTGACCTGGATGCGCATGACCAAGGAAGGTCTCCAGAGCAACATCGTCAAGTACTTCCCTTCGAACGTGACCAAGGAGCTGGAGGCCAAGATGGTGGTGGAAGAGGGCGACCTGCTGCTCTTCCTGGCCGGTTCCGAGACCGCCGCGCTGAAGGCCGGCGGGGAGCTCCGCCGCAAGCTGGCCAGGGACCTGCACCTCACCGAGGGAAAGGACCATCAGTTCGTCTGGCTGGTGGGATGCCCGCTCTTCCAGAAGGACAGCGTCACCGGCCAGCTGGAAGCGTTCCACCACGCCTTCGTGAAGCCCGTGAAGGGCGACGTGGTGGAAGGCGAGGACCTCATGTGCATCGGCGGAATGAGCTACGACCTGGTCATGAACGGCTCGGAGATAGGCTCGGGCTCGGTCCGCTGCCACGATCCCGAGGTCCAGCGCAAGGTGTTCAAGCTGATGGGCATGTCCGACCAGAAGATCGACACAGATTTCGGGTTCTTCTTGGAGGCCCTCGGCTACGGTGCCCCGCCCCACGGCGGGATCGCCCTGGGCATAGACCGCCTAGTATCCTTGATGCTGGGATGCGAGACCATCCGCGAGGTGATCGCCTTCCCCAAGAACAAGAAGTTCCAATCCCTCATGGACGGAGCGCCGGCCAAGGTGGAAGAGGCCAAGCTCTCCGAGCTGCAGCTTCTCTGTCTGGCCGAAGAGGAAGAGAAAAAAGAATGATCTAAACCCTTTTCTCCAATTCCTTTCTCATTCTTTCGGCCACTAGCTTTGATGAGTACTGGCCCTTGGTCTCCTTCATGACCTGGCCGATCAGGAAGTTGGCCGCCTTCTCGTTGCCCTTGAAGTCCTTGACCACCTCGGGATGCTGGTCCACCAAGCGTACGATCAGCGCGTCCAGGTCCGGTTCCTGCCCCACGGGCTCCGACAGCTCCTTACCTCCTGAGAGCGCACCGATGCGCATGCGCGCCTCGCTGTCGGTCATCTCGCCCCGGCTCACCGCCGCCACTATCTCCACTAGCTGATCCCCCAGCTCGGGGCTCTTGCGGGCCCGCAGCTCCTTCCAGTTCGAGGACAGCGCACCCTGTGACCAGCTAAGGGCCGTCTCATTGCCCACCTTCTTCACCAGCACCTCGAACAGGTCCGCCAGCTCCCAGTCGGTGAGGATGATCTGGCGGGCGGACTGGGCGGTGATGCCGTAGTCCTGGACCAACCTTCTGGCCCTCACCAGCGGGGTCTCCGGCACGACCATCGCCGCGGTCATCGGACCGATGCGGTAGGTCCCCAGGTCCGGTTCCCCGATGTAGCCGTAGTCCTCCTCGAACTCCTTTTCCCGGCCGGGCATGGTGACCCCCCTTTCCTCATCGAAATGGCGGGTCTCCCGGACGATCCTCTTGCCGGCCGCGAGCATCTTGGTCTGCCGGGTCATTTCGGACTTGAGCCCCTTTTCGACGTTGCGGATACCGGTGATGTTCTTGATCTCCACCCGTTCCTCGCCCACCGAGATGTTCGAATCGATGCGCATGGTCTGCTCTTCCCCGGACACATTGATGAGGCGGCGAAGTTCGATGATCAGGTCGGTGAGGAAATCCCGGGCCTCGGCCGGGGAGGTCAGATCGGGGGCGGTGACGATCTCGACCAGCGGAATGCCCGAGCGGTCGTAGTCCACCAGTGCCAGCTCTTCGCCGGCCCGGCCGACCCGCTTGATCCGGCCGGGGTCCTCCTCGATGTGCACCCGCCAGATGCCGATGCGCCTTCCTCCCACCTCGAAATGGCCGTCGGTGCCTAGGGGTGAATCGTACTGGGTGATCTGGAAGTTCTTGGGCAGGTCGGGGTAGAAATAGGTCTTCCGGGCGAACCACACCCGGTCGGCCATCTTGCAGTTGAGGAACTTGGCGATGAGCACCCCCATCTCCAGCGCCCTCCGGTTAAGGAACGGGCGCGAGCCGGGGAACCCCAGGCACACCGGGCACACCGAGCTGTTGGGCGCTTCCCCCGAGGTCGAGCAACCGCAGAACAGCTTCGATTGGGTGGGAAGCTGGACGTGGATCTCCAGTCCGATCTTCATAGGGATACCCCCGGGAACCGGTAGTGGAAAGACTCTTCCCAGGAACGGGCCAGGGAGATCAACATGCCCTCTTTCCAGTGGGGCGCCACGGCCTGCAGGCCGATGGGCATCCCGCCGGCATAACCGCAGGGCAGGGAAACGTGAGGAAGGCCGGCCAGGTTTGGCGGCACGGTCAAGAAGTCGGCCTGGTACATCTCCAGCGGCCTCATCCGGGCGATCTCGTCGAACCGGGGGGCCACGAAGGGCATGGTGGGAGTAAGGACCACATCGTTCTCGGCGAACACCTTGCGGTACTCTTGGATGATGAGCTGGCGGACCTGCAGGGCTTTGACGTAGTAGCGGTTACGGAAACCCACCAGACGCGAGAACGTTCCCAACAGGATCCTTCGCTTGGCCTCGGTCCCGAAATCCTCCGACCGGGTCTCCGAGAAATAATCATTGAACCCCTGGTCGAACTCCTCGTTCATCGCCCCGAAGCGCATGCCGCAGTAACGGGCCAGGTTGGTGGACGCCTCCGAGGTCGCCAGGATGTAATAGGCCGATATGGCGAAGCGCAATGAGGGCATGGCCACCTGGTGTATGGTCACCCCGTTCCTGCGCAGCTCCTTCACCGTCTCATCGAAGGCGGCCGCCACCTCGGGAGAGAGGCCGGTCAGCGCCTCCTTGGGCACCGCCGCGCTCTTGACCTCGCCCCGCAGGTCCAGGTCCGGCTGCACCTGCGATGTGGGGTCCTTGGGGTCGGGGCCGGCGATGATGGGCAGGTACCTTTCCAGGTCCCGGGCGGTCCTGGAAAGGATGCCCACCTTGTCCAACGAGTTGCCGTAATCGATCAGACCCCACCGGGAAACGCGCCCATACGTTGGGGTCAGGCCCACCACGCCGCAGAAGGACGCCGGGCAGGAGATGGAGCCCCCCGTGCTGACGCCGAGGGCGAGGTGCCCGGGGATGAGGCAGGCGGCCGCGGCCGCTCCGCCCGACGAACCGCCGCAGCTCCGCTCCAGATCAAAGGGGTTCTTGGGAACGCCGTAGGCGGAATTGGTACTGAATGTGCCGAACCCGAACTCATCCATGTTGGTCTTGCCCAGAAGGAGGCCCCCTTTCTCCCTCAGCCTCCTGATGGGAGTGGCATCGAACGGGGGTCGATATCCCTGTAATATCCTGCTCCCGGCCCGGGCCTGGAAATCCCGGGCGCACAGGTTGTCCTTGGCCGAGAAATGAAAAGGTCCCTCTTCGAATGCCAGAGGGTCCTCGAGGCGGTCGGCGAACAGGCAGTGCCGTTCATCCAGCGCCCGCAGGGCGTCCGCGGTGGGGAATGCGCTCATGATAGCCTAGGCCCCCGTACCCAGTCGTCATTGGTCCTCATCAGGTCCCTAAGCTCTGACGGATCGCTGTCCCGGCACACCGTGTCCTCCCGCAGAACGTCCTCGACCTTGACCGGACCGAGATCGAACTCCTCCAGCGATGGCGCCTCATCGAGCACGGAGAACGCCGTCAGGATATCCTCCAGATCGGCGGCATATTGTTCCAGCTCGGCCTCGGTGAGCTTTAGCCTGGCCACCTTGGCCACCTTGCGAACGGTCTCCTGGTCCATAAAACAACTTTCCCTGAGCTTAGAACGCCTTTGAGCATAAAACGCTGGATATATAATCCTTTGTCATTTTGCGGCCGCCGTCGCCCATGATGACGCATGATATCACGGATGTGATAAGTTTTATCTGATACCCGGGCTTACATCACCACGGTGCTTCCATGGCAGAAGAGACAACTGACAAACTCATGAAACAGGCTTACCAATTGCTCAGTGAGGGCGAGTATCAGAAGGCCCTATCCAAGTTCGACAAAGTGACCAAGACCGATGCGAACAACGCCGAGGCCTGGTTCGGGAAGGCCGAGGCCTCCGTGCTGGTCCCCAAGGTGAAGATCGAGGATATACTGGCCGCCTACAAGAAGGCCGCCGAGCTGGACCCCCAGAACCCCCTTGTCCATAGCTCCATGGGTTCGTTCTGCGTAGAGGCCGGACTGTTCAACGATGCCGAAGGCGCCTACAAGAAGGCCGCCGAAGAGGATCCCGAGAACGCTCCATACTATTACTCCGAGTTCGGAGTGGAGTACTTCCGTCGGGCCCCCGTGGTCATGGAAGCATACATGGACGACAAGACCGAGGAAATGGTCATGAAGAAGTCCCTGAAGTATCTGTTGCTCTCCATCGGTCTGGACGAGGCCGGCGCTCTGGAACTGCTCCAGAGAAAGTGAAACCTTTTACTTTTTAACCTATCCGAGCTTGAAGTCCCCCTGCGATAGCTGGGGGATGAGAGCGAGCGTGAGCACTTTCGGACACCTCCCCGTTCTACGTTTATATATGAAAGTCATCAAGAATATCGGTGCTCTTACACGCTCGCCCACAAATGTCGTCTCTATCCCAATAAAGAGGAAGAGCGGAAGTTGCTATGGACGAAGGAAGTGTGCCGGCACGCCTACAACCGATTACTGCAAATGTACAACGCCGGCGAGCGTACTGCAAGCCGGGTGGATGAAGCAAGAAGCCCCGCCCGCAAGGGCGGGGTAGTTCACATCAATTTGAACCGACGGAGGCCGTCGATGACCCCGTCGGCGTGATGGTAGGAGCTCACGTACTTGGCGGCGTTTTTGGCCACATCCGATGCGTTCCCGACCGCCACGCTGTAGCCGCATTCCGTGAGCATGCCGACGTCGTTGTCGGAATCCCCGAACGCGGCCACCTCGTCCATGCTGATGCCCATGATCTCGGCCAACTTACGGACACCCACCACTTTGCCGTGGCCGGGGTCCATGATGTGTATGGCGAACCCGGTGGCCTCGATGGTCACGTTCCAGCCCTTGAGCGTCTCCTTGACCTTCTCCAGGTCGGCGCTGCGCCTCAGGGCCACCTCGGTCCGCCTCCAGTTGTCGGTGAACAGCCTTTCCACCGGCATCTTCGTCCTCAGATGCTCGTAGGCCTTCTCCGGCAGCAGGCCTTCGGCCAGCTGATATATCCGTTCCTGATAGGAGACCACCCCGCCGTTCTCGGCGACGATGGGACCTTGCAGCCCCATGTAGGTGGAAAGCCCGTAGGCGACCGGCAGAACGTTGCCGGACGCGATGCTTACTGGTACCCCCCTTTCCTGAACCCTCCTCAGGGCCTCGATGGCCGATGTGAACATGACCTTGTTACGATCGGTCAGCGTGCCATCGACGTCCACCACCACTGCTTTGATGCTCATGCCGGTCCCTCGCCAGCACGCCAATACTGGGGGGCCATAAATGGTTATCTGCGCATAAGAGGCCGCGGGTCTACCAACCCATTATATACGGTGACCTTGATTTTATGAACGGTCGTCAGGTCGGCCAAGGGGAAATTGAGAGTAGAGGGTCATACGGATCGGTCGCCGACCCTCCGGGTCATAAGAACGATGAGCGACCGGATGGCCGAAGTGAGCAATGAGGCCCAGGGACGAGGCGCTATTGTCCCGGACGACCCTGCGAGCATGGTCAGCAGGCCAACGACCTGAGCCCAATGAGGTGGACCGGGGGGAAAGTGTGAGCAGCTGGGAGACGGTCAACAAGGAAAGCAGCGAAAGGGCGGAGCCTAAGGGCGATTCGGTCAAGGTATTGCTCGTCGAAGATAACCCTGGCGACATCGCGCTGATGAGGGAGATGCTGAGCGAATCCCGGTCCGCCATCTTTAACGTCATCACCGCCTCGCGGTTGCAGGAAGGCATCTCCAAGATGGAGACCGACTACCCGGACGTGGTATTGCTGGACCTGGGGCTTCCCGATTCCTCCGGTCTAAACACATTGGAGGCGACGCTCGGCCCGGCCGCCAAGGCGCCGGTGGTGGTCCTCACTGGCCAGACCGATGAGGATCTGGGGATCAAGGCCCTGAGCATGGGGGCCCAGGACTATCTGGTGAAGGGCCAGGTGGAAAGCAGCGCTCTGGAACGCTCGATACGATACGCCATCCAGCGGAAGCGGACCAACGAGGAGCTGAAGGAGAGCAACGATCGCTACGTGAGCCTGTACCAGGAGAACCATGCGGTCATGTTCCTCATCGATCCGGTCACGGCGCGCATAGTGGATGTCAATCAGGCCGCGGTCGATTTCTACGGGTATGAGAAGGCCACCTTCATCGGGATGAACCTCAGCGATATCAACTGCATCCCGGTGGACAAGGTGCTGGAGCAAATGGGGCGCGCCATATCAAGGAGCGAGGGGAGGTTCTTCTTCAAGCACCGCCTGGCCGGGGGCAACTGCAGGGAGGTCGAAGTGCTGAGCGGGCCGCTTCACATCAAGGGCAAGATATTCCTCTATTCCATAGTCCATGACATAACCGACCGCAAGCAGGCCGAGGAGGAGAAGGCCAGGCTGACCGAGGAGATCGGGGAGCAGAAAGGTCTCCTGCAGACGGTCATCGACAACGCACCCGCCGGCATAATCGTCATCTCCGGTCCGGAGATGCGGGTCCGGTGGGCCAACGAGGCCTATGCCAGAATGGCCGGCAAGGATGGTCAGGCGGAGGAGATGAAAGGGCGTCGGCTGGAGGACCTGTCCGGCCCCCTGGGGAACAGCCTGATGGAGCGGGCCAAGGGGGTAATGCGGGCGGGCACATCGACCGTTGACATCGAGCTGGAGACACCAGCGGATTGCGACACTTCCGCGTGTTATCATTTATCGGCCGTGCCCATACCTCTAAAGGGCGGGGAGAAAGGGGCGATGATCATGCTCGTGGACGTCACCGAGCAGGTCATGGCCCGCCGCCGCATCGAGGACATGGCCGCCCGATCCGATGCCGAGCGCCGCCGCATAATGACCATACTGGACAACCTGCCGGTGGGCGTCCTCGTCGCCGAAAAGAGCTGCAAAGTGGTAGAGAAGAACGACATCGTGGACACCATCTGGGGAGGCAGAACGCCCACGCCGTCCTCTGTCCAGGACTACCGGGAGTTCAAGGCCTGGTGGGCGGACACCGGCATGAGCCTGCGGCCGGAGGATTGGGCCATCATCCGGGCGATCCGGAAGGGGGAGACCTCTGTGGGAGAGGTCATCGATATCCTGCGCTTCGACGGCACCCGGGGGACCATTCTGTACTCGGCCGCCCCCATCCGGGACGCCGAGGGCAAGACCATGGGCGCGGTGGCGGTCATCCAGGACATCACCCGTCAGAGGAAGCTGGAGCATGACGCCATCGAAGCGAAGGAGCAGGCCGAGCTGTACATCGATCTGCTGTCCCATGATATCAGCAACATGAATGCGGCGGTGTCCAGCTACCTGCAGATGGCCGTGGAGAAGATGGACATCGAGCAGAAGAACATGCAATATTTCCTAAAGCCGCAGGAGATCCTGGAGAACAGCAATCGGCTCATCGAGAACGTCCGGAAGATCCAGCAGGTGGAAAGCCATGAGTCCAAGCATGGCATGATGGATCTGGGCTGGCTGCTGGAGGACGTGCGGGCGGAGTTCGAGCACTATCCCGGCCGGGAGGTCAAGATCACCTACAAGACCGCCATCAAGAAGTTCGTCATGGCCAGCGATCTGCTGAAGGACGTCTTCGTCAACCTGGTGAGCAACTCGATCAAACACTCCGCTGGCCCGATCGAGATATCCATTGTCCTGAACAAGGTGTTCGAGGGGGGAAGGGAGCACTACAAGGTGACCGTGGATGACGACGGCCCAGGCATCCCGGACGAGCTCAAGAGCAAGCTCTTCCAGAGAAAACAGAGGGGGCGCACCAAGACCACCGGAACCGGTCTGGGGCTGTACTTGGTCAAGAAGCTGGTGGAGGACGTCAACGGCCGGGTATGGGTGGAGGACCGCGTACCAGGGGATTCCAGCAAGGGGGCGAGGTTCGTGGTCCTCCTACCGGCGGTGACGAACGAGGCGAAATCCGCGATCTAGTTCGGTCCCCTCAGTTCGCCCAGCAGGGTCACCCTCTCGGCGAAGGCGTTGTGCTTGTGGATGGACTCCTCGCTCTCACTGCGCACCGTGATCAGCACGTCATCGGGCAGCTTCCCGTAGCGTTCCAGCACCTTGGCCAGCATCGTCCGCACCACATCCTCCACGAACTTGGGCTGCTGATGGGCCTGGAGCACCACTTTGGCCTCGTCCGACCTCTTCAGCACCTCATAGGTGGGGGATGAGAACGACGACTCCACCAGGTCGATGAGGTCGTTCGCCTCCACATCGTACTCTTCGGGCACCTCGATCATCAAAGTGGCGACGTTGCGCTGGTTATGGGTGATGACCGGCAGGTCGTCCTCGAAGACCACCTTTCCGCGGTACTGCTCTCGCACCGTTTCCATGGCGCAGGGGCAGGCGGTCATGCCGATGACCTCCACCCCGATCATCTTTTTCAGCCCGTCGGCGTTGCGGCTGATGGCCGTGGCCATGATCTTGAACCCTTCCAGGTTCTTCTTCCCGCTCGGACCGGGCCGTTCCGCGAAGTAGTCGGCCACCAGGTTGACCTCGGCGTAGGTCGAGTACTCGTGCTTCTCACGCAGGGCCCGGCAGATCTCCGCAGCGATGACCTCGAGGCCGGCGATGGAAACGTTCATGCTCCGGTTCACGGCCTCATTGATCGCTTCCAGGTTCCTCGAGAGATGGGACCCTTTCTGGGTCGCGGGCAGGTCCACGAACACGTCTATGGTGCAGAATAGGGTGGTGGTCTTGCCGGCCCGGGTGACCCGGACCGGCTTCTTGACCCCGGTAACGCCTACGCGGGTGAGCATGAAACCATTGGCCAGCTTGCGGTTCTGAACGTCGGTAGGGATGATATCACCTTAATATCGAGCGGATTGACTATTCGCTCGAGGTCAATAAAGATTTTGTAGGTACCTACCTAAAGCGTATGTAGCTCAACGGACCTTGATCAGATCGTACTGCCTCTCCCCCAGTCCCAGTTCCTCGGCGTACTTCAGCTGGGCCGTCCAGTCCGCGTCCACCACCTGGCGGAACTTGTCGTCGCCGGGGGCCAGGCCGCCCTTCAGCATACTGTTCTTGAGCCCGGGAGCCGCGTTCACCAGGTCGGCCGCGGCCTGGTCGATGGCCACGATGTCCCGGGAGGCCAGTATGCCTATGTTGGGAACGATGGGCGTATCGCTGAAGTTATAGCAGTCGCAGAGGGGGGTCACGTCCATGATGAAGGTCATGTAGCCGGTCTTCCCCTTTTTCGATTTTAGGATGCCGTAGCAGTACTCAACGATCCGCTCCTGGACCCCGATATAGTTATCCCAGCTCCCCTGATCGATGCCGTTGTTCTGGCAGGCGATGTTGCACTCCCCGCATCCGATGCACTTTTCCGGATCGATCTGGGCCCTGCGCCCCACCATCTTTATGGCATCCGCCGGACACTGCACCACACACCGGCCGCAGCCCTTGCATTTCTCACCCCTGACCGTGGGTTTGACCAGGGCGTGCATCTCCATCTTCCCCCGTCGGGAACCAAGGCCCATGCCCACGTTCTTCAGCGCTGCGCCGAAGCCAGTGAGGCCGTGGCCCTTGAAATGGGATACCGTGATGAGCGAATCGGCATGGTGGGCGGCCGCTCCGAACTTGACCGTCTGGCAGTGCTTGAGGTCGACCCGCACCTCCACATAGTCCGTTCCCCTCAGCCCGTCGGCGATGATCACCGGCGCGTTCACCACCGGATAGGTGAACCCATGCCGGGCCGCCACCAGGAGGTGGTCGACCGCATTGGTCCTCATGCCCTTGTACAAGGTGCTGCTGTCGGTGAGGAACGGCCTCCCTCCGTCCTTGGCCACCAGGTCCACGACCTTAGATACCAGCTCCGGCCGTAGGTAGGTGGTGTTCCCATCTTCGCCGAAATGGGTCTTTATCGCCACCAGGTCACCCGGTGCAAAAGCTTTCCCCAACCCGGCCCTTTTGTAGAGCTTCTGTATCTTATTAGGTACGCTTCTGGAGGGCCGGTCGGCCCGCAGGTCGGCGAAGAAGACCTCGGACATATTATCGCACAGAAGATGGCCGGAGGCCTTGATGAACCTTGCCCAGGTATGTGGCCCGAGATGACGATATGACTATATACGGAAAGAAAATTGGTCCTGGCATGTTCTGCGGGGTGGACGAGGCTGGCCGAGGCCCGGTCATGGGCCCCCTGGTCGTAGCGGCGGTCCTGGTCAAGAGCGACCGCGCCCTGAAGAAGCTCCAGGTCAAGGATTCCAAGCTTCTTACTCGTCAAAAGAGGGAAGAGCTCGCCCCCCAGATAATGGAGCTGGCCCGGGTGGAGGTGGTCGTCGTAACGGCCGACGAGATCGATCGGTTCATGGCCGAGGACACCCTGAACATGCTCGAGGTCATTCACTTCGCCGCGCTGATCGAGATGCTGCGACCGGACCGGGCCTATATCGATGCCGCCGATGTGGTTGAAGCGAGGTTCGGCGAAAACATCCAGGCCCGTTTGACCTGCCGACCGGAGCTGGTAAGCCAGCACAGGGCGGACGTGAAGTACCCGGTGGTCTCGGCCGCGTCCATAATCGCCAAGGTGTTCCGGGACCGGGCCATGGACGAGATCCAGGAACAGGTAGGGCAGGAGGTCGGCTCCGGCTACGCCCATGATGAGGTCACCCTGCGCTTCATGCGCCGCTGGTTACGGGAGAAGGGCGAGCTGCCCCCTCATACTCGCCATTGCTGGAAGACGGCCAAGACCTTATATTCGCTGAGCAAGGTAACCAAACTGACCGATTGGACGGATTGACGATGACAATTGAGCCTTTATTGCAAGACCTCGTTCGAAAGTTCAATGAAAAGGTACAGACCGACGAGAAGCTCCAGATCGAGCTCGACGGGATGAACAAGATGGTCCTGATCAACCTGGAGAGCGAGATATATAATTTTCATATGCACGATAAGATGATCACCAACTTCCAGACGGGCACCATCGTCAACCCGGACATCACCCTCGAATCGGACCCGGAGACCATCCAGGGCCTTATCGAAGGAAAGATCAAGCCCATGAAGGCGTTCGCCCTCCGCAAGGTCCGGGTCAAGGGGGAGATCGACGATATCCTCCGGCTGAGGAAGCTGTTCTGATCTGGGGCATCCAGGGCGGCAGGTCCGGCCGGGATCTGGACCTTATGCGCCCTGCATCTTCAACATGGAACGGGAGAAAAACGAAAAAGCCCTTTCGCAAAGGTTTATAAGGGGTCTTGCAATAGTGGTTTTCATAGCGGGGTGGGGTAGCCAGGACATCCCGTCGGGCTCATAACCCGGAGACCGGTCGTTCAAATCGACCCCCCGCTACTTTTCTACTAATCAATAAGTATATTTTGTTCTTGTTAAAATGTTGATTCGTGGCCGTCGAGACCTTCGGCATCGCCGATCAGATATTCATCTTCTTCGAGACCCTTTTGGCATACTTCGGCGCGGCGGTCATTGCCTATGGCGGGGTCATTGCGATCTATCACACCATCCGGCTGGAGCTCCGGCACCCCGAGAGCATGAACTACAAGATCATACGGGGCGGTTTCGCCGCCCGGATCATCCTAGGTCTGGACTTTCTCATCGCCAGCGACATTCTGAGCACGATCGGTCATCCGGACCTTAATGAGGTTTTCATCCTCGGCGGCATCGTCCTCATACGAACGGTCCTCACTATAATTCTGTCCCAGGAAACCAGGGAAGTGGAGCCGGGGAAGATGGAAAGGGCCCCTCGGGCCTAGCCAATAGTTCAATGTCATCGAATGATCCAAGGGCCGATGGTAAAAATCTGGATGAACCAGACCTCCGGATCGACCGAGGGGCCGTTCATCCGGCCTCGTTCCGACGCTGGCCGGCCGCCTTATATCGCTACTGGCGAGATGGAACCGGGTCCGACGTCCCTGTTGCCCTATCTTCCTGCGATCGTTCGGTCCGGTCCGATCGTTCCAGCCTTTATCGTGGGGGTACCGACCGTCGCCAAGGACGCGTTAGGCTCGCCCCGTGTTAACGCGATACCGCCTGAAAATGCTATATCGCACGAGGACCTACCGGACTCGGATGCCCTGTTCCAAGGTGCTGAGGCCAGAGGTCCTGATCATAGGGGGAGGCGCGACCGGCGCGGGCATAGCCCGGGACCTGGCCATGCGCGGTTCCCAGGTGCTTCTGGTGGAGAAGGGGGACTTCTCGACCGGAGCGTCGGGAGGGAACCACGGCATGCTCCATTCGGGAGCGCGGTACGCCGTCAAGGACCCTTCATCCGCGAGGGAATGCGCTGCCGAGGGAAAGACCCTGAAGAGGATCGCCTCGTTCTGCATCGAAGACTGCGGAGGGATGTTCATCTCCCTGCCGGGCGATGACGGGGAGTACATTTCCAAATTCCTGACCTCCTGCGGGTCGGCGGGGGTGCGGACCAATGAGCTCGAGGCCAAGGAGGCCCGGAAGCTGGAGCCGAACCTGTCCCCGGACATCGCCGTGGCCGTGGAGGTCCCGGACGCCTCCATCGACCCGTTCTTCCTAGTATGGGGAAATATCATGTCCGCACGCGCGGCGGGAGCGACCGTCCTCAACCACACGCCTCTACAATCCTTCGAGGTCCAGGATGGCCGGATCGTCGCCGCGGTGATCGGCGACGGGAAGGACAGGAGGACAGTGCGACCCGAGCTGGTCATCAACGCCAGCGGGGGGTGGTCCGGGCAGATCGCATCGATGGCCGGCCTCCGGCTCGACCTGCAGCTGGACAAGGGGTCGATGGTCGTGTTCAACGGTCGCGTGGTTCACCGACTGGTGAACCGCCTTCGTCCCCCCTCCGACGGGGACATCCTGGTGCCCCACCGTTCGTCGACCATCCTCGGCACCACCTCGGGAGCCGGGGATCTCGATGATGCGCGGCCGACCGGCGCCGAGGTGGAAAGGCTCCTGGACGAGTTCAGGGCCGTAATTCCTGGCATCGGCGAGGCCCGGATGATCAGGGCCTACGCAGGGATCCGGCCGCTGCTGGCCGGCAGGGCGGCCGGCCGGGAGGCCACCAGGGGCTTCCAGGTCATCGATCACGCCCCGGAGGTGGAAAATATGATCAGCGTGGTCGGCGGCAAGCTGACCACCTATCGGTCCATGGCCGAAAAGGCATCGGACCTGGTCATGGCCAAGCTCGGTTCGAAAGGCAGCTGCCGCACCATGCTGGAAGAGCTGGTCCCATCCGGCGGCGACATCATCGGGGACTTCCACCGGGCGGTCATGAAAGGCAGGTACGGAGCCCGGACCGGAGACATGGACGCCCCCGATCCCCTCAGGGGCGGGGACGAGGCCTGCTCCTGCGAATGCGTGACCTACGCCGAGCTGGAATGCCACGCCACTTCCGGCGATGTGCGGGACCCCGGGGACCTGATGAGGCGGACCCGGGCCGGCATGGGGTTCTGCCAGGCCGGGCTGTGCGCGTTCGGGATGGCCTCGGTCCTGAACGGGGACCCCATCGACCAGGCGGAAAGGTTCCTGAAGGGGCGGTGGAAGGGGATCGAACCGGTGCTCCGCGGCGACCAGCTGCGCCAGGAGGCGTTCAAGGCCCATCTCTTCCGGGTCTATGGCATCGACCATACTGTCGGAGGGAAGGAATGAACGACGATGCACGCCCGTGCGATGTCCTGGTCGTAGGGCGTGGCGCCGCGGGCTGCATCACCTCGCTGCGCCTGGCGGAGGCCGGGGCGGCGGTGATCCTGGCAGGGAGGGAGACCACCGCCACCGCGCTCTCCACCGGCCGCATCGATCTGCGGGGGACATCGAACGAGGTCATGCTCTCCGACGTGCTGAGGAACTTAGGTGAAGGCCATGGGCTGTTCCAAGCCCCCAGGGGAATGAAGGAAGCGATAACCAACTGCGGTACCATCGCTCATCAGAGCCTCAGCTCCGTCCACGACTGGTGCGGTCCGTTCGAGGGGAGCACCGCCGTGATGGGACTGAAAGGCCATCCGGACCTCGATCCCGTGTTGGTCTGCTCCGCCCTGGAGAGGTCCCAACGGCATCTGAGCTGCCGGCCGTACCGAGCCGACCTGGGACTTCCCTACCGCATTCCGACATGGAAAGGAGCTGGCCTCGGGGAGGAGGCCTCTGCGGCAGTGGACCTGCTCTCCGGCGCCCTGGCGGACCTGGGCGAGGAACAGGTGGTCCTGCCCCCGCTGTTCACCGGGCCGAACTACGGGCAGGCCCTGTCGACCCTGGAGCGGAAGGGCGGAAGAAGGGTCCGGGAGCCCATGACGCCCCTTTCCAACCCCGGGAGCCGGTTGCAGGCCTGCCTGGAGGACGGGGCCACCACCGCCGGTTGCTCGCTGTGGAAGGAAAGGGAGCTGTGCGGCCTGGAGATCGAAGGGAGCACGGCCACCAAGGCCATCCTGCGGTCCGGTATTCGGGAGATCATCGTCCGACCGAAGGTCGTGGTGCTGGCGACCGGAAACCTCGCCGCGGGAGGGCTGGCCGCGAAAGGCCGGGAGGTGATCGATCCTCTGGGGCGGTTCGCCCTGGAGCGCGTCGAGGGGAACGAGCTGGCCTCTCTTCCCCTGACCCGGTCCCTTGACCTCGGCCTCAAGAACGTAGAGGGAAAGGCGGTCCAGCTGGAAGGTGGGGCGATGGACAATATCTTCGTCGTAGGTTCGGCCGTTCCTGGCCTCTCCTATCCTTTGGGCAAGGGTCTGGGCCACGTCATCGCCGACGCCTGGACCAAGGCCGAGATGGTCCTGGAGGCCCTATGACCGTCCGCCCCGTCGACGGATGCATCAAATGCGGGGCGTGCGTCCGCGAATGCCCGGTCCTCCGCCAGGAAGGGCGGGAGAGGTTCCCCGGCCCCCGCCGGCTCTCCGTGGAAGGTCCCCGATTCAATATCGAACTGGCAGCATTGCGCGGTCCCTTGTCGTTGTGCACCACCTGCTCCCGCTGCAGCTCGGTATGCCCTTCGGGCCTGCCGTTGCCGGAGGCCCTGGTCCGGGTCCGCTCGCTTCTTGACCAGGATGACCGGCCGGAGGGCCAGCGGAGGATGCTTGCGAACGTGGACCGCACCCTTCGGACCGTCCAGCCCGTCCGCGAAGAGGTCACTCCGACGGAGGGGGACCTGGCCTTTTTCCCCGGATGCATCGCCCATGGTCGTCTTCCAGAGGAGACGATGGCGTCCCTGGCCCTCCTCAAGGCCACCGGGGCCCGCCCCTATGTCCCCCCGGGCTGGGCCTGTTGCGGCTCCCCCCTGGAGAAGATCGGGGAGCCGGACCGCCTGGAGCGGGTCAGGCAGAAGAACACCGGTCTGCTCTCGGCCGTGGGCGAAATAGTAGCATCCTGTCCAGGCTGTACGGTCCAGCTGCGCAACGCGTACCATAAGGAGGCCTGGCATCTCCTGGAATACCTTCACCGGACCGGACTGCCCGCCGGCAGTTTCTCCTCCCCCGCCCGCGAGGTGAAGGTGGCCCTCCACCGTCCTTGTCATCTGGCAAGGGTCGTCGGACCCCACACCATGGACATGGCACGGGAGCTGCTGGAAGCGGTGCCCGGGGTCGCTGTGGTCGAGCATGAGGGGGAGGATGAGTGCTGTGGAGGAGGCGGCGGGGTGGCCGCATCCTGTCCGGAGGAATCCCTGCGCATGGCCGAACGTAAAACGCGCTCGGCCCGGCGATCGGGGGCAGACCTGCTGCTCGCCCCCTGTCCGTTCTGCGTCCTCAACCTCCGCCGGGCCGGCGGAATGGAGGTCCAGGAGCTTTCGGTGTTCTTAGCTGGAAGGCTATCCCGCAGTGAGAAGCCATAAATACGTACATCGCCTGTGCGAACCGTTGAACAAAGACCAGTATCTATGCTTTTCCTGCTTGTACGTGGACAAGCGGCCCGAGGCCGGGGTTAACGAGGGGCTCATCTATTGCCAGAAGAAAAAGCTGGTGGTGAGGCCCAAGCTCCAGTGCGACCTCTATGTCCGCGCCACCGTCCAGAACCGTGAGAGCTTCAAAGCATCCATATACGGGACCATTGAAGCTGAAGAGTTCGAGTGATCTAGCGCCATTCCAATAGTGACGGGCCCCCTCCCGTATGGACCTGTTTGATCTCGAAAGGGATCCACTGTGACGAGGTGATGCAGCCCCGCATATTGCGCATGCGCATCCGCCGGTTCAGCTCTTCGTCGAACCGCAGCTCCAGCACACCGTCGGCGATGGCCATGAGATGGTTCACCGTACGCTCGTCATGAACGCCTTCGTGAACGGTGAAGAAGGCCGTCCCGAACTCGGTGCGGATGCGCGAGGACGAGATCTGGAAGAATTTCAATACGACATTGCTCTGATTGTATAGGAACAGCGTCGATAGGGAATGGACCACGATCTTCACCGGCCGGGTGGTGCTGGTGGCCAGGGTGGAGATATTGAACATTATTCCCTCCAGGTCGGAGACCTTTCTGATCTCGGTCCCCTGGCAGTTGGTGGAATTATCGAACGAGCCCAGGAGGGAGGAATGGTAGTCGATGATGAACATGTTCCTACCTAACACCTCGCGGTCCACTCCGAACGAGGTCATGATGTCCAGCAGGTCGGTCGGCAACAGGTCCACGGTGACGAAGATGACCAGGTTGTCCGATTCCATCCAGTCCTTGGCGATGCTGACCGCGAACTCCAGCATGCCGATGCCCGGGCTGCCGATCATCAGCATGGACGAATGCTCGGGAAAGGTGGCCTTTATCATAAGGACACCTCAGAGTATGGGGGTGAGGGAGACACTGCTTCCGACCTCCTTCTTTTCGAAATGAAGGGCATAGCACTCGGTGAACGGCTCCTCGCCGTACAGCAGGATGGTGCCCCCGATGCGGTCGATCTTCAGGCGGGTGGTGGCCAGGTCGGCCAGCCTGTTGGTGGATGAGCTGGACGGGGGGGTCATGGCCACGAAGATGCCGTTGTTCCTCCTCACCAGCGCGAGAAAATCCATCAACTGGTCGCAGATATCGCTGCCGTACAGCGATTGCATGGTGTCGAACCCCATCATCGACAGGATGGGCTTCTTGGAAGAGTTGAGGGAGAACTCGATGTTCTGCCACTTGAAGTCGAAGAAGGCGTTCGCTCCTTCGATCGGCAGTACGTACGGATCGCCCACCGAGGTCATCTGGTCCGCTTTCTCAGGTATCCGGACCAGGCGGTCGAACTCATGCTCCGGCACGGCCTGGGTGATCCGGGACCGGGCGCTGTCCGCCGACGCTTTCCTCAGGGGGACCCATAGCACGCCTCTCCCCAGGGCGATGAAATTAGTGACCAGGGCCGATTCCAGGGCGGCGCTGACGGTGGTGGGGACGCCATGGCCCAGCTCGATGAGCGTTATGGAGCCCTTCTCCAACCCCCCGTTGAGCGAAAGGTCGAGGTCCCGGATGCCGCAGGAGACCCGATCATTGGCGTCCTCGATGGGCCGCCATACGGTCTTCTGTATCTGGGACTCGAGCACGCGCTGATAGCCGAAGGTCTGGATCCGTCCCCCGTCCAAGGTGAAGATGTATTTAGGCTGCTGGATCTCACAGCCCCTGAGCTTGAGGATCTCCAGCTCGCGCAATCGGCGGCGGTTGTACTCGGTGCAGGAGAAGTTGATGACCCCGTCCCCGAGGTAGTCGAGGTCCATGTTGCTGTTCTCTAGGACGAACAGGACGTTGGAGCCATAGCCCTCCACGATGTCGTACTGGATGGTGGATAGCAATTTGGAACAGGTGAGATTGTACTTTTCGGCCAGGGCGTCGATGGAATCGATGACCACCAGGCTCTTGTCGGGGAGGTTCTTCTCGATACCCCGATAAAGACCCTCCAGCTCCCCGAGGTCCTTTCCGATGGAGATGGCCAGCTCGCCGCCCTTGGTGAACTCCAGGGGGGCGCTCTTGATGCCCTTGAGATTGCTGAGCCCGATGCGGCGGACCGCGGGGGGAGCCCTGTTCTGATGCAGGTCGGAAAAACTGTCGGAGCGCTCTATGCCGTCCATCTTGTCCTTGAGCCACTCGAACTGGGTCAGCAGGGACATGTCGGAGACCCGGGTGGAATGATAGAAGCTCTTCTCGATCGCCGATAGCTCCTCGATGGTCTGCAGGGCGAACGTGGTCTTGCCAGTACCAGCGTTCCCCCGCACGATCAGTGAGTGCCCGCCCGGATTGGTGAAGAACTGGTAAACCTCGGTCGGTATCTTTATCTTGGGTTCCTTATCCATAAGACGGCCTCCCTGATTATCATCGAAGCGATAGATAAAAATCCGCTAGGGCTTGTTTATATCTTTGCCGCAGATTATGATTAGTGATAATAGGGACCGGGCTGGACCAGAACGTCTGGACAACACTGGTCCAAAAAGGTTTATGATGTACTAGCTAAATCGAGTAAGGGAGGAAGAAGATTGAAAGCGGTAGTGCTGGCGGCGGGGGAGGGAACCAGGTTGCGCCCCTTTACGATGTCGAGGCCCAAGGGCATGATCCCGGTGGGCAACCGGCCGATCCTCGAGTACATCGTGGAGGCCCTGGTGGAGAACGGGGTCAAGGACATCATCATGGTGGTCGGTTACCACAAGGACACCATCCTTTCGCACTTCGAGGACGGGCGCCGCTTCGGTGCCCGCATCCAATACGTCGCCCAGGACAAGCAGCTGGGGACCGCTCACGCCCTCGGTCTGGCATCCCGGCACCTGGGCGAGGAGGGGTTCATGACCGTGGCCGGGGACAACCTCATCGACGCCCAGCTGGTCGCCGATCTCCTGGAGAAGAAGAGGGGCCCTTCCCTGGTGGTCACCGAGAGCGAGATGCCCTCCAAGTACGGTGTGGTCAAGATCGAGAACGGCAAGATCATGGACATCGTGGAGAAGCCGGACTGGAAGATGGGCAACATTATCAACACCGGGGTCTATTATTTCACCAGCGATCTGTTGCAGTACTTCAAGGACCAGGTGTTCAATGTCGAGAGGGGCATAACCCAGACCCTGGCGCCGATCATGCGCAAGCTGGACTTCACCGCGGTGCAGACCCGGGGAAAATGGATCGATGCGGTGCATCCCTGGGACCTGCTTGGCGTGAACACATTGGCCCTGGAATTCCACGGCCAGGGCATAAACGGCACGGTGGAGAACGGGGTCACCATCAAGGGGGCGGTGGCCATCGGGGCCGGCACCCGGGTCCGTTCCGGTTGCTACATAGAAGGGCCGGTGAGCATAGGGGAGGGCTGTGACATCGGGCCCAACGTGACCATTCTCCCATCGACCAGCATCGGGAACGGGGTCCAGGTGGAACCGTATACCTATATCGCCAACAGTCTGGTGATGAGCAGCGTGCGGATCGGCTCTCACTCTCATTTCTCCCATTCCGTCATCGACGATGGCGTAAGGACCAAGGCGGGGACCTTCGCCCCGTCCGGTTGCACCTACGCCCGGGTGGACCGGGAGGTGTTCAAGCTCTCCGACATAGGGGCGCTCATCGGGGCCGACACGATGATCGGCTCCAGAGTGGTCATTACATCGGGCTCGGTCATCGGCACGGGATGCCGCATCGAGGATGGTGTGAAGGTGAACGGAAACCTGGACAATCGTAGCGTCGTGGTCTGAGATGTGCGGGATCATAGGATATGCGGGCCCCCGGAACGCGGAGGAAGTGCTCCTCGACGGACTGAAGAGGCTGGAGTACAGAGGCTACGACTCGGCGGGTATCGCCATCGTTGGCAGCGGGTTGGAGATCTTCAAGGACAAGGGGGAAATATCCAAGCTGGCATCGACCATGCCCACCCTTGATGGGCACCTGGGGGTCGGCCACACCCGGTGGGCGACCTGCGGGAAGCCTTCCAAAGAGAACGCCCATCCCTTCCTCGATTGCACGGGCGAGATGGCGGTGGTGCACAACGGCATCATCGAGAACTACCAGGAACTGAAGAAGAAGCTCAAGGACGAGGGCCATGTGTTCACCTCCGAGACCGACACCGAGGTCCTGGTCCATCTGCTGGAAAAGCACTACCGGGGCGATCTGCACG
>CAYZEV010000029.1:0-29329 GCA_964477865.1 uncultured Methanomassiliicoccaceae archaeon | reverse complement strand
TTGCCGGTGGAGCCGGAAGTGTAGTGGATGATGTACGGGTCGGTCGGCGCCATGTTCACTGGCTGGTAGCCTGGATCTCCCGAGGCCATGATATCATCGAACTTGACGGTATTGTCGCCCAGACCGGTGTTGTCACCGACGATGATGTACTTCTCCACATCCACGAGGTCGTCCATGATCGACTCGATCCTCTTGTAGAGGTAGGGCGAGGTGATGATGTACTTGCAGCTGCAGTCCAGGGCGCGGTCCTTGACCGCCTCGGGGCCCAGAGCGGAGAACAGCGGCCCGGCGATGCCCCCCATCTTGGTGATGGCGATCATGGCCATGTACAGTTCCGAGGTTCGGTCCAGGAAAACAAAGATGCGGTCTCCCTTGACGGCGCCCAGCTTCTGCAGGCCGGATGCGAACCGACTGGTGAGCTCGGCCATCTCGCCGAAGGTGTACTTGCGCACCTCATTGTTGGCAGTTATCGAATACAGGGCGATCTTGTTCTTTCTCCAGTTCTGAGCGTGCCGATCGACGGCCTCGCGGGCCACATTGTAGGGTCCTCCCCTGGACCAGTCGAACTCCTTATCGACGGATGACCAGGTGAACTCCTTGAGGGCTTTCTCATAATCCTGGAGATTACCTTGGTTCTTGGACGGTATGCTTTCCTCCATGCCAAATTCTCCTGAACCTTACGAGGTAAGGAAATATGAATCGATATAAAGCATTATCGAATTTCACCTTCGACAATCGTAGATGGTTTACGCATTGAACCAATAATAAAACGAGAAACCATGCTCTTATAGTCATTTTTCGAAGTATAACAATTATCGGACCATGTGAGGCGAGGGCGGCCAAGACCTTTTCATTATTACCATTCGGGCCAGATAAGCCTGTCGGCCCAGGCCAGCGCCATAGCATCGAACGCAATAGATGACGATAGTGATTTATGGGAACAGAGCTTAGCAAGCTCGATGGCGTCCATGACCTTTGCTCAGAAGGTTCTTTCTCGAGCGAGCGGCAGGAGCGCGTGCACCGGGGACATAGTCAACGCCAAGGTGGACCTGGCCATGTCCCACGAGAACTCCGCTCTGGTGCTGAGGTCGTTCCGCGAGATAGGCGCTAAGAACATCTGGGACCCCAGCAAGGTGGTGATCCTGTTCGATCATCGCATCCCGGCCAACACCATCAAGACGGCCGAGGGCCACAAGGAGGTCCGTACCTTCGCCCGGGAAGAGCACCTGCCCAACTTCTACGATCTGGGGGAGGGCATATGCCACCAGGTCCTGCCGGAGAAGGGCCATGTGCTTCCGAACATGCTGATAGTCGGAACCGACTCCCACACCACCACCTACGGGGCGCTGGGGGCCTTTGCCACGGGGATCGGCGCCACCGAGATGGCCGCGGTCTGGGCGACCGGTGAGATATGGCTCAAGGTGCCGGAGACGATGCGTATCCACCTGCGGGGCAAGCTACCTCCGCATGTAACGTCCAAGGACGTCATACTGCATCTAATCGGGGCTCTCGGCGCGGACGGGGCGGACTACAAGTGCGTCGAGTTCGTCGGCGACACCATCAGCCGCATGACCATCGCCTCGAGGATGGTGCTCAGCAATATGAGCATCGAGATGGGGGCCAAGGCCGGGGTCTGCTTCCCGGACCGCAAGACCTCTGACTGGCTGTCGCAGGGCACCGACAAGAAGTGGGAAGGGAACTTCTGGGAGCATGGCGCCGAGGTCGACGAGGAGGTCGAGATGGATGTGGAAGGATTGCACCCCCAGGTCGCCTGCCCGCATCAGGTCGACAACGTGGTCGATGTCCGCCTGGTCGAGGGGACCAAGATCGACCAGGCCGTGCTGGGTTCCTGTACCAACGGCCGCCTGGAGGACCTGGCCGCGGCCGAGGCATTGCTGCGCGGCCGCAGGGTGTCCCGGGACGTCCGTTTCATCGTGGTTCCGGCGTCGAGGGAGGTGTACATCGAGGCGGCGGAGAAGGGCATTCTTGCCTCGCTGGCCACGTCCGGAGCGGTGATCGTGAACCCCGGGTGCGGGCCATGCCTGGGCGGGCACCAGGGGCTGCTGGCTTCCGGGGAGAGATGCATCTCCACCACCAACCGAAACTTCCGGGGGCGGATGGGCTCCCCCGACGCTGAAGTATACCTCGCTTCCCCGGAGACGGTGGCGGCGAGCGCGCTGAAGGGCGCGATCACCGACCCCCGGAGGCTCTGATATGATCAGTGGAAAGGTCTGGAAGTATGGCGACCACATCAACACCGACCTGATCATACCGGGCCGGTATCTCGATAACTACGACCTCGCTCACCTGGCATCCCATGCCATGGAGGATGTCGATCCCACCTTCGCCCGGAGCGTACAGCGGGGGGACATCATTGTGGCCGGCCGCAACTTTGGCTGCGGTTCCTCGCGGGAGCAGGCACCATTGGCATTGAAGGCGGCGGGGGTCGGCGCGATCATCGCTGGCAGCGCCGCCCGCATCTTCTACCGCAACGCCATCAACGTGGGGCTGCCGCTCATCATCTGCCCCGAGGCCGCCCGTATCTTGAGCCATGGGGATAAGGTCGATATCGACTTGGCCAAGGGAACGATCAGGAACGAGCGAACCGGAGAAACGGTGAGGTTCGTGTCTCCTCCCGACTTCCTGTTGGCCATCCTCGAAGACGGCGGTCTGGTCCCCCACATGCGGGGAAAGATGAACAGATGATCTGACGCCCCCCGCTCCGCTGTTCGGATCCTGGCACGGGCCTGTCACATGGCCTACATTCACCATTCCGGTGGGCGTTCTCGGCACGAAATTGGGAACGGCAAGCCCTCTCCTTCAAGCAGACGTCGATGGCAAGACTTATGTGGGTCCTCTATTATCGTCTAAGTACCAAACTAATTGGTCACACCCAGAAATTGGTATAGGTGATGTGTAAAAGAATGGAATGAGAAGCATGGCAAATCTGTATCTGGCTGTCGATTCTACACCTTGCAAAAGGTTTATAAGCGGACTGTTAATATCAGGCCACTCCCGCGTGGTGCTATTATGAAATATACTAGATTTGAGAAGGCGCGAATCATAGGTGCCCGGTCTTTGCAGGTATCTTTGGGAGCGCCCGTCCTTATCGATATACCCGAGGGAATGATCGACCCGGTGGAGATTGCCAGGCTCGAGTACGATAGGGATGTGCTCCCTATCACCGTGAAAAGAGACGCGTGAGGTTTTTAGATGAGCGATGAAATCAAGACCGAGCTTCTGGTCCCCGAGGATGTTTACCTGACCTCGGGCGTCCACATTGGTACCCAGCAGAAGAGCGCTGACATGAAGAAGTTCATCTTCAAGGTCAGATCGGACGGATTATACGTAATGGATGTCAAGCAGACCGACGCCCGCATCCGGGCCGCGGCCAAGTTCCTGGCCCGCTTCCCTGGAGACCATATCCTGGTGTCGTCGGCAAGGCAGTACGGTCAGAAGCCGGCCAAGGTCTTCGCCAAGACCATTGGGACCAAGGTCTTCGCCGGACGGTTCGTTCCCGGCACTATGACCAACCCCACGCTCCCCGAGTACCTCGAGCCCGAAGTGCTCCTGGTGACCGACCCCGCCGCCGACCAGCAGGCCGTCGCCGAGGCCATGAACATCGGGATCCCCATCGTCGCCCTGTGCGACGCCAACAATGAGACCCGGAACGTCGATCTGGTCATCCCTACCAACAACAAGGGCCGCCGGGCGCTGGCGTGCGTCTACTGGCTGCTCACCAGGGAGATCCTCAAGGAGAAGGGCCTGATCAAGACCTATGATGAGTTCAAGCTCACCATGGATGACTTCGAAGCATCCCTCTAAACACCTTCATCTCGTCCCTTTAGAAGGGCGAGGTCCTTTCTTCTTTTCTTCCAGTTAAATCCTGCTCCGTCATCTATTGCGATCCCGATAGCCCATAGTTTCCAGGCAGGGCAGGAAACAATGTATGGGGACGGGACCGGTTCTATCCCTTTCTGTGGCCCTCCTCATCGGGATCCAGGACAGGGCAGGACCACGCCGTCTCTCGAGATATGCCGATCGGGTCGAGATCGGTAGGGTAGGGCCAGTTGTCATCGGATGAGATATGTGGATGGAATTAAAGCTCTCAAAAGATAGAAATATCTTACCGCTCCTCTTTTCATACGATCTCGATGAGAGCTCCGGCCGTGGCAGGAAAGTTCTACCCTCAAAGCGAGAAGCAGGTCAGGCAGGAGATCGCGCGCCTTTTCGACTCCTACGCCGGCGGAGTCCCGACGCTGAACGAGAACGGCCCGCGCGAGATCGTCGGCATGGTGGTCCCTCATGCAGGCTATACTTACTCCGGGCCGGTGGCCGCGCATGCCTACGCCACCCTGGCCAAGGACGGTTTCCCCGAAACGTTCGTGGTCCTGGGACCGAACCATAGTGCTTTCGGCTCACCGGTGGCCATGACCACCGAGGATTTCGAGACCCCCCTGGGGCGAGTGGAGATCGACCAGGACATCGCCGGCCGTTTGGGCCACCTGGTAGCGGACGATCCCCTGGCCCATCGGTATGAACACTCCATCGAGGTCCAACTGCCGTTCATCCAGTTCCTCAAGAGCAGGGCCAAGTTCGTCCCGGTGGCCATGGCCGCCCAGGATTACGAAACGGCCAAGGAGGTGGCCGAGGAGCTGGTCCGAGCGTGTGAAGGAAAGGATGTCGTGTTCATAGCCTCCACTGATTTCTCCCACTACGTCCCCGCCGCCGAAGCCAAGAAGCAGGACCATGCGGTCATCGAGAAGATCCTGGCCATGGATGCAGAGGGCGTGTATGACACGGTGATCCGGAAAGATGTTTCCATGTGCGGCTATGGTCCGGTCATGGCAACCATGCTGGCCTGCGGAGGGCGGCAGGCCAGGTTGCTGAACTATGCCACCTCTGGTGACGTGGTTCCCATGACCGAGGTGGTCGGCTATGCGGCCATCGCTATCACCCGTTAGGCATAAAATTAAGTCAGCCCTTCCTATTATAATATCAATAATAAATTCAAGGAGGTCAAAGTTTGATCAATGATACTAGCCGTTGTCCGAAATGCAACGCCCCTGCCCAACCGGGAACCAGGTACTGCGCCAACTGCGGCAATGACCTGAGCGCGCCCCAGGCCGCGCCGGCACCCGTGGCGATGTCCGGAACTCAGCCGGCTCAGAGCTGGCAGGCATCTGAACAGGCCAAGCAGCGGATCATCGAGACCGTCAGCCAGAGAGGGAACACCGACGAGATCATTCCTGAATGGTGGGTCCTGTTGCCCATCCTGGCCGTACTGCTGTCCGTGGTTGTGTCGATCGCCGGATTCTTCATCCCCGCGCTCTTCATCGTCTCGATAGGTGCGAGCATCGTCGGCACGATCATCGTACTGATACTGATCTACAAGCTGCTGAAGCGGCATAACCTGCACCTGGTCCGGGAGGCCGCACTGCGCCGCTCCATCATCGACTACTTCCGCTTCAAGGGCGAAGAGAAGGGCGCCGGGATGAACGTCTACCCGTACACCCAGGCCATGGAGGGCATCGACCGTGAGGGTCTGGCCGTGGAGAAGCCCCAGGACGCTCTCCTGTGGACCATCCTGTGCATCATCCCCATCATCAACTACGTGGCCTACATCCTGATCGGGTACTGGCTGACGAACTTCTCCCCTGGCCACGACCGCCGTTTCTTCGCTTTCGCCCAGAACACCCAGTATGCCGGTAACCAGGTCGGCATGCAGAACATATTGCCCCAGATGTGGAGGCCCGTCCCCGAGAGGAGCTTCATCCTCTACATCATCCTGACTATCATCACCTTCGGGCTGTTCGCCATCTACTGGGCCTACGTGCTGATCAAGGACCTCAATGAGCACTTCAAGAACGAGTGGGAGTTCGAGGACGCCCTGGTGGCCCAGATGCAGCGGGTCTAAACCCTTTCCAACTTCCCTTTTTTGAATAAAAAAGAAAGAGATTTGATGAGCGCTCAGATGCGCTTCATCTTGCCGATGGTCGGCTCATAGATAAGGCCCTTGTCCAGCAGGGAATTGTTGATCTCCTCCAGCTCCGCCTCGCCTATCCCCGCCTTGGCCGCATCCTTGACGAGGTCGGCCAGGGGGGCGCCCTTCTTGTTCTTGTCGAGCTTGTCGATGAGCTTGAGGACGATCTCTTCCTTGTCCTCGTCGTCCTGCTCCTCCTCGATCTCCTCCGGCCCGGCGGAGGGGGCATCGGCGGGTATGGGCAGATCGCCAGAGCGCTCTGGAAGGAGTTGCTCAAGGGCTTCCAGGACCATGCCGCGGTAACGGTTCAGGTCCACTTCCTTGTAGTGCGGCAGAGCCCTCACCACGCCCTCGGCCAGCGCCTGATTGTATCCCAGCTTTACGATGTCCTCGACCGTGGGGTTCTCCATCTGCAGGGCTTCCTCAACGCAGTCTATGCGCCGCAGGGTGGACCGGGCGGTCTCCAACACCCAGTTGTCGCGGACCCCCTCGTCCACGGTCACGATCTTTTCTGGGCGGACGGAGACGAAGACCTTCCCCTCCTCCGGGGAGTAGGTGCGGCTCTTACCCACGACCGCCACATAGGCCGGGGGTTGAAGCTTCGACAGCACCACCGTCGCCTCGGGATTGTACTTCCCGGCGAAGAGGTAGTACTTGCTCATCCCGTCCGAAAGGAGGGCGCGCCAGTATGGTTCCTGTTCGGTGCCCAGGTTCTGGAGGTCGGTCAGCAGGCCCACGATGAACATGCGGTTCACCATCGCCCCGAGCGGGGTGACCACGTAAGAGGGCGCTTTCTCTCCCTCGCCCTTGATCTCCAAGGTCGAGGAATTGTACTCCGAGGCGAACACTCTCCACGCCACTTCCCTGGTCTTCATCAGACCACCTCGATCTTGCTAAGGAGGGCTTCGGCCTCGGTCTTCACGTCCGGGATGACGATCTTCGCTTCCGACACGTTCATCGCAAGACCGTATTCATCGGAGATGACGTTGCCCCGCAGCTCGATCGGCTTGGCCAGGAGCTTCTCTTCGAAGCGACGGCCGGCCGCCTCGGGGTCCATGGTCTCCCGGGCCTCCTCCAGCGCCTCCTTGAGGGTGATGCCGGTGATGCGCTCGGTGACCTCCTTCTTCATGACCGCGGTGATGGCCGCGGACCCGTCGTCCACCACGATCTTGATCCGTAGGTCCGGGACCTGCTGGACCTTGCCGTGCACCTGGCAAACGCCCTTCTGGACCACCCTGTTACATTCCGGGCAACGGAAGATCAGGCCGGTGCCCTTCTTGATGTCCACGACCGTTCCCGCCACTACCACGTCCGAAGCGCCCCCGGACCTTTCCAGCTCCTCGATGCTCTTCCTCACGGCCTGCGAGAGCTCGGCCTCGGTGGGGAACTTGATCTTGGGTCTGGTGACCTGCCCTCTCTCCCCAAAGCTCAGCCGGGGGATGCCCTTCCATCCCTTCACATAGGCGTTGGTGACGGTGATCAGCTCGTCCTCTTTCAGCGAGAAGTCGTGCCAGGCGGTGAACTCAACTTTACCGGTCTCGTCGGCGATGATGCCGGTGAACATGGCCTTCTTACCGGAGGGGGTCTCCACCTCCTTTGGCTTCAGCGAGAGGACCCTCCCGGTCAGGGTGATGTTGTTCATGTTCTCCCGCAGCTCGGATACCTTGGCCACGATGGGCGCGGAATAGCTGCCGCCGCTCTGGGGAACGATGACGCTTTCGGGGACCGTGACCTCTTCCTGGGGGCGAAGTTCGACGACCACTCGGTTGCCCAGGTGCACCTCTGGCTGGCCGCTCCATTCCTTGGTGTAGGCGTAGCGGATGAGGTAGTTCTCCCCGGCCTTCAGATCGGCCTTGGATACGTCCCACACCGTGAACTTGACCGTATTGCCGGCCTCGTCGGCCATTATCCCGGACTGGATGGTCTTAGGGTTCCCGCCCACCACCACCTCGCGGGTGTTGGACGACATGACCCTTACCAGGAGGTCCACGCTCTGCTCGCTCAGACCCAGCTGCGAGAGCATCTTCCTCTCACCCTTGGTCAGGGCGTTGGGGTCGCCGCCGTACTTGCGCACGATGTGGCGCTTGGAGGCTTCCAGGGACATCCGGTATACGTTGAGGTAGTTGTCCAGGTCTTTCTCGATATCCTGCTCCTTTACCTTTCCTTCCAGCACCCTGGTAATTTCTTTCACATGGGGTGCGATCTCTTCTTTGTTCATCATTTTCTTACCTCGGTTGATGAAGTTCGACCCTACCAATGTACGTCCGTATTAAAAGGATACTACGGGGGGTTCCGAAAGTGCATGGTGCTCGGGAACGGCCAGCAAGAAAAGTCGGATGAAATATGGGTGAAAGTACCTAAAAAACTGAGATCTGGAAAGGGTTTGGATCGCTCGGGTGCCTACTCGGTGAAGGTCTCGCCCTTCTCGAAGTTGGCCTTGAGCATGTTGATGAGCACCTCACGGTTGTGCCGGAGGTGGCTCTCGAACCAGGACTTTACGACGATGGCCATCTTGTCGTGTATGGCATCCATGTCCACATCGCCGAGGGCCGCGTCGTACACTACGAACTGGCCGAACACGCGCTTCCATCCGGCGTACTTGTAATAGTGCTCGCCCTCGCAGTACTCGAAGATCATGCGGATGCGAACGGCACCATTGTCATTGTAGTACCATACCTTCAGGGAGTCGCCCATGCGGCCCTGTTCCTGGGTACGGTCGATGAGCTGAATGTTGCGGACCTCTTCCGGCCTGAACTCGGGCTTGAATGTCCACTTCTCGAGGGTATCGTCCTGTTGGGCGTATATGCTCCTCTGAGGCTCCATGGTCAGGAACACTCTCTGCTTGTCGAATCGGTCCTTGATCTGATCAAAATCGAAGATGAGTGTCTTGTTGACAGCGCCCATCTGGGTCTGCAGCTCGGCCGCGTCCTTCATTATGTCCTGGGTCTGCTTTTCCAGCTCGGCGTCCAACTGCTTCATCCAGTCGTCCTTGTCACTGCTTGCCTTCGGCGCCATTAGATTCCCTGCCGGGTGTAATCAGCTATCTGACTTAAATATATTGCCCAGCTCGAAAATTGTCTGGATAATACCTAAACTGGGAGCAAATGCTTTCTACGTGGACGGAGGTGTCGCCGTAATGGACCTGGCCTCGGGGATCACCTCTTTCATTGATGGCCTAGTGCGCTTTCTGGAGGTCAGTGCCAGCGATCCCCTCAGCTTCAGCATAATCTTCCTTCTCTATGCCATCTTGGCGGCGATCATCCTGCCCTTTCCGGTGGAGATCGGCCTTTTCTTCAGCCCCGAAACACCCTTGCTCGTCAAGGTCCTCATCATGGGCCTGGGGAAGATGATCGGGGCCATAATAGTGTACTATATCGGTCTGACCGTGGGCGATCAGCTCAGGATGTGGTCGTCCCGATTCCGGTTTTTCAACTGGATCGTCAACAAGTGCGAGTGGCTGGTCAATAAGTTCCACTACGTCGGTCTTTACATTATCTTGAGCACACCTTTGATGACCGATACCATCCCCCTGTACCTGTTCTCGGTCTTCAATGAGAAGGGAGTGTTCACGATGAAGTGGTTCGCCCTGGTCAGCTTCATGGGAGGAATGACACGGGGACTGATCGTCTTCGCGATATTCTCGCTCCTGGGAGTCAAGCTGATCTGAAGATAACGGTTATGAGCATTCAGCGCCATATCTTAGAACGTGGACCCTATCCAAGCGCTCATTCAGTTCTTGGAGGGGCTATCCAACGACCCTGTAGCCTATACCATCGTGTTCTTCATCTATGCGGTGGCCGCCACAGTTTTTCTCCCCATCCCGGTGGAGATCGGCCTTTTCTTCAGCCCCGAGACCTCCATAGTGATCAAGGCGCTGACCCTGGGCGCGGGAAAAGCGGTCGGCTCGGTCCTGGTGTTCAAGCTGGGGGACCGTTTGGGCAACGGCTTGACCGGCTGGGCGATGGGGCATCGATTCTTCCGGGGGTTCATGAACCTGATGCGGCGGTTCGTGGCAAGGACCCGTTATTATGGATTATACATAATCCTGAGCATACCGCTCATGGTGGACACTGTGCCTGTTTACCTTTTCGCCCTGTTCAATCAAAAAGGAGTGATGAAGGTTCGATACTTCGCCGCCACCAATTTCTTCGCCGGGATCACCCGGGCGGCGCTGGTGTTCGGCATCGCTGCCGCCTTCGGTATCCGCTTGATATAGTTGGGACCAATGTCTCGGAGGGACGTGAGAAAGGTTTATCATAAAGATTCGAAATCTGTTCTTATGGTCCCGAAGAAAAAGATACTCGAGCTTCTCAAGGATTACGATCCAAAGGACATCACCATCGCCACCCTATGCTCGCATACTTCCCTTCAGATCTTCAATGGGGCCAAGAAGGAAGGGTTCAAGACATTGGGGCTGGCCGTGAACCAGAAGACCAAGTTCTATGACGCTTTTCCACTGGCCAAGCCGGACGAGATCATCCGGTTCGACAGCTATGATGACTTCGTGGACAAGTCCGATGAGCTGGCAGAGAGGAACGTCATCATCATTCCCCACGGCTCATTCGTAGAGTACATGGGAACGCGGCGCTTCGAGGCCATGGAAGTGCCCACCTTCGGCAACCGGGCCGTGTTGAAGTGGGAGGAAGACCGGGACACCCAGCGCTCTTGGTTGGAGGCGGCGGGCATCCAGATGCCCAAGCGTATCGCCGATGCCAAGGAGATCAAGGAGCCTGTGCTGGTGAAGTACAACGGGGCCAAGGGCGGCCGGGGCTTCTTCATCGCCAAGGACTACATGGAGTTCAAGATGGGCATCGACCTAAGTCAGGAGTCCTATACCATACAGGAGTACATCCTGGGTACCAGGTACTATCTGCATTACTTCTACTCCCCGGTGCATCAGCGCGGCTACCGGGTCGGCAACGGCTCCCTGGAGCTGCTGTCGATGGACCGGCGGGATGAGAGCAATATCGATGAGCTGTACAAGCTGGGCTCGACCGAGGAGCTGAAGAAGCATGGCATGTTCCCCTCGCTGGTGGTCACCGGTAACATCCCCATCGTCATCAGGGAGAGCCTGCTGTCCAAGGTCTTTGAGATGGGAGAGAGCGTCATCCAGAAGAGCTATGAGCTGTTCGGAGGCCTGATCGGGCCATTTTGCCTGGAAACCATCGTCACCGACAAGCTGGAGTTCAAGGTCTTTGAGATTTCCTGCCGCATCGTTGCCGGGACCAATCCGTTCATCACCGGGTCGCCATACTCCGACCTCATCGAACCGGGCATGAGCACCGGGCAGCGGATCGCCAGGGAAATCAAGGATGCAAGTGACATGAACAAGCTAGAGGACGTAGTGTCTTGAAGGTCGTTATTGTCCTCGCCGACGCCGAGCTTGAACTGGTGCCCGAGCTCAAGGCGGAAAAGGATGAGGAGCTGGAAGCCGTCCGGTCCATGCACTCCATAGCTGTGCTGGACGCATACTTCCATCATGACCTGGTCAAGACCCTGCCCGAGAGCGGAAGGAGGGGAAGGCCGGACATCGTGCACAACTGTCTGTCGTTGTGCCAGAACTCCAATCTTAACCGCAAGGGTGTGCTGCGCGTATACGTGCATACCCGCGACGACAAGGTCATCGAGGTGGAGCCCGGAGCGGACATCCCGCCCAACTACATCAAGTTCCTGAACGATATGGGCACCCTCCTGATGGGGGGATCCGTTCCGGGGTTCACGGTGACCTCCCGAAACTTCAAGGACCTGATCCAGGAGCTTAGCGCGGACCTGGTGATCGCTCTGACCCCGTCCGGTCGGGAGCGATCCATGAAGGAGATGTTCGAGACCCGGTCCACCGGCACGGTGCTGGCCGTTATCGGCGGATTCCCCGAGGGCGACTATAGGAGCCCCGTTTACAAGGTCGCCGATGTAATGGTGTCCTTAGGGCCGCGGCAAATGAGGGTGCCCGAGGTGGTGTCCGAGGTTCTGCAGTCGGTACCCCAGATCGCCAACAATCCGAACCACTGATAGTTGGAAAAGGAAAAAAAGGTTTTTTTACCAGCCCCGCTCCTGCAGGCGCTGGTCCGCGGGGATGGCGGAGATCTCCACTCCCCTCATGGCCTCCCCCAGGTTCTTGGAGATGCTAGCGATGACCGCCGGGTCGTCGTAGTGGGTGACCGCTTCCACGATCGCCCTGGCCCTCTCCGCCGGGTTGTTGGACTTGAAGATGCCGGAGCCGACGAACACGCCGTCGGAACCGAGCTGCATCATGAGCGCGGCGTCCGCCGGGGTGGCTATGCCCCCAGCGGCGAAGTTGATCACCGGCAGCCTTTGGAGCTGGGCGACCTCCTTTACCAGATACAGCGGCGCCTGGATCTCCCTGGCCACCGATCGGAGCTCATCCTCGTCCTTGCCCTTCAGCTCGCGGACCTTGCCCATTATGACCCGCTGGTGGCGCACCGCCTCCACGACGTTACCGGTGCCGGCCTCTCCCTTGGTCCGGATCATGGCCGCCCCCTCGTCGATCCGCCTCAGCGCCTCTCCCAGGTCTCTCGCCCCGCAAACGAACGGTACGGTGAACCTGCTCTTGATGACATGGTAGAATGGATCGGCCGGGGTCAGAACCTCGGACTCGTCGATCATGTCCACTCCCAGCGATTCCAGGACCTGAGCTTCCACGAAGTGGCCGATCCGGCATTTGGCCATCACCGGTATGGTCACCGACTCGATGATCTGCTCGATCATGGCCGGGTCCGACATCCGGGCGACCCCGCCCTGCGCTCTGATGTCCGCAGGAACGCGTTCCAGGGCCATGACCGCCACCGCTCCAGCTTCCTCGGCGATCTTGGCCTGCTCAGCGTTGGTTACGTCCATGACGACCCCTCCCTGCTGCATCCTGGCAAATCCTCTCTTGACGAGGTCGGTCCCGTACCGCAGCTTGGACATATCCAACTCAAAGGGCATTTCAATACACCGATGGCTGGTTAATCCTGCCTCGTATTTGAAAATTTCTAGAATGCTCATATGAATTCATTAACGGCCTGGGCCGGCCCCGGAAAGCATAAAATGGGGTCTCCGTATTCCTTGGGTTGATGGCAGCTAGGCGCCTGAGCAGCGTGCCCGAGTCGGGGACAGTAAAAATAGCGAACATCGTGAGCAAGCTCAAGCAAGAAGGAGCTGACATTGTCTCCTTTTCCATGGGGGAGCCGGATTTCGCCACTCCCGAAAATATCAACGAGGCCTGCATCCAGTCGCTTAACGATCATTTCACTCACTATACGCCGTCGGCGGGCATCCCGGACCTGCGAAAGGCGGTGGCCGAGAGGACCCGGATGGATAACGGCATCCCCTGCACCGACGCCAATGTGCTCATCACGCCGACCAAGCAGGCGATATTCATGACCATGCTGGCCATGATCGACGAGGGCGATGATGTGGTGCTGCCCGATCCGTCCTGGGGCACCTATGAGGCCTGCATTCGGCTGGTGGGAGGCATGCCGAAGTTCGTCCACCTGGACGCCGAATGCGCCTACCGGATGACCCCGGAGAAGGTGGCCGAGGCTATTGGCCCCAAGACCAAGATGATCATCCTTAATTCTCCGGCCAATCCGACCGGTTCGGTGCTCACCGAGGGGGACGTAAAAGGCATCGCCGACCTGGCAAAGGATCACGACCTGTTGGTACTGAGCGACGAGGTCTACGAGAAGGTGATCTTCGACGGGAAGCACTATTCCATTGCCGCCCAGGACGGCATGTTCGAGCGGACCATCACCGTGAACGGTGTGTCCAAGACCTATGCCATGACCGGCTGGAGGCTGGGCTGGGCCGTGGCCCCGCTCCCGATCATCAAGTCCCTCAATACTCTTCAGACCCATTCCTTGACCTGCGTCACCTCCTTCGTCCAGAAGGCCGGTGTGGAGGCCCTCAACGGTTCACAGAGGTCCGTTGAACTAATGGTCGATGAGTTCCGGGCCCGCCGGGACCTCATCATGTCCCTCATTAGAGAGATACCCTCATTGCATTGCCCGGAACCGGCCGGCGCTTTCTATCTGTTCCCATCGTACGATCAGAAAATGAGCTCGGAGGACATGGCCGCCTATCTATTGGAAAAGGCCCATGTCGCCGTCACCCCCGGTTCGGCCTTCGGCCCGTCCGGAGATGGGCACATCCGCATCTCCTATGCTTGTTCTAGAAAGGACATCAAGGAAGGGATGGCCCGGATGAAGGAAGCGTTGGCCAAGCTCTAGGTCCTTAGTTCGTTTCCGAAGGGACCAGGTCGGGGATGCCGTCGATAATAGGGTAGTCCTTAATGCACCGGGGGCAGGTGAGTTTGCCTTCCATAACGCCATGGTCGTCCTCCACGGCGGCCTCCAGCTGGAGCGGGTGGTACTTGCAGACCGGGCAGGCCAGGATGTCCAGGAGCCGTTTCTTCATCGTATCGTCGCCAAGATGAGCATCGTTGCTATATCTCATTTCTCAGCCGGTCGGGAAACTATATGGTCCCCCTAGCCGATGCCAAGACGGGACGGGTTTGAAACAAACATCATCGCTCGGTGGGGATCCATCGGGGGCGTTCGCCCAGACCGCCCTGGTCAAGCTGGAGATGTTTCTCACCCAGGAGCGCCGAAAACTAGGTCGTTCGGAGGACCTCCGGGATCTGGTCATGAAGGAGCTGGACGCTCTGACCGTCATGCTGATGGCCGAAATGATACTGGCCCCCATCGCTTTGCTGGCGCTGGGTGATCTGCTATTAATGGTCCTGTACGCCGGGGCCTTGAGCCTGGTCGCGTTCGTGATGCTGTACCTAGCCCTAGGCAAGTTGGAGCAAGCGGAGGTCCGGCTCCTTGTCCGTATCCGGTCCGTGGAGGACGAGATCATGGCGCTGAGGCGGTCCCGAACTGGCGGTAGGAAATGATGCCCATCTACGGGCATCCAAGCGGAAATGTTATTAACGAATTTGGGCTCAGCAGACCGACCGCGCTCGTAAGGGCGGTCTGAGATGTCAATATGAAAATCATCGACCTCAGGAGCGATACGGTCACCCTGCCCACCCCGGAGATGATGGAAGCGATCTCCCAGGCCGAGCTGGGCGATGATGTGACCCGCGACGATCCCACCGTGAACCGGCTTCAGGAGCTGGCGGCCAAGATGTTCGGAACGGAGGCCGCATTGCTAGCGACGAGCGGCACCCAGGGGAACCTGGTCGCGGTGATGTCCCACTGCCGCCCGGGCGACGAGATCATCATGGAGTCGGAGGCCCACCTTTACTTCTACGAGGTGGGAGGCATCTCCGCAGTGGCCGGTGCGATCCCCCGCCTGATCAAGGGGGACCATGGCACCTTTACCGGTCAGCAGGTCAGGGAAACGGCCAGAGGTAACGATCTGCATTTCCCACCTTCCACGTTGTTGGAGATAGAGAACACCCACAACCGGGCCGGAGGCACCTGCTGGACGCCGGCCCAGGTGGCCGAGGTCGCCGAGGCGGCCCACGAGCTGGGTATGAAGGTACACATCGATGGGGCCAGGATATTCAATGCCGCCATAGCATTGGATGTCAAAGTGAGCGACTACGCCAGGCATGTTGACTCCATCCAGTTCTGTCTGTCCAAAGGTCTCTGTTGCCCGGTCGGCTCCCTGGTCGTCGGCACCGCCGATTTCATCGAAACGGCTCGTAAGAACCGCAAGATGCTGGGCGGGGGGATGCGTCAGGCGGGGGTCATCGCCGCACCGGGCATCGTAGCCCTGAACAAGATGGTCTCCCGGTTGAAGGAGGACCATGATAATGCCAGGAAGATGGCTAAGGCATTGAGCGCCCTGGATATGCTGAAGATCGATCTGTCCACGGTGCAGACCAACATCGTGGTGATGGACATCGCGGAGACGGGTCTCGAACCCGAGGACTTCCAGGCCCGGGCTCGGCAGAAGGGACTGGCCATCTCCGCCTTCGGCCCGCATCTGATCCGACTGGTGACGCATCATGGGATCACCGCGGCCGACGTGGACAAGGCCGTGTCAGTAGTCGAGGACATCGTCCTCAAATGCTCTTCCGACCATTGTACCATAGGATAATAAGGAACAGGGAAGGAGGGGCCGTCCTCGGCCCCCCCGATATAAAAAATAAGGCCACGCAGGGTGGTTAAAAAGAGAGGGGCTGAACCCTCACTTCTTCTTGGGCGCTTGCTTAGGAGTCCCGCTCTTCTTTGGCTCGGGCTTCTTGGCCGGCTCCTCTTCAGGCTCCTCCTCTATGACCGCGCACTCGCACTCCTCGTCAACGCACTCCTCGGGCTCGAGGAAGTCGACCAGGAAATTGTTCATCTCTTCGAGGATGATCTTTGCCTTCTTGACGTCCCCCTCCTCGAGAAGCTCCAGGACAGTCTCCAGGTCCTCTTGCATCGCTGAAAGGTCATCATCGAGATCATCGATCATCGCGTACAGGTAATCGAGCTTGTCGACCATGAAGATATGATAACGGTGCCTTGGCAATGAATGTTCCGCCCAAAAGGGGCGGCCCAAACGTGCTTTGGTAAACTCTATTAATGCTACATGCTATCACCTAACACACTAGGCCGGGCCAGTCAGCCCGGCTAAAGATCGGGTGCTGGCCTAGCGGGGCGGTCTGGCCTGGACCTTCTTACGCCGCGGACCGCCCCTCATGGTGAATACCAATGGTGTGCTGGGAACCCCGTATAGAGAACATGCCGCTGGAAGAGCTCGAAGCCCTTCAATATCGGCTAGTGAAGACCCTTGCTTACAGGCTGTACTCGTTCAATGATTTCTACCACGCCAAGATGAGATCGGCGAACGTGCATCCTGACGACATCCGCTCCCTGAAGGATATCCGCAAGCTGCCGTTCATGGGAAAGAAGGACCTCCGGGACGGTTACCCCGATAAGATATTCGCCGTGCCGAAGAAGGAAGTGGTGCGCTACCATGTTTCCTCGGGAACGACCGGAAAACCGACCATCGTCGGTTATACCCGGAACGATATCGACAACTGGGCAACCTCGCTGGGCCGGTCATTGAGCTCCATCGGGCTCACCTCCGACGACGTTATCCAGGTCAGCAACACCTATGGTCTGTTCAGCGGAGGTCTGGGATTCCACTACGCCGCCGAAAAGATCGGCGCCGCCGTGGTCCCCGCGTCCACCGGAAATACCGAACGGCAGATCGAGCTCATACAGGACCTTGGGGTCACCGCCATGGCCGCAACGCCTTCCTATATGCTCCACCTCGGCGAGGTGGCGGATAAGATGGGGGTGTCCATCAAGAAGGACACCAAGCTCAAGGTCGGTCTGCTGGGCGGCGAGCCCTGGTCGATCAAGATGAGGGACCGCATCGAGGAGTGGATCGGGGTCAAGGGGTACAATTGTTATGGGACCTCGGAGCTGTCGGGGCCGCTTTTCTCGGAGTGTTCGGAGCAGGACGGCATCCATATCTGGGGGGACCTCGCCTACATCGAGGTCCTGGACCCCGAAGGAGAGCCCTGCGCTCCCGGTGAAAAGGGAGAGCTGGTGTTCACCATGTTGCAGAAGGAGGCCCTGCCCATGGTCCGGTTCAAGATCGGGGACATCACCACCATCGATCCGGAACCCTGCCCCTGCGGTCGGTGCCATCCGCGCATCCAGCGCATCTTCGGTCGGGTCGACGACATGCTCATCATCCGCGGCATCAACGTATTCCCGTCGCAGGTCCAGCACACTCTCCTGTCCATCCCGGAGGTCGGTGAGCACTTCCAGATAGTGGTGGAGAGAAAGGGAGCGCTGGACACCATGCTGGTGAAGGTCGAGCTGAAGCGGGAGGCGTTCACCGATAACATCGTCAAGCTGATGGAGATCAGGGAACGCATCTCCTATCGGCTGAAGAACGCCCTGAACGTCGGGGCGACCGTCGAGCTCGTGGAGCCAGGAACGCTTCCCCGGTACGAGGGCAAGTCAAAGTTCGTGATGGACAAGAGGGACATCTGATGTACGAGCGATATCACGTCAAACAGCTCTCCATCTTCTCGGAGAACCGCCCCGGCCGGCTGGCGGCGGTGGCGAAGGCCATGAAGGAGGAGAACGTCAACATCTTCGCCTTTTCCATTGCCGAAGGCGCCGGCTACGGGGTCATTCGGACCCTCGTCGACAAGCCGGAGAAAGCTCTTGAGAAACTAAAGTCCATCGGGTTCACCGTCCGCTACACCGACGTGTTAGCGGTTGAAATGGAGGACCGCCCCGGAGGGCTTTTCGAGGCCATCAATATCCTGGGGGAGGCGGGGATCAACATCGAGTATTCCTATGCCTACTCGGGCCGCAAGTGCGCCGTGCTGATCATGCGGGTCGAGGATATCGACACCGCGGTCAAGAAGATGCTGGATGCGGGTGCGAAGTTGCTCGAGGTTTCACAGTTCACTTGAGATACTGGACTGCTAAATGCTAGCGTGAGCCGGACTAACACGGCACACTTAATATACTCGAAAGGAGATTCTAGAATTCGGAGGAAAGGGGGACCGTATCGCAACGCTAGGCATCCCTTTCTAAATGGACGGAAGAAGGATTGGGCTCATGTTTGGCATAGACGACCCTATGATATTGGCCGGGTATGGCCTGGCCATCGGTTTGACTATAGTATGCATCATCTACGGATGGTGGAAGCGGAACGAGGTCGAGGGAGCGGATTGAATTGGTCGACACCACCACCTTCTGGATATTCACCGGCATTTACATTGCCGCCACCCTCTTCCTCGGTTATCTAGGGTACAAGAAGACCAAGGCCTCCGAGGATTTCATGTTGGCCGGCCGTCAAATCCATCCCTGGATCATCGGCCTGTCCTATGGGGCCACTTTCATCAGCACCTCGGCCATTGTCGGCTTCGGCGGCATCGCCGCCTTGTATGGAATGGGCCTTATCTGGCTGGCCATGCTCAACATCGGAGTGGGCATACTGCTGGCGTTCATCGTCTTCGGTAAGCGGACCAGGCAGCTCGGCAAGAGGCTAAAGGCGGTGACGTTCCCTGACCTCATGGGCAAGCGGTTCAACTCGCCCTTCATGCAGTACGCCACGGCCATCATAATCCTTATCGCAATGCCCCTTTACGCGGCCGCGGTGCTCATCGGCGGCTCTAGGTTCGTGGAGACCACCTTGGCGGTTGATTTCAATCTCGCCCTCCTGGCCTTCGCCGTGATCACCGCCGTTTATGTGATCTTCGGAGGCATCATCGCGGTCATGTACACCGATGCCATGCAGGGCATCATCATGATCGTGGGCATGGTCGCCCTTCTATTCCTCACCTTCATACTGCTGGGAGACCCCACCACCGCCTTCACCAACCTTTCCAATCTGTCGCCGGACATCCCCAGCTCCCTGGCCAGTAAGGGAATGACCAGCTGGACGGCCATGCCGCAGTTCGGTTCGGAGATCTGGATGGTACTGGTGACCACTATCATCATGGGTGTAGGCATCGGCGTGCTGGCCCAGCCCCAGTTGGTGGTCCGATTCATGACCGCCAAGGACGACAAGGCCCTCAACCGAGCAGTACCGGTAGGCGGCCTGTTCATCTTACTGACCACAGGTATTGTCTACACAGTCGGCCCGCTGACCAATGTCTACTTCCATGATACTCTAGGCAAGGTATCTATCGATGCGGCCAAGGGAAATGTGGACAACATCATGCCTCTGTTCATCAACTCGGCCATGCCCGAACTGTTCGTGGTCATCTTCATGCTGGTGCTGCTGGCGGCGGCTATGAGCACGCTCAGCGCCATATTCCACGCCATGGGTACCACGGCCGGCTACGACCTGTGGGCGCACATCAAGCGGGGCCGGGCCAAGTCTTCCGGGCTCATGGCCCCCTCCATGAACGCGAACAAGATAGGGGCGATGGTCATGATCGCGGTGAGCGTTGGTCTCGCCTTCATCATGCCCGGAAGCATCATCGCGAGGGCAACGGCCATGTTCATGGGCCTGTGCGCCTGCGCCTTCCTGCCCGCCTTCGTTCACGGACTGTTCAGCAAGAAGCCGTCGACCCTGGCCGCCAAGCTGTCCCTGGGTCTGGGGAGCATAAGCTGGTTCCTGTGGACCGCTTTCGTGCACGTCAAGGAATCATCGATCCTTGGCCTCAGTCAGTTCTTCTTCGGCTCCCCGGCCGTGCTGGGCATGCCCTGGCAAGTGGTCGACCCCATAGTGATCGCGCTCCCCATCTCCGTAGGTGCTCTCTTCGTCGGATTGGCCTATGAGCGCTATGGTGTGGAGGATGAGAAGAAGACCAACGGTCGGGCGGATATCCCGGAGTGAGGCAAAGCCCAACACGAACGAAAAATTGAAGATGGTGAACCACCCCGCCCGAACGGGCGGGGTCATTTCTTTCAACCGCTCTTGTTTTTTCACTGGTCAGCCTGGGACCGGATGAATGATGGTATGAGCTGCGGCCATTCTGACCAGAACTGCCCGCCCTCATTTCGAAGCCGTTAACTGTGGTCTACATGCCCTGTCCTCTAACTGCTCAGGTGGGACGGACCAGGCTCGGATCGCCTGAGTGGACCTAGATATCGGACGCCATAAATTCATTAAAAAGGACGGAAAAAGGCAGTAAAAAAAGGGGTTAAAAAAGGCGACCTACACCGATTGCCATTTTTCAACATTCGAGAGTTTGATATTTGCACAAAGATTTAATACAGTGAAGGGGAGTTTTCGGTCCCAACCCGGAACGGGGTTTGGTGACAGCTCGCACCTCAATCCTCCAGATTGACTCCATTCCCCTTTCGGGTTTTTCCATAAATATGACTATTATTTTATAATGTGACCAATGCCTTTTCTCGGTCCTTCGGAGGAAACGGGTGGTTGGGTCACCCGGGATTATGGCCCAGCGGTGGACATGGCTCTCATGGGACGTAACAGCGGCCCTCGTCAGGTTCAGATGAGGACGCCCCCTCACTACGGGGCCCGGAGCCGGTCCGAGCGATCCCGAACAATAGACGGTCCGAAATTATACTAAGTTCTGGTGGACGGAGGCGGTCAAGGAACTCACTTCTCTGATGACACTCCTGCTGTCGCCATTGTAGTGACCATGTCCCCGTTCCTTAATGGGGTCCAGAAGATCACCGCTCTGTGTGGAGAGGGCTGGACCCGATGCACTAGCGATGGCCGGTCCCGTTTGGCTGGAGGCTTTGATGGTCGTCAACAATGGAATGCATAAATAGGCCCGGCGCCAAACTTGTGGTATGGCCGAGCAGTACGTTGTGATCTTCAAGCTGAGGGAGGAATCCTATGGCGGCTCGTCGGAAGAGGCCGCTTTCATGCTGACCGACCAGCTCATCCCTTCCCTGGAACGGCTTATGGAGATGGAGGGCGAGCATAGGGTCATGGGAGGGTTCTTCGAAGGGCAGAGGTCCGGGACGTTCGTCTTCGAGGCCGAGGACAACATGGAACTGGACAAGATATTGGCGGGCCTGCCCATGATGAACGTTTATGATGTCGACGTGGCCCCGGTTCAGAGGATATCATCGGCCCTGGAGCGGGACCGTCGGATCGTCAATGAGATGCGTACCGCGGCCGGACTGTAACGGGAAAAAGATGACCTTCCGAACGCATATGGGTGCGGCGATAACATGGAATTCCTAGTACTAATGAAGCTCAGCGAGGACGGGGTGGGCGGGACCGAAGAGCAGAACCGGGCGATCGTGGAAAAAAAGATCATTCCCAGCATCGAGATGCTGCTGGGAATGGAGAAGGAGGGCATGTTGAGCGGGGGTTTCTTCAGCGGCCAACGCTCCGCGGCATTCATAATGAGCGTGGAGAACGAGGAGATCCTGGACGACACCATCGCCGAGCTTCCGTGTGCCGACATCTTCGAGATCGAGATGGTGCAGCTGGAGTCGCTCAAGGAAGCGATGGATAGGGACAAGAAGATGCTGAAGAGCAAGGCTAGCAAGGCCCCGGCCCGGAAAAAAGCGTCCAAGTGAGAGAACATTATTAACCTTTCAGCTGGGACGTAGGTCCAGGTGTCTACTATGGGTAGCTATGAAGACACGTTGGACGACATAAAGAATACCATGGGGTTCGTACCGGACTTCTTCAAGGGAATGCCTGAGGACGTCCTAGTGAACGACTGGGAACTGATGAAAAAGTACCAGTACGGGGATTCAGCGATCCCGCCGAAATATCGAGAGATGATCGGTCTGGCCATCGCGGCCAATCTCAAGTGCCCCTATTGCCAGCTGATGCATCTGTCAATGGCCAAGGGTCGAGGGGCCACCGAGGAGGAACTTGCGGAGCTGACCTTCCTGGCCAGTTACACCTCCCGGTGGAGCGCCATGATCCATGCCCAGAACTACGACATGGAGAAGTTCAAGCAGGAGGCCGCCCGTATCGGAGAGTTCATGGGGAAGCAGGGAAAGAAAGTGGCCCAGCCCATAAGATGAACGATCTTTTCCACATCCTATGCTGACCTGGCCCAGTGGCATAGGAAAGTTTATATTCATATCTCCATGATACCGAAATCAACATGCCACATGCTGTCATGCCCTCCATAATGGATTTTCCTTATCTGGCAATATCAGGGGCAGAGCGCATGCTGAAAATGACGAGCGCCGCTGTCGGCGGACGCGGGTCGGGATGCGGATGTGGAGGACGTTATCAGATGTCCCCCTCCTGCCCTGTTCGCGCCTGAAGCGCCGGGAGCTTTTCGGGGGATGTCTGTGAATCACACACTGTTCACCGTAGGTCCGGTCGAGGTCCGCAAGGAGGTCCTCGATTCCATGACCAGACCGATGATCACTCATCGGAGCAAGGAATACGAGCAGCTCCAGGAGCGAGTTGTGGAGAAGCTCCACAAGACCCTGGACACCGACATGCATATCATGCTGTCCCCGGCCTCCGCGTCCGGACTTCTCGAAGCGTCCGTGCGCAACGGCGTGAAGCAGAGGATGCTGGGCATATCCAACGGATCGTTCGGTGACCGTTGGCAGGGCATCGGTACGGAGAACGGCAAGGACGTCAAGAAGCTCAACGTGGCATGGGGCAAGGCCGTGAAGCCGTCGGACCTGGAAGGACAGGTCTCGGACGACATAGAGGCCGTGGCCATCGTGGCCAATGAGAGCAGCACCGGCGTTCTGAACCCTGTGGCCGATGTCGTCAGCTCGATCCGCCGGGACCATGATCCTCTGATCTTCGTGGACGGGGTGACGGCGATCTACGGCTCGGACATGCACATCAAGGACCTGGACCTGGACGCCCTGATCTTCGGCACGCAGAAGGCTCTGGCGCTACCACCCGGGATCGCCATCATCTGCGCTTCCGACCGTTTGCTGGAGAAGGCCAAGACCGTGCCGAACAAGGGCTACTATTTCGACCTGATCCAGATGAAGAAGATGGCCGACAAGAACTACTCCCTCACCACTCCCCCGGTGTCCCTGATGTACGCACTTGACTTCCAGCTGGAACGGATACTCAAGGAAGGCATGGCCACCCGCTACCGCCGCCACCAGGATATGGCCGAGCTGGTGCGGTCCTGGGCCCGGAAGCACTACGGGGTGTTCGCCGAGCCGGGCCATCTTTCAGATACCATCACAGTGATAAACCGGGGCGATATTGACTTCAGCAAGCTCAACAAGGGCCTCAAGGAGCGCGGCTATGAGATCTCCAATGGCTATGGGGATATCAAAGACGCGACCTTCCGGGTGGGCCATATGGGCGACCTGACGGTCGAGGAGATCCGCGGCCTGTTGAAGAACATGGACGAGGTCCTGGAGACGATGAAATGATCAAACTGCTGGTTACCGACGAGCTCTCGGAAGAGGGCCTGGAGATGCTGAGAGGAGGTGGTCAGGTCCATGTGGATGTCCGGCCCAACATACCTCACGAGGAGCTGATGAAGATCATCGGGGACTATGATGCCCTGATCATAAGGTCCGGCACCAAGGTCACCGCCGAGGTCATCGAGGCCGGGAAGAACCTCAAGGTCGTCGGCCGGGCCGGCGTCGGCGTGGACAATGTCGATGTCAAGGCCGCCACCCGCCGGGGCATATTGGTCATGAACACTCCGTCAGCCAACATCATCTCTGCCGCCGAGCACACCATGGCCATGATGATGTCCATGGCCCGCAACATCGTATGGGCCGACGCGTCCCTTAAGAAGGGCGAGTGGAAGAGGTCCAAGTTCACCGGTTTCGAGCTCAATGGGAAGACCCTCGGCATAGTGGGCATCGGCCGCGTTGGTGGCGAGGTGGCCAAGCGCGCCAAGTCCTTCCAGATGAAGATGGTCGGCTATGATCCATACATACCGCCCGAGGTGGCGGTGAAGTTAGGCGTCCGGCTCATGCCGCTGGAACAGGTCATCGAGGAAGCGGATGTCATCACCATACACGCCGCGCTGACCCCCAGCACCCATCACCTGATCAGCAAGGAGCTCATCGCCAAGATGAAGCCCAACGCCATCATCCTGAACGTGGCCCGGGGCGAGCTGATCGACGAGGAGGCATTGTACGAGGCGCTGAAGGACAAGCGCATAGCCGGCGCCGCGCTGGACGTCTTCGAGAAAGAACCGCCGACCGGCTCCAAGCTCCTGACCCTGGATAACATCGTGGTCACCCCACATCTAGGAGCTTCGACCAAGGAGGCGCAGGAGAAGGTATCGGTGGAGATGGCCGAGCATGTCAAGATGTTCCTGCTCGACAAGCGCATCTCCAACGCCGTCAACGCCCCGGTCCGGGGCATGGACCCCAAGGTAATGCCGTTCATATCCGTGGCCGAGCGCCTGGGAGCGTTCGCCGTTCAGCTGACCGACGCCCCGGTGGCCAAGGTCCAGGTGACCGTCTACGGCGAATTGGCGACGGTGGACGCCAAGATGGTGACCGTTTCTGCGCTCATGGGCGTGCTGTCGAACATCTCGGGCGAGCAGCCGAACATCATCAACGCCGAACTGATCGCCAAGGAGAAGGGCATCCAGATCGTCGAATCCAAGGTGGAGGAATCCAAGCGCTACGTCAACATGATCTCGGTGTCCCTGCAATCGGACGGGGTCAAGAGAGAGGTACGCGGCACCGCGTTCCCCGGCTCCGAGCCGAGGCTGCTGGGCATCGACGAGTATGACCTGGACCTACCCCTGGAGGGCGATTTCCTGCTGTCCGTACATGCCGACATGCCGGGCATCATCGGCCGCATCGGGACCATGTTGGGCAGCAAGAACATCAACATCGCCCAGATGGGCCTGGGCCGGGACCAGAAGGGCGGCAAGGCCCTCATGCTCGTTTCCGTGGACAGCCCCGTTAGCGAGGAGGTCGTCAAGGAGATGGCCGCGGTCAAGGGTTTCCAAGAGGTCCGATCGGTCGAGCTGAGCAAGATCGGCAACCGGGACTATCTGCAGATCTGAGCATCTCGCATTAACAAGGGGTCACCCTCTTCCCTTCAATTTCTTATTTTTTCTTCCACACTTTTGACCTTGCGCTCGATCTCGTTCACCGCTCCCTCCCGATCATCGATGCGGACCGAGGTCATGACCCGGTCAGCCATAGAGCGTACCTTCTTGTGGCACCGCCCTATCGTTTCCATGACCGGATCATATCCTCCTTCCAGAATGGTGGCGGTGGCGGTGAACTCGTACTTCAGTCCACTGTCCCGGACAATCTTCAGGCACTCGGCCACATAGGGGCTCACCGACTCTCCCGCTCCTATGGGCACAACGCTGAACTCAGCGATCATTCACGTTACCTCGATTGATAATGAGGACTTCTCGGTTAATATAGGGCTTGGTGCGAAACATATCTTTCTGTAGGAGGAGCTAGATTAACGATTCTAGTGATTTCTATAAAACGATAAATATCTCTATAGTTAGTTATATAAGTAGATCTCAATAGTAAAAGCAGCTTAGAGCACTGGCATTAGCCAGATGGGAGTCAGAGGGGACATCATGAATAAGAAAGAGAAGGCCGGAAGAGACAACACCTTGACCTTGGAAGAGCTGACCACTGCCATCCGGAACGGCATTGACAAGGATGGAATGCCCGACGAGCAGGCCAAAGAGATGGCGCAGCATATTCTCAACTTCTTTGGTTACAGCGAGAGGATAATCGACAACATTCTCGAGCCCGAGGACAGGGATGCGTTCTACATGCTCGAGGACACCGGGATACTGACCACCGAGCGGGAAGAGACCACCCTCTACGACGGACGCGAATGGAGGATCCACTATTGGCTGTTCCGCAAGGAGCGCATTCTCGAGCTGATCGATGACAAGGCGTCCCTGGTCGACGGGGCCGCCGGCGCAGTCTCCGTCTACGATGAGCTGGGCGAGGATGCCTGGCAGCGCGGAAAGGAAGCCTGAACGGGGTCCAGCCCCCTTTTCATTTCATTTTTCACCGCACCCACCGAAACCATCATCTATCACCAGGGCCTGAGTTGGCCGGATGGACCTTCTTCCCTATTCTCCGCGCCCCCACCAGACCGAGCTGGTAAGCACCATAGCCACCACCGTGCGGTCGCGGGCCCACCTGGCGGTGGAATCGGGCACCGGGACCGGGAAGACCGTGAGCGCCCTGGCCGGGGCGTTGCAGGTGGCCCTGGAGCAGGGCAAGAAGGTCATCTATCTCACCAGGACGAACTCCCAGCAGCGTCAGGTCATGCTCGAGCTGAGGAAGATCAACAACATTCGGCCGGTATTCGGCATCGGCCTCCAGGGGAGGCAGAGCACCTGCCCTTTGATCCAGAGGGACCCCGAGCTGCGTTCGGGCTCGCCGGAGGAGCTGTCCAAGCATTGCGCTGAACGGAAGGCCCGCTCGCGAGAGAACAAGCCGGGGGGCTGTCGCTTCTACGAGGCCGTCCTGGCCACCGAGTTCAAGGACATCGAGCACCACTGCCACGAGAACCTGCCCACCGTCGAGGAGTTCGTGGCCTTTTGCGATGAGAAGGGGCTGTGCCCCCACGAGCTTACCAAGGACCTGCTGACCCAGGCCACGGTGGTCACCGCCCCGTACGCCTATTTCTTCATGCCCTTCATCCGCAACAATCTGCTGGACTGGATGAACATCCCGATAACCGATGCGGTGGTCATCGTGGACGAGGCCCACAACCTCCCGGAGTACGCCAGGGAGACCCGTTCGGTATCGCTGTCCGAACGACTGCTCGATCTGGTGAAAAAGGAGACCGAGGAGCATGGTGATCCCGAGGTGATGAACGGGGTCAGCGTCCTCGATTTCGTGGAAACGGCCCGGACCCGTTTGCGAGAGGCGCTAGACGAGTTCCTGATCGAGGACGACGGCCTCATCCCGCCCCCGTTCCTGGAGGAAGGGCTCATGGCCGCCTTCACCACCACCTCTGCTGGTTTGGCCACCGCCGCCAAGTCCATGATGGCCTACGGGGAGAGCATAAGGGAAGCGAAGAAGAAGCAGGGTCGCCTGCCCCGGTCGTACATACACTCACTGGGCGGCTTCCTCCTCTTCTGGCTGGACCTGGACGAGGAGTGCTACGTCAAGCTCGTGGTGGGGGGAGACAACCCGGCCTTCGAAGCCTATTGCATGGACCCGTCCCTGGCCTGCCGGGCGGTGCTGGACACCTACGCCTCGGTCCATATGTCGGGGACGCTGCAGCCCCTCAACGAGTACCGCGATTCCATCGGCCTGCCCCCGGGTTCGTCGATGATGATCTATCCCTCTCCCTTCCCTCCGGAGAACCGCAAGGTGTTCTATATGGAGGACGTGACAACTCGTTACGAGGACATCGTCAAGGACGAGGACATCGTCACCCGGATGGAGGATTACGCAGTATCGTTGTGCAATGTCCTGGACCGCAATACGGTGGTGTTCTTCCCTTCCTACGCGCTGATGGACCGTTTCATGCACGACGGCATCCTCCATCGCATCCGAAGGAAGGTCCACATCGAGCGTCGGGGCATGCCGCAGAACGAGCTGATGGAGACGGTGGAACGGTTCAAGGACTCCGCCGAGGAGGGCGCTGTGCTGTTCGCGGTCATGGGCGGCCGGATAAGCGAAGGGATCGATTTCCCCGACCGGGAGCTGGAGGCCGCCATCATCGCCGGCATTCCATACCCTAAGCCGACGGCCAAGCAAAGAGCGCTGCTGCATTACTATGAGGTCAAGTTCGGCCGGGGCTGGGACTATACGGTCAAGGCCCCCGTTACCCGGAAGCTGTTGCAAGCGGTCGGCCGTCTGATCAGGATGGAATCCGATGTCGGTGTCGCCATTGTCCTGGATCGCCGGGCCACGCAGTTCTCCGACAGGCTAGAGGTAGTGAGTTCGGAGTTCGTGGTGAACGATGTCCTGAACTTCTTCACCCAGCGCGGTCGATGAGCATACGTAGCGAGCAACCTAGTTTGGGATTGTAGACATCCAACTTATATAATCATAAAAATGTGTGGGGGCGACCAATATGCTGGACGATGGCCAAGTAACCAGGACCACCAAAATTCTCGATTGCACCGCTAATCCGGCGCCTATCGCTCTGATGGGTTTCGGGATGACCACCATACTACTGAGCGCAGTCAATGCTGGACTAGTGCCCTTGGGCGCCGCCGTCCTGGCCATGGGCATATTCTTCGGCGGCCTTGCCCAGGTCATCGTCGGTTTCCTCGAATGGAAGAAGGGCAACACCTTCGGGGCGACCACTTTCGTCTCCTTCGGGTTCTTCTGGATAGTGCTCATTGTTATGATGATCCTGCCCAAGCTCGGCCTGGCTGCCGTCGACACCGGCGAAGGCAAGGGCTTATTTTTGGGCGTATGGGGATTCTTCACCCTTTATATGACCATCGGGACCATCAACACCCACCGGGTCCTCCAGACCACTTTCGCTTCCCTGACCGTGGTCTTCTTCATGCTGGCCATCGGTGACGCCTTCGTCATCAAGGACCTGATAACTGCGGCGGGTTACCTTGGCCTTTTGGCAGGGGCCTTAGCGATCTACATGGCCATGGGGCAGGTGCTCAACGAGGCTCTCGGCCGCACCGTGGTTCCGATGTTCCCGGTAAGCAAGAAGATCGACAAGCCTGCGGAGAAGGGCAGCTCAACCAACTAGGCCGATCTGCTTCGGGCAAACCCCTTCCTCCCTTTTCTTATTCTCGTCGATCGACCTTTCTACACCAGCCAGCGATGGTGCTATCACATCCTCACGGATGCCAGGTCCGGAGAGCATCGATGATGTCGGAACGATGGTGACGCCTTGTCCAATCGGGAAAGTTGACACTCTCACGATTCAAATCGTGGGATTCTGAGGTCGGCAACGTTCACGGCGTTGCCTCCTGGGGCGTATCAATGCGGCCCTTGCATACATCTCTGTCTGCATGCAATCGACCAGCGCTTTCCTCGAGCGAGGGACGCAACGCGATATTGAACGACGCGTTGGCGTCGGCGTGGTCAACGTGCCCGCAGGCACATCGGAAGT
>CAYZEV010000028.1:23589-30526 GCA_964477865.1 uncultured Methanomassiliicoccaceae archaeon | reverse complement strand
TCGCCATCGAGCAGGTGTTCAAGCAGTTCGGCCTCAGCTACCGGGTCATCAAGGACTACTACGAGGTAGAGAAGGGCATCAGCCACCACAAGACGTGAGCCTATGAGCAAGAAAGACGAAGAGCAGCCCCAGAAGAAGGATTATATCGACCCCAACTACGCCATGGCCATGAAGGAGCACGGGGTCGGCTGGAACACCCTGGCTTCCTTCAGAAAGACCACCTGCCCGCAGTGCGGTTTCGTGTTCTCCCTGACCTACGCCCGCACCATCGCCTGCCGTGGGTGCCCCATGGCCACCAAGAACTGCCCTAAGACCCGGTGCGCCAAGTGCGACCACGAGTTCTATATCCAGGAAATGTCCCATGTCGGCGGGAGCGAGTACGCGGGGAGGGCCGTGACCAGGCACCAATCGGCGGTCGAGACCGCCTACAACGAGCAGCTCGGCCGGAAGAGGCACCGTTAGCCCCGGTCCCCCTTTATTTCCCTTTTTCGAAATAGTGGGTCAAGATGTTCTTCTCCCCCCGCTTCAGGATCTCGGAGACCGCGGAGGTGGACATGTCGCTTAATTTGGCCAGCTGCTCCAAGGTGGTCCGGCGGGGATAGTCGAAGAACCCTTTCTCCAGGGCCAACCGGACCAGCTTCTCCTGCTTACGGGTGATGTGGTACTGGTCACTGGTCTGGGCTATCCTTTCGATCTCGATCTCCAGGCCCTTGGAGGCGATCGTCCTGATGAGCTTGGGAAGTGAACCCTCGCTGCCGGCCAGGATCCTGAATCTGACCCGACCGTCCCCCTCGGACCAGGCGGATTCCAGGAAGCAGCCGCAATCGACGATGGCCCAGACCAGCCAGAACTCCTTCATGGCCACCGAGCCGACCACCTGGCCGTCGTTCCTCTCCACAGCATCGATGCTGGTGATGTCCTCGTGAAGCCGTATGACCTCGATGGCCGAGGCCGCGTCGCCCTCGATGTTCCTGATCCTGAAGAGGGCCTGGCCTCCTTTCTTCCTCCAGGGTATGCATTCCGTGACGGTGACGGAACAGGAGTATCTGGTAGCGATGTCCACGATCCAAAAGCGCATACCGAGGATCGAAAACTCTGCTTCCATCATGCGGTTGTCGAGGTTATACGGCCCCTTCTAAGTAATCCTTTCCAAAAACAAGGCCCCCGATGAGCGTCCAGTTGAGCATATCTATTATCGGCCTTGTCGGAATTAGGACATCACATTTCGGGGTCAACATAATGTCCATCAAGGTGTTAACGGTGGGCGTTACGGACGTGAACACATGAATCTGGGCCTAGGGGTCGACACGGGTGGAACTTTTACTGATGCGGCCATCGTCGACCTGGACACCAAGAAGGTGCTGGTCAAGGCCAAGTCCCCCACCACCTATCACGACCTTTCGATCGGCATCATGGGCGCCATAGACAATGCCGTGATCAAGAACGGCATCGATCCGACGAGCATCAAGCTGGTGGGACTGTCCACGACCCTCGCCACCAACTCGATCCTTCAGGGGCGGGGAGGAGAGGTCGGTCTCATCGGTATCGGGTGGACACCCCAGCCGGACTGGGCCTTCGACTGCAAGCGGTCCCGTTTCGTGAAGGGGGGATACGATTCCATGGGCGGGCGCCTCGAGGCGCTGGACGAGGCGGGGTTGGAGAACGCCATCGATGAGATCTGCCAGGAGGTGGATGCCGTGGTCATCTCGGGCATGTTCAGCGTCGCCAACCCCATCCAGGAATCGACCGCCAAGGCCCTGGTGAGGTCCAAGTACCAGCTGCCGGTGATCATGGGCCATGACATGACCGCGGAGCTGGGCATCTACGAGCGCACCGTGACCGCCGTCCTCAACGCCAAACTGATCCCCATCATCGGCGACTTCCTCGGTTCGATGGAGCGCTCCCTCCTCTCCCGCGGCATCGACGCCTCCATCTATGTCTTCAAGGGCGACGGCGGGCTGATGAGCCTGGCCATGGCCAAGGAGAAGCCCGTGGACACGGTGCTCTCCGGTCCGGCGGCCAGTCTCATGGGAGGTCGCACCCTCGCCAACCTGGACAGCTGTGTGGTGGTGGACCTGGGCGGCACGTCCACCGACATCGCCTACCTGAACGACGGCTTTCCCCGCCTCAACAAGGAGGGGGCGATGGTCGGCAAGTGGAGGACCCGGGTCCGGGCCATCGATATATGGACCTGCGGGCTGGGTGGCGATTCCAGCCTGGGCATGAGCGACAAGGGTGACCTGAGCATCGGTCCCGATCGAGTGGTGCCGTTGGCCACCTCGGCCCTGACCTATCCGGAGCTGCGGGAGAAGATGCTCTCCGCCAACACGGTCACCTTCTTCATGCCGTTGCGAGAAGCGACCGCCGCCCTCTCTTCCAAGGAGAAGCGGGTGCTGGAGTTCATCTGGCAGCGCAAACCCTGCACCCTGTTCGAAGCCATCAACGGGATCGACGACGTGGTGTTCGTGGAGGACCAGATAATCTCCCTGAAGAAGCGCGGCTACATACTCCAGAGCGGCCTGACCCCGACCGACATCATGCATGTCAAAGGTATCTACGAGGCCGGGGACAAGGAAGCCTCCAAGATCGCACTGAGGGTCTTTGCCGGTAAATATGGCGCCGAGCCGGAAAAGCTGGCCGACCTGATCATGGAGCTGGTGATCACCCGCATCGGGGAGGAGATCGTCAAGAAGGCGGTGGTCGACCGGGGAGGGGACCTGCCGGAGTCGAAGGGCTTCGAGCTGCTGCTGCGGGCATCCATCGGCACCGGGTCGCTGAAGGACCTGAGTATAACCGCTAGACCTAAGGTGCCCATCGTGGGCATCGGCGCCCCCGCCCGCGTGTTCATCAAACCCCTGGAGTCCCGCATGGACTGCCAGGTGGTGATCCCCGAGAACTTCGACGTGGGCAACGCGGTCGGGGCGGTCCTCAGCCAGGTATCGGAAACGGTGACCGTGCGGGTGTACCCCAAGGACTTCAAGTTCATCGTGTTCGGTCCGGGCGCGTCCCCCATGGAATATATGAACTATGACTCTGCCCTCGGCGCGGCCAGGTCCTATGCCGAGTACTATGTTAAGGAGAAGATCAGGACCGCCGGGGCGGTCGATGTCAAGGTAAAGATCGACGTCGACGAGCACCGGTTCTGTGACGGTTATGGACAGGAGATGAAGTTCACGAACTGGGTGGACCTGACCGCCACCGCCACCGGCAAACCTAAGCTCAAGAAATGATTATCGGAGTGACATCAAAAGGTGCTCGATGGGGACCCGCTGAGTCGCTTGGAAAGAACAACGAGCCGATCAACAGAGCGAAACCATCGAGGAAGTGTTACCATGGATGCAGGCAAGAACGGAGCGCCGAACCTAGGGTTGGGCATTGACACCGGAGGGACGTACACCGACGCGGTGATCCTGAGGATGGACGACGGTACCGTGATGAGCAAGGCCAAGGCCCTCACCACCCGTAACGATCTGGCCCTGGGCATCGGGAACGCCATTAACACGTTGGACCATACCCTGTTCGGCGACATCCGCCTGCTGGCGGTCTCGTCCACCCTAGCCACCAATTCCGTGGTCGAGGGTAAGGGGTGCCGGGTCGGGCTCATCGTGATCGGCCACGACGCGGTGGCCAATATCCCGGTCGACGAGCTCCAGCAGGTCAAGGGTGGCCACAACCTCCAGGGGGAGAAGCGCTCCGACCTGGACCTGGAAGCGGCCAGGGAGTTCGTGCTCCGGGTGAAGGACAAGGTCGACGCCTTCGCCATCTCTGGCTACCTGAGCGTCAGGAACCCCGAGCATGAGGTCGCCGTGAAGAAGATGGTGCAGTCGCTGACCCCCTACCCGGTGGTCTGCGGTCATGAACTATCGTCGGCGCTCGGTTTCAACGAGCGGACCATCACCGCGGTGCTGAACGCGCGGCTCATCCCCATCATCGCCGACCTCATCGCCTCCATCAAGCGGGTCCAGGGCAAGCTGAACATCATCGCTCCCCTCATGATCGTGAAGGGGGACGGTTCGCTCATGGACGAAGCGGTGGCGAAGGAACGCCCGGTGGAGACCATCCTCTCCGGTCCGGCGGCGTCCATCATCGGGGCCAAGGCCCTGACCAAGCTGCCCGACGCGGTCATCGTGGACGTGGGCGGCACCACCACCGACATCGGTATCCTGAGGAACGGCCGGCCCCGCCTCGACCCCGAGGGCGCGGTGCTGGGCGGTTGGCGTACCCGGGTCAAGGCGGTGGACGTGTTCACCTCCGGCATCGGCGGCGACTCCCGGGTGGTCGTGGCGGCCGGCAAGATCCATCTCAGCCCACTGAGGGTGATCCCGCTGTGCATCGCATCCTCCTCCTATCCAACGCTCCTGCCTAAGCTGGAGGCGTTGCGGGGTGTCAAGGCCAAGTGGGTCCCGTCGTACATGGACCTCGACGCCATCCCCCAGGCCACCGAGTTCTACGTGTTCTGCAAGAAAGTGGCCGGCCCCGAGGTGGGGCCGGAACAGGACAGGGTGCTCGAGCTGATCAAGACCGAGCCCCGGTCCCTTTACGAGATCGCCGAGATGTTGAACGTTCATCCTCTGTCCTTAAGTCTGAAAAAGATGGAGGCGCTGGGCATGATCCTGCGCATCGGGCTCACCCCCACCGATATGCTGCATGCCGAGGGTTCCTATGTCGCCTACGATGCCGAGGCGTCCAGGGTCGGCGTGGAGATCCAGGCGGCCAATCTGGAGGTGTCGGTCCCCGATTTCATCGAGACGGTGAAGAACGCGGTCATTGAGAAGATCTCCATCGAAGTATTCAAAAAGCTCATCTACGAGGAGGTCGGAGAGGCTAAACTGGACGAGGTCGCCATGTCCCTGATCAACAACATGCTCCGTCGCACCGGACGCCGGGACTTCGCCTGCCAGCTGGAGCTTAACAAGCCCATCATCGGCATCGGCGCCCCGGTGGGCGCGTACCTGCCGGGCGTGGCCGAAAGGTTCCATACCTCCCTCGAGCTGCCTGTGCACTCGGAGATAGGCAACGCCGCGGGGGCCATCTCCGGCAACGTCATGGAGTCCGTCGAGATGCTCATCAAGCCCAAGAAGGGCCTGGGGGCGATGGAGAACCCGCCCTGCACCTTATACTGGATGCAGGAGAAGAGGGACTTCGAGGACATCGAGGCAGCGGCCGCCTACGCTCGCGAGGAGGGCAGCCGCCTGGTCCTGGAGAGGGCCCTGGCCTCCGGAGCGGACACCGTCGAGGTGTTGATCGACAACAACCGGAAGGAAGCGCGTCTGGACAAGGGCTGGGGCAGCAACATCCTGCTGGAGCTGAACATCACCATCACCGGCGTGGGCAAGCCCCGCCTGTTCTTCGAGGGCAAGAGATGACCGCGATCAACGTGGTGATGTGCGCCGGTTTCTCCCCCTCCGCCCGCATGGTGCGGAAAGCGCTCCGCCGCGTGGCGGAGAAAGAGGACATACGGGTCATCACCCCCTGCCCGGCCGGGGCCGGGCTGAACAAGTTCGTCGACGAGCTAAAGGCCCTCGACCCGGGCCGGACGATGGCGGTGGAGGGCTGTGACGGCTGCTGCGGACTGCAGGCCCTCATGCTCTACGGCATCACTCCCGCCCAGACCGTGGTGGCCGATAAGGTGATCGCGGTGACCGAGAAGGACATCGTTGCCACCGAGGAGAAGATCATCGCCGCTCTGAAGGGGCTGAGGGCATGAGAGTGCTGGTGGTCGTCTGCGGAGCGAACTCCGAGCGGGCCATGCTCATCGAGCGCGCGGTGGAGGAGTTCGCCAAGAAGTACTTCGATCGCATCCTCCAGTTCAGCGCCTGCACCGTGGCGGTCTCGCCGATACTCATACAGATGAGCGGGGGGGACCCCCAGCACATGGTCGCCGTCAACGGCTGCCGCAACAGATGCGCCGACCTCATACTGGGGAAGGCGGGAATGAGCCCCAGGGTCAGTGTGGTGCTCGATGACGCCGTCCAGCGGGAACTGGCCAAGTGCGAGAGCTGCGCCCGGTTCGATTTCCCGGACATCAGGGAAGAAGAGTGGAAGAGGTTCGCCGAGCTGATGGGCCGGGCGGTGGAAGAAGCGCGGGGGGCGGCCTTGGGCCCGTATGGCCTGTCCGCGGACCGAACGCCGAAAGGCCAGGCGCTGCCGGGTAAGGGTCGTCATGTTCTGCGGAGTGACCTTGGCCACGGTGGGCAGGTTCTCCGGGAACATCTTCTCGAACTCCCTCATCAGATATTCGTTCACCAGTCCGGAAGAGCGGATGGTCTTCATGGTCCAATCCTCCGCCAGGGTGTTGATGCCCTCCATGCCGGCCTTGTGGAACGCCTCCGCCAGGACCGAGGTGATGACCGTGTTGTCGGAGATGATGGCGAACTCGGCCTCCCGGAGAGCATACTCATTGCCGTTGAAGGAGATGGTGAGGCCGTTGCCCTCACGCACCAGCTGGAACGCCTGGACGTCGGTGATGGAATCGCCGATGTAGAGCGTGTCCTCGAGGCCGATCCCGGTCCTCCTCCGGATGTCCAGCACCGCCGAGGCCTTCTCCTCGCCCCCCACCGGGTTCACTTCCAGGATGAGCTGGTACGCCGACAGGTCGGTGAGGTCCTCCCAGAAGATCTCGTCCAGGCGGCGGATGGTCTCCCTGTCCGTGGCGCTAAAATCATCAACGGTCTTGGCTCCCTCAGGGATCTCCATCAGCTCCATGCGGGATATCTCCTGGGCGTAGCGCTTCAGCAGGTCACTTTCCCAAGGCTCCATCTTGATGGAGTCCATGTCCAGGGCGGTGCAGTAGGTGTTCTCCATGGGAAACCCGATGGCGTCGCACACCGCGCTGATGTAGTTCTCGTAGGAGGTCGCCACGATGAACGGGCGGATGAACCGCCGGACGAAGCGCATGGTCTTGCGCGCGCCCGCCAAGTTCAGGACGTTCTCGCGG
>CAYZEV010000028.1:0-23579 GCA_964477865.1 uncultured Methanomassiliicoccaceae archaeon | reverse complement strand
GGGACGTAGGAGTCTTTGGAGGTGGCCAGGCTGATCGGGGTGTAGAACTCCTGTAGGAAGCGGAGGATCTTGTGCTCGAGCGGCACGGTCAGTATGTGCTTGCGGGAGAACGCCAGCATGTTGGAGACGGTCGCCCCAGGCGCCATCAGGAAGGGCAGCACCAGCTTCCGGGTGTCCCCGGCCTTGTAGTTCGGCCGCTGCAGCAGGTCAGACAGGATATCATCGTACTTGCTGACGATCTTGAAGAACTCGCCACCATTCTCGATGAGGTCGCTGCACAGCTCGAAGGCGTTGTCGTTCCTTGTTATCGGTCCCTCGCCGTCGCTGATGAACTGCCTCCATCCGCCGGCCAGGGTCTCTTCGAGCCCGTCAAAGTCCATGCTAAGCCTCCCTGAACTCTCTGCTCTGTAGCGCCCGCTCGACGGCCCCGTTCAGGTCGTAAGGATGGTCGAACATGGTGTCGCCGTCGTAGAGACACTCATCTTTTAAATGAAACTTTCCGTCAGCCCGCGGGTCCCCGGTAACGGCCAGGGCCATCCTGGCTGCATCATCGCGCCCGGTGGAGGACCGTCCCCGCTCCAGCATCCTAGCTCAGCTCCCTCGCGTACTTTCGCAGGAACCGCTCGTCCGGATAGCTGCCCCGTCCGTACGACGTGATGCTCAGGGCCGCCGCGGCCGATCCGATCTCCCCGCACTCCTCCAGGTTAGCGCCGTCGATGAATCCGGCCAGGAACCCGGCCGCGTAGACGTCCCCCGCGCCGGTGGTGTCCACCACCACGGTCCTCTTGACCGGGATGTCCAGCTCCGAGGTGCGGGTGCTGATGAGCGAGCCCTTCTCGCCGCGAGTGCACACTACCACCGCCGGACCGAGATCGAGCAAGCTCTTGCACCCCTCCTTCGGCCCGCTGCCGGTCAGCATAGCGACCTCCCTCTCGTTGACGAACAGGATGCGGGTCTGTTCGATCAGGTCGGCTATCTGCTTGAGCCCTCGCCGGGCGTACCTCTCGCCAGGAGCGAAGGAGATGTAAACGTCATTTTCGAGGTGGCTCACCAGCTCCTTCTGCATCATCAGGCCGCTGTCGGCGGCGAAGGAGCTGAGATGAACGAACTTCGATGAGTTGAGGAATCCCAGGTCATCCTCGTTGAACGAGAAGTAGTCGTTGGCATTGGGCAGGCCGAGGAGCGATCGCTCGCCCTGCTGGAGCATGGAGATGCACTGCCCGGAGCGCTTGTACCTCTTGACATGCGATACATCGACCCCATCCATGGAGCGGAGGATGAACTTCCCCTCGTCGTCCTTGCCCACCACGCCCAGGAAGCCGGTGGAATAACCCATGCGGGACAGCGCCACCACGGTGTTGGCCGCGGAGCCCCCGCCGCTCTTGCTCACCAGTTTGGCCTTCTTGGCCAGTTCGGCGGTGACTTTCGAGAACTCGGCCTCTTCGCCGAACGCCTCTCCTCCCGGCTCGAAGGTCCTTCCTCCGACGGTCAGGGAGGGGACCTCGTAGAACATGTCCACATTCAACGCACCGACCCCAACGACGTCCATCGTGCTCACTTAAAGCGAAGCACTTTATAAAGTTTGACGCTGGGAGACCCTGGTCGGAGCAAAGAATGGTGACTAGCCCGTTCACCGTTCATCACAGCGTCCACAACGGCGGAACGGCAAAAAGAACATGACCCGGATGGGACAGTAGTTCATCACGATGAAGCAACAAGACCTCCTCGAAGCGGTTGCCTCCCAGCGGGCTAGAGATATCGTAAGGGAACAGCGGGGGACCAAGGCGGTGATCGAAGCACAGCCTGCCATGAACCGGGTGGTTATCCGCCTGACCAAAGGCGGGACCCCGTCCGGAGTGGAGTTCATCGAGTCCCAGATTTCCCTCAACCATCCTGCGGTGGACAAGGAATATCTGCGGTTCCTTCGTGACGACCTTTATCTGGGCATAGTCATCCCCCGGACCACGTTCGAATATGAGAACGATCTCATGGTGAGGCTGGACGCCCTTCGGGAGCATGTCCGCCAAGAGGGCTATGCGATCACAAAAGAGCCGGCCCTTTACGTCTACGATATCGATGGTAATATCGAGAAGAGCACCATCAAATTGCTAGAATAGGTGATCCTGGATTAGCCTGGCCTCACCGATGATGGCTAGGAGAAGCCTCGCAAAGCAGGTCCCTATGGCCACGTCGCCTCGACGAAATCCCTCATAGGGCCGTAGAGGAATTCGATAGTAAACAGGGGCCTCGCAATTTCCTCCAGGCCTCAGCAATCACTCTGGAAACAATTATTTGGTTTGAAACGACTGCCCACGGTCGACGGGACTGGTGGGGTTGACGGACATTCGGATGGGGACGAGAAGGCCAGAGGAAACCCCCGTAATCGTACAAAACCCCAACCGGCCAGCGATCATCGTACTGCCCCTGGTACTCGTCTTCTTCCTGCTATATGGTCTCCTAGGCATCAGCTATGCTTTGGAAGGTAATTTGCCTTTCTTGATTCCCTATCTGTTCCTGTTCGTCGTCAGCATTGTTGGGCTCATTGGCGGATGGATCGTTCAGGTGCGGGATCGCCCCTTTCAGATCATGGTCTGGGGCGGAGGGATGACCATGATCTTCCCCTCAATGTCGAGGAGGTTCATCGAGTGGGGAGAGATCGAAAGGCTGGTTCCCTATGGTGACGAAGGCCGGTCCGTCCCCCGTAAGATGTTCAAGTATGCTAACCTGTACATCAAAGGGAAGCGCATACCATACACGATCACATATCCATGCTATGCGGCCATAAACACGGCCTACACACAATATTTGAGCGCAAACACTCCAGAAGGAAGAAAAGAGCTCTCCGATCACTACCCTTGGTCCATCAATCAGAAGCGGATTCCCTGGGATGCGGGCCTTCTTCTTTATGAAGAGAACAAGCTTAGCTGGAAAGCAGGTATCTTGGGGGCAAGGGCCCAATTCGTCTACTTCAAGTGGCTGATTTTCCGACTTCTTGTGCCCGTTATGTTGCTCTACATCGCACTTCACGCGGTCGTGGATCAAGGAAGCGGGGACAGCGTCCTCCCCTATCTGTTCCTTGGTTGCATCCTCGCCCTTTTTTGGTGGATGATGGAATCGGCCATCTCGAAGATTGAGAGGGCAGGCTTCCAGATGCGAGTGTATGAGAAAGGCATTGCCATTTGGGCATCAACGCTCGATCGGATTCGGGGAAAACGGGATTTCATACCATTGGGATCTATTGCCCTGATATTGGTCCTGCGGGCAGGGGAGATAAATGTCGGTCTCCTCAGTCCTGTGCGTTCCGGGGAACCAGTGGCCCTTGAGATCAGGACCAAAGATGGAAAAAAATATTATTCCGGCCTGAAGAACGCAGAGGAGGTCGTCAGGATGTATGCAGTGATCACTAGCATTGTAGGAACGACCCCCGCGACCTAAAACAGATGCTCTTCGACAACCCTGGCCTCCCCGCCGATCGAGCAGGTGAGGGTCGAGATCCCCAGGTCTTCTATGCGTTTCCGGACCGCCGGTAAGCTGGCCCGGTCGGTATTGATGTACACCGTGGCCCCGGTATCGATGGAGAAGTAGCACTGGATGCCGTCCCTTCTCATGGCCTGGACCTCCAGGATCACCTTGACGGTATCCGGCCGCCACAGGACCATCCCATCGACGCCGGTCATGGTGATGCCGTGCAGCAGCAGCGTATCCACCTCGGCCTGCCGGGCGATCTCCCTCGCATCCCCTTGCCGGATGGCCTTCTCCATCCTGTCCACCACAGGGGGCACATACTCCAGCCGGGCCTTGAAGAACGGCGAGGTGACGACGTCCTTGTGCGCCGCGTCGGTATATTTGTGGGCCGGGACCAGCGCTACCAGTATGGCCAGGTCCATATCCTTAGGATAGGGGATGGGGCGGGAGATGGAGTCCTCATCCCCGGTCCCGGCGTACCAGCGGGAGAAGCCTCCGGTCACCGCCCGGGCCGCCGAGCCGGCGCCCCGGCGGGCGTAGCGGGACAGCTCTTCCAGGGACAGCTCCAGACCCAGCGCGCGGGCCGCCGCCACCGCCAGGGCGGCAAAGCCCGAGGCCGAGGCGCCCAGCCCGATGTTGGATTGAAAGTCGCTCCGGGACTCCATGCGCATGCCCGAGCCGGCACAGGCCTCCTGGCGCAGGGGGTCGATCACGTCATGGATGCGCTCCAGGTCCCGCTCGCTTACGGCCCTGCCGTCGATCAGCGCCGAATCGCGCTCGTGGCCGAACTCGACGGTGGTGCGGGTATGGATCGGCGCGGTGCACACGGAAATGGAATCGTGGAACGGCAGGCGGAGCTTCTCGTCCCTCAGCCCGTGGTACTTGATCAATCCCTGGATGGGGTAAGCGACCGCCGTAGCTTTTCCGTTCATACGTCGAAAAGGACCGTGATCGACGGTTCCTGCTCGTTCACCTGCAGCATATGATAGGTCACCGCCTTTATCTCTTGTTTGGGCCCGTGCCGTTCACGATCGAACTTCTCCCCCCGGGCGTGGCAGGTGAGCTTCCCCGGCCGGATGTCCACATCGAACTCGACCAGCACCAGGTGCCGGGCATCGAAGATGAACAGCACCTCGGACAGGAAGTTGTACAGGAGGTCCTCCATATTGTCGGCCTCGACCGAGAATATCTCTTCCTGCTTCGGCGTAACCGTGGAGGCGTCCACGATCTGGTCCACCATCCCGTAGGCGGCGTTCTCGAAGCATTCCTTCAGGGTCGAGCCATGGGCCTTGATCATGACGTCCGCGGTGTGCTCGAGGTTCTCGTACCTCATCAGCATCGGATTGCTCGCTCCGAGATAAAAGGGTTGGCCGGCAATGGGACATATTCATATCATGGTCCGTCAATCGTCCTGCCGTGCGTATTCTCATCATCGGGTGCGGGTCCATCGGGTCGGCCTTGGCCAAGGCGGTGCACGATATGCCGGAGGTCGACCGCATCTATGTCACGGACCAGAGCAAGGATCACGCCTGCCACCTGATCGGAAGCCTGGACAAGGCCGAATACGTCGATAACATCAATGGCAACCTGGCCCGCGTCCTGGGCGAGGTGAACCTGGCGGTGGAGGCCGCCAGTCAGGAGGCCGCCCGCAAGTTCATCCCGTTCGTCCTGGAGAACGGCGTGGACGTCATGGTAATGAGCGTGGGGGTGTTCGCCGATGAGGCGTTCAGGGAGCACTGCTTCACCCTGGCCAAGAAGCACCGGTCCCGGTTGTACGTTCCGTCCGGCGCCGTCTGCGGCACGGACGGGCTGCACTCCGCCTCGGCGGCGGGCATCAGCGAGGTCCACCTGATCACCAGGAAGGGGCCGAGAGGACTCCGGGGCGCGCCGGGCCTGGCGATGAGGAACATCGATGTCGACGCCCTGCGGGAGCCGACCGTGGTGTTCGAGGGGAACGCCCGCGATGCCTCCAACCAGTTCCCCAAGAACCTGAACGTCGCCGCCACTCTGTCCTTGCTGGGGGTCGGATTCGACCGCACCCGGGTCACCATCATCTGCGATCCGACCGCGGAGACGAACTCCCACACCCTCGTGGTCAAAGGGGACTTCGGCGAGCTCCGGTGCGAGACCCAGAACGTTCCCTCGCCCATGACCCCGTCGACCAGCTATCTGGCCGCGCTCTCGGCCATCGCGGCCATCAAGAGAATATTGGGCAATGTCTGGATAGGGGTCTGAAAAAACAAGGATATCGGCCGTGAAGGCCGAAAGGGGTTTACTTCTTCTTCGGCTTGGCGGCGGCCTTCTTGGCCGGCGCGGCCTTCTTCGGGGCAGCCTTGGCGGCGGCCTTCTTCGGGGCAGCGGCCTTCTTGGGCTCCTCGACGACGACCTCAGCGGCCTCAGCCTCTTCCTCGACCTCTTCGTAGTCCAGGAAATCGAGGAGCGCGTCCTCGAGGTCGGCCAGAACTTCCATGGCCTCCTCCTTCTTGTTCTTCTCCATCAGGTCCAGAGCCTCGGACACCATGTCCAGCATGCTCTCCAGCTCGTTGTCCAGATCCTCGAAAGCGTTACCAAGTGTGACCATGTGATTCACCTATTGCTGAAAAGTTACAACCTTTGGTGATATTTGAAAGTATGGAAAAAAATTAAATCGACCGCTTGCTGCCTCGCGGTCCCAAGGGCGTGATATCGTTCCGCCACACCGACGGCGCCCAATATATGGCCGGCCAATTTTGCATCGCTTTCCACCCAACGGACCGCCTTTTCCGAAGTTCTCTGTGGGGCGCGATGACCAACAGCAGTTTTATCGTTCCCCGTCACTTTCTGGAACTAGGTATCATCATGACCGACCGAGCCCTGCGCATCTTCTCCAAGCTCACCGAACCGGTGGAGGCCATCCTGCTCGTCAACGAGGAGGAGCCCATCGCCGACGCCTCGTTCTTCTACGCCACCGGCGCCTCCTCCGGACTGTTCGAGCATTGTCCGGTCATCCTCTGGCCCGACGGAAGGATGCAGCTCATCACCTCCCGGTTGGAGGAGACCACGGCCCGGACCACCAAGGCCGAGGTGCTGCCGTTCGCCACCGCCGCCGAGCGGAACGTCATCCTCGAGCGATCGCTGAAGGGCGTGAAGCGGCTGGGCATCAACGGTCCCGGCATCACCTACCACTGGGTCAAGGAGATCGAGAAGCGAGCCCCGTCCGCCCAGCTCGTCGACGTGGAGAGGGCCGTGGCGGAGGCTCGGATGATAAAGGACCCGCAGGAGGTCGAGGCCATTCGAGACGCCTGCCGCATCGCCTCCCGGGTGGGGGACCAGATCCCTGATTTCCTGCGGATCGGCATGACCGAGTACGAGGCCGGGGCGGAGATCGGCTACCGCATGCAGAGGCTGGGCGCCTCATCGGTCTCCTTCGAGACCATCGCCGCCTTCGGACCCAGCTCCGCGGAGCCTCACTATTCGCCGGGGGACCGCCGCCTGAAGAGCGGGGACCCCGCCCTGTTCGACTTTGGCTGCAAGGTCCGGCGGTACTGTTCGGACATCACCCGGACCTTCTTCGCCGAAAAGGTGGATGAGCGGTTCAAGCGCATTTACGAGGTAGTGCTGGAAGCGCAGAGGCGGGCGATCGAAGAGGTGCGGGCGGGGGTCAAGGGCACCGCGGTCGACGCGGCGGCCCGTTCGTACATAGATTCCACGGAGTTCAAGGGCGGGCTCATCCACTCCACCGGCCACGGCTTAGGCCTGGCGGTCCATGACGGCGGGCGGCTGGCCCCCAACATCGATCTTACTCTGGAAGAGAACATGATCGTGACCGTTGAACCAGGTGTTTACCTCCCGGGTGTCGGCGGGGTCCGGATCGAGGACGACGTAAGGGTGACCAAGGACGGCTGCGAAGTGCTCACCAGTGCGAAGAAGGAACTGAGGGTGGTCTGATGCAGGACGAGCTGAAGAAAGCGGTAAGGATCATGCAGGACGAGGGCGCCGAGTTCTGCGACGCGAGGTACCAGGACACATCGGTGCTGTTGATGGCCGTTTCCAACAAAGAGCTGAGGACGCTGTCCAGCAACCGCCTCAACGGCATCGGCCTGCGGGCCCGGGTAGGCGGCTCGTGGGGCTTCGTTTCCGGCGGGAGGGCGGATGCGCGCTCCATCGCGGACATGGCGCGTCAGGCGGTCCGATCGGCCCGGAACGGCAGCGGCTCGGGGCGTCCGATCCCCGAACAGAAGGCCGTCACCGGCGAGCACAAGGCGAAGGTGCGCATCCCGCCCTCCTCCGTCCCGGTGGAGGAGAAGCTGGCCCTGGTCAAGGACCTGGACGAGGCCCAGCGCATCTCGGACAAGATCGTCAACACCAATGCCATCTATGTCGAGAGCATGCGGACCACCACCCTGGTCAACTCCTTCGGTTCCGACCTCCGCTGGGAGGACGGCCGCATCCGGCTGGTCGCCCAGACCGTCGCCGCAGACGCCGGGCGCATGGAATCATATCGTCAGGGCGTGGCCGGGACCAGGGGCATGGAACTGCTCCAGCAACAGGACCTCGGCGAGATGGGGAGGATCTCGGCCCGGGAGGCCATCGTGCAGCTGGGAGCAATAAAACCGCCTTCCGGGCTGGTCACCTGCATCACCGACCCGGAGATCACCGGACTGCTCGCCCACGAGGTCATGGGCCACGCGTCGGAGGCGGACGAGGTGGTCAAGGACCGCTCGTTCCTGTGCGGGCAGGTGGGCAAGGTCGTCGCCAACGAGCAGATCACCATGATCGACAACGGCACGGTGGAGGGCGCGTACGGCTCGCTGCAGTTCGATGACGAGGGCACCCCCACCTCCAGGACGGTCGTCATCCAGGACGGCGTCTACACCGGCTACCTGCAGAACTTGGAGACCGGGGCGGAGATGGGCGTCCCCTCCACCGGCAACGGCCGGGCCCAGGACTTCGGCCGGCGCATGTGGGTCCGCATGACCAACACCTATTTCGAGCCCCGCGACTGGAAGCTGGAGGAGATGCTCGAGGACGTCAAGTTCGGCATACTGACCGACAAGTTCGTGAACGGTATGGAGGACCCGGTGGGGGGAGGCTTCGAGGCCAAGGCCCATCGCGGCTTCCTCATCGAGAACGGCAAGATCACCAAACCGCTGCGGGCCATCACCCTCACCGGGAAGGCCCTGGACATCCTGAGGACGACCGATGCGGTGGGGAACAAGCTCTCCCTGGACGCCGGGCAGTGCGGCAAGGGCTCCGAGGACTACGTGCCGGTGACCTCCGGCGGACCGTATTGTCGTTCCAAGCTCATCGCCGGGGGTGACTGAATGGACATCCGATCGCTGGCCCAGAAGGCCCTGGCCACCGCCAGGCGGGAGGGCGCCACCCAGGCCGAGGCGTTCGCCGTCAGCACGGTCACCCGCATCGTGTACGTGGACGACAGCCGCATCAAGATCAGCGAGGAGAAGGCCGATCAGGGCATGGCCCTGCGCGTGCTCAAGGGGCGCAAGCTGGCCCAGGCCACCTCGTCCTGCTCGACGGTGGAGGAGGCCGAGGCCTGCGCCCGCACCGCCTCTAGATTGGCGGACCGCTCCCCCCAGACCCGCAACTATGAGCATCTGCCCTCCCCGTCCAAGGCGACCCTCTCCGTCCGCAACTGGGACGAGCGGGTCGCCTCGACCGACCCGGTGGCCCTGGCCGACCTCATGAAGGGCGCGGTCGCGGCGGCCCTGGACAACGGAGTGAAGGTGCCCAAGGCCCTGCTGCGGACGGCAACCATCGAATCGACGGTAATGAACTCCAACGACCTGGAGGTCACCCACCGCAGCACGCTGGTGTTCGCCGACCTCAATGCCATGGCCGAGGGGGCCTCCCCCGGCGAGGGCATATGCAACTACAGCTCGCCGTGGCTGAACGGCTTCGATCCGGCCCGTATCGGGCAGCAGGTCGCCAGCCAGGCCAAGGACGCCCGGGAGGCCCGTCCGTTGGACGGTTCGCTGAAGGTCCCGGTGCTCATCGCCCCCGGCGAGCTGGCCGAGATGATCAATGATTCGGCAAGCTTCGCCCTGAGCGCGGAGAGCGTCCACAAGAAGCGCAGCGTCTGGGCCGGCATGGAAGGCCAGCAGGTCGCCTCCGAAAGGCTCACCCTGGTGGACGATCCCTCCGACCCGCGGGGCGTGCTCTCGGCCGACCACGATGACGAAGGGGTCCCCGCCAGCGTCAAGCCGGTGGTGGAGAACGGGGTGCTTAAGACCTTCCTGTACGACAGCTACAACGCCGCCCTGGCCGGCAGAGCGCCGTCCGGCAACGGCCGGAGGAGGAGGTCCACCGACGCCCAGTACCTGTTCCAGAGCCCCCTGGGCTGCGGCCATCTGAACCTGGTGGTCAGGCCCGGGTCCCGGTCCCGCGAGCAGATGATCTCCTCTCTGGACGAAGGCGTACTGATCGAGAAGTTCGCCTATCCCACGGTCGATCCCTACTCCGGGGCCTTCGCCCTGGAGGCCCGCCTGGCCCACGTGATCAAGGGAGGCGCCATCGTCGGCCACATCAAGCATGCGCTGGTGGTCGGGAACATGTACGAGGGTCTGAAGAACGTCCGTGAGGTCGGGGCCGACGCGGTACCGGTCGGGTCGATGATCCTACCGACCATGGCGTTCGATGGCTTCGAGGTGATGGGCAGCAAGTGAACCGGAGGGACGAGCCCTCCTAGGTCTTGCTCTCCCTGACCCAGGCCAGGCTGGTCTCGATGATGCCGAACAGCACGTCCCCGCTCTTGCCGGACATCCGCGACCCGTAGGGCAGATGGTGCACCGGATCGACGAACTGTTCGCTCTTCAGGGTGCCATTGTCCAGTTGCTCGACGCGCATGTAGTGCTCCACCTCTCGCGGCCCGAACGGCGTGGGGATGATCTCCTTTCCCAGCCGTTGGCCGTCGTGGAGGACGGACCAGCCGGCGATGATCCCACCCAGGTCCGATAGCTCGCCGCCGTTCCAGGGGAATTTCAGGCGGGCGCGGTTCATGAACGGTACGCTCTTTGGCATTACTTCGACCAGCAGCATTTGGTCCTTGACGGCCACGACCTTCAGACCGAGCGCGCCCTGGACCGTCTTCTGGCCGATCGTCCCGGTCACCGAGTAGATGATATGGTCGTTCTTCTTGATCAGCCCGCCCTCATCCTTCGGGGACAGCAGGGGCAGGAGCAGGGACAGGAACGGCGCAGGCTCCATGATGCTCACCGTCACGCCCGGCGGACCAGCACCTTTTGCCGGTCGCCTACCGCCTCGAATCGGTGCGGGTCACCCACCAGGCGGCCGACCGGGGTCACATCGGAAATGGCCTCCGGGTCCTTGCCCTTGCTGATGGGGGTCGGCCCGAAGAATATGCACAGCGCCCTGCCCTCGGGCCAGTAGGCCACCTCGCCCGCCTCCAGGACCCGGCGGCCGTGCTCCAGCTTGTCGTCCACCGGGATCTCGAAGTATATCTCCTCGCCCCAGGCGTTGGTGTAGCCCTCGAACGGAGCGGCCAGCCATATGGCGTTGGCCGTGCTCGAATCATTGAGGTCCACCTCTAGATCGTTCTTGCCGATGAGAAGGAGGATGCGGTTGCCCATGCTATCGTTCAAATGAACGAACGGCCCCTAATTATCTTTTCCGCCATCAGGATGGACCCGTTCGCCATCAGACATACTGGATGGGTCGGTTCGGTGCCAGTTACCGATCATCGACCAGGGACTATCATTTTCCATCAATCATGACCAACATATTATAAAAACCGCAGATGGTACCATTTTTATGGCCGGGGAAAGAGACCACTTTACTTGGAAGAGCCTGGGCGACGTAAAGGTCGGCCGTCCCAACCTCGGGGACATCACCAGCGTTCAGGCCTATCGGCTGTTCCAGTTCTCATTAAGACAGATCCTGGAGGATCGGTTCGGATTGGAGCAGACCGACAACCTGTTCCGTCAGGCCGGCGAGCTGGCCGGGAACGAGTTCGCCGCCGCCCAGCTGGATTGCGGCAAGCCCCTGTTCGAGTTCGTGGCCGACCTCCAGAAGAAGTTGTTGGATCTCAAGATCGGCATCCTTAGGGTGGAACGGGCCGACGCGGGCACCTTGGAGTTCGACCTGACCGTTTCCGAGGACCTGGATTGCTCGGGGCTCCCTCTGCTGGGGAGGACGATCTGCTCGTTCGACGAAGGCCTCATCGCCGGCATCTTCAAGAGATATGTCGGCAAGGAGTTCAAGGTCAAGGAGATCGACTGCTGGACCACCGGGGCCAAGACCTGCCGGTTCACCGTGCGGCCCAGGATCGAGCATTAGGAGGCCCGGGGTGAACGACGAAGAGAGGGTCCGAAAGGTGGCTGATCTGCTGGCTTCCCTTACCTCGGGAGATCTCGAGAACGTCCATCCCCTCATCCGGGAGCTGTCTTCGGAGGATGGCGGGAGCGGGGCGGTCGGCAAGCTCACCGAAGCCGCGTTGGGTCTGGCCGCCCAGACCGTGGCGTCCAGCGATGTGCTCCTGGCCCTGTCGGAGGGCCGTCTGAGCGTGGACCTCCCTCCGAGCATCTCTTCCCTGGGGCCGCACAAACAGTTGCAGGCGAACCTGCGACATCTGCTTTGGCACCTGGACCGGGTGGCCGCGGGGGACTACTCGCAGCGGACCGAGTTCCTGGGCGATTTCACCTCGACCTTCGATGCCCTCGCCTCCGCCCTGCGACAGAAGAAGGAACTGGAGGATAAGCTCACCGCATCGGAGGAGCTGTTCCGGACGCTGGTCATGGCGTCCCCCGATGAGATCGCCATGACCGACCTTCAGGGGAACCTGACCTTCGTATCCGAAGCCGGGTTGAAGATGTTCGACATCGCCCATGAGAATGAGATCCTGGGCCACAATCTTTTAGAGTACATCGCCCCCGACCATAGGGAGAGGGCCGCCAGGAACGCCGTTGCCATGCTGGACGCCCCTCAGGGCGTCGGCGAATACCTGGCCGTTCACCCGAGCGGCCGAAAGGTATGGATAGAGGTAAACGGCGAAGTGCTGCGCGACCCCCAAGGTCGGCCGAAGAGCCTGTTGTTCAACGTTCGGGACGTCACCTGGCGCAAGGGCCTGGAGATCGAGCTGAAGAAGAGCGAACAAAGATATCGTACCCTTGTCGAGACCGCCACCATCCCCATCTTCATCCTCAACGCCGACACCACCATCCAGTACATGAACGGTCTCGGGGGGAACCTCCTTGGTCTTACCGAGCAGGCGAACGGGTCGATAAAGTTCCTCGATTTCCTGGATGATTCTGCATGGATGGACTTCGCTCAGGTATCGCTCGACTCCTCCGACGGCAGCGTAAAGGATGGCGAGATCCTGCTTCGGGACCGCAACGATAAGCGGATCTGGGCCTTCATGTCGGCCCGAAGTATCGACCTCAACGGCTCTCCCGCCACCTTCGTCTCCTGCAACGACATCACTGAAAGGAAGCGGGCCGAGGAACAGCTCGCCCTGGCCAATCGAAAGCTCACCCTACTGGGTAGCGTCACCAGGCATGATGTGCTCAATCATCTGACCTCGTTGACCGGATATCTGGAGCTTGCTGCGTTGCGCAATGGGGACGATGGCGTCCGGAAGTACATCGAAAAGGCCAAGCAGGCATCTGGAGCCATCCAGAAGCAGATGGAGCTCACCCGGACCTACCAGGATGTCGGCACCAAGGACGCCGAATGGATCGAGGTCCGATCGGCCACGGAGAACGTGCTGGCAGGCATGGACCTGGGCAAGGTCAAGGCCCTGGTGGACCTGCCCGAGGTGGAAGTGCTGGGAGACACTTTGTTCATGAGCTGCATCCACAACATCGTGCACAACTCGATCAAGCATGGTGGCAAAGTGCAACAGGTGAAGATATCGGGGCACGAGGACCCCACCGGTTTCATCATCGCCATCGACGACGATGGCAAGGGCATATCCTCCACCCAGAAGCAGGCCATCTTCGATTGGAACTACAACGGCCGTTCGGGCCACGGATTGAACTTCGTCCGCGAGGTGCTGAACAGCACCGGGCTGAGGGTCCGAGAGACCGGGACGGAGGGCCGGGGGGCCCGCTTCGAGATCCTGGTCCCCCCTCGTTATTACCGATTAAAAGGATGAAAGGGAAGAGATTGAGCTAGGGAAGAAGATCAGACCCGGCGCTCGAAGAGGCGACGGATCTCCTTGCCGACCTTCTCGACCTGCTTCTCCGACTCCTCCTTCTCGAGCCTCTTCATGTTGGCCAGGTCGACGGTCCACTCCTTGGTCCACTCCTCGGCGAACTTCCCGGAGTTGATGTCATCGAGGATCTTCTTCATCGCTTTCTTGGAGTCCTCGTTGATGACCATGTCCCGGCGCGTTAGTCCGCCGTACTCGGCGGTGTTGGAAACGGAGTCCCACATGTGCATCATGCCGCCGGCCTGGATGAGGTCGACGATGAGCTTCAGCTCGTGCAGCACTTCGAAATAGGCGATCTCCGGCTTGTAGCCGGCCTTGATCAGGGTATCGAACCCCGCCTCGATCAGAGCGGTCACGCCGCCGCACAGCACGGCCTGCTCGCCGAACAGATCGGAGGTCGCTTCCTCACGGAAATCGGTCTCCAGCACGCCGGCCTTGGTCGATCCCAATCCCTTGGCCAGGGCCAGGGCGATCTTCTTGGCGTGACCGGAGCCGTCCTGCTCCACGGCGATCAGCGACGGCACCCCGAACCCTTCCAGGAAGGTCTGCCGGACCATGCGGCCGGGGGACTTGGGCGCCACCATGATGACGTCCATCTCCTTGGGCGGGGCGATGAGCTTGAAGGTGATGGCGAACCCGTGGGCGAACTCCAGGGCGGCGCCCGTCTTCAGATTAGGGGCGATCTGCTCCTTGTACACCCGGGGCTGGACCTCATCGGGCAGCAGGATCATGACCACGTCCGCTCCCTTGACCGCTTCCGGGATATCGGCGACCTTCAGGCCGTCGGCCTGGACCAGGTCCCAGGATTCCCCGCCCTTCCGGGCGCCCACGGTCACGTTGAGGCCGGAGTCGTGCAGGCACAACGCCTGCGCGCGGCCCTGGTTCCCGTAGCCGATGACGGCGATCTTCTTCCCCTTCAATATGTTCAAGTCAGCGTCGGAATCATGATAGATCTTGGTAACCATGCACATGCCCCCTGCTCAGTTTTTCTCGCCTTTATCTGTACCCCTATATAAGCAATGTTCGGCCGTCCGCCGCATCTCGCCAGCATCTTTGTCGGCGCTGCAGGCGATGATGAAATCGGAGCCCTTGCTGGGGGACGATTCCCAGAAGCAGAAGTAGTCCTCGGTGAGGTATTCTGCGGTGTTGACGTCGTGGAGCGCCATGAGGGCGTGGAGCAGCCGTCCGTTCATGGTGCCGGTGTCCGCTTCCACGATGATGGTGATCGTGCCTTTGTTACGGGCGATGAACGACTTCTCGATGTTTATCTTCCTTCTCCCGAGCTCCACGAGAACCCGCTGGATAAGGCCCTGTGAGTCGTTTCCGACTATCTTTATCACTTCCATGTGCACCTACCTCTTATGACCGTGTTGGGGTTTGCGCCGGGGGGGATCATCGGAAGGACGTCCTCCTCGGGGTCCATGTGGATATCTAACAGGAACGGTATGCCGGCGTCGATGCCGGTCTGGAGCGCTTCCCTCAGTTCCGAGGAGCGTTCGACATGCAGCCCGTCCGCGCCGTAGGCCTGGGCCAGCTTGACGAAGTCCGGGTTGTTCCGCAGCTCCGTGCCGCTGTACCGGGACTGGTTGAACAGCTTCTGCCATTGCTTGACCATCCCGAGCCATCCGTTGTTGAACACGCAGACCACCACCGGCAGGTTCTCGGAGACGGCCGTGGCGAACTCGTGGGAGACCATCTGGATGCTGCCATCGCCGGCGATGTCGATGACCGCCTTGTTGGGGAATGCGGTCTTGGCGCCGAGGGACGCGGGGAAGCCGAAGCCCATGGTGCCGAACCCGCCCGAGGTGATGAACTGCCGCGGGTAGCGGGCCTTGAAGAAGTGGGCCGCCCACATCTGGTTCTGGCCGACCTCGGTGCAGACGATGGCGTCCTTGGGCAGAGAGCGGTTCAGCTCGCAGATGGCGAACTGCGGCAGGACCGGGGTCGACGAGATGTCGATATCACAATCGCAGGCGCTCAGGATCGCCTTGATGCGGAGGGACCAGGCGGTCTCCCCCTTGGACCTGTGCAGCCCCTTGATGATGTACTGCAGGGCCTTCTTGGCGTCGCCGACCATGCGCACCTGGGTGCGGGCGGACTTGCCCGCTTCGCCGGGATCGATGTCGACATGGATGATCTTGGTGGCCATGGGCAGCTCGGACTGCGCTCCCGAACTGCGGTCGGAGAAACGGGTGCCGACCGCGAGGATGACGTCCGCTTCCAGGAACGCCTTGCGGGCCGACTCCTTGCCATGCATTCCGATGATGCCCAGGGACAGCGGATGGTTCTCCGGGATGACCCCCTTGGCCATGATGGTCGTGGCGACCGGCGCCATGAGCATCTCGGCGAGCTGGACCACTTCAGGGCTGGCGTTGGCCCAGATGACCCCCCCGCCCACCAGGAGGAGGGGCCGCTCGGCGCTCTTCAGCAGCTTGACCGCTTCAGGGAGATTGGAAAAGTCCTCCAGGGGCGGGGGGGTCGGAAACTCCTTGATCATCTCCGACTCGGGCACCTCGGCCTTCTGGACGTCGGCCGGCAGGTCGATGTGGACCGGGCCCTTCCGTCCGCTGTTGGCGATGGCCACCCCCCTCTTGACGGCCTCGGGGATCTCGCCGGGGTTGAGGACACGGAAGTTATGCTTGGTGATCGGCATCATCAGGGAGAAGGAGTCGGCCTCCTGGAACGCCTGGTTCCCGAGCGCGCTGGTGGTGACCTGTCCGGTGAGGACGAGCATGGGGGACGAATCGACATAGGCGGTGGCGACCCCCGTGACCAGGTTGGTGGAGCCCGGTCCGGAGGTCGAGGTGCACACCCCGATCTTGCCGGTGGCCCGGGCGTATCCGTCGGCCATGTGGGCCGCGCACTGCTCGTGGCGGACCAGCACGTGGCGTATGTCCGAAGTCAGCAGGTCATCGTACAGCGTGAGGGTCGAACCCCCAGGGTACCCGAACATGACCTCGACCCCTTCCTTTTCCAGTAACGTAAGAACGGCTTTAGAACCCCTCAACTAATCACCTTTTTTACAATGTGCGAGGACATCCAACTGCTGGATGCCTCTACCTAATCAATACTACCACTACGCCCAAAACCGAAGAAACGATGGAGCTTTTAGTGGCACTGATTTGCATTGGCTACCCAAATAAGAGCGAACGTATTTAAACACTTGCGAGCCCCTGACAATACACGTGCTAGCATGTGGCACTGCGCTTTTTCGCCGCTACCGTGGAACTATGGCCATGGTCCGATAATTCTCATTGTGTATAGCCTTCCCGCCCACGTAACTCTGGGGTGGCCGACCACAAGGCAGATAATGAATCAACGATATTGACAAGTCAAACGGAGACCACGGAATGAAGGTCAGAGTTGGCATCAACGGTTACGGTACCATCGGCAAGAGGGTCGCCTGCGCGGTAAAGGCCCAGGATGACATGGAGATCGTGGGGGTCACCAAGACCCGGCCATCCTATGAGGCCAGGTTGGCGGGCATGGAAGGCTTCCCCCTTTACACGGCCAACGCCGAACAGGCGGCGGCCTTCGAGAAGGACGGCATCAAGATCGAGGGCACCATCGATGACCTGCTCCCGAAGGTCGACATCATGGTGGACGCCACCCCGGGCGGGGTGGCCGAGGATTACAAGGCCCAGTACGAAAAGGCCGGGGTGAAGGCCATCTTCCAGGGAGGAGAGGACCACGGGCTCGCCGGTGTCTCGTTCAATGCTTTCGCCAATTATAACGAGGCCTGGGGGGCGCAGTTCGTCCGGGTGGTCTCGTGCAACACCACCGGACTGGTGAGAACGCTCTATCCTCTGGACAAGGTCTTCGGGCTGGACCGGGTCTCCGCGACCATCGTGAGGCGGGGCGCGGACCCCTCGGACCTCAAGGGATCGGCGCTCAACGCGCTGGAGCCGTCGTTGAAGCTCCCCACCCACCACGGTCCGGACGTGCAGACCATCATGCCCTGGCTCAACATCACCACCATGGCGGTGAAAGCTCCGACCACGCTCATGCACGTCCACTGCATCGTGGCCGACCTGAAGAAGAAGGCCAAGGACCAGGACGTCCTGGCGGTCTGGGACAACGTGCCGCGGGTCAAGTTCGTCAGCGGCAAGCACGGCATCAAGAGCACCGCCCAGATCCTGGACCTGGCCAAAGACCTCAAGCGCGAGCGGGGGGACTTCATGGAGATCGTCGTCTGGCAGGACGGGGTCAAGGTCATCGGCAATACCCTGTACTATTACCAGGGCATCCATCAGGAGAGCGACGTGGTCCCGGAGAGCGTGGACTGCATCCGGGCGATGATGAAGCTCGAGCCCGACAGCATGAAGTCCATAAAGAAGACCGATAAGTCGCTGGGGATCGGTAAGTAGACGCTATCATCGTCCTCGCCCTGTTCGATAGCGAGGCACGATCGTTTTCCTTAATTTTTTATAAGACCGATCAATACGCAATGGATAGAAAATATAGGAGGCCCCGCCCGCGGGCGGGGCGCTCGTTCTTACTTATTGTACTTTTCCTCGGTATCCCTGATCTCTTTCAAGGCCGGGCAGGCCGCTCCGCTCTCGGCCGTTCCGGACCCATCCAGGTCCTTCAGGGCCGGGCAGGTCTCAGCCTGTACCTTATCCACCGCCGCGCAAGTGCCGGTGCGCTTGTTCTTGATCATAGAGGCGATAATGGCCACGCTCAGGATCGAGACGATGACGCCGAGCGACACCAGCACATCGATGTGGATGCCCCAGTAGACCACGATCATCTTTAATCCCACGAAGGACAGGATGCCGGCCAGGCCGTACTTCAGGTAGCAGAAGAGATTCATGATGTGGGCCAGCGCGAAGTACATCGACCTTAGGCCGAGGATGGCGAAGGCGTTAGAACTGAACACGATGAACGCGTTGGTGGTGATGCCCAGGATGGCAGGGATGGAGTCCACGGCGAACACGATGTCCGTGGTCTCCACCACGATGAGGGCGATGAGCATGGGGGTGCCCCAGAGAATGAGCTTCCCGCGCTCGTTCTTCTTTCGGACGAAAAACTTGTCGCCTTCGTAGTCCTTGGTGATCCGCATGAACTTGCGGAAGAGCCGGACCATGATGTTCTGGTCGGGATGAGTGGCCTTCTCGCCCCGGTCCAGGGCCATCTTTATCCCGGTGATGATCAGGAACGCTCCGAAGATATACAGGACCCAGGAGAACGTTTCCACCAGGGCGACGCCAGCGAATATGAACGCCATCCTGAACACCAGGGCGCCCAGGATGCCATAGAAAAGTACCTTGTGCTGGTCCTTCGCCGGTACGCAGAAAGATGCGAACACGAGGACGAAGACGAACAGGTTGTCCACGCTGAGCATCAGCTCCATGATGTACCCAGTGGTGAACTCCAGCCCCGATTGTGACCCCATATAGGCATATATGCCAATGTTGAACACGACGGCGGCGCTCACGAAGAAGGCGACCTGGATCAGCGCCTCCCTCGGTTTGATAACGTGGGCCTTTCGATTGAATACGCCCAGGTCAATGGCCAGCAATGCGAAGATGCTTACGATGAAAATTATCCAAGCCGTTGTGCTAACTTCTGTCAATTAGTTCGCCCATCCTCGAAAAGAAGGACCCGGACATAGCCAGTCCTCCCTCCGTTTTGGTTGTCTCTTTCACCCTATTCTCTTTGGATATATAGGTTATTCGAACAGTTGGGTCGCCTAGTGAAAAATGGAGGCCAGGCTGCGGGTCAACGATGCTGGCCAACGGTCGTTCGGTCCGGCGAACGGGCTCAGTCCCGAGGGTCTTCTACTAGCTCGTCGCAGTATCCGTCATCTTCGAGCGAGCGGAGGGTCTCCCGCCGGTGTCTCATCTCAGCGGTACGCTCCACGGTCTGCTCCGCGGTGTACTTGCGGTGGCAGTCCGGGCATAGGGACTTCAGGTTGCCGGGATGGTCCGAGCCGCCCTTGGCCCGGGCGATGATGTGATGGACCTCCAGGGACTCCCAGCGATAGCCGCCCTTGCCCCTCCGCAACCGGCGGTCGAAGACCTTGCGGCGGCGGGCGCCGAACTCCGCCCCGCAGTCCTGGCACCGATACCGGTCCCTCCTGAGGATGGTGTTCTTGAGGCGCTGCCAGACCAGCCGCCGGATCAGGCTCGTGGCCTGATCGCCGTACGGGAGCGCGGTGGTCCCCTGGTCATAGAAGCGATGTCCTTCCGGCAGCTCCTTCCGCATCCGGGCAAGAACGTCCTTGGTCGAGCTCCAGGCCTCGCACAGCAGCTGGGAGTTCGATCCTTCCCGGTGCCGGCGGCGGCAGTGGGGGCAGGGGACCATGCGGGGACTCTCCGACCTTTCGGTCCATTCCCGGAACGGGCAGGCCGAGGATAACGATGCGGTGCACTTGACCGGGCGGCTCTCGTCCTCCCCCTGGAACACCAGCGAGATCTCGTCCCCCATCCTCCGGGAGCTCTCCAGCCAGCAGTAGCTCTCGCTTTCCGGCACCAGCCGGTGGCGGCAGGGCAGCATCCTCATCCTGCCCGGGGATGGCGGACCGGGGGCATAAAGAATGCCCACGTCGCCGCGGTCGCCGACAAGGAAAAGGTTATTTTAATCATGTAATATCGTGGTAATAGCGGCCTGAAGGTGGCGGACGGGAACCAAGATGAAGGAGTTCAACACGCTTGACGATTTTAACTTCGAGAACAAGACCGTCCTTTTGAGGGTCGACATAAACTGTCCTCTGGCCCACGAGACCCTGGAGATCGAGGATGACAATCGTATTCGGCAGATCATTCCCACCGTCCGGGAGCTGCTTGACAACAGCGCCAAGGTCGTCATCCTGGCGCATCAGGGCCGGCCGGGTGACTGGGACTTCGGCTGCCTCGACAAGCACGCCGAGCACCTGTCCAAGTATCTGGGCCGTCAGGTGAAGTACGTCGACGACATCGTCGGGGAGACCGCGACCAGCGAGATCAGGGGACTGACCCCCGGCAACGCCATCCTGCTGAAGAACGTCCGGGAGCTTCCCTATGAGCAGGAGAAGAAGAGCATGGACGAGCACGCCCAGTGCGAGCTGGTCACCGCCCTCGCCCCGCTGGCCGACTTCTATGTGAACGACGCCTTTGCCGCCGCTCATCGCTCCCAGTGCTCCCTGGTGGGCTTTCCCAAGGTGCTGCCCTCCGCCGTCGGCCGCCTGATGGAGAAGGAGCTCACGGCCCTGCAATCGGTCTTCGACGATCCGGCGCATCCATCCGTCTTCATCCTGGGCGGGGCGAAGTTCGGCGACTCCATCAAGGTGATCGAGCGGGTGCTCAAGGGCGGGACGGCCGACTGGGTCATCCTGGTCGGATTGAGCGCCAACGCCTTCCTGATCGCCCGCGGGGTGATGCTCGGAGAGCCATCGACCAAGATCCTGGAGAGCGAGCTGACCCCCGAGACGCTGGAGGCGGCCAAGAAGCTGTTCAAGGAAAGGGGCGACCGCATCCTGCTGCCCTTCGATGTGGCCGTGGAGATCAACGGCCAGAGGCGCGATATGATGGTCGGCGACCTGCCCATCGACGTCCCCATCTTCGACATCGGCAAGTTCTCCGCCGCCAAGTTCGCCAAGGTGCTCGGGCCGGCCAAGACCATCTTCATGTCCGGTCCGGCCGGCCTCATCGAAAAAGAGCAGTTCAGTCTGGGAACGAGGGAACTGATGAACGCCATGGTCCATTCCAAGGCGTTCACCCTCATCGGGGGCGGCCACACCGTGGGCGCGGCCGAGCGGTTCGGGCTGGCCGAGAAGTTCTCCTACGTCAGCACCGCGGGCGGGGCGCTGGAGTCCTTCATCCTGGGGAAGCCGCTGCCGGCGGTCGAGGCGCTGAAGTCGTGCAAGTGCGCCAGCGCCGCGGCGCCCTCGCCGAAGCCGGCCCAACCGGTCTGAGGGCGTCCCCCACCGGACGCCCCCTTTTCGGGCGGTGGGATCACAGCGCCTTGCGCATCCTTTCCAGCGCTTCCTCGATGCGGGCGACCGGCTGGGTCAGGGCCATGCGTACGAAGTTCTCGCCGTTCGCCCCGAACCCGATGCCCGGAGTGACCACGACGCCCACGTCCAACATCCGCGCGGCGAAGTCCATGCTGTTCCCGTCGACGTTGAAGAACAGGTAGAACGTCCCCTTGGGCAGCTTGATGTCGAAGCCCAGCTTGCGAAGGCCGCCGACCATGACGTTCCTCCGCTCCTGGTAGATCTCCACGTTGTCCTGCACCATCCTGGGCCGGAACCGTCCCTGGTACGTGCCGAGGGCGGTCACCGCCGCCTTCTGGATGAACTTGGGGGCGCCGGAATCGATCTGGGACTTCACCTTCTTCAGGCCGGCGATGAGATTGGCGTCGCCCACGGCATAGCCCAGGCGGTAGCCGGTCATGTTGAAGGTCTTGGACAGGGAACCGAACTCGATGGCCTGCCGGCCGTACTCGAGTATGGACGGCGCGACGTAGTCATCGAAGGTCATCTCCGAGTACGCGTTATCGTAGCATAGGATGGTCTCGGTGTCGTTGCACCATTTCAGCGCCTTCTTGAGATAGGCGCCGCTGGCCACCGCCCCGGTGGGGTTGTTCGGATAGTTGAGGAACAGCATCTTGGCGTCCTCGGGGCATGCGGTCAGGTCCAGCAGGAAGTCGTCCTCGTCGTACAGAGGTACTTTGACCGGCCGGGCATCGCACAGCAGGGTCGCCCCCTGGGCGTACACCGGGTAGGCGGGGTCCGGGCACAGCACCTTGTCGCCGGGGTTGATGAAGGCCCTGGCGATATTGGCCAGTCCCTCCTTGCTCCCCAGCAGCACCGCCACTTCCCGGTCCGGGTTAAGCTCCACGCCGAAGCGCTTGGCGTACCACTCGGCGATGGCGACCCGGGTGTCCCGCTCCCCGCCCGAGGACGGGTAGCGGTGGTTGTCCGGGTCCTGCAGCTGCTTCTTGATCTCCTCCACGATGGGCTGGGGGGTGGGCACGTCGGGGTCCCCGATGCCCAGGTCAATGATGTCCAGACCCATGGCCCGCTTCTTGTTGACCTTCTCCTCGATCTCCGCGAACAGATAGGGTGGAATGTTCTTCAAACGATCCGCGAACTCGTATGCCATAATGCTCACCAATCTACCACTCGATCTCGCCCTGGAACACCCGGGTGGCGGGACCGGTCATCCGGACCATGGAAAGGTCCTTCTTAACATTGATGGTCAGATCCCCTCCCGGGAGTCGGACCTTGACATCGTGCCCCGGCGGGGCGATGCCCTTCAGGCCGGCCGCCACTGCGGTGGCGCAGGCCCCGGTGCCGCAGGCGTAGGTCCAGCCCGCGCCGCGTTCGAACACCCGCACGTCCAGCCGCCCGTCCACCGGACGGACGAACTCCACGTTGGTCTTGCGGGGGAACAGGGGATGGGCCTCGATGCGCGGACCGAGGGCCCGGACCTGCTCGTCGCTGAGTTCCTGGAAGGTGATGAAGTGGGGGTTGCCCATGCTGACGGCCGTGCCCACTATCTTGACGCCGTCCACCTCTAGAGCGCCGTCCACGAACCGCCCCTCGCAGCGCATGGGGATGTCCGGGCAATCCAGATGGGGCGCGCCCATGTTCACCGAGGCCTCGGTCACTTCCCCCTCGGAGATCTTCACCTCGATCTCCTTGGTCCCGCCCAGGGTGTTGATGCGCATCTTCTCGGACGGGGCGATGGCGAAATCATACAGATGCTTCGCGACGCACCGTATGCCGTTGCCGCACATCTCCGCCTCGCTGCCGTCGGAGTTCATGACCTTCATGAACGCGTCGGCCTCCGCGTCCGGACGGACGTACAGGATGCCGTCCCCGCCGATGCCGAACCGCCGGTCGCACAGCTTCCGGACGATCTCCGGGTCGGTGGGCGCCTTCAGGTCCAGGTCCTCGAACAGGATGAAGTCGTTCCCCAGTCCCTGGTACTTCCAGAAGATCACAACATCAGCCTCGACGGGA
>CAYZEV010000027.1:0-31154 GCA_964477865.1 uncultured Methanomassiliicoccaceae archaeon | reverse complement strand
AATACTCCCTATGCTTGGAAAGAAAGTCCATGGCGGCGGTGGATTCGAGGATGAGTCTAGAATACGGAGTTGAGCGGTATCTGCCATCAGAGGTCTTCTCCAAGAAGCCGGCATCTGTCAACCGCTGCAACTGCCTGAACGCCTCGGTAGCGGTGATATCCAGCGTCTTTGCGACTTCGCTTAACCTGAGATTCTGCGTCTGAAGCTCCTCAATTATCCTGCGCCTGTCCGCGCTTGACAACTGAAAGTGAAGGTCTGAGAGGCGGCCTCCATCGACGTTCGTTTTCACCAAATGTAACACCAACACATTACTGCTAACGCCAACACATTACTGCTAACGCCAACACATCCGAGTCAAATAATGTTTATCAACCATGGTTCGCGCTTAACCGATTTGAGATCTGAAGATGACCCAAGCAAGAGATGGAAAAGACAAACGGATGTTCACCATCGAACTCAGATCGAAGAGCGGTGTGAAGAGCGTATCCGTGGATGGAGATGAAAAAATATTCATCGAGGGTTCGCTCGGTTCGTTCAAACGAGCTCGATTCGTGGAAGACCTCATTCTGGAAGTTATCGGAAGCAACGGCGAGCTAAGAATCGACCTTGCCATGAGAGATCTGGAGCACCCTATCAAATCTGAGGGATCCAGCACCGAAGTGGGGAGGTGACCAGAATGGCAGAAGGATATTACAGAAAGAACGCAATAGCCGCGGGAGTATTGTTCATCATTGCAGATCTTGTAGGTTTCCTAAGCTTACCATTTATGGCACCTACGAATGCTACGAATTATCTTGTTAGTGTTTCAACAAATGGAGGTCTAGTAGCAACAGCAGCCCTTCTTTTGTTCATCGGTGGTGTTGCTGCTATTGGCATTGCGATCTCGCTATATCCGGCGATAAAAAAATCCAATGAGAGTCTAGCTCTTGGAGCAGTTGTTTTCAGGACCGCTGAGGGAGTGTTCGATTTTGTTGCTGTAATAGGTCTGTTATTGCTAATTACATTAAGCCAGCAATTTGTGAACGCCGGAGCCCCGGATTCATCATATTTCCAAACCTTAGGCGTATTGGTAGATGGAGGTTATCATTGGGTAGCCAATGTCGTGAAGCTGCTGGCTTTTTCCATAGGTGCGCTGCTGTATTACATCATATTTTATCGAACAGAACTAGTCCCTCGATGGTTATCGGGCTGGGGCATTGTCGCCGCTATAATGACCATGGTTTCAGCCGTGTTGGCCATGTTCAGTCTCGTTGAACCTTTTTCCCTAGGGCAAGTCGTCTTGAACCTTCCAATACTCGTGCAAGAATTGGTACTTGCTGTATGGCTGATAGTCAAGGGCTTCTCAATGGCGGGAACCGAGGTCCAGAAGTCGCATGCGGCAGATCTCTCTGTTGGAAGTGATGCGCGATGAGGCCGGTCCTTTGTACAAAATATGGGCCGCCTTCGACCCTACTAATTTGGGAAGTTGAGAAGCCGATTCCCATGGACCTCGGAATGGGACATGCGGGAGGAAAGGTTCTGGTGACCATATGAACCGAAATGGAGAGTTGAACTCGATGAATAGAACCGCACGGCTTGCGGGGTTGTTTTATTTGATCTTCATCGTGTTATTGCCCCTCGCCACAACCATTCGCTCTCAACTGATCGTCTCCGGGGATGCCGCCGCTACCGCCCAGAAAATTACGGCAAACGAGCTTCTGTTCAGAATCAGTTTCATAACCGAGCTGGCTTCGGCCTTGTTCTTTGTTCTGGCGGCTTGGGCCCTATATGTTTTATTGAAGCCGGTCAACAAGGACCTTGCTTTACTTTTCCTGCTGTTGAACCTGGGCGGGGTCGCGATCGAATGCATGAGCGTGCTCAATCTGTCTACGGCCCTATCGCTGCTGAGCGGAGCCGATTACCTGGCGGTGTTCCCGGCCGAGCAGCTCCAAGCCCAGGCCCTCCTGTACATCAATACGTATACCAACGGGTTCATGATCGCCCAGATATTCTTCGGCGCCTGGTTGCTCCCCCTCGGTTATCTGGTCTACCGCTCAGGCTTCCTTCCCCGATGGTTGGGCATACTGTTGATCGTCGACTTCTTTGGAGTCCTGATATGGTTCCTTCAGTTCTTCCTGCTTCCCGGGGCCAATGTCATAATCTACCCCGGTCTGGCAGTGAGCTTCGTCGCCGAGGTCTCGCTAACTTTGTGGCTTCTTGTCAAGGGAGTGAAGGCTGAGAAAGTACCTTTGGTTGGTGTTAGCTGATGAAAGAGGTCCACAAGAAGGCGTTAATAATGGCTATCGCTGGAGGAGCAGCATTCTGGGCAGCTAACTTCGCAATTTCCCTGACACCCACCGCCGCGGAGTATAGAGCTGCTCTTTCAATTTCTTATCTTCCAATGATTCTTGTTGAATCGTTGCTTGGTGGTATGATCATCGGGTGCGGTGTCAGCTATTCCTTGCTCCGTTTCTATGATAAGATCCCAACAAAGAATCCGATTCTAAAGTCGGTGATTCTCAGCTTTGTTGCCTTAGCCATCATCGAAGCCCTTTCAATTCTTGTTAATCTCAGCAACGCGTCGATCTACATTTTGATCGGCGCAGTAATGAACGTGCCAAGGTTTCTCGCTCTTGGAATAGCGATCGGCTGGCTATATAGGTATGACTCGGTCAAGGAACGGCAAAGATCTTCTCTATCAGATCAGGACCAATTTTTACCTTCGAAGTAATCAAAAGGTGTGAAAATGAAAGCGATTATTTGCACAAAATACGGACCGCCAGAGGTCCTGGAGCAAAGAGAGGTGGCCAAGCCAATCTGCCAAGATAATGAGATCTTGGTCCGGGTAAAAGCAACGACGGTTACCCAGGCGGACCTCAGGATTCGAGGATTCCGGGTCCCCCCAACATTTTGGATTCCTGCTCGATTGGCCCTAGGTGTCACGAAACCAAGTAAGCCCATCCTAGGTACTGAGCTGTCAGGGGTAGTGGAGGAGATCGGTAGGAGTGTCAAACATTTCAAACCCGGGGACGAGGTATTCGCCCTAACAGGCCACGATGTGGGATGTTACACTGAATATCGAAGCATGCCTGAGGATGGGATTCTTGCACTGAAACCCAATAGCATCAGTTTCGAAGAAGCCGCCGCCATACCTATGGGTGGATTGACGGCATTGTATTTTTTGAGGAAAGGGCACGTGAAGAGTGGTCAGAAGGTCTTGGTCTATGGCGCATCGGGAAGCATTGGGACCTATGCGGTGCAGCTGGCCAAACACCTAGGAGCAGAAGTGACCGGAGTCTGTAGCACTGCTAACCTTGGCCTGGTCCATTCATTGGGGGCAGACGAGGTCATCGATTACACTAAGGAGGACTTTTCCGAGGATGGCAGAATCTATGATGTGGTCTTCGACACGGTAGGTAAATGCTCTCTCCACGACAGCATGAAATCGTTGAAAAAAGGGGGCTACTTTCTTCAGGTGGTCGCTACGCCTGGGATGAGCATGCGGATGCGATGGGCGGCGATGATCACGGGCAACAAGTGTGTCGGTGGCACGATGGCAGGAACGGTCGAAGACCTGGCCTTTCTAAAGAATCTCACCGAAGCGGGGAAAATCAAGCCGTTCATCGATAGGTCGTATGCGATGGAACAGATCGTCGAGGCCCATCGGTATGCTGATCTGGGGCATAAGAAGGGAAATGTCGTCATAACTGTGGGACATTATGGCAATACCTGACAAAAAACGAAGAGGTTTCAACAAAGCAAGGATCTTAGGTCATGCGGACACCAAGACCACACATAAGTCTCTCGGGTTAGACCAAGCCAAGCTTAGCGATGCGATGGACCTATACTGCCATCTTGATCAAAGGACTCCTTTTCCGAACATGGAGATTATGGAAGTTAGTTAAAATGAGAGTGGACAGGGGGGGATTTGAACCCCCGGCCTCTACCATGCCAAGGTAGCGATCTTCCAGCTGATCTACCTGCCCGATGTAATCTGGCAAAGAAATCAATGTAATTAAAGTTTGTCATCCCAGGATGGCCTAGGACACCATCCCAGATTTCGAGAACATTATCTAGGGGCCGGGAGATGACAGGCCATGGAGCTGCAAGAGAGGCTGCCGAGGCTGGTCCGCCGGCTCGGCGGGGACCTGTACGGGGTCGCCGACCTATCGCTGGCCAGGGCCGAGGTCGCCCGCCAGGGAGGAGAAGAGCTTAGTACCTACCCTAGGGCCATCTCCATTGGGATCGAGCTCCTGCACCCCATCGTGGACCGACTGCCCGACCGGGAGCTCCGGTCCGTGGCGGTGGAATACCGAACCCATGCCTATGATATCGTGAACCAGCGGCTCGACGCCATCGCCTCTAGGGTCGCGTCCGAGCTTCAGAGGGCCGGGTTCAAGGCGTTCCCGGTGCCGGCCTCCGATCGGGTCGACGATGAGCGCATCTGCGCCGTCTTCTCGCACAAGCTCGCCGCCCACCTGGCCGGGCTGGGGTGGATCGGCAAGAGCTGTCTGCTGATCACCCCGGGAGCGGGGCCGAGGATACGGTGGACCACTGTGCTCACCAACGCCCCATTGCCCACAGGTGCGCCCATGGCACAACGGTGCGGCGATTGCCAAGAGTGCGTCGACATCTGTCCTCAGAGAGCGTTCACCGGCCGGAACTTCATCGAGACCGAACCGCGGGAGGCGCGCTACGACGCCCGCGCCTGTGAACGGTACTTCAAGAAGATGGAGTCGGAGGGAAAAGTGCCGGTGTGCGGGCTCTGCCTGTTCGTCTGTCCCCATGGGAGAAAAGCTTCGAGGGACCTAGACCTCTAGGCGCTTCTGGAAGCGCATCCTCTCCCCGGGAACGTTGGTCGGATACTCGCCGTTGAGGCAGGCCATGCACAGATCGTGCTCGGGGATCCCCATGGCCTCTTCCAGACCCTTCAGCGAAGTATAGCCCAGACTGTCGGCGGTGAGGTAGTCGCTGATCTGCTGCACCGTCTTCCCGGTGGCGATGAACTGCTCCCGGGTCTTCATGTCGATGCCGTAGTAACAGGGGGCCCGCACCGGCGGGCAGCCGATGCGCACATGGACCTCCTTGGCGCCGCCCCTCCGGAGCATCTGCACGATCTTGCGCAGGGTCGTCCCCCGAACGATGGAATCGTCCACCACCACGACCTTCTTGCCGTAGATGGTCGACTTGATGGGGTTGAGCTTGAGACTGACCCCCTCCTCCCGCTGGTTCTGTTCGGGCATGATGAAGGTGCGCTCGACATAGCGGTTCTTCATCAACCCCTCGTCGTACGGGATTCCGGAGCCCATGGCAAAGCCGAGGGCATGGGCGCGGCCGGAGTCGGGCACCGGGATCACCACATCGGCGATGGCCGGCTGCTCCTTGGCCAGGATCATTCCCAGCTTCTTGCGGACGTCGTAGACCTCGCGGCCGTCCAGCACCGAGTCCGGCCGGGCGAAGTACACCCATTCGAACATGCAATGGGCCCGATGGGTAGGACCGGACACCTTGGACGAGGTGAACCCGTCCTTGGTGATCTCGACGACCTCGCCGGGGAGCACGTCCCTGATGAAATCGCCTTGCAGGATGTTGATGACCGATGATTCCGAAGCGATACAGTAACCATGAGGGAGCTTTCCTATGCACAACGGGCGGAAGCCCAGGGGGTCCCGGACCCCATATACCCGGCCGCCGACCATGATGACCAGGGAATAGGCCCCGTCGAGATGCTTCATGGTCGACCGGATCGCCTTGATGGCGTCGGAGCCCTGCTTCAGCTCGTTGGCGAGAATGCGAACGATGATCTCCGAGTCGGTGGTGGTCAGGAACGCCCACCCGTCGGCCAGCAGCTTGGTGCGTAGCTTCTCGGAGTTGACGATGTCGCCGTTGTGACCGAGGGCCACGTCGCCGACCAGGGAGGAAACGACAATGGGCTGAGCGTTCTCCGAACAGGAAGAACCGGTGGTCGCGTACCGGACATGACCAAGGCCGATGTTGCCCTTCAGCGCATCGAACTCGCGACCCTGCAGGACCTCGTGAACAAGGCCGGAGCCGCGGACGAATGATGTATGATGATTGTCAAAAACGACAACCCCGGCGGCCTCTTGACCCCGGTGTTGGATGATCCTTAAGGCACGTTTCAGGTCTGGAGCGGCGTTGGTATCCAACGCCATGGCGACAACCCCGCAATAATGCTTGGGTTTGTCGTCCATGTCCTTACTTCTGCTTTGCCCAGGTATAGGTCCTCATCCTCGTGGTCTTGCCGTACCCGCAGGAAGCGCAGGTGCTTTTCTGCATGTTATAAGCGGACCTCCCGCAGCGACGGCAGGGAACGTGCGACTTGCCACTTGACCTCTTACCCATTGATGGAGTGCCTTTGCTCATTTCCTCAGCTCCTTTACGGTGAAATGTAAATTACGTTGTCCCCGCGCACGACGGTAACGTCGAGCTTTCTCACAACTTCGTTGTTGATGAGCTCTTCCGCGTTCTTCAGGACCAGGTTCATGTGCGGGTCGTATCCGTCCAGGATACCCCTGTATTCCCTGTTGGCCTTGAGCTCGACGATCACGGGACGATTGATCGCCTGGTTTAGAACGGTCAGAGGTTTCTGCATCTTACAGCCACCAATCTGCCCCATTAACCGAGAGGTATTTTAAGTTTACTAGAAGAAGGCTCATATGAACGCCCCGATGGTGGGCGCATCCAGACGGTCCATGTCGTAGGAGATGATGCCCTCGATCATGCCCTGCCGGTCCAGCTTCCCGTTGCGAATGTGGGCGATCAGGGAGGCCCGCCACAGCAGGTCCAGGGCCGAGGCGGCCATCGCCCCGTAGTAGGTGTTGGCCACGGGGTCCTCGTACCCGTAGTCGTCCACCAGATAGTAGACGTAGCCGAGCATGCTGTCCCGGCGGTTGAGGGTGTTCATGTACGATATGAAGATCTTCTTGCCCTCGCCCTCCGGCTCCAGGAGCTTCACCTGCAGGGGGTCGATGGTGCGGACGGGCGTGAGGCCGCCGTCATCGTTCATGACCGTCCATTCTACCTTTCCCTGGCTCGCCAGCAGGATGTTCCACCGGTTCCCCGGATCGCAGTACACCGAGGCCGAGAACACGTCCTCGGCGCTCAGCGACTCCAGTCCGGTCTCCCGGGCGGACGCCTCCAGCTCCTTGCGGTCGTACTCGCCGGGGGCCACCGGACCGGGCAGCTCCATCTCCTCGTCCTCGGCCGAGAGGTCCAGCACCTTGGCCAGGTATTGCAGGTCGACCAGATCGCCGAGCTTTTGGGCCATGTTGCGCCTCAGCGCCTCGGGGGCCCGGTGGACGCCGGCGTCCTTGCAGTTGGCCTCGAACTCCTGGTATACGGAGCGGGACGATACCAGGGTCCGCCTCACCGTTTCCAGGTTGTCGGAGATCATCTGACCGCCCACGACCAACGCATCCTCCTTACCGCCCATCCAGATACCGCGGCAGGACAGGTCCAGCTCGACCTGGACCCGGTTGCCCAGGTACAGGTGGAAGGGGAACTGGCGGCAATAGTGCGGCCTCTCCTTGTATATCTGGCACCGCCGGTTGGGAGCGAGGAACGAGCACGGCCCCTCCCCGCCCTTCAAGGCCAGGGCGACGTGGCGATGGGGCTCGTCCTTCATCACAATGCGGGACGGATGGTTCTTCTTGAAGTACGCGACCTCATGGGGCAGCACCTCCGCCTGGCAGAGGCAGCACAGCCCGCACTTCTCGTCACAGGTGAAGGTCCGTCCCTCCAGCTCCGACAGGTCCACATCAAGGTCACTGAACAACAATATCCCGTCCCGCCCTCTCCCCGGCGATGCTCCCGTCCTCCACGACCTTGGCGCCCCGTATCAGGGTGGCGTGGGGGAAGATGGCATCGTACCCTTCGTAGAGGGACCAGCCGCACTTGCTGTGAAGGTTATTAACCTTTATGCCCGCCATGGACCGGGGGTCGACGATCATCAGGTCCGCGTCCCGACCCTCCTCGATCCTGCCCTTGTTCAATCCGAATATCTCCGCGGGCCTCTCGGCCATCGCCTTGACCAGGACCTCCAGGGGCAGCGTCCCCTTCTTCACCAGGCCGAGCATGATCGGTATCTGGGTCTCCACCCCGGGCATGCCCGAGGGCGCGGCCTCGAACTCCTGCGACTTGTCCTCGATGGTGTGGGGGGCGTGGTCCGATCCGAGCATGTCGAACTGGCCGGCGATGAACGCCCGGAACAGCGCCAACCGGTCGTCCTCGGTCCGCAGGGGCGGATTGACCTTGGCGAACGCCCCCCTTTCACTGGTCCGATCGAGGAACATGTGGTGGGCGGCGACCTCCTTGGTGAACGGATAGGCGGACAGGGCGGCGAGGCCGGCGGCCGAGGAGACGTGACAGACGTTGATGCGGCAGTCCATCCTGGCGAGCTTGTGGATCGCCGCCACCTCCGCCTGGAAGGGGCGGTTCCTCATGTGGTCAGTCAGATCGTGCTCCGGCCCCTTGCCGATCAGGCCTTCCTCCTCGGCGTGCACGCTGAGGACCTTTCCCGACGCCTTGACCGCCTGGCCGATGCGCAGCATGTCCCTCTCCTCGGTCACCAGCAGCTTGCCGGTGGAGGAGCCCATGAACATCTTGAAGCCCACGACATGGGGGGCCATCGCCTCGATCTTCGCCCCCGGTACGCAGCCGGCGAACAGCCCGTAGTCGGTCCACGCCTTCCGGGAGATGGCTTCCTTCTTCTCCATCAGGTCCCTCAGCCCGATCGAGGGGGGCAGCGTATTGGGCATGTCCAGGACGCACCCCACGCCGCCGAACGCGGCGGCCAGGGTGCCGGTGGAGAAATCCTCCTTGCCGGTGAGCCCGGGGTCCCGGAAGTGCACATGGGGGTCGATGGCCGCGGGGAGGATCAACCAGTCCTTGTAATCAAGCCGCTTCTCGCCCTTGAGGTTCTTCCCCAGGGCGACGATCCTGCCGCCCTCTATCCCTATGCACCAGTTCGACAGGCGCCCCTTCACGAACGCGCGGCCTTCAACGACAAGCTCCATGGGTGATATCCTTCCTCTCTATCCTTCCCCGGGGGGTCTGCTCGGAGAATATCTCGCCCCCGAACTTGTAGAACCTGGTCCGCTTGTCCAGCCACATGTCCGGGGACATGCCTGCCTTCATGCACGTCTGCCCCAAGAACTCTTCGGCGTCCCAGCCCCATTCCACCGGCACCTGCGGCAGCAACAGGCCGCGGTACGGACCGAACTCGGCGATGAGGCCGTCCTTGCCGATCTCGATCTGTTGCGGAAGGGTCTTGCGGTCGGCGACCTTGATCTCCTCCGGCGGGGTGAGGATGGTCACCTCGATGGTGATCTGATCGAGCTCGTCGTCCTGCAGGTCCTCGAACCGGGGATCGTGGCAGGCGTGCTGACCGGCCTGCAGCAGGGCGCTGGCCAACGAGAATATGGGCTCGGGGAAGCCTATGCAGCCCCTCAGCAGGTGGCCAGGGTAGTTGTTCAAGGTGACGAACACCCCTCTTTTCTCATTGAAGCTCACCGGGGCGTCCACATGCCCCTTGGTCGCTCCTCGGACCTCCGCCTCCACCGATTGCCTGGCGATCCGAACCGCCAGCTCGCCCTCGCCGTCGCGCATTTTCATTCCTCGGCCTTAACAGATGCCATTGACGGTTTATCGACTTTTTGCCGCCATTCTGGCATTTTCCTTCCCCTCCGCCAGCGAACAAACCATCTCTTTGGCGGAAATATATTGATGGACGTGAATGGCGTCCCGTTCCGGTGTCCTCAGATAGTCAAGGGTCGCCAGGAAGTTAGGCGAGGAGTAAAACAAGTCTCTTCGATTGAGCCTAATGCAACCTGCTGAGGAGCCCCGCGTCCCTCTCCCGCCCAAAGAATTATCAACTGGCCGCAGTTTAACCGCCGCCCTTCGATCTCAAGCTCGTTGAACACAAAACTGGTCGACCCGAACGAACCGCGGAGGGAACAGAGTGAGCTTATGAATGAATACCTCGTGTTTAACATTTACGTGTGAAGAAATATGGCATTTTGCAGGGAATTTTTATTCTTAAAAAAATTATGAAGACAAAAATACTATTTACTGAGATAATGTTAAGCCCATCAACAGGTGTGAGCCAGATTGTAATGATAACAATCTAGTTCATCGAGGAAAATTGAGATAATGCCATCATTTAGAGCAAAAGCCAGAGCTGTCGATCTTCTCGGTAAAGGACAAATCGCGGACCTCCCTACCTCCATAACTGAGCTATGGAAGAACGGTTATGATGCCTATGCAGACCAATTGGTATGCGATTTATATTTAAAGGGCCACAAAGGTCTAAGAAATTCGATATTTCTCCTGTGGGATAACGGAATCGGCATGTCCAGAAAGGACATTGAGGAAAAATGGATCGTCTTGGGGACCGATTCAAAATTCGGTGCTTCTACCGCTCCTCCCGAGTTACGAATGGGAAAACCCCCTCGAACACAGATGGGTGAGAAGGGAATCGGCCGATTATCAGTTGCTTATCTCGGCCCAAGGATGCTAATGCTGACAAGGAATCAAAATAGTGGCGTCTGCAACGCATTATATATGGATTGGAGAGCACTGGATAACCCGCATCTATATCTCGACGAGATCAACATTCCTCTCGGAGAGGTAACATCGCTCGACAAGTTAAATGACGTATTCAAAAGACTATTGAACGAATTTAGACAAAATCTTTCGAACGAAGCCTGGAATAAAAAGAAAAACGATGCTGAAACAATATCTAAAGGTCTTTCTGACATAGACCTTCCGGACATAGTCATTAATGAAAGAATCGCTCAGCTCTTTTCCAGCGACGGGCATGGAACAATGTTTGTCATCTTTGATCCGGTAGATCTACTGATTGAAGCGGGACAGCAATTTGGAGAGTTAAAAAAGAATGACGTGAAGGAAAGCTCTCTTCAGTATCTTCGTTCGTCGCTGTGTGGCATGAGTAATTCTTTCGTTGAAAAAGCGAAACCATTTGAGTATCATTTTTGGGTCCATAAAGAATCTAAAGCTGAAATCGACATTGTAGCAAGAGATAATTTTTTCGAATTAGCAGATCTTGAAAAAGCAGATCATTGTGTCTGTGTTGAATTCGACGAAACTGGGACATTCGTTGGGCATGTAAGGGCCTATAAAAAAACCGAGAAATATTCCTATCACGCCATTAGACCGAATAGTGCGCCCAAGTACGGGCCGTTTAAATTGAAGTTCTGGTACGTCGAAGGGCTGTTTGAACAAACGCAGCTTTCCAAGGATGACTGGGGGGCTTTCAATAATAGATTGGACCTATTCGGGGGTCTGTACATCTACAGGGATGGATTTAGGGTCCTTCCATATGGCCGAACCGAATACGACTTTCTGAAACTTGAGGAACGAAGATCAAGACGTCTGGGCAGCGGTTTCAGCTATCGGCGTATGGTTGGATACATTGAAATTGGAAGAGACGAGAATCCCACTCTTAAAGATAAAGCAGGGCGAGAAGGGCTCATAGTAAATAATGCATATCGACAATTTGTCGAAGACCTGATCGGCCTATTCGACGATTTGATGAAAAGATATTTCCGAACTGATGCCGACACGCTGAAGAGTCGCCAGCTTGAGGATATTAAAAAATTGGAGGAAAAAACAAAAATTGAAGAGGATAAGAAAATTGAGGGGTTGGCCAAAGAATTTAGAAAGAAATTAAAAACAAATGGTCCCGCAATTGATGCCTTAAAGAAAGAGATTGAGGTATTGAACAACGAGTTAAACGGCCAGGTTATCAATCCACATATTGATTATCAAAAAATATCCAGCTTAATGGATAGAATAGTGAGTAAAAAAAATCAACTTGGGAAGATGTTTATTGCGAAGCCAAAGAGATTCGATTTAACAACGGAAGAGGAGAGAAGATTATCGGATTATACGGCCCGATTTTATAAAACAGAAAAGGTTCTGGATGACTGTGAACAATTCGCTGAGACCATTAAAACCAGACTGCCTTCGGACTCCCTCAAGGACGAGCTTATAAAACAGAATGCCGCATTTCGTAACGATTTAGCTTCGACAATTGAGAACTATAGATCTCTTGTTGACGGGGCATCAGAGTCCCTTGTTTTAACATTCGGAAGAGATATCGCCAGGGCACGTTCTGATTTTCTTGATGAATATAAAACCCTAAATATCTCTCCGAACGACACAAAGGAAAATCTAGAAAGGAAAATCACAGAATCACAAAAGCTATTTGAGAACGCAATGGAACGTTTTAGATCCAGGTATGAACCCTTCATCGAACACCTGCAACAATTGACGTTAGATGTCGACGAAGATCTATTAACTGGCTACTACAGGGGGGAGATGGAGAGGGCAAGGGAGCAGCTCGACGCAGTAAACGAACTTGCGCAACTCGGTATGGCAATAGAAATAATCGATCACCAATTCAATGTCCTCTACTCACAAATATCGTCGTCATTGACATATCTAAAAGACTACACTAAAAAGAACGTTCACGCTCAGGAACGATATGAGGAACTTCGCCTGGCGGTGGAACATCTCGAAACGAATCACAAATTGCTTACTCCTTTGTTCAGAACCACCAGGCGGGTAAGGACAGACATTTCCGGTTCAGATATTGCAGCTACATTAAAAAAGTTCTTTAAACGGACCTTTGAAGAGCAAAATATCACATTGATCATCGACCCTTCTTTTGAGAACCTCCACTACTTCACGTTTGAATCAGTAATCACTCCGGTCTACATTAATATCATCAACAATGCAACATATTGGTTATCGACAAAAACGGATAAAAAAATTGAGATATATGCCGATGACGATAAGGTATTCGTAAGGAACAATGGAGAAGGGATAAACGAAGCCGATCTCGAGGACATCTTTACTTTATTTTTCTCGAGACGGCCTGGTGGCAGGGGCATCGGTCTCTATCTTGCTAAAACCAATCTGAACACCATTGGATATGACATTTTTGCTACTAACAATCCTGAGATCTTAAAAGAGGGTGGGGCCTGCTTTGTAATTGAAAAAAGGGAGGAGGGAAAGAAATGAATGCAATATCATCTGCGAACGAGGAATCAACACCAGATCCAGGGCAAACTGGGGCGAAAGTTGTTAGCGACTTGGACAAATTCGTTAATGAGATTATCAGGGAAACGATAGTAACGGCAACTCTAATTGACGATGATTATGTTGAGGCATATGACCCATCTGTGCTGGATCCAGAGAATGAGAAGCTGAAAAAAACGAGAGCCCTATTTCTCGGGCTACGGGACAACGGCTGTACGCCGTACGTCTACCAGTTCATCAACTATGACACGTGGTCATCTAGCAACACAAAATTCAGATTGTTGAAGGGTAAAGATTTATTAATTTTAGATTGGGAATTGGCAATAGCTGGAGCAAAATTTACGGATGCATTGAAAGTGTTGTCCGAGGCTGTAAAGGAAGAGGGCCTGCCATTCATATGCATCTACACAAGAACGCAGCCTATTGAAGATGTTCCGTTACATATCGTGTCCTATTTTTCTGGGCGATCCGAATCAGATAGAGATGCAATAATGGCAAAGATTGGTGACTGGGCGCTGGACCATAATATAAGGGGAATAACAGAAGAATTGATGACGATGTCCTCATTATTCATTGAGTACATTGTCGCGAAAACGGCCGAAGATAGGGAAAAGCGTGCGGATGGGATAAGGCAGGCCGTCAATAACTTGAAATGGGAAGGAGTGAAAAACGGAACAGGGTACGCCTCTTTACTAAAATACGCCCAGCTTGAATGTGGATTGAAGGACGAGATGGATTTTTTTGTCACCTTTGCTTCAAAAATAAAAAACGGAGCGCCAAGTAATGCCTCTCTCCGAACAGATATATTGCCAATAGATGGGGAGGCATTAGTCTACAGAATCAATAATTCTATCGTCATGATACTCCCAAGCGAGGAAGGTGATGGCAAGTATCAGTTTGTCAAGCCTGCCGCATTATATAAAAAGCTAACCGAAATTATAATAAAAAGAGACTTTTTGACATTGTTGTCTCTGGAAATTCGAAATTCATACAGAGCAAAATCAATGGCTGTCGGAAGGAACGTCGGCGACATCGATGAATGTGCCTTCTTTCATCACGAAAGGAATTTTCTAGGGGACGAAAACGAATTCAGAAAGTTCACTCAGGATCTCTGGGAGAGCGAGATGTCCCTCTTTTATAATGACAACGAACCGAAGATGCACAGGGTCATTAATGAATATAAGGCCCAAAAAGCAATCTCGGCCAAGCTTGATAAGTATTCTACAGATGATGGACGATACTTCGGACTAGGGACGCTGAATTACAACTTATCGATAGTGCGAAAGGCAGCCAGAAACGGCCCTGTTCGTTTCGGGGATATTTTTAGGCTTGACCCCGCTGTATTTAGCGGAAAAATAAAAAATAAAGGAAAGGCCAATGAAGAAAAAATCGATTTAACTCATGTTATGTGCGTTACCCCTTTATGCGATTGCGCTCATCCTGATGAAATAATGAACAATTACATTTTTATTGGTGGCTGGGAAATCCCTTTGGATAATGCTTTGGAGGATCCGGAACAGAGCTATCACTCATTCGTAAAAAAAGGGAATGAGGTGATAGCGATATCCTGGAGCAGGCGGCATCTATTTACTGTCCACATTCCCAAGGTAGAGAATGAAATTGGAAAGCCAATTTTGTGTAAAATTCGAAACGTGGACACCTCTCTGACTTTTCTTGAGCATCTGAAGACAAATTATTCTCAGAGGGTAGCCAATGATTTCTTGGGTTGGGCCAATCGGGTAGGTATAGGTTATGCAACCAGTAAAAAGAAATGAATAAACTGGCCTTATCGCTGGTGAATCCCGTAGCCGGCAAGTTAATATCTTCCCGTTTTATTTACCCCTGTGAAAGGGACCTCTTCCGCTGATTTCTGTTTAATCGATCTTTTCTGCGGTGCAGGAGGAGCAGCCCTGGGTTTTCAGCAATCGGGTTTCAATGTACGGCTTGGTGTAGATAATAATCTCTCTAGTCTTGCGACATTCGAACGAAATCTAAAAGCAAAGACAGAATCATTCAATCTTTTCAAGGTCGGAGGGGGCCGCATCTTGGAAGCAGCTGGCCTGTATGAGGGGGAGTTGACGCTACTACTGGGTTGTCCCCCTTGCCAGGGGTTCAGCGCGCTTGGTGATATGAAGGAAGGTGATGAACGTAACACCCTCGTCCATAAGTTCGTCGAGGTCGTTCTCACCACCAGGCCCCTCTTCTTCGCGTTCGAGAACGTTCCTGGCCTCGAAGAACATGATTATTATTACGGGCGGATGCTGAGGAAGCTGGGTATCGGAGGCTATAGAATATGTCGTCAGGTTGTAGATATGAGGGACTATGGTGTGCCTCAAAGACGACGGAGATTGGTGACCGTCGGTTGCTCGAATCGGGATCTGATGAGAAGATTCTGTTTCCCTGAGCCAACATACGGAGCAGAATTGGGGAATGGTCGGTGGAGAAGGTGGAAAACTGTCAGAGACACCATTTGGGATCTTCCACGTATCGGGGCAGGTTGTAAGGCTACTATACCCAATCATGAGGCCGGGGTCCACAACGCTCTGATTATGGAAAGGATAAAAAAAATACCGAAGAACGGAGGTAGTTGGTCCTCGCTACCTGACAACTTGAAATATAAATGTCATCAGAAAGCAAACACTGGTTTCAAGGACATTATGGGTAGGATGAGCTGGGATGAGCCGTCGCCCACAATAACGACCGGTTGTTGCAACCCAACCAAGGGCAGATATCTTCACCCGAGGCAGAACCGAGAGATATCCATCAGGGAAGCGGCAAGATTGCAGACGTTTCCTGACGAATTCATATTCCCAGATTCCAAGACCGACGCCTGCAAACAGATAGGTAATGCTCTGCCGCCCTTTTTCGCCAGAAAAATCGGTGAAAGAATCGCCATGGCCTTGACATAAAGCAGATATGAGGGGCAAAGCGATTATCGGACGTTGGTTGCTGCCTACAGAAAGCGGTCGATTGAGGTCGTCTCCTATAATATGTCACGAATCAAGCCTAGCGGCAGCGAAATCGAGCGCTTGCTGGGCAGAGCGATGTACTCCGTCGGCCTGAGGTACAGGAAACAATACCGTATCACAGGCCGGCCAGACTTCGCCTTCCCCGGAGCGAGAGTGGCCGTTTTCGCCGACAGCGACTTCTGGCATGGCAGGAATTGGGAAACGGCGAGGGCTGAAATCAAGGTCAACCGAGAATATTGGATTCCTAAGATAGAACGGAACATCAGGAGAGACGCGGAGGTCAACAGGATTCTAGCGGAACAGAGGTGGACCGTCCTTAGGTTCTGGGAAAATGAAATATTCAAGGATTCGATTGGCTGTGCCCTCAAGGTGAAGAGGGTCGTGAATGAACATAAACCCTGATGACGCCAGTGGAGTTCATATAGTAATCTCTTCAGACAAAAACTCGTACCCCCTTGTTTGCAGCCTTAGCACAATATAACAATTCGACAGGCAGCATCTCTAATTCTAGAAAGATCCGCCCGAATGGTGTGACTAGCTGAACGCATACCCGCCTTTACCGTTTCATTCCATAACCTGAACGGCCCTACTGCATCGTTGACTTCACGGACCAAGGTAAGTGTCTTTGAAACACCCATATTATGGCTAGGAACAATGCAGAGGAGGTTATGCAATCAATAGAGCTTGGAAATCTATCATATAATCTCATTGAAGGCTTGCGTTCATTAATGTGGCTACGGGCCAACAGGGAAAATCTCAATAATTTTAAGCAGCACGTTATGGTCAATTAACGGCCTCCGCTTTTCATGAGCCATCGGCTGGGCTAACTTCCCGGGGAAGGCATAGGCCAACCATTGGTCGGAACCTCAATGCTGTCAATGAAATCATGCAGAGAGCTGAATCATCCAAAGCCGACTTCTTCAATTCACAATTGTCTCCGCATGATACTCTTGAATGTAAATGCAGCATGCTGGTATCGATGGCTCCAGGAGTCTTTCTTTGCACTCCTTAAAGTGATGAAGCTACTGACGGATGGCGCAAACATAAATAGGATTAATCATCGACTTATTTCTGATCTTGTATTGCACCTTTTTCTTGCATCTTCGACAATGAGTTCGCCGAGGTACTGGGGTACTTGGGGCGGATTCGTGTTGCCGCATATCCGGATCTCGGCCACCCAAGTGGGAGTCCTTGCAGGAATGCATCGAAGTCTGGGTTCAGAAGCCCAGCACTCATAGGTTCTTTGTCGGTACTTGGCGAGGCTTCCATCTCTTCGAGCTCGCTCGAGGATTCCAATCTCGCGGCACCATACAGGGTCTTGCTTCCTGATCCGTGGTCTTTCAGGCACCTGGAATCCACCGTACTGGGGGTCGGCCAGGCAGATACATTTTCTTTCATTCTGTGCTTGATCTGGCCGTTCAGGGTTATTTGGTAGGTCCTGTTCTCCAGCGAACCCAGATAGCATTCCGGGCACTTCAGGCCCTTCATGGCCAGGTTCGTGTTGGGGTTTATCCAAGCTTGGATTGCACCGGGCAGGCGGAGCGTTTTTTTGGATTGATCCCCCTGAACGTATTGGGAGTATCTTCCCGTCGCGTCTGTGACCGATCTGGTCGACCGTGCCTTCGTTCGAACGATAGTCTGTAATGAAGGGCGAACGCTCGCTCCCTTGCTCGGTAACTGATTCAAACCATAGTTGCTCGCGGTCGGTATCGGGAAGGGTTGCGAGAATCCACAGTCGATTGCGGTGCTGGAACCGAATCGTTCCGTCAGGATCTGCTTGAGGATCCTGGTAGATACACCCGACGGATAGCGCCGATAGGCAATCCCATTCCGTGTCGTACCCGCCAAAGGCCAATGACCCGAGAACGACTCCCATTCCCCTGTCTTTGAGCGCTGGAACGTTCTCCACGACAGCGTATCGCGGTCGAGCCAGGCAAACGCATCGCGCGAACTCAAGCCATAGAGCACTTCGTTCGCCCTCAATACCAGCCCCACTTCCGGCGAGGCTAATATCCGGGCACGGGAAACCTCCGCAAATAACGTCAATCCTTCTAGGAACCTGAGCAGGATCAAATTCTCGGATGTCGCCAAAGATCGGGATACCTGGGAATCTCTGGAGGAGCAGTTCCTGACAGTCGGGGTCGTTCTCAACGAACCCCACAGTTCTGAATCGACCAGTCCACTCGAAACCGAGACTATAGAGTCCCGCTCCAGAGAACAGATCGAGGACGTTGAGGGTGTCATCATCAATATTAATCACCCCGGATTGTTATGTTCTTCAAGATTGTGAGTAAGCTCATAGGTATATTTCTCCAGTATTGTCCTTTCCCTTCGGCTGGCTTTCATTCTCAGCAAAGGCGGGGCGCCTCTGATTCGGTACCTAACCTTCTTACCTCACTTCTTAGCTCGATGCTGTATATGTCGGCTGCTTGTACCATGCATTCCTCGGCCAAGGTCAACGCCTCAACGACCTACTCAGGTCCTCCACCAGTATGGTCGTCATCCTCGGGAAGTCCGGGACCTCGGAAGTTCCCAACATCTTGTCGTAGGCCTGGACTCAGTTCTTGATGCGTTCCTTTTTCTCCTGGGCGATCTCTGCGTTATTGGACCCCAGCAGCTTTTCCCAGGCCTCATCGGTCAGCTTCAGGTAGTAGCGACTGGCTATGAGGATGAGATACTCCTTGGTCTCGGAGTGCTCGCTGATCTCCGGCGAGGGTACCTCTTCTCCATTGAGGTTGACCTGTTTGGCGGCCTCGACGTTCACGATATCACCAAGCCGCCGGAGCGAAGGAACGATTCCATGCGCTCGGCCTGGTCCCTCAACCCTTAGCCAGCTTGCTCAGCTACGGATAAACCTATTTCTACCGTGAGCGCCCAAATGCTATGCATGGCCATGGAACGAGCGCGGGACATCTATGTCGAGGAAATCATGACCAAGGTTCCGGTCATCGGGAGCCCGGACCTTACGGCGAAAGACCTCGCGATCCTCATGCGGTCCTGGAAGGTCGGCAGCGTCATCATCATCGAGGACGGCATGCCGATGGGCATAGTCACCGAGAAGGACTTCGTGGAGAAGCTGGTGGCCGAGGACAAGCGTTCGAGCCAGGTAAAGGCCCGCGACATCATGTCCTCGCCCTTGGTGACCGTCGGCCCGAGGGAAAGCGTGGCCACCGCCGGCCGCAAAATGGCCCAGCTGCGCCTTCGCCGCCTGCCGGTGGTGGTGGGCGACCAGCTCGTGGGCATGCTCACCGAGAACGATATCACCAGGTTATCGCCGTCCCTGATCGAGATCACTCGGGAATGGAAGAGCATCAATTCCCCGGTGACCGACGAGAAGGAGCCGATGTCCCTGCAGGGTTACTGCGAGAACTGCGAGAACTACTCCTATGATCTCCGCCAGACCGGCGGGGCCTCGGGCCGCGGCGGGCTGCTGTGCGCAGAGTGCCGGGAGATCTTCGTCCGCGACCCCATAACCTAGGTCACTCGAGGTCGATCTTCCTCAGGCCCGGTTCCGGAGGGGCTTCCTTCTTGCTCTCCAGGTCCAGGACCATATTGATCTGGGCATCCAGGACCGACCGGATGAGCAGCATGGTCTCGCGCTTGGCGGCCAGGTAATGTTGTTTGACGTCCTCCGGTATCTTGTCCCGGGGGATCATCGAATCCACGGCCAGGATCATTTCCGTGCTCGCCCGTACCAGGTGGTCGCGGGTCTCCTTGGAGAACACCGCTTCTGACATCCTCTCCGCATCGGCCTTGATCCGCCTCTTGCGGGCGGCATCGTCCTCGCAGACCGGCTCCTCAGCTAATCTTTCCTCGTCCATTCACATCCCCCTTGAACATTATGAGCAGGTGCCCTTCCTTGAACTCCGCCTTTTCCGGCTCCTTCCTCGTGAAGGTGGTCGGCAGGGCGATCGATCGGCGGTATTGGCCGACCTCCACCAGCAGGCTGTCGGAGTGCTTGTACAGGTTGATCTTTTCTTTCATGGCGAAGGGCAGCTTGATCGCTATTATGTCCATGCCATCCTTCGAATAGATATCCATCGGCTTTTCGGTGGAGAAATGGACGATGGGGTCGATATCGCCGAACACCATGTCCCCCAGCTTTTCCAGGGACTTGATCCCGATCAGCTCGATGGGCATCTGGTACGCCTTCAGGATCTTCAGCGGGCTGAACGACTCATTGATGATCTGCATATACTTCTCCTGCTCGGCCAGCTTCTCCTCGAAGTAGGAGCCGCCCCCCTCCGGGATCAACCGGTTCACCACCAGGCATTCCACGGTCAGATTGTACAGGCACAGGTAGGTGAAGGCCCGCTTGGTCTCGTTGATGACCATCTTTTCCGGGTTGACGACCAGGCGGATGGAGGTGATCTCGGGGTCCTGCAGGACCTTCTGCACCGACTTCATCCTCTCCCCCAGGATCTCGATGTCCTTCAGCAGCTCCTCCGACGGCAGGGGGGTGCTCATCATCTTCCCGACGGTGAGCCGGGCGACCTTCAGCATGTTCTTGAACATGCCGTAGAGGCGATCGGTGTACCACTCCGATACCTCCGGGAAGGTCAACAGCCGCATCGTCTCCCCGGTGGGAGCCGTATCCAGCACGATGACGTCGTACTCCTTCTTTTTGTAGAAATCCTCGACGTAAAAGAGGGCGGACATCAGCTCCATACCCGGCAGGACGGCCATCTCCTTGGAGGATACACCGTCCATGCCCTGCGACAGCAGGAAATCGGAGATGTACTTCTGGATCTCCTTCCAACGGGTCTCCAGTTCGTACAGCATATCGACCTCGATGGCGTCGAGGTTGTTCTCGACCTTGGTTATCTGGCCGGACAGCGGTACCTCAAGAGAGTCAGAAACAGAGTGCGCCGCATCGGTGGACATCAGGAGGGTCTTGTGACCCATCCGAGCGGACCTGAGGGCGGTTGCAGCGGCGACCGAGGTCTTCCCCACGCCGCCCTTCCCGGTATAGATGATGATTCTCAACCCTTCACCGGCCATTGCCTACGGCAGTCAATCTACTTTAAAGATACGGCTGACCGTCCAGAGCGGGAAAAATGTTTTTTAATTAATTAGAATATTGAAAAAATGAAGTGGGCTCGTCCCAGATGAAAGGAAGTTGGTGCCGGGAATGGGATTTGAACCCATGGCCTACGGATCTCTCGGACCCTGGCGTAAGGCCAGGACCTTATGAGTCCGTCGCTCTACCAGTCTGAGCCACCCCGGCACGGTTCAGAGTTACTGCTGCTCCTCGGTCTCCTCGGCGACCTCTTCCTCAGAGGCCTCCTCGGCGGGGGCCTGGGGAGCTGCGGCGGCCTGGGCAGCTGCCTGGGCAGCGGCTTCCTGGCCGAACCTCTCCTGGATGCTCGGCTCATCGCTCGAAGCGTTGCCGATCTCCAGGACCTCGCTCTTGCGGACCTCGATCCTCTTGATGGGGATGATGATCTTGGCCGCCGAGGCGAGCTCCTTGGACATGTCGCCGGTGATGATGGACTTGATGAGCTCGGAAACGGTCATGTCGGCGGCCATGGTGGTCAGGGTCGCGGTCATGATGTTCCTGATGGCCGTTTCCTGGGCGGCCTGGATCCTCTGCTCGGTTATGCTCATCGGCTTAACGCGAATGAGGAACCCATCCTTGGTGCGGACATCCACCACGTGATCTGTCTTGGTCCTCTTTCTGCGGGTCAGCCTGCGAACATAATCGCTGGTGAGGTCGTGACCGATGAAATTGGTGTGGGCGTCGAGGCCGCGGATGTCGTTGACCTGGAAGCGGATCTTGATGTGCATCTTGGAGAAGTCGCCGGTCAGCTCGTGAACGGTGACCTCGGTGTTCCTGCCCATCAAGGCGGAGGGATCGGAGCTCGGGGTCTCTCCCAGTTCGACCTGGTTGAACATCCTCGGAGCATAGAGCTTGTACCACTCCTTTGCTTTCCACTTGTCCTTGACCTTCCGCGCTGCCGTCTTCGCCTTCTTTACAGCCATAGTAATCCTCCGTGATCGGGCCGCGGACAAGAGCGATGCTCATGACCGTTAGGCTCGGGTGAACGGGATAATGCTCGAAGGGACCACTTATATAAAAACATTTGTGTCACCAGGTCCACCATCATTAGGGCCGACGGCCCGGCCTGGTCCTTCGATAATTGTAATGTACCCTTCATGACCGAGCGACTTGGATCGTTGGTTCGGGGTCTGTTGGTCAACGGTTTAGCGCCTACTTCTTGGGCTTCGCGGCCGGCTTAGCGGCAGGCTTAGCGGCAGGCTTCTTTGCCGGGGCTGCCTTCTTAGGGGCGGCGACCTTCTTGGCGGCAACGGCCGTCTTGGCAACAGCCTTGGTCTCCGTCTTCTTCGGCGCAGCGGCCTTTGCGGGAGCAGCTACCTTCTTGGCGGCAACGGCCTTCTTAGGTGCGGCGGCCTTCTTGGCGGCAGGCTTGGCGACGGTCTTCTTAGCGCTTGCAGAGCTGACCTTGCCCTTTGCGGCGGGCTTAGCAGATTTAGCTATGGTTTTTGTCGGCATTTATATCTGAGGTGAGATATGTCACTCCTTATCTAAGTGCTTTTCTATCGCCATGAAAAATTAAATGGTGTTAAGTTTTGCTGGCTATGGGCCGTTAACTTTTTCTCCCCGCATAGAGTGTTCGTCTGGCCATATTCCGCGTAGCCAGATATATATTTATGTGTCAGATTAATAAGCAAAAAATAACGTAAAAATGAGGTATTGAATGGGGACAAAAACCCCATTTTTCGCTTAGGACCTGATCGGGATCTCCTGCCGGCCCTGACCGAGCTTCTCCTTGGGCACGCCCAGGGCGAGACTCTGCATATTATTGCGTCCCGTGATGCCCTAGGACCACTCAGGTCGGATTGCTCAACGGACATGACACATGTGAGCGTTTCTTTTCGCCGTAGACCATGGCCAGGCCGCACGGTGATCGATACTAATATTCCCCAACGGAATGGAAGAGGAGTCGTGATCGCCCTCTGCGCCCTTGGAGCGGTGAAGCTTATGTGGACAATAGGATTGAAACGCAGATGCCCTTCCAAGCGAGCTGATGGATAAGAAAAGGATGTTGGAAGGTGGAGGCTCCCGCCCCCTTTGTGCTCAGAACTTGGCCGGAATCTCGTGCATGTCCATACCAAGCTTCTCCTTGGGCACGCCCAGGGCGAGGCCGTAGAGCTGGGCCAGATGGATGACCGGGATATCGTAGCCCTTGACATCTTTCTGGGTCCTGTCGAACTGCAGGTGGCAGAAGGGGCACACATCGATGATGTAGCTCGCTCCGGCCGCCTTGATGTTCTTCAGCTTCTCCTCGGTGAACTTGGTGGCCAGGGCCGGGTTCCCGGAACGGACGCCGCCGCCAGCTCCACAGCACATCTGCTTGTCCTTGTAGTTGAGGCTCTTGGCGCCGGTGGCCTCCACGAGCTCGTCCAGGATCTTGGGCCTCTCTGGGTCGTCCAGGTTCTTGAGGTGGCTGGGCTTCAGGAAGTGGCAGCCGTAGTGAACGGCGACCTTGAGGTCCAGGGGGGTCTTCACGTGGGCCTTGATGGCGTCCACACCGATCTCCTTATAGAAGAGCTCGGCGAAGTGGTGCACCTTGGTCTCGCCGTTGTACTCCAGACCGACCTCGCGCAGGATCTTGTTGACCGCGCGGAGCTTCTCGGGGTTGTCGTGCAGCACGTGGGCCGCGTCGAACATGGAGCCGTAGCATCCGTTGCAGATGGTCAGGATGTCCACGCCCTTCTTCTGGGCGAGGGCGAGGTTGCGGGCAGCAAGCGCGAGCCAGGTGTCCTGATCGAAGGACCTGATCACACCGGGGGCGGGGCAACAGCCGGCGCCCTCCAGCTCGACGATCTCAACGCCCAGGATCTTGCAGACCTCACGGGTGGAGGACTCGATGCCGGGGTATCTGGCAGGGGCTACGCAGCCCAGGAACAATGCGTACTTCTTGGCCATCTTAAGCACCTCCGACCAGCTTGTCGAACTTGGTGGCCTTCCGGATCTTCTGGAAGTCCTCCAGGGCCTTCTTGTCGCCCAGGGTGTTCACCGGGCGGCGGGCCAGACCGAGCTTCTGGCGCAGCTCCTCGTACTTCTCGTTCAGAGGAACGGTGGCGCCGTTGGCCAGCAGATACTGTCCGACCTTTCTGTGCTCATCGGACATGACGCCTTCCCTGATGGCCATGTTGCGCAGGACGCTGATGATGTCAACGATCTGTACATCACGGGGGCAGCGCTCCATGCAGGAGTAGCAAGTGGTGCACATCCAGAGGTCGGGGGACTTGATGACCTCCTCCTTCAGGCCGAGCTGGGCCTTGCGAATGAGCTTTCTGGTTCTGAACGAGGTCATGCGACCGGAGGGGCAGCTGGCGGTGCAGGTGCCGCACTGGAAGCAGAGCATCAAGCTCTCGCCTCCGAACTCCTTCGATACCTGTTCGCCGAATTCAGCGGTTGGTTCCTTGGGAGATGACAATTAATTCACCTTGGCATGTTCATGGCGCCGGCGTATATAAACGTATATAAAAAATGAGCCTAGTTTTACCTAAAACGGTTAAACCCTTCGACCGGACCTTTTCAGCTCGACCAGCACTTTTCGCGCTCGGGGGGTTTCCCTGCGATAGGCCGCATTGAGCTTGTGCTCTAGCCTGGAGGGATCGGTGTCGCTTTTGATCCTCATCCCTTTGCGAAGGGCCAGGGATTCGTTGACGAAGAAGCTCAGGCCGGAATCGGCCATCATCTCCAGGGAACGAAAGGTCCGCTCGATCGAGTAGGGCACTCCCGCGCTCTCCAGGTGCCGGAACCCTATCCTCTGCGCCCCGTACATGAAGCGGGCATAGCGCGGTCCCCGGTCCACGTGCAGCAAACGGTCGGTGGCGACCTCCTGCCACATCACTCCCTCGAGATCGAAAAGATTGAGCGGATCGTCCAGCACCACCACGTCCATGAGCCCGGCCTGGAAGTCCCTCAGGTTGCGCCCGTCGTCCGAGATGGTCAGATCGCAGGTCCCCTCCGGGTCGGCCTTGCTCAATGCCCTGAGGAGCAGCTCTTCCGAGATTATGGTGCCGCCGATCACCGTGCCCCCCGCGGAATGCATCCTTTGGCAGAGGGCGATGTATTCGAGGGTGATGCGCTCCCCTTCCTCGTTGAGCACCGTCCCCCGGGGAGTGGCGGTGAGCAGGGCCCTGCCGACCTTCGCCTCGATCTGACCGAGATATCGGTTCAGTACCGGCGTGGCGATGCCCAGCTTCCGGGCCGCCTGGTTCTGGCTCCCTTCCTCGAACACCGCTCGTAGAACGTCGAGCTGCCGGGCGGTCAGCGTCCTTCCCTCGACCTTTAAGATCACCGACGGTTCCAGTTTCAGCTCTCGCTCGGGCATGCCGTTCGGGAATGGGCAGGAGAGATAATAATGGACCGGCCCCGCCATCAGGTCGGTGGTCGTAGGTCATCATGACCGAATGAACCAGAATGGGGTCGACATATCGTCCTGCGGCCGCCGGCTGTGGTGACGGCCGACCGGAGGACAAAAACGAAAACTCTTTTTATCCGCCCCCTGTTGGCTCGGAAGAATGAGCAACCGAACGCTAATCCTCGGAATCGGCAGCCCCATCATGTGCGATGACGCCATCGGGCTCAGGGTATTGCAAGAGCTCTCCAAGAGGGGCGTCCAGGGGGTGGACCTCCAGGAGGCCTGCACCAGCGGGCTGGACCTCATCGAGATCATGCTGGACTACGACCGCGTCATCGTCGTCGACGCCATCCTAAAATCATCCCAGAAGCCGGGGACCATCATGGTGCTCGATCCGGAAGCGTTCAGCAATACCGTGCACGGCGTCAATCCGCACGAAGCGAACGTGGCCACCACCATCGAACTGGGCAGGTCCCTGGAGCCGAACCGGTTCCCCAAGAAGATCATCTTCGTGGCGGTCGAGGTGAACGACGTGTTCACGGTCAGCGAGTCCATGACCCCCGAGGTCGAGGCGGCGCTCGAAGGCACCGTCCAAAAGGTGCTCGAGCTGATCTCGGAGAACTAGAAGTCCAGGTCCCCCAGGCTCTTGACCGCGACCTCGCTCTCCTTGCCCGGGGCGTGCAGGGCGATGCTCAGCCTTTCCCGGACCATCAGCTCCTCGGCCGATTTAATGATCATCTCTTCTGTCACCGCATCCATCCGATGGAGCGTTTCCTCGGCCGTCAGCGCCTCCCCGGTGGCCATGAACATCTCGCCCAGGCGGATCATCCGGGTCTCGGTGCTCTCCAGCCTGCGGACGTAGATGCCCTTGAGCAGGTGCTTGGCCCGCTTCAGCTCATCCTTGGCCAGCCCCTCGGATTTGAGGCGGTCGATCTCCTTCGCCACCAGCCTTACGACCTTTTCCTGGTCCTTGACCGAGGTATTGAAGAACACGCTGACCGCGCCGCAATCGGTGTAGCTGGCCGACGAGGCGAATATCTCGTAGACCAGGCCGGTGCGCTCCCGGATCTCCTGGAACAGGCGCGACGAGGTGCCCATGCCCATGACCGTGGTCATCAGCCGCTGGGCGAAACGGTCCGGGTGGACCGAGCTCAGCCCCGGGAAGCCCATGCCCACGTAGGCCTGCTTGTCGTCCCGGGGGTAAACCTTGAACTGGGCGAGGGGGACCGGCGCCTCCCGCGGCCTTGCGTTCCTGGCAGGTTCCAGGGAATCGAAGCTCCGGGACGCCCAGTCCATGACCTGGGCGAGCTTGACGTTGCCAGTGACCACCACGGCCATGCGGGGCGGGCGGTAGTGAGATTCAAAGAACGAACGGATGTCCATGTCGGAGAGGGACTGGACCGTCTCCACCGATCCGGCCTCCGAGCGGCCCATGGCATGCTTGCCCCACATGGTCTCGGTGAACAGCACGTGGATGTAGTCCTCGGGATCGTTCTCCATCATGCGGATCTCCTGGACGACCACGTTCTTCTCCGTGTCCAGGCAGCCTTTGTCCAGGCGCGGATGGAGGACCATGTCCGCCAGGATGTCCTCGGCCACCTCCGCCGTCTCGTCGAGCGCGAAGGCCTGGTAGCTGGTGACCTCCTTGGTGGTGTAGCCGTTCTGCTCCCCGCCGGCCGCCTCGATCTCCTCGGACATCTGCTGGGCGGTGCGGTTCTGGGTGCCCTTGAAGAGCATGTGCTCGAGCATGTGGGCGATGCCGGCCTGGTCCTCCACCTCGTCCCGCGAGCCGGCGCCCATGTATACCGAGAAAGAAGCGCAATGAGAGTAAGGCAGCCGTTCCACGACGACGGGTATGCCCCCGGGCGTGCGGTCGATGATGATCTCGTTCTTCACGGACCAATCAAAGAGCAAGCCCGACCATATTACTTTCCATATCCGTTGCCTGAACGAAACCGGGGCCGTCCAGGACGGCTGGCTGCGGAAAAGCCTTAAGTACGCTCGCCTGAAATCGAGAACGTCCGGAAGAATGGCAATGACATCGGACCTGATCATCCACGAGTACAAGTCAGAAAATTTCAATGAAGGCATGATGATAGTAGGGTTCCCATCGGTGGGACTGGTCAGCTCTATAGCGGCCAATTTCATCATAAGGACCTCAAATCTGGAAAGGGTCGCTGGGATCATGTGCAATGACTTCCCGCCCTACACGCTCATCCACGAGGGAGTGCCGTCCCCGCCGGTCCGGATCTATGCCGGGCAGCGGCATTGCTCCGATAAGGGGGAGCAGTGCCGGCAGCTTATCACCGTGGCGGCGGAGTTCATGCCCAAGCCAGAGCTGGTGGCCCCGCTCGCCGACGTGCTATTGAACTACTGTCAGGAGAAGGGGGTCAAGACCATCGTGTCCCTGGAGGGCATCAACTGGCAGACCACCGAAGAGCCGAAGATCTACGGGGTCGGCAGCTCTCCGGCGAGCAGGGAGCTCCTGAAGCGGTACGGCGTGGAGGAGATGAAGGAGGGCATGGTCAGCGGCATCACCGGGATCATGCTGTACGGCGGCGAGATGCGGGGCCTGGACGTCATCTGCCTGCTGGGGCCGGCGCGGGTCAACTTCCCCGATGCCAGGGGCTCGGCCAAGCTCTTAGAGGTGGTGGCCAAGATGCTGCCGGAGATCAAGATCGACCCGGACCCTCTCTATAAGGAGGCGGAGGAGATCGAACGGCAGATCAAGGCGGCCATGGAGAGCGTCAACCAGCCTAAGAAGCCCACCCCGGAGGAATCGGTGGTCTACGGCTGAGGCCCCTCGGCCTTCCCTTTTTTTGTTAAACCCGACCGCTGAGTTTTTCCCGCCAACGTATTTATACAGACATGCCGATTCTTTCCGACCTGCCATGGACAAGAAGAAGATTATCCGCAAGGTCTGCCTTTTGGGAGACGGCGGAGTCGGCAAGACCAGTCTGATCGGCAGATACGTTCTTGACTGTTTCAGAGACGAGTACATCATGAGCTTCGGCACCAAGGTCTCCAAGAAGATCATCGAGTACGAGGATGTCCAGCTCACATTGATGATCTGGGACGTTCTGGGCCAGAAGTCTCAAAAGAGCCTTCATGCCGCGTATTACAATGGGGCCAACGGCGCCATGCTGGTCTGCGATCATACCCGCGAGGAGACGCTCCTGCACCTTCCCCAATGGAAGAAGGACCTGGAGGCCGTCACCGGGCCGGTGCCGATCATACCCATCGTGAACAAGTCCGACCTCGAGAGCAAACTGGACCTGAAGAACGTCCTCGAGACCCGGGTCAAGATGGGACAGGAGTTCCTTTTCACCAGCGCCAGGACCGGTAACGGAGTCCAGGAGGCCTTCGAGAACCTGGGCCGCATGCTCCTGGAGGCGGGAAGATGAACCCGTTCTTCGTCATGCCGGCCTCCGCGTTGCTGTCGCTCCGTGAAGAGCTGGAGCTGATGGCCGGGGACTGGGCCGGCGAGACCCTGGAACGGACCGGACATAAGGCCGGCATGACCCTGGTCAGCTCCCTGGACGTTCCAGTCACCGAACTTGACAACTTTGCCGAGGTCTTCGCCCAGCTGTGGTCGGAGAGCGGCCTTTCCAGAACAAAGGTGATGAAGGTCACCGCCGATGAAATCGTGGTCACCTTCGATGAATCGGTTGAGGCCGCCCATGGCCGGCGATGCGATTTCACCCGCGGATACCTATCGGGCATCGCGTCCGGCCTGCTGGGTCGACGTTACAAGGCGACGGAGGTGGTGTGCATGTCCCAGGGGGCGGAGAAGTGCGTGCACCATCTTGCGCCTTCCGAGCTGCCGCCAGCCCCGGCGACCGGAGTGGCCATCGGGTCGGAGAGGAAGTACAAACTGGAATCGGGCTGCGCTTACCTGATCGAGTCGGAGAACTCCCGGGAAGGGTTCGAGATCCTGGAGGACTACCTCGCCCATGGGAGCAGGGGATTGTGCATCTCCCGCGAATATCCCGAGAAGCTGCGCAAGACCTTCCACCTGGACGGGGCCCAGATGGTATGGCTGTCCTACGAGGGCGACAAGGGCAATGCCCGCGAGCCGACCAACATCCCGCTCATCTATAATGAGATCAAGAACTTCCTAGAGCATGCCGAGGGCGGGGTCTTCCTGATAAGCGGGCTCGAGTATCTGGTCTCCCAGAACAACTTCAACAAGATATTGAAGTTCGTCCAGCTCCTGTCGGAAGCGACGGCGGTGACCGATTCCATATTCCTATTGCCCATAAGCCCGGGGGCCTTGAACAGCCGGGAGGTCAAGATGCTGGAGCGCGAGTTCCGAGACATCCGGACCGACCAATCGGCGTCCCAGCGCTTGGAAATGCTGAAGTTGGAAGACTGAAGGGGAACAGGCCGGCGGATAATGGCTTGGACCCCTTGGGATCGGACCTGTGGAGAGGACCCTTGATGGCAGTCGTCCCCTGAACTCTCCGGCATGGAACTTAATTATTCTATATTCATAAATATAATAATCTCCCGACACCACCGGCGGACATCCTGGGAGCACCATTACCACGAGGCTCCGCCCAAAGGGGAAACGCTTAAATTCGATGTACTAATTACATCGATTTATGCATCTCGTCCCAAAGAAGTTCTTCGTCTCCTCTGGCTGCGCCGTGAGCAAGGTCTCCGACCTCAATGCTTTTGACAAGGCATTGCTCGAGGCCGGCATCGGTGAGCTGAACATCGTATCCGTCTCATCGGTCCTGCCGGTCAGCGCCGAGCAGGTAGGGATCCGCGAGCTGCCCATGGGAGCTATCACCCACTGTGTCCTCGCTCAGATGAGGGGTGGCGAGGGTGAGATGATCTCCGCCGGCATCGCCTACGGGTTCCGCAAGGACGGCAAGGGCGGCTATGTGGCCGAGGGGCACATCCACGGATCGAAGAAGGCCCTCCGCGAGATCATGGAATGGAAGATGGACGAGATGGCCAAGCTGAGGGGTATCGAGATGGAGGCCATCGAGTACCGGATCGAGGAGCTCTCCGTCCCCATGGACAACTATGGGGCCTGCGTCGCTGCCTTGGTATTCGTCGAATACTAAATGTTCGGCGTGATCATCTGTCCGCACTGCACCCTGGTGCAGGGAGCGGACCTCAAAATGGCCCGCATCACCTGTCCCCGCTGCGGGGGCAAGGTCGATGTCAAGCGGGCCAAGGTCTATTTCTCTACGGATTCCCCCAAAGAGCTGGCCGATGGCGTCCGGCAGGTCGGGGCGCGGCTGGTCTATGACATCGAGATGCCGGGGGCCGCCCGGCCGACCGTCCCGGCGTCGCGCATCGGGATGCCGGCCGACGAGCAGTCGATGAGGGCGCTGGTCCTGGAGCTATCGGGGGATGGCGGGGACTTCACCCGGGACGATGTCCGGAAAGCGCTGCCGACCGCGGACGAGGGCACCCTCGACAAACTGATCGACCGGATGCTCGGCTCCGGCATCATCTACGAGTCGGAACGCGGACGGTACCGGCCCGCATGAGGTCGGCCAGTTCGTACACCGCCCCCTGGCTGATCTTCTTGCTCGACTCCTCATAGCTGATCTTCACATACTCCTCGCTGTACTGCGGGGAGGCGCCCCGGTAGGTGGTGAAGAACGTGTAGTAGTAATCGCTGAGATGGCTTCCCTCGCCGTCATCGGTGAAGTCCACGAACCGGTTCGGGCGGAACACCAGGAAGTCCTTGTTGACCACGTCGATG
>CAYZEV010000026.1:0-32848 GCA_964477865.1 uncultured Methanomassiliicoccaceae archaeon | reverse complement strand
GCCCCAATTGCGCCAGTTGCGGTGTGACGCCCAGGCTCAGGACGACCGCGGCGAGAGCAACGGTCTCCAGGGCAGCCCTGCCGGGGTCGTCAGGGTGTACACGGAGGGACTGGACCATATCGGCCATGAACCCGAATGGTATTCCACCGGGCTCGTTGGGTCCACGGGCACGCCTGGCGGGCATCATGGTACCCATCTCTACGACCGACGCGTGCTTGGCGGCGAAGGCGAAGTCCGCGATGGCGGCCTCACCGGCAGCCAGCCGGTACGAGCTGATGAACGACATGGAGATCTGCATGGCAGACCAGCGGGACATGGTACCGCCGTCGCAGACACGGCCGACGATGGTCGGGCACGCGACCTTCTGCCACAGGGACTTGCCAATAGCGTCCTTCAGCTGCTTGGCCTGGTCCTTGGGGAACTCCTTGTTGATGTCGATCACGAAGCGCTTGTCGATCTGGCTGATGAGCTCGTCATCGCCGGAGAAGACCTTCACGTAGCAGTCCGCGGTTAGGGCGGGGCTGCACTCGGCCATGTGCTCCTGCACGACTGCGCCACCAGGCATAGCGTGGTTCACGGTCTCGAGGTAGTGGTTGATGGTCTCGGGGGTAACTTCCTTGCCGAGCCTCTTCTCGATGACCTGGTGAGCGGTGTCCAGACCGGAGATGACGGTCCTGCGGATATCATCCCACGCCTGCTGCATGGCGGCGTTGTTGACGAAGTGCAGGTCATCAGCCTCAGCATAGATGTCGGTGTGCGACAGCTTGTAGGGCATCAAGACACGCTGGCCGAGAGGTACACCAATGTCGCGGTTCATCATGGGGATGCCACGGGTCTTGGCGATCTTGTTGGCCTGCTCTACCCACTCTCTCTTCCTCTTGGACTGCTTCCAGCCACCAAAGGTATAGTAGTGAGTGTTGACGTCGGTCGGGGCCTCCTTGAACTTCTTCTTCATTGCGTCCAAGAACAACTTGTCCTTTTCCTTTGCCATTGTTTACTCCCCCTTGAGCGCAAAGGCCTGGAACCCACAAAGGGTCCTCAGCCTGTGGATCCTCAGGTTCAAGGCCATGACCTCGGGATCGTCCCTCATGTCAACGCCGTCTACCCTGAAGATGGTGGTCATCTTCTTCAGGTCTGCATCGGACAGGGGCTTGCCTACGGTGATAGGCTTGTCCAGCGGGATGGCGACCTGGTCCTTGGTGTATTCGACCTCTCCCTTCTTCGCGTTCCAGCGGTACCTCTGCCAGGCGTCGAACATCAGGCCGTTCTCGTCCAGCCTGCAGGCGTGCCCGTGCACAGTGGCGCCCCTGATGCCGGTCTTTGCGGGATCAAAGGTCTCGTTGTCGATGAGCTCCTTGGCGGCCTTTTCCAGGTCCCTCTCTCTCATCTCGATGATCTGTCTGCCAGAAAGGGTACCGGTGTCGAAACCGCGCATTCTGGTCATGTACATCCAGGCCCTCAGGTATGGAACCATCGGGGCGAAGTACACCGAGTCGGTGAACTGGATGTATCTGATCCTGTCTCCCTTCTTGGCACCCTCGATGGGGACGACCAGCTTGCGGATGAGGTCATCCGGCTCGTTGCCCTCCTCCAGTGGGGGGTGCATGCTCTTGTAATCTTCTCCAGGAGCCCTGTGGCCCATGAGCCTTACGACGTCGTCCATGGAGACGTCCCTGAGCTTCTTCAGCTTCTGGGAGGGGTCCATGTACCGGCGCCTGTTCTGGGCGACCTGGCTCGATCCGGGATAGAACTGTCTCTGGTATGCCATAGTAATTACCTCTTGCCTTTTTGGTAATCGGTCACAGTTGGCTTGTACTTCGAGTACCGGCCTACTTCAAGATTGAAGCCGAACGGAAGGACATCGATACAAATCTTCTCGATATCATCCAGCGCCTGTTGCAAGTGATCGATGTCGTCGATCTCAACGAACACCCTTCCCACGAGCAGACGCAGCTCCACTTCCTTTCCCTTGACCTTGATCACCCTGCGCTCAGGATGCTCGTTCGGAAGCCCCTTACCCGGGCCAGAGCCAAGCACCGCCGGCAAACCTTCGCCCGCGATGTTGACCTGCCTTACGTGAGGGACCTCATAGACCCTGTTCAGGAGCGTCTCGGTCGTTTCGGCCTTGAGCAACCTACTAGGGAATATCAGGATTTCCGGTAACGGAACTGCTTCAGGTTTGTCAGTACTGTTCATCAAGCCACCAGACCGATTACTTGAGCTTCTTCGCCTCCTTAGCGACAGCCTTCAACGGGGCCTTGAACTCGGGAATGTCGCCGAACACATCCCTAACCAGGGACGAGGTGTTCTCAGGGGAGAACATCTGGGTACCGGCGTCTAGAGAGCAGGCTGCGGCAATCGCGGGGATGACAAAGCCCTTGGAGTGCTTGGTCACGACGTGGTTACCGTGGAACAGACCAGGTCCGCCGCCTCCGTAGATGGTGTGGCTTAAGAAGGACCTCACGACGGAAACACCCATTTCACGACCAAAGTCAACACTTGGCAGACCGTGCTCGTGATCGAGCAGGTCGTTGAAGTACCTGATGGTCGCTGGTACGGCCTGGGAAGCCCTGGCAGCACGGATGTTTACCATTACGTCGGCGCGAATACCGGTTGCGGCATACGCGTTCCACAATGGGAAGTCGTTGGTGGTGTACACCTTGTACCCGGACGGCAGCTTCTCCTTGACCTTGATGATCTTGTCCTCGAGGGCGCGGGCAACTAGGGACTCGACGACAGTGCCGACGGTTCCAGTCTTGCCGTTCTCCTTTACGAGGTCAACGGTCAGGTTGTTCGCGTTCAATCCCTGGTAGGCTAGGCCCAAGAGGTGGTACCTCTCGAACGGCCCGATTGCATCACCGAGCTCGAACATAGCGGTCTGCTCGAAGATCGAGGACAGAGCGGCTGCGTTCATGGAGTTCTTGCCGGACAGAGCGACCAGGTGGTTCGCCATGATGTTTCTCAGGGCGTAACCGGCGCCTTCGTTCATCTGCGGCACTTCGAGGATGGACTTCAGGTTGGATCCCAGGAAGTTGATGGTCTGAGGATATCTACCCCAAACTGCGCTCTTCACCATGTTCGCGCGGAACATGTCAACATCGTACTCGTCAATGACGGCCTGGGTGACCGCGGCGGCTGCAGCGGTGAAACCGGTGGTGTACTCGATACCGGCGTCGACACGGCGGCTGGGGACGATGATGATCATCCTCTTCCCTTCCATGATGACCCGCACATCGGTGTCATCGTCCTTGTCGACCTTGATGATGTCCTTTACCCTCTTAGCGAGCTTCTCGGCGTCGCTAACAATGGCAGCATTGATTTCCTTGCCCTTGATGTAGCCACCGCCGACGCGTCCGGTCTTGAGAGACTTCTCAAGTCCAGGCATGTCCACAGCGATGGTCCTCTTAGCCAAGGATGCAATCTTTTGTACGGCGGCATTGTTCAATGGGCTGATAGCCTCGAGGGGAACATCCTTCTCGATGACCTTGCCCCTGTCGTCATACAAGTCTATCTTGTCCTTGTATTTCGCCAAATTTCTACCTCCAATCATATTTTATTCCTAACCCGGCAGGGTCCCCCCGACCGGGCTAAAAAAGTTGTTGATCCCATCGTTCGAGTTTAGGCCCAAACGATGTAAATCGAATCCCCTTGCGAGAGCCTAGTAAGTAAAGAATGGCATATAAACATACTGCTGGATGGATAATCCAACCATCGTAAACAATCGTGATTTTTAGAAAGTAGCCAGCATAGCCCGACTTTTATTAACACGAGTTAACTTTTAAAAAAATCATTGTATTTGTTTAACGGCATTTAGTAGAAAAATGGCATCTTTTTGCTTGAAATCCTCAGCCTCGTCCCGAAGGAAAATTCTCAATTTTTGAGCCTCATTTTTTCCTAATATTTTCTCGGCCATTTCGATTAAAAGCGAGAAGTTCCTACGCGGATAGAAGACCGCCTTGATTTCAGCGATGAGGGCCTTTTCGGCCTCTTGTCCGATCACCCCGGCAGCCCTTGCTTTTTCCAGGTTCAATCGGATATTGATGAGCGGCTCGGAGAGCGCTAGGAGGGAGAAAGGATCATAGGACAGGACGACCTCGTCATCCCCCTCCACGCGGCCGGAGGCATATTCTTCGTATATCCGGCCAATGCCGACCATCCCGAAGTCGGCCAGCTCCGCGGCGCGTAACGCCCCCATGCTGCCGGCCCCGAGGACCTTGACGCCCCTGTTCAGAAGGGACATTATCTCGCGATGCCCGACCGCCGCATCGTTCAGCAGAACGCCGTCAATGATGCCCACGACCTCGACATCCTGGGGGAGCGACCCGATATCGCCCCTCTTGACCGGCGGGCGGTAGTCGGCGTCCAGGATGGCCTGCGCATCCGCCAGGGGCAGGCTGGGCCCCAGGAATATCACCGGCCTCAGGCCATTCCTCCCATCATTCTCGGCCCGACCCGGTCCTCGTCGATGGCGAAGACCTCCAGACCGGGGACGATGACCCTTACCACAGGTATGCCCAGCTCCTTCCTGGTCAGGTCGACGACCACCGTGCGGTTCAGTCCCCGAGCATTGAGTTTGGAGCGGACCACCTGCAGATCGTCGAAGATGTCGGTCGTATCCTCGCTGGGGAGGTCCGTCAACTTGACCGATGGGCCGCTCTCGGTCAACCACATCTTGTTGATGCGCTTCATACGCTCGTAGCCGAGCTTCCTGCTATGCTCCCCTCGGACCGTGTCCTCCCGGGCGCCGTGGATCTGAGTGAGGCGGCTCTGAGCCACCTCCAACAGCGCCTTCATGGCCGCCACTTCGGGATTGAGATGCGTCCCTATCCCCAGCGTCAGCAGCGCAGGGTCCTGCATGACCACATCATCAGCGGCCGCGGCGATGGTCCAAACCCCGATGTCCGAGGTCAGGTTCTTGAGATGGACCTCGATGCCCTTCGATGTGAACTTGTCCATCAGCCCCATCACCAGGCTGCTCTCCCCCGGGTCGATATCGCCGTTGATCTTGCGCCGGCCTTCTGCCAGGGACCAGGCGTCACGTTCGATGACCTCGCACAGCCCATGTAGGACCGCTTCCTCCAGGTTGTTGCCCGAGGCCAGGCCGTTGGTCGATGTCCGGAACAGAGGCAGGTCGATCTTGGAAACGTAGGGATGGAAGACCGCGCTGGCCGGCACCCAGATGTCCTCCATCGTGTTGAGCTCGACCCCCTTTGTCCAGGCCACCGGCTGCCGGGTGAGATGGAACGCTGAGGCCGGGGTCAGAATGAGGTCCAGCGGGTTGATCGCATTGTGCGAGGCCATGAACTCCTCGGCACCTTTGCGAACGACATTGAAGCCCCTGACCTCGGCGCTGTAGCGTTCCACACCTTCCATGATGGCCGAGACCTTGGCCTCCTCCTTGGAGATCCCCTTTCCATTGTAAACAGAGATGGCACCGCTCTCGGCCGATGGCCGGATGGCCGAAAAGACATAAATGCCAAGGCGGTCCAGATCGGTGATGTCCGCCACCCGGGTTATGCCGGCGACCTTCATCTTCGGCTCGACCCTTTCCAGCGTTTCCTTGGGGTCCACGGTCCTATGCCCGTCCGCGGTGAACTTCTTGGGGGAGGGGCCCAACTTCATGGGAGCGGCCATGCGCTCTAACGCTAATAAACCTCTCGAAACATGATGGCCCTGGCCCGATTGGCAAACAAAAATATAGGGCGGACCATTTCTTCTGGTCGGTCGTGTGTCCCGATGAAGATCCTTAAGATCATGGAGCTGCCAGAGGTCGAGTTCAACGAACCGACCTTCAATGTACTGCCCGATGAGGCCTTCACCAGCATGCTCCTGGGAGATGCCGCGGACCAGGCCCGCCTGGTGGTGGACGACCAGGACTGGCCCCTTGCCCTGGCCCTCCGAACGGATGGCCGGTGGAAGGCCACGAACTTCATCCTACGGTCCCCGGTGGTCGAGGCGGTGGAGCGCTTCGAGGAGCTGGACGGAGAGATTGTGAGAACGACCCAGGAGGATTGGATGAACGCCACCAGGGAATATTATTCCCTTGGTCTCCAGAGCACCACCGCCCCGGCCATAGAGGATTATTCGGCGGAGCGGGCCGCACTGGTCAAGGCATTGCTGGAGGATACCTGGGGCGGTCGAAAGGGCGCGACCTGCCTGGACTGCGGGTGCGGCTCGGGCATGGGAGCGGCCATGCTCCGGGAGGTCGGACTGACCCCCCTGGCCTTCGATAACGATCCCACCCTGCTCAGCCTCGGACTTTCCAAGGGAAGATTGCGACCCGAGGAGACCATGTGGATCGACGCTACCCTGCTGGGCCATTACATCCGCCCCACCGAGCTGGGCCTGGCGCTGATGGCCGGCTCCATAAATGACTTCACCGCCCTCATCTGGAAGGCCATCCTGCACGAACTGATGGACCAGACCGAGGAAACGATGGTTACGGTGGAGGCGGAGAAGGAGGCGGAACTGGTAAGGATGTGGGCACTGGGGGCGGGGAAGAAAGCGGAAGTGTACGAGAACCAGCGGGATGCTTTCTACGACCGCTGGGTCCTCTTGATCAGGGAATGATCACTTCCGCCCTTCGATCCTGGAGCGGGCCATATCGAACACGGCGTCCGGGTTGAGGGTCAGACGTTCGATGACGATGTCCACTTCCACGTTGTGGATGTTGGGTATCTTCAGGATACGGTCCTGGATGAGGGCATAGAGGGCATCGACGCTATTGGTGTAGACGATGCAGATCAGACCATGGTCGCCGAACACCTTGGTGACCGACTCGATCTCCTGATGCTCCCTGAGCTGCTCGATCACCCCGTTCACCGCGGTGCCGACCACCTCCAGGGAGATTATCCCCTTCATGAGCCCGAACCGGGCAGGGTTGGTGGATATGGAATAGCCGGCGATGTAACCTTCCTGCTCCATCCGGGACAGTCGTCGGGAGACCGTGGCCTTGGAAATATCAAGCTGCTCCGAGATCTTCCCCAGGCTGTCGCGGGAGTTTTCCCTCAGGATCTGCAGGATCTTAAGGTCGGTATCGTCCATTTCTTCCTCTTGCAACAATGTTCCAAAAACAGGTCCTACAGGGCTGAATTTGCGAACTTCGTTTCACTCTATATGTGAAATCTGTATTAAATCGTTACCTAAAGATCAATCGTCCTATCGATCGGTCCCACCAGACCGTCCGGACGACCGTGCTCGTGGAGACGACGCCCCCCTTTGAACATGTAGGTCGGATAAAAAAGATGGGGCATCGGGTCGCCGGCCGACGCCCCCCTTTCGATGGCCGGACCCTAGGCCCTCTGGGTCACCTTGAGGTCGCTGAACCGGTAGACCTTCTCGGGACAGATCGCCTCGCATTTCTTGCACGCTGTTCCCAGGCAGTGCTCGGTGGCGATCTTGATGGTGAACCCGTGGGGACCGCCCTCCAGCACACTTAGGGCATGTTCCGGACAGTTCTTCTCGCACTTCTGGCAACCAATGCATCCCTCGAAACCGCCCATGAGGTACACGCCGACGTTGTCGAGGATCTTGAGGCCCTTGTCGCCGATGACCGGGATGTCCGAGCTCACGATGCGCTGGGTCGTCTTGGGTCTCACGATCGCCGGCAACGGCCTGTGGCCGCTGCCTATGAGCGTCTCGTTGTACATTTCGATGGGCATGCCCTCCACCCAATACGCGATCTCGTTGACATACATGTCCTCGAAGATCTTGCTGGTGGCGAACATGATATGCTTGGAGGCGATGGAATCGGCCACCCTTTGCATATCGTCCACGGCCTCGTCCTTGACCAGGAGATCATAGGCCATCATCAGCGAGGTGTTCCCGACCTGCACGGTGTGGTCTATGACCCGCGGGATCATCCCCACCGTCTGCGCCTTGATCGGATCGACATAGGTGCCCGACGCCCCGGCCAGATACATGGTCTTTACATCCATGTCATCGATCCCGACCTCTTCGACGAGGGTGCGGTGGCCGGCCCGGATGGCGCCCATGGCCTTACCTGCCTCGACGAGGTCCTTCTCGCCAAAGTCGATGCCGTTCTGGAAGTGAAGGGTCTTGTCCTTCGTCCGGATGAATGGCGGCTCGATGAGACCGGACTCCAGTCCCAAAGCCACCGCAGCGACGACCCCGGTACCGGTGATGCCCCTGGCCTGGATATCATTGACCACTCGGGAGGATCCGGTGGACGGATTGACCTTGGTCCCTTCCACGGGTCTGAGGACATCGGAAAGCACGTAGTTGCTCCAGAACCCGTCCTCGGCGAAGCTGAGATCGGATATGGCGAAGGGGGCGGCCAGCATGCCGTGGTGGATGGCCTGCCCCTCCATGGCCGGCCCGGCGGCGGCCGAGCCAGTATAAAGCTCGCCATCGTGGTAGAGGCCCATCTCGGCGTTGGTGCCGTAGTCGGTGACCATGCAGGTCTCCTTCTTCTCCAGCATGTTGGACTTGATGATCATGGCCAGCGCGTCGGCCCCGATCTCGTGGCGTATGGACGGCGGGATGACCACCGCGGCCTCCGACCTCATGGCCATGAGGCCTATCTCGCCGGCGGTGATGACCTTGGCCCGCCGGTCAGGGACCTTGACATTGAGGCGGTTCAGCATATTTTGTCCGGCATAGGCCAGATCCCTTACCTCGATGCCTTCGAACATGGAGACCTGGGCCGGGTTACCGCAAACGGACAACCGATCGATCTTCTTGTTATCGACACCATGCATCTCGATCAGATGGCCGACCGTGTCCATGATGATCTTGTGGCCAACGTCGGCACCGTTCTCAATCCAGAAGTGCAGATGGTCCATGATGTTGGCCCCGGGCAGGGGGTGGCGCATGGTGATCGCGGTGGAGAGGATCTTACCGTTCTTGGAGAGGTCAACGAGATGGCTGCGATATCCGCTAGTTCCAACGTCCAGTGCTATGCCATAACCCATGTTAAGTCGCCCGATTGAAATTAGGAATGAGCTATAAATAGAATCTCACGGAAATGGGTGATGGAGATATGACAATAACACGAGCCATTGCTCCAGTTGTATCCGAAATCTAGATTTATTTAATTATTCATGTGAACGGCCATGAACTCCAGGGAGAGGTTCCAGGCCGCTTTGAATCAGGAGATGCCCGACCGCGTGCCGGCATTCTACCAACAACTGGGAGGGGCCAAGCACGTGCTGCAGGCCGCCGGCCTGACCATGAGGGAGGGTTTCCATGACCCCGAGGCCTTCGCCAAGATCTGCATGAAGGCGCACGAGCTCTTCGGCTATGACAATGTCATGATCGGGTGGGGTGACCTGCTTACCGAGGCCAGAGCCCTGGGCAGCACCTGGAAGTTCCCGGAGCGGGACTTCTATCCGCGGATAGACCAGTACGCCGTCCAGACCCCGTCGGACGTGGACCGGTTGGCCCCGGTGGACCCCCTCGAGGACGGGTTCTGGTCGGTGCCCATCAAGGCCGGGGCCATCCTGCAGGAGCGGATTGGAAAGGAGGTCGCGGTCATCGGAAGCGTCATCTCGCCGTTCTTCGTGGCCACCGAGCTAAGGGGCTATGAGAACCTGATGATGGACACCATCAACGACCCGGGCCTGGTCCACCGGATGATCAAGGTGGCCCTGGACTCCGAACTGATGTATGCGGAAAGGATCGCCGCCCTTGGCCTGGAGGCCACCTTCCTGGACGACAGCAGCGCCTCCGGCACATTGGTCTCTCCGGAGATGTGCGATGCCTATGATATCGCCGCTCTACGACCGTTGCTGGCGAAGTTCAAGGCCCTGGGGGTCCGGACCATCGTCCATAACGATTCTCAGTTCCCCTATCTCGATCAGCAGATCGAGGCTGGGGCCATCTGCACCCATTTCAACAATGATTTCGTAGATCTGCCCGAACTATTACGGAAGTATCGGGGCAAGGTGACCGTCATGTCCGGGATAAACCACCAAGAGGTCATCTTCAAGAAGTCGCCCCAGGACGTGGAGGACAGGGTCCGTTCGGTCATCGAACTTTACGGAAAGGGACCCGGCCTTATCATCGCCCCTGGCAGCGAGATCCCTTTCAAGAGCCCCATGGAGAACATCCTGAGGGTGCGGGAGGCCTGCGAAAAGTACGGCCGTTGTTAAAAAAAACCCTTTCGTTCTTTTTTTATAAAAAAATGTGAGTTGGAAAGGGTTTGTCGTCTTTTGGCGGACCGATGGGGGCCTGTTCAGCCCTTGACGGCCTTGACCATGGCCTCGATGTTGGCCCTGGGCACGCGGGCAGCGAGACCGCATCCGGGGGCGACGATGTTGAAGCCGGCCGCCTTGATCTTGAGAGCGTGGGCACGGCAGTCCTCGGGGGTTCCCTGGAGCAGCGGGCGCACGACGCCCATGTTGCCGACGAGGGCAGCACGGCCGTTCACGAGCTCGACGGCCTTGACCGGGTCGACCTTCTCCTCGATGGAAAGGCCGTCGGCACCGGTGTCGATCATGTGGTCGATCAGGAGGGTGGTGTCACCGCAGATGTGCAGGATCTTCTTGGCACCCTCGGCACCATGCCAGACCTCCTTGATGTAGGGCTTGGCGAACTCGTCGAACATCTCTCCGGACAGCATGTCGGTGGAGGCGGAGGGGTCGCTCATGGCGATCACATCGGCGCCAGCGGCGACGAGGGCCTTCATGTAGGCCTTCTCCGTCTCGCAGGAGGCCTTGATGAACTTGTGGACGGTGTCCGGCTCGGTGATCATCATCAGGAGCAGGTTCTCGGTCCCGACCAGGTGACCAGCGATGGTCAGGGGGCCGGTGGTCCCGACGACGATGGGGAGCTCCTTGCCGACCTGCTGCTTGAGCAGCTTGGTGGCCTCGATGACGGTCTTTACCCTTCCCGAGTTGGCGAAGTCCTTGGGGAAGGTCGGGGTGGCCTCGGTCTCATAGGGGTGTTTCTTGACCATGGGGGTCCTGTCGACCTTGCCCAGATCAACCTGAGCTCCGAAAACCTCTGCCTCGACGGTCAAGCAGAAGGGGATCCTGGCATTCTCGAACCCGAACACCTTGGCGCCGGCGGCACCGAGGGCGGCCATCATCTGGGCGTCGGTGTGAGCGGCGGGCCAGTGCACGCCTACTGCGTCCATCTGGTCAACGGTCACGGATTGGGTAACGCATCCAACGGCGGGCCTGTCGAGCTCCTTGCGGGAAAGCGCTGCAATAAACCTCTCTTTGGGTGTCACTAAAATTCCTCCAATAGTCAATATTTATTAGTTGGCAATTGGAGATAGAATATAATTAGTTTTCGACAAAATTAGTCAACGATTGTTATGCTATAGAACACCCTGGCTATTATGTAATCTTATGCAATAATAGTGCCCGCGACAGGGTATCTTGTGAAGTGCCTTTACCCAATGGCATCAATTCCCACGGGTTCTCAATCCTCCCGGATGGCTTCGTCCTCGAATGGGGAGCAACGAGGTCCCTACCCCCGGCGATCGCTTCGTCGATGGGGCATGGGGAGGGCACCATATAAACAATAAGTTCCGGGGTGTGACGCGGGCCTTGGCCATAACGGATAACTGGCTACAGGCCGCTCCGATGGCAATCTCCAAACTACGGCCTTCTGGTAGGGTCGCCTTCGTACCTTGCTGTTCCATCAACGGCGGTAGGAAATCTAGGGGGGAGGCACCAATACCGTCGGGCCGGTTCGAACGCGGCCCTGGCTGCAAGCTCCGGGAGCTCAAGCCCGGGTGGCAGGTCGACCAGATAGTTCCCCGCCGCTCGCTCGTGAAGACTGTCGCCCTCGTCCATCGGCCTCATCGCTATCTCCGGGAGAATAGGTGGAGTTCAGAAGGCGGACCTATGGGCCTTGCGTGGATCATGCACCATCGAAATCTGCGGGGACGGAGCCGGCCTGGGAGTCGATGTCCTTCCACGGGTCACCGCTTTCCTCCAACCTCTTGAAAATATTGCGGATATTGAAAGTGGTCGGACCAACCTCACCTATCTCCACCTCCCTCCAGGTCAACGGTGTGGCCACCGGAGCGCCGTCCTTGGCCCTCACGGCATAGGGGGCCACCCCGGTCTGGCCGTAGGAGTTGCGGAAGGTATCAAGGAGCAGCCGACCTCGGCGGTGGTCCTTCGACGTTTCCAGAGTGAGCAGGTCCTCCCGACCTCTCATGGCCCTGACCGCCAGATGGCGGGCGAAGGCCCGTACTTCATCGAACGAGGAGGTCCGGTCGAGGGGCGCTACCACGTGCATTCCCCGAGAGCCCGTGGTCATGACAAATGGTGCGAGGCCGTACCGTTCCAGTTCTTCCCGAAGAAGCATGGCCGCGTCGATGACCTGTCCGAAATCGGTTCCAGAGGGATCCAGGTCAATGATCATCCGGTCCGGGCGCTCCGGCAGGTCCGCCCGGCTCAGCCAGATGTGCGGAGTAATACAGGCAAGATTGGCCAGGTAGGCCAGGTCCGCTTCCTTCTCGCAAAGCACGTGCTCGACCGTGCCGCCCTTCTTCGTGACCATGACCCGGGGAAGCCAGGTGGGGAAAAAGGACGACGCGTCCTTCTGGAAGAAGCTCTTACCGTCGATGCCGTCAGGATACCGGATCATGGAGACCGGACGGCCCCTCATGTGGGGGAGCATGACCGGTGAGATCATCGAGGAATAGCGGACCAGGTCTTCCTTGGTATAGCCATCCCGGGGGAAGAGCACTTTATCGCCGTTGGTGACCTCGACACTGATATCTTCCATAAGCGGCACCTCTCTGCGCTCATCGTTGGACCGCGCCCCCTGACCTCAATACGGTTGCTCACCAGCCAGAGCGCGCCTACTCTTTCTTTCATGGGAGCCTCGTGTTCTTTTCCTATCCGGCCCTGGAGAAAGGGCGTCGGGGCATGTGCACGAGTACCAAAAAATAAAAAAACGAAGGAAAGAAGGACCGGGTCCTTCTATGGTTTGGATAGGTTTAGTTCAGCAGGCCGTCGACGACCTTGACTGCCTCGACCGCGTCGTACGCCCAGGCGTCAGCGCCGATCTGGTTGGAGAACTCCTTGGAGGTAGCGCCACCGCCGATGATGGTCTTTACCTTGCCCTTCAGGTTCTCTTCCTTCAGAATCCGCTCGATCTCCTTCATGGCCGCCAGGGTGGGGGTCATCAGGGTGGAGGTCGCGAGGATGTTGGCTCCCTCGGCCTTGCACTTCTCGACCAGGTTCTTCACAGGCACATCGCGGCCCATGTCGTAGATGGTGAGACCAGCGCCGGTCAACATTGCCTTAACGATGTTCTTTCCGATGTCGTGGACATCTCCTTCAACGACCGCCAATACTACCTTTCCGGCGGCCTTGGCCTTGGTGTCAACCTTCATCTTGGGGAGAACGACATCAAGTGCCTGATACATGGTCTGAGCGGACAGGAGAACCTGGGGCAGGTAGTACTGCTTGCTCTCATACTTCTGTCCTACAACGGCCATGGCCTTGCTTAGGCTGTCAAAGATGATTACCTTCGGGTCGACGCCGGCGGCCAATGCCTGCTCCGCGAGGGGCTTGGCTTCCTTGATCTTTCCCTTAACTACGACATCTGCTAGCTTATCAAGTATCTCGTTGCTCATACTCTGATTCCCTCCTTTAACGATAAAGAGTTGCTCATTGCATTAAGTTGCTTAATTATAAATTCTTTTATGGATGGATGTACCATCCATTGAAATCTAGATATCGATTTTAACCATCTGAATGAGCTTGTCCGATACAACGATTGTTACATTGTTGCATTCGGGCATGGTCAATAATAAAGGCCTTATAGATTGCAGATCGGAGGTGTTTCGATCGCCTACGTTATTCGTAAAATCATAATCTAAGGCCCTCAAGGGCGGCTAGTTTTCCCAAGGGCAGCAGACCAATGTCGCTGCAGGCGAAAATCTCTCCCCGCCTAACATTTATGTTCTTCAAGATCGGCGACAGATACTCGGCGGGTGTCTGCCCGGTCAGGTCGGTCCCCGAGGCCAACGGGCTGAAGGCCGGGATCACCAAGATCCCTTCGTCCCGGAGCAGGAGGTGGCAGGGCATCTTGAGATACGCTCCCACCCGATCGAATATCTTGATCGACGGATGCTCATGCCCCATGATCAGGGGCCGGTCCTCGCAGGGCAGATGGCCGTGGACGAAGGTCAGCCCGGCCGCCCGGTACATGGGCACCACGGGGATCTGGATCCTGGAAACGATGTTCTCCAGGAAATTGTCGTGATTCCCCTTCACCAAAATGACCTCGACCTGGCCGGAGACGCTCTCCAGGACCTCCCGGACATCCTTCATCTCCTGTCCCAGGTTCCTGCTGAACTCGTGCTTGAGGTCGCCCAGCACCACCAGCCGGTCCGGCTCGTACTTCTCGATTATCTTGCCCAGGGAATCCTTGACCGATTCGGTCTGGATACGGGGTATGTGGATGCCTTCGGCCTCCAGCGCCGACTCGTAGCCGATGTGGAGATCGGCGACCACCACCGTCCGTTCCTCGGGCAGGTGCAGGCAAAGATCGGCCGTCACGAAAACGCCTTTGAAGACCTCTATCTCGTCCATTTATTTTCCGCGCATGGCCAGCCTGGCCAGGGCGTAACAAACTAACCGGGCTACACTATTTCTACCTTATCCCCGGGAGGCCGACACTTTCGACCACCCCATAGAAAATGGTATCAATGAGCTTCGGCGATGCCGGCGTCGTGATCCGGAGGACGTTTCAGATCCTGCCTTCGATCGGGAAGGGTAAAGAGAGGAACCTCTGGAAGAGCGGGGTCCAAGATTGGGACGATTTCCGCTCGACATCCAAAGTAAAGGGGATCGCCAAGGACCGGAAGGACCATCTGGACCAGCACCTCGAACGCGCCGAGACCTTTCTACGCAATGGCCGAACGGATTATTTTTGCAAGATCCTTCCTACGGTGGAGCATTGGCGATTCTATGACCGGTTCCGGGAACAGACCGCGTTCCTGGACATCGAGACCGATGGGCGATTCAGCTACGCCAACGTGACCGTGGTGGGGATCCATCGGAACGGCCGGAGCACCGCTCTGGTGAGAGGTCAGGACCTGGACGCCGGTTCGCTCAAGAAGGCATTGGACGGCGTCAAGCTGCTGGTGACGTTCAACGGCAGCTCGTTCGACCTGCCCATACTAGAATATCATTTTCCGTTCACAGTTCCCAAGGTCCCTCACTTCGACCTGCGGCATGCCTGCCGCCGGGTCGGCCTGGAGGGCGGCCTGAAATCGGTGGAGAAGCAGATGGGCATCGCCCGGGCCAGGGAGGTCGAGTATGTCACCGGCGAAGAGGCCGTGTACCTCTGGAGGCTCTGGGAGCGATCGGGGAACGAGAACGCCCTAAAGCTGCTCAAGAAGTACAATGAGGAGGACACCGTTAACCTCAGCCCCCTCGCCGAGCATGTATACGAAACGCTAAAGAACCGTATCGTTCATGAGTCGTATTGAACATGGACGCTGTGACCCAGGTACGCGACATAAAGGGTTTTGAGAGAGCGGCGGAGGGAGCAGCTCTAACGCTCCTTTCCTCCCGGTCGGTCCTGGTGGTCGGCCATATCGACGCCGACGGCATAACGGCCTCATCGATAGCCTCGCTCGCCCTTGGCCGGGCGGGGATCGCGCACGCGGTCCGCTTCGTCAAGAAACTGGACGATCGGGAGCTCGAAAAGGTGCGCGCGGACCCTGCCCATAGGGTCTGGTTCGTTGACCTGGGTAGCGGCATGTACTCCAAGCTCGAATCGGGTCGTTCCGTGGTGTCTGACCATCATCGGGTCGATCCATCGGCGAGGGGGGAAGATTGTGGCCATGTCAACCCTCACCTCTTTGGCCTGGACGGGTCAAGCGAGGTCTCGGGGGCGGGAGTGACCTACCTGGTGGCCAAGAAGATGGACCCGGGTAACAAGGACCTCTCGGCCCTGGCGGTCGTCGGCGCGGTCGGAGACTTCCAGGACGGTGCCGAGAGCCGCCTCTGTGGCTATAACCGTTCCATCCTGGACGATGCCGTCTCCCTCGGGCTGATCAAGGCGGAGAAGGACGTCCGCCTGTTCGGTCGTCAGACCCGGCCGCTGCACTCTTTGCTCCAGTACTCGAGCGAGCCCCCCCTCATGCCGTTCTTGACCGGCGAGAGGTTCGTGAGGCGGGACAACGATGCTCTGGAAGAGGACCCGGTCGCCCAGGACGAGGACAAGCTGGCCTGCATCGATTTCCTGACCAGGGTCGATGTGCCATTGATGGAGGGTGAACGGTTCCGCACCTGGTCCTTATTGTCCCGGGATGAGAAGCGCCGCATCGTGAGCGCGCTGGTCAACCGCATGATGGACGCCGGTAAGGGAGAGGCGTACGTCCGCCGGCTCATCGGTGAGGTGTACACGCTGGCCCGGGACCTCCCGGGGACCCCTGCCGACTGGAACACCCTGAACGGGCCGGAGGGGGGCGAACTTGCCGATGGCTCCGCCTGGAGGCCGAACATGCGAGCGCTGTTCGATGCCAAGGAGTTCGCCACGCTGCTGAACGCCTGCGGCCGTCACGACCGCCCCGAGGTGGGTATGGCGGTCTGCTTGGGCGATCGGGGAGAGGCGCTGGGTGAGGCCGTCCGTCAGCAGGACAATCATCGGGATAAGTTGAGGGAGGCCATCGGGCTGGTCAAAAATGAGGCGACCTACGGCGCTTCGGTCACCTCCCCCGGCGGGACCCCGTTGAAGGCGGTGCGCTACTTCAATGGAAGGGACCGCATCGAGGATACTATCGTAGGGATCGTGGCCGGCATGCTGCTGGGAACCCCGGAAGTTCCGGCCGACCGTCCCATCATCGCCTTCGCCCAGTCCATGGATGGCACCTGCACCGTCAAGGTGTCGGGACGGGGGACCCGGGATATGACCCGGCGGGGCCTGGACCTTTCGGCGGCGATGCGCCAGGCATCCGAGACCGTGGGAGGCACGGGAGGCGGGCACAATATCGCGGCGGGGGCCACCGTTCCGGAGGGCCGGGAGGACGAGTTCCTCCTGGCGATTGACGGGATCGTCCTGAGCCAGCTCAGCCCATCAGCCTGAGGAGGATGGCCTTCTGAGCATGCAACCGGTTCTCGGCCTGATCGAAAACCACGCTGCGCTTTCCATCGATGACCTCTTCGGTCACCTCCGACCCGCGATGGGCCGGTAGGCAGTGCAGGAAGATGCTGTCCTTCTTGGCCTTGGACATCAGTTCCTTGTTGATCTGATAGGGGCGGAGCAACTTCTCCTTGCGATCGGCATCGCATTCCTGGCCCATGGAGACCCAGGTGTCGGTGTAAACCACATCGGCCCCCTCGGCGGCCTTGGCCGGATCGACGACCACCTTGCTCGACGCCTTCGTTCCCTTGGCCAAGGACGCGGCCTTCTTCACGATGTCCGGGCTGGGCCGATACTCCAACGGGGTGGCGGCCATGAAGTCCATGCCGGTCAGGGCCGCTCCGAGGAGAAGCGAGTTGCACACGTTGTTCCCATCCCCGATATAGGCCAGTTTCAGGCCCTCCAGCTCATGCTTCTGCTCCTTGATGGTCAGCAGGTCGGCCATCACCTGGCAGGGATGTTCCAGGTCGTCCAGAGCGTTGATGACCGGTACGGTGGAATGTTTGGCCAGCTCGACCATGTTGGCATGACTGAAAGCCCGGTAAACGATGCCGTCCACATAACGGCTGAGGACCCGGGCGGTGTCGGCGACCGTTTCTCCCCTCCCCAGCTGGGTGTCCTTCTGGCCCAGATAGATGGAGTTCCCTCCCAACTGGATCATGCCGACCTCGAAGGAAACCCTAGTACGGGTGCTCGATTTCTCGAATATCATGGCCAGCGTCTGGCCTTTAAGCTGCTGGCCGCTCTTCTCGTTCTGCTGCTTGAGCTTGGCCGCCTGGACCAGGACATCATCGATATCGTCCTGTAGGTCGAGCACTGAAAGGACGTCCTTCATCATGTTTTCATGGTGTAGAGAAAAGAACGGCTCTTAACCGTATTGTAATCCAGAATACAATAAGACCAGATTATTGTCCTGCCAAGGTCTTCCTTGCCGATTATCGAGCGCACGTTCTTGAAATAAGCTCGGCTCGCCTGGGACGGCCCATGTATCAGCCCACCGAAGTGGCCAGAATCGCGCTGGAGGATATCCGAAGGGTCGCCAGTCTCAGGATGAGGTCCCTCCTTGACATAGGCGCCCAGGTCCGGTCGGCGGAGAGCGGGGGGACCAGTCCGGGGATCAGATTGGAGGTTCGCTACGGAAGCGAAGGAGGATGGACGGAATACATCGAATCCGCCTGCAGCAGGGGGGTGCATGCCTTCGATGTCGAGTTCCTTGATTCCCTCCTGGCGGAAGGCTGGGTGGTCCTGCACTTTCCCAACTCCCTGATCAACGAGGAGTTCGGCCGGCTCAAGGCCAAGGAGCTGGAGGACCTCGCCGTGGGCTTGGGGCTCCCACGGCCAGAGGTTTGGGTCTATCTCTACGACTGGAAAGGGCAGGAGAGCCGAGTGGTCTGACGGTCGACCCCGACCCTCCTCCAGAAGAAAGGTTTATGTAGACTTAGGTAATGAGGAGGTCCCACCATGGCCGGGTTGGGGTAGCCTGGTATCCTGTGGGACTGTGGATCCCTAGACTCGAGTTCAAATCTCGGACCCGGCCCCTTCTGTTCTAATTATCTCGAATTCCCTTTCCAATTTAGCAAGGTCCTTGATCTCCAGCACCTCCGGGTCCAGCGGGACCAGCAGCTGGCTGTTGGAGATGGTCACCGTATCGAGGAGAGTGTAGATGATGCGGAGGACCTTGTCCGATTGGTTCTCGGACATGAGATATTCCAGCCCGTCCAGGAGGATGACGGACGGCGGACCTTTCTGCAAAAAGTCCACAATAGTATGCTGAAGGATCGTCAGCGAGGTAGGATCTATCCGGTCGGGTCCCGGTTGGGTGGCCAACCAGATCATGGGGACCTTTACCAGGCCATAGTCCTCGCGGAGCCGGTCCGGATGGAGCCGGGTGATGAGGAGGCCTCTTTTTCCAGCCTCCAGCCGGTCCAGGAGCATCAGGTAGGCGCGGTCCGGCCTCTTGCCCTCGATCAACAAACATTTGCCGTCAACCCCAGCATCGGCCTGGACGTTTACGGTGGGGGCTTTTACCTCCGGCAGGGGAGGTTTGAACTGGAACAGGTCCTGGCGGATGATCGCATACAGGAAGACCGTTGTCGAGAGGAGGAAACCGAGGGGGAAGATCGAGGGCAGGCTGCCCCCTCCCGTTTCAAAGACCGCGGCGATCGCCATGAACAGCAAGGGGAGGCTCACGCCTATTGAAAGCAGGAGGACCAGGTAGCGGACCTCGGGCGTGGACCGTTCGTATATCGTAAGAATGAGGGAGATCGAGGCGATGGCGAAGATGGCCGCGGTTCCGAGCAGAACCGTAGGCCCAAGACCGGCCTGGACCCGGTAACCGAAGGAGGTCAGCTCGACGTCCTGTACCGCCACCAGGGTCAGGGCCGCCCCTACCAAGACCAGAGCGGCATAGGGGATCTTGTGATCGGAGAGAAGGCGAGGATTCCGCTCGATGGGCAGGACCGTTATCAGATAGAACTGGACGGAGAACGCCCCCACGATGGCCAGGGCCATGAGCCGGGCCCAGGGAAGCGCCCACCCCTTGTCCGGAGAATTGAGCATCAGGAAGGCGGCGATAGCGGCGACCGAGTAGAGGGCCGTAACCGCCAGGAAGAGCTTGGACAGACGGAGGTAGGGGTTCCGCAGGAATACGTACAGGCCCAGAACAAGGGTCACCAGCCCGATGGCCAGATCAATGAATGAAAAAGCAAGACCGCCCTCGAACATCATCGCGGTATCGACCTGCCACCCGATAAACAAGCGGTCGGCCTACTCCGATGGTTCCTCGATGACCACGAACTCCTTCTCGAACAGGGCCATGTCCTTACTTCCCAGGATGTCCGGGTCCACCGGGACGATGAACTTCGAACCGGAAATGACCACCGCGTCGTGAACGGTGTAGATGAACCTCAGGACCTTGTCCACTTGGTTCTCCGAGACCAGATACTCCAACCCGTCCAGGAGGATGACCGAGGTGGACCCTTTCTGAAGGAAATCGACCATGGTGTGCTGCAGGATGGATAGAGATGCGGGGTCCACGCGGTCCGGTCCAGGCTGGCCGGAGAGCCACAGGATGGGGGTCTTGACCAGCCCGTACCTTTCCCGGACCTGGTCCGGATGGACCCGGGTGATCAGCAGACCCTTGTTCCCCGCGGCGACCTCGGCCACGAAGATACGGTAGGAGAGGTCGGCCTTCTTGCTCTTGATGAGATCGCAATGTCCGCCGACCAGCCTGATACCGGGGTCCTTTCCCGAAGGGGCATCCAGCTTATCCTCCTTCACCGGCTCTATAATGAATAGTTTGAGCTGCAGGACCGCCACCGAGAATAGTATGCCGGTCAGCAGCAGACCGACGGCCGCAAGGTGAGGAATCAGCACCCCCGCTTCATAGGCGATCAGCTCGGCGATGACGAACGAGATCGGCAGGACCACGCCGAAGGACATGACCGTCGCGTGCCTTCTGACCAGGGCATCGGTCGACCGCCGGCAGATCGGGGTCAGAACGTATATCGGGATCATGCTTATGGCCATCGCTAGCCCGAGCCATAGGAACAGGGCAGGGGAGTAGTCGAACCAATAGCCATACTTGTCAAGATACAATCGATCGATGAGGACCGCCGGTATCAGCGCTAGGAGCACGCTGACAATGATGAAGAAATTGCGGTTCTGGAGGGTCCAGGAGTCTCGACGCCCGTAGGGCAGGTATGATGAGAGGAAAATGAACGAGGCGCCCACAAGGATGCTGACGAAGATGATGGCCCGGGCGAACAGGCCCGCCGTGAACTCATCGGGAGCATTGGCGATAAGGAAGAGGAAGACCGCATTGATGCTCAGCAATGATAACGTGATGGCCAGCATCTTGGTCATCATCAGATGGGGGTTCTTCCAGAAGAGGTACAGCCCCAGGCTCAGGCATAGTGTCCCCGCGGCCAGAGAGATCAATGAGTAGGCGAGGTCCCCTTCCAGCATGAGCTCACGGCGAGAATGCCTGGGAACTACAAATAATGCACTATGTTCTTCCCGATCAGCCTTCCGATGTAACGTCCCTAAGCACGGTGAACTCCCTCTCGATGAGGGCGAGCTCTCTCGGACTCATGGTCTGGGGGTCCAAGAGTACCAGGAGCTTGGAACCCGATACCACCGCCGAGTCCCGGATGGAATAGAGCAGCCGGAGGACCTTATCGATGTGGTTCTCCGACACGAGGTACTCGATTCCGTCCAACAGGATGATGCTTCGACCATGCTTCTGCATGTGCTCGATGATGATGTTCTGAAGGATGGTCAGGGCGAGAGGGTCGACCCGGTCCTCCCCCGGCTGGCCGCACAACCACAGGATGCGGGTGTTGGCGACCGGATATTTCTCCCTCACCTGGCCGGGATGCAGGCGGGTAATTATCAGACCCCTCTCACCGAACGGCAGTTCCTCGATCAAGGTCTTGTATGCTGGCTTGGAGCCCTTCCCTTCGAACAGGACGGTGGAACCGGTCTGGGAGATCGGATGGATGGGCCGGCCGCTCACCAGATCGGCGCCCCTGACCACCGGGAGCTGGAACAGGGTGTAAGTGGTGACGAGGTAGACCAGGGCCCCCCCGACCATCAGGAAGCCGACCGCCGCCAGGGCTTCGGAGCCGCCCCTGGCGTCACCGAGCAGGATGGCCCCCACCGCAACGACCGGAATGATGGCCCCGAACGCTAGGAGGAGGCTTTGGGACCGGAAGTCGCGGTCGGTGGAGGTGCCCCTCGCCCGGAACATCTCGAAGGCCGCTGATGTGGCCAATACGGTGCAGGCCATGAAGTAGGTGGCGGTCCCGGGGCCCCACCGTACCGCGAAGCCCGGTTGTTGGGAAATGACCCCTTCCGTCACCAGGGAGAGCGTGGCGGCCGCCAGTACCAGCAGGACAACGAAGGCCGTGCGACCCCTGCCGCTCATCGGCGTCTCCCGCCGCGCCGGCAGGTACTGGGACAGCAATAGGAAAGAACCGAGGCTCATGAGTGATGCAAAGATGTAGATGCGCAGGGCCAGGAGAGCGACGCCATCATCCCAAGTGTGGTCGATGAGCATTTGAAGATGGCATATCAGTCCCAGTCCGATGGTCAACAGAAAGAAGGTTCGAGAGACCTTATGGAACGGGTTCCGGGCCAGGACATAGGTCCCCATCGCGTAGAACAGGACCCCCGATGCCGCCAGGACCGCCGCGACAAAATCCGCCAAACCGGTCTTCCTCGGCGGACAGTTCCTTTTGCAGGCCATAAATCATTGCCATTGAATATCAAACGATTAGACCCAGTCGGTGTCCCCGAGCATGATATGGGCCCGTAGATCCTCCCCCGCCGTGAGATCGAGGCCCCCCGCCGTTCTTTTCCGGTCCAGGACAATAATGCTCATGGGCCTGTCCCCGGTATACCGGACCTGGGCCAGGAAGCCCATGTCCTCGAAATGCTGACCATATGGGTGGTGTTCGGGTAAGCAGCACAATACGGTCTCGATGCCCCGGTCCCGGGCCAACGATATGGCGTCGAGCAGCAGGATGGACAACACGTCCTGGAATTCCGGGTCGACAAGGGCGTCGACCACGTTGAGGTAACTGCTCCCCTCCCGCACCTCTTGCTTGTGGACCATGTAGCCTACCAGCCGGCCGTCCTGGCGCGCCGTCCGGATGATGAACTCGCCGCCCCGCGGGTCGGCATAACGCCAGTTCAGATGGCGGTGCTCCCGGGCGATGATGAGGTCGAAGCCGTCGGCGGCCCTCTGGTAGAGGTCATCGAACTCGGGTCCGAAGGTACGCTCCCGGTCCAGCAATACCCCTCCCACCTCCACGTGGCGGCTCAGGGACCGTTTCAATAGTTGGTAAGAATCGTAGCCCAGGCGCTTGATCGAGCCGAATCGGACCCTGCGGAAGAACTGCTCCTCGTCGATGATGAACCGGTGCTGCAGCATACGGACCCCCAGGTCGCGAAAGCCCTGCTTTATCATGCTGAGGTGGTACGCGGCCTGGTTGGGGAACCCGAAGTCGAAGGCCACCCCATGCTCGTCCTTCATCTGGTTCCGGCATTCCATGGTCTGCCCGATGAGGCCCCGACCGCGACAGGAGGGGTCGGTGCACAGATCGACACCTTGGGATGCCACCAGGGTATCCTTCCCGACCTTCATCCTCACCGGGAGGGAGGCGGAGTGGGAGATTATGTCCCCGTTCCGTTCGGCCACGCAGACCAGATGATATCCCATCGGATTACCGAGGAACTTCCACTGCCAGTGGTCCAAAGGAGGGACCGAGGAGCATATGGCCGGCCAACCCATCCCCCTCTCCAGGAATGGCACGATACGCACCTCGTCACCCTCTCGGTATCTGCGCACCACTGCCTCGGACAGGCTCTGCACCATCTCCTCCGGGACCGACAAGGCCGTTACCGTACCCCATGATAACTATGCAGCCCCATTGATAAATAATATTATGCCCAGTCATTGCCTCGGACATCTGGTGCCTATGGCCGGAAGAGATTATATCCCTGTCCCCCTATTGACGAAACGGGTGTGAGATATGGGCTACACTGGACCCCTGGAAAAGATCGACGATTACCGCTGGAAGATCCCTAGGACCTACAAGGACGGGATGCGAACGGACGCGATAATCTTCGCCAGTGAGAAGATGGTCCCCAGCCTGCGGGAGGACAACGCTCCCGAACAGGCGGCCAACGTGGCCTTTCTGCCCGGCATAGTGGGCAACTCCCTGGCCATGCCGGACATCCACTGGGGCTACGGGTTCCCCATCGGCGGGGTCGCGGCCATGGATGCGGAGGAGGGAGTGATCTCCCCCGGGGGGATCGGATTCGACATCAATTGCGGCGTCCGGCTGGTCCGCACCGAGCTGGAGGAGAAGGACGTCCGCCCGGGCATAAAGGACCTCATCGGCACGCTGTTCAAGAACGTCCCCGCCGGGGTCGGTTCGGAAGGAGTGGTGGACGTGGTGGCCACCCAGATCGACGACATTCTCACCCAGGGCGGGGAGTGGGCCGTGGAGAAGGGCTACGGCTGGAAAGAGGACCTCCTGACCACCGAGGAGGGCGGACGGATGAAAGGTGCGGACCCGCGCACGGTGAGCTCCAAGGCCAAGCAGAGGGGCATCCCCCAGGTCGGCTCCCTGGGCTCGGGGAACCACTTCCTCGAGGTGGACGTCGTGGACCGGGTCTATGATGAGACGGCGGCCAAGGCGTTCGGCCTGCGGGAGGGTCAGGTCACCGTGACCGTGCACTGCGGTTCCCGGGGCTGTGGCCACCAGATCGCGACCGACTACCTTCAGGTCATGGAGAAATCCATCAGGCAGAGCGGCATCGCGCTCCCGGACCGCCAGCTGGCCTGCGCGCCGGTGCGGTCCAAGGAGGGCGAGGACTACTTCAAGGCCATGGCCTGCGGGGCCAACTATGCCTGGGCCAACCGCCAGATGATCCTCCACTGGATCCGCCAATCGTTCGAGGAGCACTTCAAGCGGGACGCCGAGAAGATGGGCATGTACCAGGTGTACGATGTGGCCCACAACATCGCCAAGGTCGAGGAGCACCAGGTGGACGGGCGCAGGAGGAAGGTCTTCGTGCACCGCAAGGGCGCCACCCGGGCGTTCCCCCGCGATCTGCCCGAGGTACCGTCCCAGTACCGATCGATCGGACAGCCGGTGCTCATCCCCGGCGACATGGGTCACGGGAGCTATGTGCTGGTCGGAACGGAGAAGGTCATGCAGGAGGCGTTCGGTTCCACCTGCCATGGGGCCGGCCGGGTCATGTCCAGGAACGAGGCCCTCAGGAAGTTCACCGTCCAGGGGATCAGGGACGATCTCGCCGGAAAGGGCATCTTCCTGAAATCGGCGACCAAGGACGGCATCCTCGAGGAGGCCCCTGAGGCCTACAAGGACATCGAGTCGGTCGTGGACATCGTGGTCGGCGCCGGCCTATCCCGGAAGGTCGCCCACCTCACCCCCATCGGGGTCATGAAGGGCTGATCAGCTGAAGAGCACCTTGGGGGCGGCCCGCTCCACCGCTTCCCGGTTGCCCGCGGGAGTGGAGACCATCACCGCCCAGTCATGCACTCCGCGGGACTGGATGGCCTTGGCCAGCGGACTATAGCGGGACAGGGGCTTGACCCGCTCCCCGTCGAGGATGGGCACGTCGGTCTTGCCGATGCGCGGTTCCGATAGCAGGAGGGAACGGTCCGGTATGTCCAGCAGGACCTCCGAATCGGGGACCCCCGCCCGCTCGGCGATCTCCCGCTCCTTGGCCTTCCGGCGGGGATATTCGGACAGCTCGATAAGATGCTCGATCTGCTCTTCCGCCAGCCCGGAGATGGGGAGCATGACGGCCTTCTTGTAGAGCCGGCGATAGTTCAGCAGGGTCATGAGCCGGGCGGTCTCCCCCCCACAGGTCATGAGCTTGGCGGTGAGGCCGCAATCGGTGTCCCGGTGCACCTCCTCCAGGACCGAGGTGGGGGCCATCTCCACCGCCTTGCACAGCATCATCTCGGCGATGCGGGCGGTCTTGTGATAGTAGACCGAGGTGTACATCAGCGCCCTCGCCACCAGCAGCCCCTCGGCGGCCACCAGGCCGCCCTTGTTGATCACCAGGTCGCCGTGGAAGATGGCCACGGTCTGGAGCAGGCGGTCGATATCGATGGTCCCGTGGGCGACCCCGGTGTAGTAGGCGTCCCGCCGCAGGTAGTCCATCTGGTCCACGTCCAGGGGGCCGGAGATGATCTGGCTCAGGTAGTGATGTCCGCCAAAATGGGCCTGTCCCTCCTCCACCAGCAGCTTCTGTCCGGAGCCGGTGGTGCCGATGGAACTGGAGATCAGATGGCAGACCTCATCCACGGATATGCCCTCGGCCTCCAGGACCTCGGACATGGGGGGCAGGGGGCCGAGCACCTCCAGGTCCTCGGCGCTGACCACGGGATAGCGGCCCCTGACCAGGTCGGTGGAGACATCCATGTGGTCCTTGCCCATCCGGTCATGGACGACCTCCTCGAGGGTGTGGGAGAACGGGGCGTGCCCGATATCATGCAGCAGGGCTGCCGCCAGGACGGTCTTCCGCTCCTGCTCGGACAGCCTCAGCGCGACGCACATCTTGTCCGCGATATGATAGGTGCCCAGCGAGTGCTCCAGACGGGTATGGTTCGCCCCCGGGAACACATAGTGGGCCAGACCCAGCTGGTGCACCCCGTGGAGGCGCTGCATCTCCGGCCGCTCCAGCAGGTCGAGAAAAACCCCTTCCACCTTAACGCTGCCGTGAACGCTGTCGTGAATGACCTTTGCACCGGGCACGCCCTTTAAACGGTCCAGTAGATAATAATTCTTGCCTACTCCAGAAACAATGGAGGAGGATAATGGAAAGTGTTTTTCGGGGGGTTTACTTGAACCCGCCCTTGATCTTGTTACGGTCGATCCGGACCCCGCGGGGGGTGACCACGATAAGGTCGTGCCCGATGGCGGCGACATCTCCGTTGGTGTCCCTAGCGACCGCCTTGAGCTCGCTGGTGATCCGCTTCAGAGTATCAGTGTCATTGGCGATATTAGCGTAATCCAGAATAAGGGTGTTCCCGTCGTAGACCGGCTGGGTAAGCTCAGAGAGATCCTCGAAACGGTATATCTCGGCAAGCTTGATCATTCCCTTTCCGCCGGTGGCGGACTCGTCATCGAAGTGCATGGCACCGAGATCGATGTACTGGTCCGTCTCCACGGTTTGAACGTCCTCTTTATTCTTCGCAAAAGGCTTTCTGCTGAGCAAAGACATGGCATCCCTACGTTTTGGGAATACGGTGTTGGCTATTTAGCTTTTTCATGAAATGGACTAGATCGTCGGCCGCTCGAACCGGGAGAGGACGCGATGGACCGCCCACGTCAGCGTCCTCGAGGGCGCCTTCTTCTGCCCGAAGTCCCACCCCTTCCACGCCGCCCATACCGATCCGGGGGTGAACCGCCCGTTCGCGTCCCCTTGGGCGGCCATGACCGAGACCATCTCCTTGAGGCGGGGGTCCTGCCGCAGCCGGTCGAACCGGCTGAGGACCTCGGCGACGTGCAGGATGTCGTACCAGATCATGGGGTACTTCAGCTTCCGGAAGTCGGTCCCCATATAGAAGAGATAGGGGTGCCTGGTCCGGCTGTTGGCCCATAGGTCGAGCGCGGCCTCCGCCGCCCCGTGCACCGCCTCCTCCTCGGGACCGGTCGCCGAGAGCAATTTTAGCATGATGAGGTTAGCGTAGGGGCAGGGGTCGTCCTTTCGCCCCGGGCCCCTGAATCCCAGCTCGGGAGAGGTGGCGCAACGGTAGCCGCCGGGGCTCTCCATCTCGATGAGCTTCCTCACGGCCCTGACCACCCGGGGGTCCTTCCCCCGGCCCAATTTGACCAGGGAATAGGCCAGGATAGGGGAATCGCACAGCGCCCAGGTCGTTCCGTCGGTGCCCTGCCCGCCGTATCTCCGAGGAATTCTCATGGGCAGCCCGAGCATGCCGTCGCCCCCGGTCGTGGCGATGATCCGGTCCAGCTTGTCGCTCAGGCCCAGGTCCTCATCGTCCAGTCCGAGCTCGGCGAGGAAGGATAACTTGTGAAGCGGATGATCCGCGCTCCGGTGACTGTTGATGGGGGGCCACGGGTCCGCCCCGACCTCCGAGACCAGCCTGCGGAACGCGGGAATGGAGAATAGTTCCTTTCTGGTCTCGCCCATCGAGCGTCCACAGACCAATGGGTCGTCCAAAAAGGAGAGGTGGCGGGCCAGCGGCTCCTCCCTGATCCATTGCAATGTATCGGCGCTGATGGGCACGCACCCCCATGGTTCCGGGAGATAGAAATGAGTTGTGCGCAGAGAGCTACTGGTCCTCGTCCACCTTCCACAGCTTGTCGGCCACATAGTGGATGTTCTTGATGGCCTTCCCGGGGGCCCGGGTCTTCATCTGCTCTCCGCCGATCAGGGCCTCGCCGATGGCCAGGGGCCGCCCGTTCTTGATGTCCTTGATCCAGACCAGGTCCCCGGCCGCGATCGCCGGGTCGGCGTCCACGATGCCCGGGCCCATTATGTCCGCGCCCTTGGTGACGAACGGCACCGCTCCCATGTCCACGACCACGTAGGCCTTGGCGGCCGGATTCTTCAGGAGCCCTCGAACGGTCAGGAAGGCCTTTCCCTGGTAGATGATGCCCTGGACCTGGTTGCCGACGAACAGGACATCGAACTCGGTGCTCTCCGCCCGGTCGACCGCATCCCCTGCCTTGAACGGCTCGGCGCCGAGACGGTCCCGTATCTCTTCCTCCAGGAGCTTTATCTCCTTCTCCCGGAGGCGGTGACGTTTCCTGATCCTAATCTCGCTCATCGACCATCCAACCTGTGATTACAACAAGCATCCGCCCTATTTCTTCTTCTTGAAGAACATGCCCAGGAGCCCATCCTTCTGCTTCGGTTCGGCGCTTTCGGGCGTCTTGTGGTCTTCCGTGCGCGGCCCTTCGGCCCGGGGGGGATCGATTCGCACCTCCGCAGGCTTGTCCACGACCGCGGGGGCGTTAAGCTCCCGGACCACCTTTTCCAGCTCGTCCACTCCCGAAAGGGAGAAGACCGCCTTGCAGTTAGGGCACTGGACCGCGTCGACGGATACTTTGTGGTCGCACACTGGGCATTCCACTTCCAATATCTCACCACCCATCATATACCCCCTTTCGGCGCGCTAATCAGGGAGCGTCGATATATCCTTTGCTAGCGACTTTTGCCAACCCGACGGCTTTGTCGGGCATCCTCAACGCTCCTGTTCATTACCATTACCTGAATATATGATAGTAACAATAAAGAACGCTAGCTGATTCTCAGGAACATGCGTTGGGGCTTGTTGGGGGTCCGGGTCGGCATCATCCTCGTCAATCTAGCGATCGTGGGGATAATCGTGATGAGCGTCCTCCCCCTGGTGAGCGGGGGACTGCGGATCGGCCTGCCCCAGAATGACCTGGCCAAGCCGACCCTCGAGAACAATGTGGTGAAGTTCTCCGTCCCCGTGGACATCTACAATGGCGGATTCTTCGACATCACCGACTTCAGTATGCGCTTCCAGGTCAGCGATGGCGACCGCCTCATCGCCGATCATACGTCCAGCCCGGTGAACATCGTGGCCGGAAGGACGAACCGGGTCATCATCGATCTGGAAGTGGACCTCGGCACCGTACCGACCGCCGAACTGCAGAGATTGGTGTTCGAACGGACCATGTTGAAACTGGAGGTCGGGATGGGGGCGGGATACAGCCTGGGGCTGGTCAAGGCGGACGTCCGCACCAACCAGACCATGGAATGGGAACCTCTCATCGGCGACCTCATGGTGAACACCCAGGGGGTCCAGGCTCAGACCAACGGGACCAATGTGGACTACCTGGTTCCCTACTCGTTCACCGCCTCGGACATGGTGACCGGGAACGCCGTCAGCCTGCAGGCCACCCTGAGGAACTCGACGGCCCTGCTCGGTTCGGCCTCCCAAACCATCGTGGTTCAGAACTCCAATCAGGGGCTGCTGCGCTTCACGATCGGCCAGGAGGCCGCCATTTGGCTCATGTCCCATCCCGAGGACCTGACCATCGGCATCGACCTGACCTATCAGGGGGCCAGCCTCCATCAGGACTATCCCTATCATTGGGGAGGGATGACATGAGCGAGTTCTCTCTGGACGAGGGCAGCGTCGGAAGCGGCATCATCGCGTCGGTGGTGGCCGCGATCAAATATCTCATCCTTCCGCTCATCCTGCTGGTAGGGGCGTCCTCCCTCTTGGTGCAGGCCGGAGGCCAGGACATGGCCCAGCAGATCGGCCTCGACGAGGCGATAAACGCGGTACTGATATTGGGCATAGCGATCACCGCCCTGGCCTTCTTCCGGGGCTTCTATCCTCGTGGTTCTATCTCCCGTTTCACCTTCGGAGTGGTCGTGGTCGTCCTGATCTGCCTGTGGATCTGGTTCGTCACCCGGGGAGGGGACCTGGTCCTGGAGTTCGACCAGTTCGGCGTCTCCATCTCCTTCACCGGCCTGGTCCTCCTGTTCATCCTGGCCGCCGCGCTCAAGGGGGTGTACTACCTGGCCGAGATGCTCTCCTACCGCAAGGAATGGCTGAGGTCCAGACAACTGTCGGCATCAAGGGTGCTCTCGCCCGTGCCATGAGGCCGCTCCGGACGGTCCGGTCAAAGCTGTAAGGGATCCTTGGTGCGAGAGAGCGCCCCGCGAGAGCAGAGAATTGAGGCGAGGACGGGATATTCCTGACACCGCTCCGTCGGACGCTCCTCTCATCTTGTATGGCGGGTCCTTCGCTCCTACCCCTCAGCCCCCGAACTTTCTATGCGTCTCGAGAGCGGGGAAGCGATCGGACCACCGGTCGAGACCCGGAGAATGCCCTATGGACGAACGGTGACCCTGGCCCCCACGGACCGCACGAACATTCGACCCACCAAGGGACCAGTTACATTTTAGCAGGCCGAAATATGGAAGATAGGTCCTCCCTGAAATGACGTAGCCGTTCACGAAAAACGCTATATACCATTCTGAAGCTAGACGGCCCGACAAAGGGGCACCAATATGGGAATCAGCATGGCTATTTGCGAACTGGACAGTAACAACTCAATGTGCAAGATCGGAAAGGAGACCATACTCAAGGCCCGCCTGGGCTCGGTCAAGGGGTTCGAGGCCTGTGCGGACTATGACGAGGTAGTGGAGATGGCGGATGCCCATAAGGTGTTCTCCGGCGACTGGGAGGGCTTCCTGAAAAGGAACCGCTTGGACGGCGATAAGGATTCCTTCCTCCTGGACAAGATCAAGAAGGCCGACGACGCGGACAAACTGCGCCCGGTGGCGACCAAGGCCTATACTGGATGGATCGTTCTGGCGAAACTATCTCCCGCTCAGGTCGAGGAGATCGTCAAGAAGGCCGGCCCGGACAACCTGATGACCCAGTGGGACACCGTGCCCCTGGATGAGACCAACGTCATATGCGGCAAGTGCGGCATGTCCTGGGACAAGGGCCGGGGATGCATCGGTTCCTTTGGACCGGAGACCTCCCAATTGCCGGAGATCGCCAAGAAGCACGGCCTTACCCTGGTGGCCCGCATTCCTGAGCTGGCCCAGAGCAGGGAGAAGCTCTCGCCCGAGGACGCCAAGAAGTTGGCCGCCGAGTGCAAGGTCCTCAAAGAGAAGCTCGAGGGCGAAGGGAAGGGGCCGGCCCGGCGTTATGGTGGCGTGGTCGAGCGCATGGACCTGATGGCCGAGCTTTGCGCCAAGCACGGAATGAGATGTTATTTCCTGTGAGGAATCGAATTGATTAGCACTTCGGGAGCGGTCAGCGAGGAAATGAAGGATGCGTTCAGCTTCAGCAGCTTTCATTCTGGTTTCCTCAAACTAGCGATAATGAAGATGATTTCGGAGCGGCCCATGCACGGCTACGCCCTCATGAAGGAGATCGACCGCCTCAGCGAGCATACCTGGAAACCAAGCCCCGGATCGATCTATCCCGCCCTGCAGGAGCTGCAGCGGTCAGGACTGATAACGCAGGAGAGCGTGGGCCGGAAGCGCGTTTACCACCTGACGCCGGACGGTATGGCGGTGCTCGGACAGGCCATCGACCACGTGAAGGTCGGGGTAAAGAGCCTCCAGAGCCTGATCGAGTACAAACCTAAAGAGGACTGAGCGTCCTCCCCTTTCCTATTTATTACACACCAGGCAGTGGTCCGCTCGTACCACCTCGATCGTTTCCCAGCTGTTGTACTGCAGATCACCGACCAGCAGCTTGGAGCACAATGGCTCTCCCACCCCCGTGAGCAGCTTGACCGCCTCGGCCGCCTGGATCGAGCCGAACACCCCGGCCGTCGCTCCCAGGATGGGGAAGGCCCCCTTCTTCGGCGGGGCCCGGGGGAACAGACAGCGCAGGCAGGGGGTCCGTCCCGGTATGATGGTGGTGACCTGGCCATGCATCTCCTCCACCGCCGCGTGGACGAAGGGCACGCCGGTGGCGACGGAGTGGTCGTTGAGAACGTAGCGGGCCGGGAACCCGTCCAGACAGTCCAGGATAACGTCGGCTCCCCTGAACACCTCGCCGATGTTCTTCGGGGTGACCTCCTCGGTCCGGGCGATGACCTCGACCTCGGAATTGAACCTTTTCAGCTTCCAGGCCGCCGATCGGGGCTTGCTTCCCTGGCCGACGTCCTCCTCCCAGTGCAGGAGCTGCCGGTTCAGGTTGGTGAGGTCCGGCCCCTGAGGATCGGCCAGGATCAGGCGCCCGACCCCCGCCGCGGCAAGATAGTAGGCGGCGGGACTGCCCAGGCCGCCGATGCCCATGATGCCTACCGTGCTCCGGCGGAGCAGCTCTTGACCTTCCTCCCCGAACCCCGGGAGGATGACCTGCCTGGCGTATCTTTGCGATGACAATGGAACACCTCGCCCGGCCGGGGAATCGCCCCTGAAGCTATTCTTTTTACCGGTCCATGGATGCATTGAGCTTGGAAATCATTTTTATACCGCACAATTCAATTTGTTCTAGGTTCTAAAAATGGCCGATAACGTCATCACCGTTAACAATCTCGTCAAACAGTACGGGGACTTCACCGCCGTCAATGATATAGACTTCGAGGTCCGCAAGGGCGAGGTGTTCTCCATTTTGGGTCCCAACGGCGCCGGTAAGACCACCACCGTGGAGATCATCGAATGCCTGAAGTCCAAGACCTCCGGAAAAGTGACCATCCTCGGCATGGACATCGAAGGTCAGGTGCGGGAGATCAAAAAGAGG
>CAYZEV010000025.1:0-33249 GCA_964477865.1 uncultured Methanomassiliicoccaceae archaeon | reverse complement strand
CCCCGAGCAGATCGACAACGTCATCCTGGTGGGCGGCCCGACCCGCATGCCCATCGTGCAGCGCTTCGTGGAGAACCTGGTGGGCAAGAAGATCCAGAAGGGCATCGACCCCATGGAGTGCGTGGCCATGGGCGCGGCCATCCAGGGAGCGGTCCTGGCCGGCGAGGTCAAGGACATCCTTCTCCTCGACGTCACCCCCCTGTCGCTGAGCGTGGAGACGCTGGGCGGCATCGCCACCAAGCTGATCGAGCGGAACACCACGATCCCCACCCCCAAGTCCCAGGTGTTCTCCACCGCTGCCGACTACCAGTCCAGCGTGGAGATCCACATCGTGCAGGGCGAGAGGGAGATGGCCACTGACAACGTCTCACTGGGCAAGTTCCAGCTGACCGGCATCCCGCCCGCCCCGAGGGGCATCCCGCAGATTGAGGTCACCTACGACATCGACGCCAATGGTATCATCTCCGTCTCGGCCAAGGACCTCGGCACTGGTAAGGAACAGAAGATCACCATCACCGCCACCAACAAGCTGTCCAAGGACGAGATCTCCAAGATGGTCCATCAGGCCGAACAGTTCTCCGAGGAGGACAAGAAGCGCAAGGAGAAGGTCGAGGCCCTCAACCAGGCGGACACCCTGGTCTACACCACCGAGAAGACGCTCATCGAGCTCGGCGACAAGGTGACGGCCGAAGAGAGGGAGAAGGTCCAGAAGGCCACCGAGGAGGTCAAGGCGGCCATGAAGTCCGACGATATCGCCGATATCAAGGCCAAGGTCGACGCCCTCATGAAGGAGATGTCGGCCGTATCGACGCGCATCTACCAGGCCGCGGCCGCCGCCCAGCAGCAGGCGCAGGCGGGACAACAGGCCCAGCAGGGGCAGCAGGCCCCGCCCCCCGTGGAGGACAAGAAGGACCAGGGCGGCAAGGGCGACTTCACCGATGCCGACTATCATATAGTGGACTGAGACTTCGGGAAGAGCATCATGACCCAGCGGGACTATTACGAGGTACTAGGCGTCGCCAAGGATGCGGGCGTCGATGACATCAAAAAGTCGTATCGCAAGCTGGCGATGCAGTACCACCCCGACGTCACCAAGGAGGACAGCAAGGTCGCCGAGGAACGTTTCAAGGAGATGTCCGAGGCCTACGAGGTGCTGGTCGACGAGAAGAAGAGGAAGCTCTACGATCAGTACGGCCACGCTGGCGTCAACCCTCAGTTCCAGGACGGTTCGTTCAACTGGAAGGACTTCTCCCACGCCGGGGACGTAAGCGACATCTTTGGCGGCGAGGGCGGCTTCGGAAACATCTTTGACATGTTCTTCGGCGGCCGCCAGCAGCGCTCCGGCGGCCGGGACGCCCGCATGGACATCGAGATCACGCTGGAGGACGCGTTCAAGGGCGCCAAGCGGCGCATCACCGTCCCCAAGTTCGACAACTGCCCCAAGTGCAAGGGCAGCGGCTCCAAGGACGGGAAGATAAGCCAGTGCCCCGAGTGCAGCGGGACCGGCCAGGTCCGCGTGGTGCAGACCCGGGGGTTCAGTCAGTTCGTTCAGGTGGGCCCCTGCCGCCGCTGCCGGGGCACCGGGCGCTCATCGGCCCACGCCTGTCCGGAGTGCGAGGGCCGGGGCAAGACCCAGAGGACCTCGCAGATCGATATCGACATCCCTCCCGGAGTGGACACGGGCTCCCGCCTGCGGGTGCAGGGAGCGGGCGAGGCCGGTGCGCCGGGCGAGGCGAACGGCGACCTCTACGTAATCATGCACGTCAAGCCCCACGCCATCTACAAGAGAGATGGGCATGACCTGTACATGGACCACCAGGTCTCCTTCGCCCAGGCGGCGCTGGGGGCGAACATCGAGATCCCCACGTTGGACCGCAAGGCCCAGGTCGTTCTCCCGGCCGGCACCCAGGCGGACACGGTGTTTCGGCTGAAGGGCTCGGGCATGCCCGTCCTGCAGACCAGCTCCCGGGGCGACCAGTACGTCCGCGTGAAGATCCGCGTACCGGAGAAGCTCAACCAGGAGCAGAAGGAGCTCCTGAAGCGGTTCGCCGAGCTGGAGTCCGAGGACAAGAGCTTCCTGGGCAAGTTCAAGAAGAAGCATTGAGCCCTGCCATCACGTAGCAGGAAAGCCTGAAGTAGCCCCTTGGTGTCTCTCGACCTGAGCGGGAGCGATGCTGGGGATACGTTCATTGAAGGGTCTGGACCAGCGGGTCTGGATATTATGCGCGGGCCGGGTGATCTCAGCCACTGGCTTCTCCATCGTCATGCCCTTCCTGGCCATCCATCTCGTTCTGGACATGGGCATCTCCATGGGCGTGGTGGGCCTCCTGTTCCTGGGCATGGCCGTGGCCGGCGCCCTGGGCCAGATCGTGGGCGGGGAGATGGCCGACCGGCTGGGCCGCCGCCCGGTGATGTTCGCGTCCATGGGCTTCCGGGGCCTGAACTTCATCCTGCTGTTCCTGGTGCTGGTGATGTTCGGGGACCTCTGGCTCATCGCCGGCCTGCTGCTCGTGTCATCTCTGCTGGGCTCGCTGTTCGAGCCGGCCTCCAATGCCATGGTGGCCGATATCGTCGGCCCCGGCCGCCGGATGGAGGCGTACTCCCTGCTCCGGGTGGGCCAGAACATCGGGTGGACCCTGGGCCCGCTGATCTCGGGCATCATGATCCTGTTCCTGCCGTTCTCCTCGCTCTTCCTGGTGGCCGCCACCACTAGCATCGCAGTGGCCCTGGTCATCTTCATCAAGGTGGCCGACCCGACCCGCTCCGCCGGCCCGCGGGACAAGTTCCATCCCCGGGACCTGATGAACATCTGGCACAACAAGCTGTTCCTGATCTTCTGCCTGGCGTCGTTGCCCCTGGCCATCGTCCTGGGCCAGATGTCCTCGACCTTCTCGGTGTTCAGCGTAGGGGACGTGGGCATCGCCGAAGCGGAGGTCGGGTACCTCTACGCCCTCAACGGTCTCATGGTGGTGTTCCTGCAGTTCCCCATGGCCCGGTACATCTCTCGCTTCCGCATGTCCTATGTCCTCGCCGCCGGGGCGGTGATGTACGCGATCGGCTACCTGATCGTCGGGTTCGCCGATGGCATCTGGCTCTTGGTAGTGTCGATGGTCGTCACCACGCTGGGGGAGAACACCATCTCCCCATCGAGCATGAGCATGGTCGCCAAGATGAGCCCGGAGAACGAGCGGGGGCGGTACATGGGGGCCTACGGCATCTTCAGCTCCTTCGGCTGGTCCCTGGGCCCCGCCCTGGGCGGTGTGATGTACGAGGGCCTGCACACCAGCCCGGTGGCGCTGTGGGGCGGCATTGCCCTCATCGCCATGGTCAGCGCCATCGGGTTCACCTACCTGGGAAAGGTCACCACCTCCTCCTACGATGGCGTGCCCGAGGTCATCGGGGCAAAGGGTTAAGGTCCCGCCTCCACATCCATTCCCTAGATGAAGGTCATAGGGATAATGACCAAGAACTTCCGGTTCTTCTACGAGCTGGTCCAGCTGCTCAAGCAGCACAAGGAACCGTTCGTGGCGATGGACTTCGATGACGACATCCCCGATTCCATAGGGGTCATCATCACCACCCGGGAGGAGCGCTCCCAGGTGCGTTTCCGCAAGGTGGTGGCGTACGACCAGCCCGACATCGCCCTGGAGATGGCCCGGTCCAAGCTGAAGGGGCGGGAGCGGTTTCAGACCCTGGTCGTCGGCGTCGATCCGGGGGTGCGGCCGGGGGTCGCCATCATCGGGGACGGCCGCGTGCTCATCGCCGAAACGGTGGGCTCGCCGGAACGGGTGGTCGATGAGATCGCCCGCTTCCGACGGTGCTTTCGTTCCAACCGATTGATCGCCAAGGTCGGCCACGGCGATCGGACCAACCGCAACCGCATCATCCGTTCGATCTGGAACTCGGTGGACGACATCGAGGTGGTCGACGAGACCAACACGACCCGGCGGACGGAGGAGCCGGACGCCGACGCCGCCGTCTCCATCGCCCTGGGGTCCGGTTATCGACTGCCGTTCCCCCCGGAGGTGCAGCCGACCCTCGGCGAGGTGAAGAACATCCAGCGCATCAGCCGCATCGAGAGCGGGGGGCGGGTGACCATCTCCTCGGACCTGGCCGAGGCGGTGGCCAAGGGCGAGCTCACTCTCCCTGAGGCGTTGACGGCCCAGGACAGAAAGTCCGCTCGATGACCGTGGTGCTGCTGACGTAGGGCAGCTTGGCCAGGATCATGCCCTCCACCGTCACCGGGTTGAACCGGCGGGACAGCTCGATGGACTGCTCGAGCTTGGCCTTGTTGTCGGCATAGATGGTGAGCACCGGCTCGCCCTCGTCCACGCGATTCCCGCGCTTCTTGTGGAGCAGCACCCCCGCTCCCTTGTCCTTGGGCGCTCCGGCCGCCCGCGCCAGCTGCACCAGTTCCTTGTTCTTGATGCCGTTGACGTAGCCGCACATCTTCGAGGTGATGGCGTAGGTGTACTTCCCGACCTGGATGTCGGTGGACTTGATATCGGCGTTCCCTCCCTGGGCGGCCACGATCTCCCGGAACTTCTCCAGGGCCTTGCCGGACATCAGGATCTCCCGGGCCTTGGCCTCGCCGCGCTTGATGCCTCCCATGTCGAGGAGCATGCCGGCCATGCCGCAGGATTTCTCGATGACGCTGCTGGGGTGCAGGCTGCCCTCTAGGATAGCGATGGCCTCCCGCGCCTCCAGGGCCGGGCCGATGGCCCGGCCGACCGGCTGGTCGCCGTAGGTGATGGCGCACTCCACGTGCATGCCCAACCGTTCTCCCAGCTCCACGAAGTCCTTGGCGTAGGCCTGGGCCTTCTCCATGGTGGGGACCTTGGTCCCCGCCCCCACCGGGATGTCGATGACCAGGAACTCCGCGCCGACGGCCTTCTTCTTGCTCATGACCGAGGCCAGCAGCTGGGCGTGGGGATCGATGCCCAAGGGATACTCGACCCGGATGATCAGGTCATCGGCCGGGGCCAGGTTCACCGAGCCGCCCCAGGCCAGCGCGCCGCCGGTGCTCTCGGCGATGTTCCGCAGCTTGTTGGCGTTGAAATCGATGTTGGCGAACACCTCCACGATGTCGGAGGTCCCCGCCGCCGAGCTGATGGCCCGGGAGGAGGTCTTGGGGATCAGCAGCCCCGCCGCCGCCACGATGGGGACGACGATCAGGGTGATCTTGTTCCCGGGGCAGCCGCCGATGGAGTGGAAGTCGAAGACCGGCGACCGGTCGAACTTTATGGTCTCCCCGGTCTCCACCATGGCCTGGGTCAGGTCGGCGGTCTCCCGGATGTTCATCCCGTTGATGTGCAGCGAGGTGACGTAAGCGGTGAGCTCGATGTTGCTCAAGGTCCGACTGGCGATGTCATTGACGATGGAGCGGATCTCGGCCGTGGTCAGCTCCTTCCCGTCCATCTTCTTCTTGATGTAGTCGATGGACTCGGGTTTGGAGGTGGCTACCACCTCGATGAGCTCGTCCGGCTCCGGGCCCAGGTCCGTGTAGGCCCGTCCCAGTATGCCGACCTCGCCCTTCCTGACCACGGTGTCGGTGGTCTGCACCAGGGTCACAGTGGAATTGCGCTCGTGCTTGATGCGCACCCGGTCCTGCTCCCTGACGCCGATCTCCATGGCGTCCTCGCGATGGAGGACCGCCGTATACTCGGCCGACTCCATGTCGATGTACTTCGCTTTGAGCTGCATGTTCATCCCCACTTTACCATCGCTTCGCGCAGTTCCTGGTGCGTCCTGGCATACTCCTCGAACGGCGTCCTAAGGAACGCGGCGTCCACCGCCTGGACCATGGCTTTCGCTCCCCCTCGCACCCCGCCGGGATGGCCGGCCACCCCTCCACCGGCCTGGATCTGCACGTCGAACCCGGTGATCTTGACCAGAGGCTCGATGAGCGCTGGGTGCATGCCGCCCGAGCACACCGGCATCACGGCCCTGTAGGGAAGCTCCCGGCCCACGCAGGCCTGCTGATTGGCCAGGTCCTCGGCCGGGTTCCCCTTCATCTTCCCCACCCCGAAGGTGCCGACGTGGAGGGCGTCGCCGCCGCACATGCGGACCAGCTTGGCGAACACCGTCATGGACACGCCCAGGTCCTTGTTCCTGGTTATTGCTCCGTGCATGGTCCGGTGGACGTGGATGGGGACCTTTATCGAGGGGTCCTCGGCCAGCGCCTGCACCGCGGCGAAGCCGCAGGTGATGACGTCGACCATGATCTCCGACGCGCCCAACTGCTGGGCCCGTTCCGCCACTTCCACGATCTTCTCCCCGTTGGTCGAGACGTTGATGGCGTGCATCATGACGTGGCCGGTCTCGTTCCTGACCCGGTCGATGGCCTCGGCGATCGCCACCACGCGGTCCTCCAGAGGACAGAACCTCTGGTTCGAGAGGGTCTCATCGTCCTTGCCGTTGGTCAGCCCGCCCATGCCGGCCTCGTAAATGTAGTCGGCCATGCCCTTCGGCGGCAGCCCGATCTTCGGCTTCACGATCGTCCCCACCAGGGGCTTCTCCGGTCGCTTGAGCGCACTGCGCAGGCCGTCGATGCCGAACTTCGGTCCCTTGAACTCCCGCAACATGCTCTTGGGGAAGACCACGTCCTCCAGCCGGACCGCCTTCAGCGCCTCCAGGCCGAACAGGTTCCCGGCGATGACGCTGAGGACCTGTGGCACGCCCCCGATGTCCAGGCTGAAGTCCTCCTCCGGATAGGCGATGGTGGCGACGTTGCCCTGGAGGTCGATGACCCGGCCACTGTACCGTTCGAATATGTCATCGTTGAGGGTGGAGATCCCGGTCCAAGTCCCGGTGGATTGCTCGGTGGCGATGGCCGCGGCGGCCAGCTTCATGTCCAGGTCGGTGACCATCTTGTATTTGCAGATGACATAGCGGTCGGGGTCGATGCTCTCCCCGAGATGTAGGTACTTTTCCGAGTATTCCATGTTCATTCCTCGTTAGCCTCAAAAATGGATTCCTGTCCCAGTTCCTTGACGATGACCTCGTAGGCGGCGTAGGGCGAGATCACGCCCATCTCGGTGACGATGGAATCGATGTATTCGGCCGGGGTGGCGTCGAAGACCGGGTTCCGGACCCGGACCCCCGGGGGCAGCTGGCGGGGGTCCACGATCTCCATGGCCTCCCGCTCCTCGATCTCCACCAGCTCGCCGGAGACGGTCTTCGGTGAGAACTTGTAAGTTTCAGCGCAAACGATGAAGGGCACCCGGGCCTCGTGGGCGGCCAGCGCCACCTGCGATGTGCCGATCTTGTTGATGAGGGCGCCGTTGGAGCAGATGGTGTCCGCGCCGACGAAGACGACGTCGATGTCCTTCATGATCCACCGCACCGCGCTGTCGATGATGAGCGTCGCCGGCACTCCCGCCGCGGAGAGGTCCTTCACCGTGAGCAATCCCTGCCGCCACGGCCGGGACTCGGTGGCGTAGGCCCGGATGTCCTTGCCCTCGGCATGGGCGGTCTTGATGACGCTCAGGGCGGCCTTGCTGTTGCAGTGGGTTAGCACGGTCATGCCGTCCTTCAGCCGCTTGGAGCCGATCTTGCCGATGGTGTCCACGGCCTTGCTGGACCGGGCGATGAACAGGTCCGCGTTAGCAACGACCAGGGAGCGCAGCTCCTCGGCGCTCTTCGCCTCCGAGGTATTGCGCACCGTCGCCTGGACGGCGTTCCATAGGGAGATGGCGGTGGGACGGGAGGCGATGAGCTGCTTCCGGCCGGTGTCCAGCCGCTTCCTCAGCTCGGCGAGGTCGCTCCCTTGATAGTCGAGGGCCTGCTGCTTCAAGGCGTCCGCGGCGCTGCGGGCGATGAGCCCAGCTCCCCGTATCTCCATGCTCTTGATGGAGTCGGCGATCTCGATAAGTCCCATGTTCATTCTCCGCGCTCAATAAGCCGATGGCCTGACATATACTTTAGGTGCTCCCCGAACGGTCGAACAGTCGCCGGACCTCCTCCAGCGGGCGGGTGTTCAGCACGTCCCCCTTCTCCAGCCACCCCCGGCGGGCCGTTCCCACCGCCAATTGCATATTATCGAGGTGCTCCAGCTGGTGGGCGTCGGTGGCCAGCGATAGGATCGCCCCCCGCTCCTTGGCCCTGCGGCAGTTGAGGTCGTTCAGGTCCAGCCGGTCGGGGAAGCCGTTCAGCTCCAGCATGACCCCCCTCCTGCTCGCCTCCTCCATCACCCGATCGAGGTCGATGTGGTACGCCTCCCGCTTGCCGATCAGCCGTCCCGACGGGTGGCCGAGGATGTTCAGCTCCGGGCACTTCATGGCGTTCAGCACCCGCTCGGTCATCTCCTCCTTGTCCATCTTGAAGCGCGAATGGACCGAGCCGATCACGTAGTCCAGCTGGGACAGCACCTCGTCCGGGTAGTCGAGCGTGCCGTCCTCCAGGATGTCGACCTCCGAGCCCCTCAGCACATTGATGCCCAGCTCTCGGGTCAGCTGTTTCGCTTCCTCCACCGACGCCAGCAGGTCGTCGACGCTCAACCCGTTGGCGATGTGCAACGACTGGGAATGGTCGCTGACCCCGACGTACTCGTAGCCGCGCCGCTTCGCCTCGACGGCGATCTCCCGCATGGTGGCGTGGCCGTCGCTCATGACGGTGTGGATGTGAAAATCGCCCCGGATGTCCTTAAGGCTCACCAGCTCGGGCAGGCGGTGCTTCTGGGCCTCCTCGATCTCGCCCCGGTTCTCCCTCATCTCCGGGGGGATGTGGTCCAGGCCCAGGATGCGATATATCTCGCCCTCGTCCGCCCCGGCCGCCTTGCTATCGTCCTCCTTCCGGAACAGGCCGTACTCGTTGAGCTTATAGCCCTGCTGGATGGCGATCCGCCGCATCTCCACGTTGTGCTCCTTGGAGCCGGTGAAGTACTGCAGCGCCGCGCCGTAGCTGGATGCGGGGACCACGCGCAGGTCCACCTGGGTGCCGTCGCTCAGGCGGACGGTGGAGCGGGTCGGCCCCTTGGAGACCACCGAGGCCACCTGCGGGTACGACGTGAAGAGGTCCATGGCCCTCATCGGCTCGTCGCTGCCGGCCAGGAGGTCGATGTCCCCGATGGTCTCCTTCATGCGCCGGAGGCTGCCGGCCACGCTGACATGGTGGCAGCCGCCCCGATCGCGCATGTACCCGGCGATGGCCTGGGCGATGGGCAGGGCGTCCCCCAGGAGCATCCGTCCGCTCTGTCCCAGGACGATGTCGATACCTCTGAGAATATTATCCTCCGACTTCTCGCCGAACCCCTTTAGGTCGCGGATGCGGTGCTGGAGGGCGGCCTGCTTCAGCTCCTCGAGGTTCTCGACCCCCAGCTCCCGGTAGAGGCGGACCAGCGTCTTGGGCCCTATCTCCGGCACCTTCATCAGCTCGATGATGCCGGGCGGGAACTCCAGCCGCAACTCCTCAAGATTCCTCGAGCGGCCGGTTTCCAGCACCTCGATGATCTTCTGGGCGATGGCCTTGCCGACCCCGGGGATCCGCTGCAGCTTCCCCTGCTCGTAGTAGGTCCGCACGTCCCCGTCCAGCGATTCGATGCTCTGGGCCGCCTTGCGGTAGGCGTTGCGTTTGAACACGTCGCCCTTCAGGTCCATCAGCTCGGCGAACTCGTACAGGATGCTGGCGATCTCGGCGTTGGTCATACGGGCCCCCGTTGTAATTCGGTGGAACCTTATATTACCTTAACTCGATTGAACAGTCTGACCTTTCACATAAAGGTCCGACCCTGCCGTACGCGGACCGCCTCGAAGACGAGGACCAACATGAGGGCCGGTGCGTATTTCCTGGTGGTGCAGTAGGTGGTGAAAGCGATGGAGCTGCGAGGGATTTATCCTTGAAGCGCATAACGGGCCACGATAGCAATGATGGAAGCGATCGTATCATTGGAGCTGCCAGATAACTGGATCACCGATGTGGTGGAGCAGTACCCCTCGGTCATCAAGATCATCGATTCGAAGGCGATGAAGGAGGAGGTCCGGGACCTCGTGCAGATCGAGGTCGAGAACGAGGAGGACCTGCCCAAGATCATGGAGCAAGTACGCAACAACCCCAACATCTTCAACGTCGACATCAGCGCTATCGACAAAGGGAAGGCACTGGCGGTCTTCTCCACCAACCACTGCATGATCTGCCGCCTGCTGGCCGGATCCGAGTGCTTCCTGACCAGCTCGACCACCACCAAGGAAGGCCGGTTGAGCTGGACGATGCTGGTGACCCAGAAGAAATCGCTGGCCGAGCTGATCGATAATCTAAAGAAGATCAACGCCAAGCCCAAGCTGGTCAAGCTGACCGAGATGACCGACACCGATGAGCTAACGATGCGCCAGGAGCAGATCACCCGCATGGCCTTCGAGCGCGGCTACTTCGACTTCCCCCGCCGCATCGGGCTGCGGGAGCTGGCCAAGATGTTCAGCATCTCCACGTCCACGCTATCGGAGATCCTGCGCAAGGGGCAGCGGCGCATCATGATGCGCTACTTCACTGAGCACCGTCAGTACTGAACACCACTGGCCGCCGGGCCAGCGCTCATTAGTTTTTTCACTAAAGGATAAATACGGCGCCCGTTGTTCATTTACCCTGAACACAGGGTTCGAGCATGTCCGAGGAGAACACCGTCTACATCGGCAAGAAGCCCACCATGAACTACGTGCTGGCCGTGGCCACCCAGTTCAACGGTGGTTCCAACGACGTCATCATCAAGGCCCGGGGGAAGGCCATCAGCCGGGCGGTGGACGTGGCGGAGATCGTCCGCCACCGCTTCGTCCGGGACGCCAAGGTCATGGACATCAAGATCGACACCGAGCAGCTGACCGACGAGGGCGGCGAGAGCAACAATGTGTCGTCGATCGAGATCTATCTGTCGAAGTGATTAGAATTCAAATGGTTTTAAGTCGATATTTCAGCCTTTACGTTTTCTCTCGCTCGTTGGTGAACTAATCGCCCACTGCATGAACGCGCTTTAATTCTTGATCTGATCGAACTAGTCTTAGGTGCATACTAGCTTTATGAAGTGTATAAAAACAAGGCTAGTTTGGAAGAGTTAGCTGATCCATCTGCATCAGAAATAAATATGTTATCGGGCGCTGTTACAGGTTCTAGCCTTTTCTTTGGACTAGGTAACCTCCTATCTGAGGGAATAGATGACTGAAATAAGTAATGCCATGGACAATCCCATCGATATGAAGAACGTACGACTGATGGTGATTGGTACCGCAGCGGTCACGACTTTAGCTCTAATCTACTTCCCGCTCAGGTTCCAGCATTGGACCGTGACCACGGTATTGCTAGCAATTATCATTACAATGATAGGCGCCTCAGTACCATTCTATCTTGGATGGGATAAGGAATACTGGAGGCGACCGTATTCCGTAACGATTGGCGAGGATGGTATGACCTGCTACCTCCGGTACGGAAGGAAGCCAAGAATGGTTGAATGGAACAGCATCATGAGCCTGACAGCTCCTGCCGGCGATCCGGCAAGGCTGACAAATTACTTTAGCCAAGATGGTTTTCTGACCGTCCGGAACAATAGGAAAAGAAACGGGTGGGACCAGTTCGTGCTTCATTGGCCCATTGCCGTAGCGGCCAGGGAGAAGTACAAGGAGAAGATGGGGCGATATCCTTTGATGTTCCCATGGGAGGATCCCGATTTTAAAGGGCCACGGCCGAAGGCACGATGAACTGGGGATCGTTCACATCGTATGCTCATCGCTAGAGTGTAAGGGCACGATGGTCATCGGCAGCATCTACGTTCCAGCTGATAGAGATGCTTGATCACAGCATCGAGCCGATGTTGCACTTCAGGTTGCTGAGGGCCCGGTCGTCCATGGCCGCGGGATAGACGGCCAGCAGCAGAACGCTCTTGGTGATGACGACCTGGTCCACCAGGGCCTGCAGGAACTTCAGCACGCCGTTCAGGTCGTTCTGGACGATGAGGTATTCGATCCCTTCCAGCATCACGACCCGGCTCTCCTCTTCCATCATGAACTTCTTGGTCTCGGTGACGATCTTGGCCATCTCCGAGGGGGAGAAGGTAGGGTAAAGCCCGTCGTCCCGACCGCCGCTCTCGTGCTTGGTCAACCAGTATGGGGTGATGCATTCGTTGATGGCCCCTTGGAAGTTGCCAGGGAACGATCTCAGGACGCACATGCCCCTGGTGCCATCAGAGGTCAGACCGTTCATGATGGTCAGCGCCCGGGTGGCCGAGCTGCCCTCGATTATGTAGGCGTTGCCCGGCACGACCCTGGTGCCGCTGACCTTCACCGTCGGCTTGGCGGTGAGGTCGATCCCCGTTTCTTCCTTGATATTGAGCTTGAGGTCCTTGACCATCTGGTTGATGGACTGGCGCTTGCTCTTGGCCATGACCTGGATCTCCCTGGAGCTGAACCCCTTGGTGGTGAGACCGATGAGCTCATCCCAGGCCTGGTTTAGACCTTGCTCATAGCCCTTGACGTAACCGCGATAATAGTCCTGATTTTCGGACAATGCATCCCGCCGTGGCAACATCATCCGCGGATAAATATCTTCGTTCATGAATATCTTTTGCAAGAGATAATAATGCCAGGCGAGAGCGTTCTCGCTAGTACGGTGCGCACCGAACCCCGAGGGTGAGGCGATGACGCTTAGCTAATGCTTAAGAATCCCGGAAACGTAGGGGCGTTATATGGGACGCCGTGCGAGGTTCCGGGGCGCCAAGGCCGCCCCCAAGACCCTTGAGAAGGACCTTCTGGAAAAATCCAGGATGCTGGCATTGGACCCAAAGCTCCTCATGCCCCGCTGCACCAAGGAATGCCGGAGGTGCGACCTGAAGAAGGCCCAGGTCAAGATGGCCAAGGTGGCGGAGCGCCGGCTCGACCCCAAGAAGCTGGAGTTCTCCATGAACTGGGGCGACCACCTGGTCCGCGCCTATGCCGCTACCATTTCCCTGCACCTCGCAGGGAAGATCCCCTATCTGGCCGCCGCCCGCACGCCATTGGGGGAGGTCTCCTACGCCGTCCGGGGAAAGGTGGACAAGAACAAGCTCATCGGCGTCCAGCATTACGATCATCCCGAGTTCCGCCTTTTGGCTCTGTGGGACGCCGCCCAGAAGCGGGGGCTGCACATCTACTCGACGGAAGAGTGCGCCGTGTGCTCTCCGGACGGCGCCCTGCCGCCGCAGGAGTACGTGGACGAGGCCATCTCCCTGCTCCCCTACGACCTGGACGATCAGGGTAACTGCCCCCACGTCAAGGACGGTCGGGGCATCAAGGTCCATTGGAAGGGCGCCAAGACCGCCCTGACCATCTGCCCGGCCTGCGCCAAGGACGATAACACCGTCCACGTGCTGGCCAGCCGCATCGCTGCCAAGGACCCCACCGATGATTTCGAGGTCGAGGTCATCAGCGACCTGAATTGCACCTCAAGCTGCCCCGACTGCGGGGTCAAGGGCGCCTACACCCTGCCGAAGGACCTCATCAAGCGGTACCTGAAGGCGGAGATCACCGACGCCGGCCTGCTCGATGAGCACGCCAAATCCAGGGCGACGGCGATAAGGGAGCGGGAGGACGAGGTCTACATGATCGCCGACGTGTGCTACGGCAAGGACCGCCAGCGGTTCCTGGACGCCCTCCGCGGCTCCGACGCCGAGAAGAAAGCGATCTCTAATTTCCTCGCCGCCAACAAGATGTGCGTGCTGTCCCGGACCGACCAGACCGCCAACCTCCTGGCCGACCTGTGGCCGGAGCACCGCGACGAGCTGCTGGCGGCAGTGTCCTCCCCGGACGTAGTGAAGAAGGTCCTGGCGGAGCGTTCCGAGCTCACGCCCTCCCAGATGATTGTGGAGGCGGAGCGCGTCGAAGGCTACAAGGAGGTCGAGGCCGCCCTACCCTCGTTCCGCAAGCTCGGTCCCGTGGGAAGCTACGCCGACCGCATCGCCCGCATCTTCAAGACCGAGGGGAAGGAGGCGGCGCTACGGCAGATCGAGAAGACCAAGGGTTCCGACCACAAGCTCCGCTCCGTCTCCTACGGCTTCCTGGGCGCGCTGGGCGAAGGCCAGACCAAGGCCTGGCAGTTCACCCGCGAGGAGATGGACTACGGCAACTACCTGGGTCCCTTCGCCAAGCGGCTGCTCGAGGAGAAGGGGGACGACTACGCCAACGCCCTCAAGCTCCTGCTCGAAGCGTCCGGCTCGAACGAGGTCCTGGAGAAGATCTAGTCAAGGACCCGTAGGTCCAGGACCATGTGGGAGACCCCCGGCGAGTAGGACTTCACCTCGCGAACCAGCTCGACCTTGAACTTTCTCCCCCCGGCCGCCCCGGCGATATTGTCGAGGGCCATCTGGGGGAACACCTCCAGCGGGAAGGTGTCCTGGTAGTGGATCACGCCGTTCTGCCGAACGAGGGAGAACGCCTTCTCCAGGTGGCGCGCGGTCGTCCGCACGTAGCCCATGACCACCCGGTCGGCTATCCGCTCACCGGGGAGGTCCCTATTGTCCCCCAGCACCGGCCGCACGATGCCCCCGACCCCGTTCCGCCGGACGTTCTCCTCGAGGTAGTGGAAGGCCAGCGGGTTGATCTCGCAGGCGATGATCGTGGCGGCCCCGGCGTGCACCGCCAGGGGAAGGGTGAAGTAGCCGATCCCGGCGAACATGTCCACCACCGTCTCGCCCCGGCAGTCCAGCGCGGCCATGCGCAGCTTCTCGTCGATGTTGCCGGAGGAGAACATGATGCGGGCCGCGTCCAGCTTATAGTACAGCCCGTTCTCGAAGTGGACCGTCTCGGTCCCCTCGCCCCACAGCACCTCCATGTCCGGGGTGCGGAAGACCCCGTCGATGCGGACCCGGTCCCGGAGCACGGTGCGGGCGTTCAGAACGCCTGCGTAGGCTTCGGCCACCTCTCCCTGGTAGGGGACCAGCTCGTCCGGCAGGCGCAGGACCAGGACGTCGCCCAGCATCTCCCAGTGGCGGGGGAAGTACCCCTTCAGCCGCTCGGGGACGCGGGCCGATTCCACCACCACGTCATAGGGCGGCCGGTAGCAGGTCTTGTCCTTCACCTCGCCCTCGACCAGCTCCAGGCCCAGCTCCGCGATCAGCTCGGCCGGCGGCGCCGTCTTGAGCGGGATGAGCACGTGGTCCCCGTCCGCCCGGATGCGTCGGTCCTTGCACCCCAGGCGGCGACGGAAAAGCACCTTGCGGACCTGTTCGGCCCGGGAGCGGGGGACCTTGGCGAGAAGCACGCTCGAGAAAATAGGACCGAGCTATTTGCCGTTTGCTCCTCTGATGAGCGAACCGATGAGCTGAGGAGAGAACTTGATCAGCGACGGCACCTGCCGCATGAGGGGGGAGGCGATCTTGGACGGGTAGTCGATGTCCCCAGTGGCCAGGACGTCTTTGGCATCGTCGCGGTCCAGCAACCGGCCGACCTCATCGAGCTTCTTGTCGGTCATCTTCACGAAGGCCCGGCGGATCAGCAGGCCCCGGTCCAGCTCCTTGCCGATGTCCGCCCGCCAGCGGTCCTCGTATTCGGCCAGGCGCTTGGCGCTGAGGTCCCGGGACTTCAACGCCTCCACCGCGGTCATGGCCGCCCATCGCGCCGCCCTCATGCCGGTGTACAGGCCTCCCCCGGACAGCGGTTTGGTCTGCGCGGCCGCGTCGCCGACGATGAGGATGTTGTCCGCGTAGGTCTTCTTCGGCGGCCCTATGGGGATCGCTCCCGAGATCATCTTCAGCCTTTCGGCGTCCTCCAGCCCCTTCTTCTTGATGAGCGCGGTCAGGTACTTGCTGGGAGCGCCGTTATCGTTCCCCACTCCCAACCCGACCCGGGTGAAGTCGCCGCAGGGCAGGACCCAGGCGAAGAAGCCCGGGGCCACCTTGTCCCCGATGAGCACCTCGACCAGCGAGGGCTCGTCCATCCGCACGTCCAGGTCGACCTGGATGCCCCGGACCACCTCGCGGGCGGGACCGATCCCGGCCTCCTTCCCTACCCGGGACTTGTAGCCGTCCGCGCCGACCAGCAGGTCGGTGGTCATCTCCTCCGGACCGTTGGGGCCGTGCAGCTTGAGCCGCAGCTTATGCCCTTCGCGCCGGAACCCCTTGAACTCCCGGCCGGTGAGCATGTCGGCGCCCTCGTCCTCGGCCCTGGTGCTACAGATCTGGTCGAACCTGGCGCGGTCGATGACCACTGCCTTAGGCTCGTTGGAGCGGACCTCCATGTTGCGTCCGCCGGGGAAGACCAGCCGGAACCCGGTGATGGTGTTGAGGACGGTGCCCTCGGCGTGGGCCAGCTCCACGACACGGGGATGGACCAGGCCGGCGCATTGTACCGGTGAGCCGACCTCGTCGTGCTCCTCGATGACCACGGTGGAGCAGGAAGCGGTCTGGGCCGCGAAAGTGCTGCCGACCGGGCCGCCGCCGATGACCACCACCTCAGGTTCCACGGTGATGAGAACAGTGGCCAGTTATTTTAACCCTTTTTAGAAAAGGAAGGAAAGGGGTTTGTTCTCACTTCTTGGGGACCTTGGCCCAGTCGTCCTGGAACTTCTTGATGCCCGCATCGGTCAGGGGGTGCAGGAACATCTTCTTCAGGACGTCGTAGGGGATGGTGGCGATGTGGGCGCCGAGCTGGGCGGCCTCGACCACGTGGATGGGGTCCCGCACCGAGGCGACGATGACCTCGGTGTCGAAGTCGTAGTTGTCCAGGATGTTCATGATCTCGGAGATGAGCTTCATGCCGTCCTGGCCGACGTCGTCCAACCGGCCGATGAACGGCGAGATGTACTTCGATCCGGCCTTGGCGGCCAGCAGCGCCTGGGAGGCCGAGAAGATGAGGGTCATGTTGACCTTGATGTCCTCGGCAGCGAGCATCTTGGTGGCCTTCAGACCTTCCTCGGTCATGGGGACCTTGATCACGACGTTGGCGTGGAGCTTGGCCAGCTTGCGGGCCTCGACCACCATGTCGGCGGCCTTGACGCTCATGACCTCGGCGCTGATGGGTCCGTCCACCAGGCAGCAGATCTCCTTGACCAGGGTCTCGAAGTCGGTGTTCTCCTTGGCCACCAGGCTCGGGTTGGTGGTAACTCCGTCCAATATGCCCCAGCTGTTGACCTCTTTGATCTTTTCCAGATTAGCGGTGTCGATGAAGATCTTCATGCTTGCTTCCTCCTGATGACCTCTTCGGCCGAGGCCACGACCTTCTCCGCCGTAAGTCCGTAGCGGCGCATCAGGTCATCGCTCTCGCCCGACTCGCCGAAGCAGTCGGGGGTCCCCACGCGTTTCATGGGGACGGGATAATGCTCGCCCAGCGTGGTGCCCACGGCGCTTCCGAGGCCGGATTTGATCGAATGCTCCTCGGCGGTGACGACGCAGCCGGTCTTCTTGGCTGAGCGCAGCAGCGTGTTCTCGTCCAGGGGCTTGATGGTGGACATGTTGACCACCTCGGCCGATATGCCGCTCTTCTGCAGCTCCTCGGCCGCGTCCATGCACACCGCGACCATCTGACCGCAGCTGACAAGCGTAACGTCGGTGCCTTCCCTCAGGATGGTCGCCTTGCCGATGGTGAACGGCGAGTCCATGGTCGTGACCATGGGCACATCGCCCCGTCCCAGGCGGACGTAGCAGGGACCCTCGTGCTCAGCGGCGGCCTTGACCGCCTTGTACGCCTCGATGCCGTCGGCGGGCACCAGCACGCACATGTGGGGCAGCGTTCGCATGAGGGCGATGTCCTCCAGCGCTTGATGCGTCGCTCCGTCCCCGCCCACCGTTATGCCGGCGTGGGTGGCGACGATCTTGACATTGACGCTAGGGTAGGCGATCGATTGCCGGATCTGGTCCCAGCACCGGCCGGTGGCGAAAACCGCGAAGGTCGAGGCGAACACGGTCTTGCCGGAAACGGCGAGGCCGGCCGCGGTGCCCATGAGGTTCTGCTCGGCGATGCCCACGTTGAAGAACCTCTCCGGGAACTTCTTGGAGAACTCCACGGTCCGGGTGGACGAGGACAAGTCTCCGTCCAGCACCACCACGTCGGTGCGGGACTTGCCTATCTCCACCAGGGCGTTGGCGTACTCCTTCCTCTGGCTGGTGTAGACCCATTTCATACGCTCTCCCCCAGCTCCTTAAGGGCGATGCGATACTCGTCCGCGTTGGGCGCCTTGCCGTGGAAGGCGATGGCGCCCTCCATGAACGATACGCCCTTGCCCTTGATGGTATGGGCGATGACCATGGTCGGCTTGCCCATGACCTGCGTCGCTTTCTCGCAGGCCTCCAGAATCTGCCTCATGTCATGCCCGTTGATCTCGATGACGTTCCAGCCGAAGGCCCGCCACTTGTCCCCGAGGGGCTCCAGCGACATGACCTGCTCGGTGGGACCGTCGATCTGCATCTTGTTGCGGTCGATGAACGCGGTGATATTGTCCAGCTTGTAATGGGAGGCCAGCATGGCCGCTTCCCAGTTCTGGCCCTCCTGCAGCTCGCCGTCCCCCAACAGGCAGAAGATGCGGGTCTGGCGGCGGTCCAGCTTGGAGGCCAAGGCCATACCGTTGGCGACGCTCAATCCCTGGCCTAAAGAACCGGTGGAGATCTCCACGCCCGGGGTCTTCATCCGGCAGGGATGTCCCTGCAGGTGGGACCCCAGCTTCCGGAGGGTCACCAGGTCGTCCACCGGGAAGTACCCGGTCTCGGCCAGAGCGGCGTAGTACGCCGGGGCGGCGTGGCCCTTGGACAGCACGAACTTGTCGCGGTCCTCCCACGAGGGGTCCTCGGGGCGGTGCCTCATGACCTTGAAGAAAAGTGCGGTTATGACATCGGTGTACGAGAGGGACCCGCCAGGATGACCCGACTGCGCCGTGTAGGTCATCTTGATGATGTGGCGCCGGATCAGGTTCGCCTTGGTCTCCAGCATCTGAATGGTTTGTTCATCGTGTAAGGTCAATTCGGGCACCTCGGGAAGGGGAGGAGTTGGAGAATAATGGAGCTATGATTAAAAACCTTTTGTAGTGTATTTCGCGACAGCCAGACATTCTCTCGCACGTCAGAGTCGTGGTCGTCCTGAAAGAAGGAAGAAAAGAATCGAAGGAAAGGAGTTTGGTTCGTGGCGCTCAATCGCTCTCTATCCGGGGAGCAAGGAGGTAGTTGACGGTGCCCTTCTTGTCCGCGATCTCGAACTCCAGCTTCACTGGGTAGTCGCTGCCCAGATTGATGGTGACGACCGAACCGGAAGGGATGGAGCGGACCATGTTGGAGAAGTAGTCCAGGGGGAACAGGCTCTTCACCTTCTCGGAGCACTCCAGCGAGATCAGGAGGTCCTTGGGCAGCTTCAGGCTGACCGAGTCGGTATCACCCTCGGAGAACATCTCAAAGCCTTCGGGTGTAGCGTTAAGGGCGATATGGTCGGACACGGACTCCGCTGCCCGGATGCCCTTCTGGAGCTCGTCCGAGGTCACGGTGATCTTGGCAGGGAGGTTGAGGTTGGGGACCTTGGGGTCGCTCATGCCGGCGGTGTCCACCAGGTTCATTCGCCTGGTGATGTTGCCCACATTGAGCACGAGGCGGTTCTTGGCCTCGTCCTGCTCCATCTCGATGATGTCCCCGGCCCGGGAAAGGCGGAGGACCTCCTTGATCTTGTCCAGGTCGATCCCCAGCTCCGTCTCGTCCGCTGAGAACTCCTCGAAAGCCGACTTCTCGACCTTCATGTCGACCATGGCCACGTGGGCGGGGTCGACGGCCTTCAGCTCCAAGCCGTCGGCGCTGATACTGAACTTGGCCTCGTCCACGAGGGTCGAGACCACGTCAACGACTCCCTTGAGGGTCTCGGATTTTATTTTGGCATGAAACATCAATTTCCCCCGAATCAATTCCTAATAGTTCTAAAGGTAAACATGTTGCCTATGATAAACATTCCTTTGACTGTATGCTAGCTCAGTACTTCCGCCAGCGATGGCCGCACTTGCAGCAACAGAGGAAGGTCGTTTCCGGCTCATCCGACTTGCGAGTCTGACGAAGGAACCAATAGGCCTCATTGTTCTCGCACTTGGGACAGGTGACGTTGGTCTTAGGCATGGCGCCCTCAATCGCATCGACCACCGGGCAGTCCTCGACCTCTTTCTTGGTCCTTCCCATCATGGCCTTGGTATGGCCACCCTTGCTCATCTCGGCTGCTTTCTGCTCGAACCCGCATTTCGGGGACGGACAGATGAACTCGGTCTTGCTGCCTTCCTTGGCACGCAGCAGCCCTCCGCACTTTGGACAGAACATTGTTCTTCGCCTAGTTTCCGAAAATTCTGCTCGTATAAAAGGGTTCTCAGGCCAGGACGACGGGGAGCGATGGGTAGCTCAGATGAACTCCCAGTCCTTCTTCTCCCCGGCTGGCTTGCGGTTCCTGACGCCCTCGTCCTCCTCTTCCGCCCGCCGTTGGACCTTCCGCTCCACCCCTCTCTGCTCGTGGGCCATGGACTGGGCCCGGTCCCGCAGCGCCTTGCGGTCATGGGGGGTGATGGCCCCGGCCTTGTTCTCGTCGTACAGGGCCCGCTTGGCCGATCGGAACGTCTGGGGCGCCTCCTCCTCGGTGTCCTGGGCCGCGCCCACCACTTCCAGGTCCTCGAACCCGCGGCTCCTCCTGCGGCCGGACGGCTCGGGGCGGTCGGTGGTGAAGGTGTTGCCCTCCAGCACCACATTGGTGGTGTTGCCCTTGCTCATGCGGGACAGGAGCTCGAACTCCCGGCGGGTCTGCTGGGAGAGCACTCCGCCGATATAGGCGAAGGCGACCGTCGTTACGTAGCTGTCCAGGCCGAGGTTGGCGGTCGAATGCAGCGAAGTGAAGAAGTTGGTCAGGTACATGTTGACGAACTCGACGTAGGGCTGGATGACCGGCACGTTGGCGGTGATGACCCCGGCGATGGCCTCGGGAGCGAGGTCGACGCCGAAGATCACCGTGGGGAGGACCCCCAGGCGGACCAGCCCGCTCACTATGAAGATGAACACGACCGGGACCAGCGCGGCGAGCATGCCCTTCCAGGGTGCCCCCGCCCGGCGACCGCCCACGTAGCCGGCGATCATCTGCCCGAAGATGGGCAGCCACCACAGCAGGAGCGAGAGGGTGAAGGTGTACTTGACCGCGCTCCAGAAGCTATAGGCGACGGGGCCTTCGAACTTCTTGGCCTCCTCGTCGTCATAGGTGTCGGCGAGGCTATACACGCCGCTGTGGACCAGTGAGCTGGTGGTCTCGTCCCTGATCTTGGACCCTTTCCGTAGAAGCACTCCCATCCCTGAAGTCGGACGATTGTCCGACATCTGTGGTCATCACGTCGAGACTATAAATTATTTGCTCTGGCCAGATATCAAAAAATGGAATCCTGGCTCAGCGGGTGAGGTCTCAGCGGGGGATGAAATAGACCATCCCACAGCTTTCCAACGCCCTCCGGGTGCTGTCGATGGTCACCGCCCCCGGTTGGGTGCGGTGCCGCATGATGTCATCCAATGGATACTCGAGGTAATCGGAGAACGCTTTAAGGCGCTCGAAGGGGAAGGGCTGCTTGCCTACCAGGATCTGGCGTACGCTCCATCCGGGGTGGACACGGGAGCGGTAGCCCAGCTCCCTCCCCAGATGGTTGATGCTCCCGGCCTTCTCGATGCCCATCTTGATGAGCATGACCCGGAAGCTCGAGGCCAGCCAGACCTTTTCTTCGTTAGGGCCCGCTCCCCGTTGGAAGCTTCTCAAGTTGATATTCTCGGACACGATAAAGGACGGAAAAAATACGTGGATATGAAACCTTCCATTACCCATCGTAAATAACTGAAGAATCGACGTACAATCGGAATTAATTGCGATACTGGCTGGGTTCGGGGCCGTCAAACATCAACTTCATATACTCTACTATGAGTAGCCCTGGTCAAAGAGTGAGATATGGGAAGCTTTCGGAAGGTCCTTAGCATAAGGACCGAAGCGGAGGGCGACATCGTCGACCTCACCAAAGAGCTGAACGATGCGGTGCGGGCATCTAAAATGGTGGATGGCCTGGTATGCGTATTCGTCAGCCATTCCACCGCCGCCTTGTTCACAATAGAGAACGAGGACGGCCTCCAGAAGGACATGAAGGAAGCTCTGCAGCGCCTGTTCCCCAAGGAGATGGACTACGACCATCACCGGCGCTGGGGCGACGGCAATGGACATTCTCATGTCCGTTCGGCGTTCCTGGGAACATCACTGACCGTTCCATTTCACGAAGGGGTCCCGGACCTGGGCACCTGGCAACAGGTCGTCCTGATGGAACTGGACAATCACGGAAGAGACAGAAAAGTAATATTACAGATCATTGGAGATTCATAGGAGGTATAGAAAATGAAGATAAAGTTCCTGGGCGGTGCTGACTGTGTCGGGAGGATGGGAATGCTCCTCCAGAACAAGGGCGCCACCCTTCTTTTCGAGTATGGTATGACCGCGTCCAAACCCCCGACCTACCCGCTGCCCGCACCCCAAGTAGACATGGCCTTTCTGACCCACAGCCACCTGGACCACTGTGGCATGATGCCGTGGTTGTGCGGCAAGTACGACACCGAGGTCGTCGCCACTCCGACCACCATCGACGTGGCCGAACTGCTGGTGCGCGATTCCATGAAGGTCGCCGAGGCCGAGGGATACCCCAAGATGTACGACGAGGGGGACATCCGGGCGCTGATGCGCAACTTCACCCCCCTGACCTATGGGGAGATCATGGACGTGGGCGGTTTCGAGATCGGACTGCATCCGGCCGGCCATCTGCCCGGAGCGGCCATGTTCGAGCTCAAGGGCGAGGAAACCACCGTCTTCACCGGCGACATGCATACCTATAACATGCGCCTGGTGTGGGGCGCTCATCCCGTCCAGTGCGATAACCTGATCATCGAGGGGACCTACTCCGGCCGTCTGCATCCGGACCGGATGAAGACCGAGTACGAGCTCATCGAAAAGGTCAAGACCGTCGTCGAACGGGGCGGGAAGGCGATCCTGCCGTGCTTCGCGGTTGGCCGTACCCAGGAGATCATGCTCATCCTCAAGGACCTCAAGTACAACATGTGGGTCGACGGGATGGGCAAGGCCATCACCCGGATGTACATGGACCGTCCGGAGTACGTACGCAACGAGAAGGCCCTCAAGGCCGCCAAGCGGCGGTTCAACGAGGTCCGCACGCCCGCCGACCGTCAGAGGGCCCGGCGCGAGGCGCAGGTGATCGTCACCACCGGCGGCATGCTCGACGGTGGTCCGGTCCTCAGCTACCTGGACGACGTCAAGAACGACCCCAAGAGCGCCGTGCTGCTCAGCGGTTACCAGGTCGACGGCTCCAACGGCAAGCGGTTGATGGGGGAAGGCTTCATCAACGTCCAGCCGAGCAAGGAGGAGCTGCCCCACGCGGTCAAGATCAAGTGCGAGGTCAAGAAGTACGACCTCAGCGCCCATGCCGACCAGGGAGAGCTGCTGGCGTTCATCAAGGCCTGCAAGCCGCAGAGGGTCATCATCATGCACTCCGACGACCGGGAGCCCATGGCCGCGGCCATCCGGCAGGAAGGGATCAAGGTCCTGCTGCCCAAGGCCGAGGAAGAGGTCGAGCTCTGAGCGGTAGGCCCCCGGCCTATCGTTATTGGTGACTTGCATGAGCCGGATCACGCAATACCTGAAGGAGGATCTGGGGTACGGGGACATAACATCCGATGCCCTTATCGGGACCCAGATGGGCAGCGCGAACATCATCGCCAAGCAGGACTGCGTGCTGGCCGGAATGGAGGAGGCTCGCGAGGTCTTTCTCCTTCTGGGCCTGACCGTCCATCCTCTGGCCAAGGACGGCCAGCGGGTCGTCCAAGGCACCGATGTCCTGCGTATCAAAGGGAGTATGAAAGGCATTCTGGCCGGCGAACGGCTCGCCCTCAATTTCCTGATGCGCATGTCCGGCATCGCCACCACCACTAATGACGTTCTCGTCGCCTGCCGCCGGCGGAACAATCAGGTCCGGGTCGCCGCCACCCGCAAGACCACTCCGGGCTTCCGTTTCTACGAGAAGAAGGCGGTCGTCCTCGGCGGGGGAGATCCCCACCGCTACCGACTGGACGATGCCATCCTGATCAAGGACAACCACCTCACGGTGGTCGGCAGCATCACCGAGGCCATCCGGCTGGCCAAGCAGGCGTCCTTCACCAAGAAGATCGAAGTGGAGGTCGAATCGCTGGCCGGCGCGAAGGAGGCCGCTGAGGTCGGAGCGGACATCATCATGCTGGACAACATGTCCCCTGAGGATGCCGGCGCCTGCGCCCGGGCCATCCGGGCGATCGATCCCCGCATACTCATCGAGGCCTCGGGTGGCATCACCCCCGAGAACGCGCCATCGTACGCCGAAGCGGTGGACGTGATATCACTGGGCTGGCTGACTCATTCGGTCCGTTCGGCCGACCTGTCCCTAGAGGTCGTCGCGATCACAAAGTGAGCTTGTTGCGATGGTATTGCATCCCGATCTTCTCCGGCGCTGCGCCCATCGCCAGCGCCACCAGCTCCGCCAGGTATAGCACTGGCAGCCCGTCCTTCTGCTTGAGGTCGAACTGCACGAAGCAGAACGGGCAGGGGGTCAGGATCGCCGCGGCCCCGGAGGGCCGGAAGCCCGCGGTCGAGTCGGCCAGCATCTTGGAGGATAGGTTCTCGTCGATGCCGGCGAGGCCGCCGCCGCAGCAGCGGGGCCAGTCCTCGCTCGCCGCCACCCTCGCCCCGGTCCACGAGGCTATCCTTCCCAGCACCTCGGGACGGAACGAGGCGTCCGCCTTCAGGACCCGACTGGGTCGCACCATATGGCAGCCGGGGTGGGCCGCCAGCGTTAGCTCGGACAAAGGCCGGACGATCGACCTTTTGACCACCTCCTCGTGATCGAGCAGCAGGCCCGGCAGGTGGTGCACGGCCACCCCGCCGTCGTACCTCTTTCCGATGGCGGCCAGGACCTTATTGACCTCCCCGCGGACGCGGGCGTCCTCCAGGGCATGGGCGGCCTCCTTCAGCGACATGTAGCAGCCGTTGCACAGCGTTAGCACGTCCCGGTCCCCTTCCTGGGCGATGGCCAGCATCCGGACGGTCGTGGCCAGCCAGGTGTCCTGGGCCATCGTCCGCAGTCCGATGGGCTCCACGCAGCAGGTGGCGTCGGGCAGGTCGCCGTATTCTACCCCCAGACGGTCGAGGACAAAGCGGGACGAGGCCTCCAGGAACGGCAGCCTGGTCGGTATTAGGCAGCCCGAGAACAGGTACAGCGGCCTACTCAAGCTTCAGCCTCCCCAGGCCGGTGCGTTCGCTTATCTCGGCCACGTCCTTCAAGGCGGAGGCGGTGATCTCCCCGTCCGCCAGCCCCAGCTCCTTGCGCATCTTCCGGGTCATGCCGGTGCGGGGGAAGCAGATGCCGGTCTGCAGGAACCGCTTGGCCTCCTCGATGAAGTACTGGGGACGGTTCCCCCTCTGCACGGCCAGTTCCCGCAGCAGGGCGATCATCTCCCCCGGGTCGGCGTCGGAGGGGCAGCGTTCCGAGCAGGCCATGCACCGCGCGCACTGCCACAGCCTCCGATCTTCCGCCGGATCCATGGCCCCGAGGCCGGCGCGGGCCATGAGCTCGGCCGGGCGGATGCCGCCGTGGCGCTGGCTCGGGCACACCGAAGCGCACTCCCCGCACTGCTGGCACCGGAGCGCTGCCGGCATCTTCTGCTCGAGCCATCGCACCATCGCCGGGTCGGCCGCGGTCCTTCTCACGCCTTTAGCAATCGCTCACCGCCATATACTGTTTTCTTTTATCCCTCCAGTGGCGAACGATGGCGCGCAGTCCTTATAATCCGGCAGAGCGGTCCCCGGGTCCATGGACATCGAGAAGGAGAAATGTGAGGTCTGCGGACGGCCGGCCAAGAACTTTCAGTTCGCCATGTTCATCTGCGAGCGGGACGAGTGCGCGCGGCAGGCCATGGAGGAAAGGGGCGGCCCCGCCGGACACATGAAGGCCAAGGCGGAGGCCGCGGCGAAGAAAGAAAAGAAATAATCACAGATTCTGGATGACGCTCCCCTGTCTCTGGAGCAGCTGGACCAGCACCGCGCCCTCGCAGGCCCCCTCGCCCTGCAGGTAGCACAGCAGGGCCGTCGGCCGCTCCTCGATCTTCCTGCGGAGCTTGTCCAGGGCATAGGACCGGCGGCTCAGGTAGGCCTCGAACGCCGCGGTCAGCTCCTCCTTGCCCTGGTCGGCGGCGATGCCCCTGAACTGGGGAGGCTGACCGACCCCGTCGACGTGCTCGAACTCGATGCCCTCCTCCTCCAGGCCCTTTTTCAGCTCTTCCTCGAGCCCGCTCCCTTCCAGGTCGCTGGCCACCGTGCCGATGTGGATCACCTTCTCGATGCCGTTGTCCCGCAACGTGCTTACGATCTCATCGACCGTCCGCCCATCATAGCTGACCGTCCATAGTTTGAGCGCCATCGCTGCTACTTGGGAGCGTCCGGTTTATCAAGGTTCCAGGGCCCGGGCCGCGACCACGTGGATGTCATCGATCCTGATCCTCCGGGGCATCTCCGAACCGTGATGGCGGTCGGCGCAGGACAGATGGATGAGACACTTGGGGCAGGCGGTTATCAAGGTGTCCGCCTTCGTACCCTCCGCCTCGTTCAGGCGCTCTATCTGGACCTTCTTGGCGGTGTGGTCGCAGTTCACCCACCCGGCGGTGCCGCAGCACGCGCTCATGGCCCCGGACCGGGGCATGTCCTCGAGGCGGCCGATCCCTCTCAGGATCCGGCGGGGCTCTTCGATGACGGCTGTCCCTTTGCTCAGCCTACAGGGGTCCTGGTAGGTGAACCCCTCATCGCCCTGCCGCAGCTTCAGGCGGCCGGAGTCCTGGCCCTCCTGCAGCACCTCCATCACGCTGCGCACCCGGACCCCGAGGTCGCCCACCAGCCGGGGATAGAGGTCCCGCCAGGTGACCAGGCATTCGGGGCAGAAGGCGATGATCTCTTTGATCCCCGACGCCTTGATGGCCTCGACGTTCGCCCGGGCCAGCTTCTCGAACAGCGCCTCGTCCCCGGACCAGTGGGCGTCGTGGCCGCAGCAGCGCTCCGAGGCGAGCAGCCGCGGCCGGATGCCCATGGCGTTCAGCAGGCGGACCGCGGAGCGGGGGATCTCCAGCAGGTCCTGGCGGAAGTAATTGAACACCACATCGAAGTAGGGGGTGCAACCGACGAACAGCAAGGTGTCCGAATTCTCGTCCAGATGCAGGTCCGGCGTCACCCACCCGGCCGTCCGCGGGGCATTCGAGGAGCTGAGCTTGGCGACCCGTCCCAGGACGCCGTGATGAGCGGGAAGAGGAACGTTGTCCTTTCTACCGGCGGCGCGCAGCTCCCGCACCAGGCCGGGGAAGTCCACCTCCGCGTTGCAGAACTGGGAGCAACCACCACAGGAGGTGCAGGCCCACAGGCTGGCCTCCGGCACCCATTTACCGTTCAGGGCGTCCTCGACCACCCTCCGGGGGGAGAAGCCCTCGCCCCGTTGAGCGGCCACGCAGGTATAGGTGCACCGCCCGCAGCCGATGCAGGCGTCCGCGCCGTGCCTGCGCACCAGAGCCTCAAGGTCCACGGTCGGCCCTCCCCAGCGGCCCCCGCCGGCGTACCGTGGCGGCGAAGCTGTCGATGGTGGAAGCGAACGCCTCGCCCTCGGAGGCGGAGATCCACTTCAACATGAGCCTATCGCGTCCGATGCCCAGCATGTCCAGCAGTCGCCAGGCGTCCTGGACCCGCAGCTCCTCCTTGACGTTGCCGGATATGTAGTGGCAGTCGCCGGGGTGGCAACCCAACACCAGGACGCCGTCCGCACCTTTCTCGAAGCATTCAAGGATGAGGCCGGGATCGATGCGGCTGGAGCACATGACCCGGACGATCCGGACCGCTGGGTCATACTGCCTTCTCATGACCCCGGCCAGGTCTGCTCCGGCATAGGAACACCAGTTGCAGCAGAAGGCGATGATCTTCGGCTGTTTGGCTTCGTCGCCAGGTCGTTCCGGCGTTCCTGCTGCGGGCGGTGAGGTCATCCTGCGGTCCACAACTCAAAGTTCGTACCGGTCAAAATACCTTTCTCCCGACCTGACGTACTGGCTACGCCGTGAGGAGGGGTTTGGGCACACCTTGCCCGTTACGGTCCCGGGATGCGGTGTTCGTTGAGCCCACTGGCCGCATGCTCGAAATATCTGATCTGGAGGCCGCTGCCCTATCGACTGGGAAGTCGTCGCCATTTCCGTCGCGCGATCGTCACCACCCTATACAAGCCTGCGATAGGCGGTCGAGCCACGATCACTCGAACGGTTCATGGCCACGGCGGTCAGCGCCCGTATGAGAAATCATTACTCGACCAGGACAACGGCCACAGAGGGCGCGGCTGCGCTCAGGGTGAGGTCGTAAGGCGGGCTGACGTGGCTCTCATTCCTTATCTTTCTTTGACTCGGTGATGTCCATATTGACCCCGTATACCTTCAACAGCCGTCCGTCGGCCCTATGGATCATCCCCGCGCTGACCTTGACGTGGCGGACCTCTCCGTCGGTCCTGACTATACGATGCTCTGTCTGGCCGAAGCCTTTGGGACCGATGACCTGACTTCCTTTGCCCATCCATTCGGCCACACGGTCGCGGTCCTCGGGGTGGATGAACCTAAGAATGTAGGCCTCGGGCGATTGAACGTATCCACCCTCATGGGTGACGTCGGTCCCATACAGCTCATAAAAAATGTCGTCGAACTTGAACAGGTGGGTCTCCGCATCGTACTCCCAGCTGGCGATCCTTGCCATGTCCATGGCCATTCGGGATTGCTGCACCTTAATGAACAGATCCAGCTCGGCCGCACGTTTGGCCACCGCCTGCTTTATCTTGTGCTCCACCTCGACGAACTGGGCATCGAGGTCGCTCCCCTTCTGCACATAGAAGCTGACTCCAGAGTTACAAGCCTCGACCACGATATTCTCTCGGCCTCGGCCGGTGAGAAGGATGAACGGGATGTCCCGATCTCTCTCTCGGACCCGCTTCAGGAACTCCAGACCATTGGTCAAGGGCATCTGGTAGTCGGAGATGATGGCATCATACTGGACTCGAGACATCGCTCTCTCGGCTTTCGCCACGGAATTGGCCGTGTCGACGCGGATGTCGCCCGACGTCTCCAGAAACTCCTTGGCTAACTCTAGGAAGTGCTCCTCATCATCGACGCATAAGACGTTTAACATGATACCCAATGTTTCTCGATAAGGAGAAATAATTTATAAACATTGGGTATTGGCAAGACGATCGTATTACCTTTCTACGCCGCTTCGACCACTTCTCATTTGGCACATTTCATCTCGAGCTCGTCGAACCTGGACCTTTTCTCCGGGAGCGATCCGCAGAGTGGGCAGGGAACGGTCTTCCGCTCATAGTCCTCTTCGTCCGACCTCGGTCCGGCGCGGGGCTCCAACCCTCCAGGCCCATGAATTTCGGGGCACCGATGATAAGGATTAAGATGGGCCATGGCGTCGGGTGAAAAGCCCATGAAGATCATAGGATTCATCAAGACCTCGCTGCTGGACTGGGACGGGCACGTGGTCGCGTCCCTGTACCTGCCAGGATGCAACTTCCGCTGTCCGTTCTGCCACAATAAGGACGTCGTGCTCGATCCCGGGTCCTTCGACGAGGTCTCCTTCTCCGAGGTCGAAGAGTTCGTGCGCTCCAACGCCGAGTTCCTCGACGGCGTGGTGGTCACCGGCGGCGAGCCGACCGTCCACAAGGACCTTCCCGACCTGCTCAGGAAGATCAAAGGGCTGGGCATGAAGGTCAAGCTGGACACCAACGGAACGGATCCCGACATGCTCCGGGACCTCATCGAGGCCGGGCTGGTCGACTACGTGGCCATGGACCTCAAGGCGCCCCTGAACGAGAAGTATGACGACCTGGCGGGGGTCAGCGTCGACCTGGGCAGGATCAAGCGGTCCATCGAGCTACTGGAAACGTCGGGCGTCGAGCACGAGTTCCGCACCACCGTGGTGCCGATCCTACTGTCCGCCCAGGACGTCGAGGCCATGGCCGCCTATATCGGCGGGACGAAGAAGTTCGCCCTGCAGCAGTTCCGGCCGGAGCGCACCCTGGACCCGAACCTCTCAGCGGTCAAGCCCTATTCCAAGGCCGCCATCCTGGGCATGGCCGAGAACGCCAGGCAGTATGTCCGCAAGGTCGTCATCCGCGGGGACGCCTAGTGCTGGACATATTATCAATTGGCGGACCTAGCCGAGAAGGTTTTAGTAGGCTCCCTTTTATTATTTTGCAAGAATAAACTGCCCGATAATGGGGGAACTCACTGTGGACTCGACCGGCCGGATTAAGACCTACATCGAAGGTTTCGACAGGATACTGGAGGGGGGCATCCCCCAGGGACATATCGTTCTCATGGCCGGCACTCCCGGCACCATGAAGTCCTCGTTGGCCTACTACGCCCTGTACAACCAGGCCAAGCTGAACGGGACGACCTGCGTATACGTCACCCTGGAACAGTCCCGCAACTCGCTGCTCCGGCAGATGGAGAAGATGGGCATGCGCACCGAGGACGTCAAGCAGACCCTGCACGTCCTGGACCTGGGGCTGATCAGGAAGAACCTCAAGCATGTCTCCGGCGGCGACTCCTGGATGCAGGTGTTCAAGGGCTACATCACCTCGCTCAAGAACGATCTCAATTTCAGCGTCATCGCCATCGACTCTTTGGGCGTGCTGGAGACAATCTCCGAGATGTCCAACCGGCGCACCGATTTGTTCTACCTGTTCGAGTGGCTGAGGGACCTGAACTCCACCGTCATCATGATATCGGAGGTCTCCCCGGACCGTCTGTTCGACGGATCCTACGACGAGGGCTATCTGGCCGACGGCATCGTCACCCTGAAGATGCAGCTGGTGCGCGAGGTGGAGACGCAGCGCCGGATACGCTGCGTGAAGATGAGGGAGACCAACCACGACCCGTCCTACTACTCCCTCCTCTATACCGGCGGAAAGTTCCAGGTGACCAAGGCCATCAGCGAGTGAGCTGATCGATCATGGCCCGGATCCTGGAGTGCTCAAGGTGCGGCGCCGGTATCGGCCACAATGATAGCCAGTGCTGGCGCTGCGGCGAGCCCTTGACGGGCGTGGCCAAGGCCGCTGCCGCCTCCCAGTCCGCCCTAGGGAAGATCAACGCCCCCGGCATCCGCGACGTCAGGGACATCAAGCCCAAAGAGCTTCCTCGCAACCAGACCGCGGTAAAACCGATCTCCGATAGCTATAACGGGCGGGAGCGGGAGCTCCAGGACCGGGAGAAGGAGCTGCGCGAGGAGATGGACGCGGTAGAGGCGGAGTCCCATGAGCTGGAGCTCGCCGCCCAGGAGCTGGAGAAGGAGCGCCTGGCGATCGCCGAGGCGAACAAGCGGATCCGGAAGCGGGAGGACGAACTCGACGCCATGGCCATAGCCATACAGAACGCCCTGCAGGCCGCGGAGGACTATCAAAGCGGCATTGAGGTGGGCGAGGAAAGGGTCGAGCAGGTGGACCGCCTCCTGCAGGCCGGCGATGAGCTCCGCCCGATGCTGGACGAAGAGCGGAAACGCATACGTCAGAGCATCGAGCGGGAGATGGCCGACCAGCTCAGCCGCATCGCGCAGCTGGAAGCGGAGCTCAAGGTCGCCTACGCCGAGCTGCGGGCCGGCGAGGACGACGATTCCAGCTCCTCAACGGTCGATGTGCAGCAGGTCCTCGCCGACGTCACCGCCCAAATGCGTAGCCAGATCGGAGCGGGGCTGCCCGTCTGTTGGGAAGATCGGAGATTGCTCACCCACATCGATCGATTGGACCAGGTCCTGTCCGGGGGCGTACCCATGGGCAGCGTGGTGCTCATGAACGGCCCGGCCGGGAGCATGAAGACATCGCTCACCTACCATGTCCTTCACAACGCCGCCAGCAAGGAATCGACCAAGGGGATGTTCCTTTCCCTGGAGCAGGACCGCGACTCGCTCATCCGGCAGATGACCCGGCTGGGCATGCCCCGGGACGATTCCCTGGACCACCTTATGGTGGTGGACCTGGTGGACCTGCGCCGCAGCATGGAGGGACAGCACGGCGACTGGCGCAGCATCATCATGCGCTATGTCGAGAACGTCATGGAGGAGAACCCCTTCACCCTGCTGGCGCTCGACTCCCTGGAATCGTTCATGGCCATGAGCCAGCACGAGTACACCCGGATCGAGGTCCAGGAACTGTTCGACTGGTTCCGCTCGCTGGGCCTGACCACCTTCGTCATATCGGAGACGCCCATGGCCCGGTTGGAAAGGGATGGACATATGGAGCTGTACGTGGCCGACGGGGCCATCGAGCTAGTCCTCAAGGAGGTCGGCGACTCCCATATCCAGCGGTGGCTTCGCTGCATCAAGATGAGGGGGGCGAACATCGATCCCCGCTACTACACCCTGATGCATGCCGGCGGCTCGTTCATCCTGAGCGTTCCAATGATGCGGACCACTTCTCAATCCCCAGATGAGTGAGCCGCCAAAATAGGATTATATACACTGATGATAATTCGCCAGAAGGAGGAAAATATCTTGCCGATCGAGCGATTGAGGACCTATATCCAGAACTTTGATGAGAACCTCCAGGGTGGCATACCCAAGAACCAGGTGGTTCTGCTGAGCGGCACTCCTGGAACCATGAAATCCTCGGTCGCCTACAGCATTCTGTATTACAATGCGCTCGAGAAGGGCATCAAGTCGGTGTACATGACCCTCGAGCAGTCGAGAGAGAACCTCCTCCAGCAGATGACCTCCCTGGGCTTTGACGACAAGAGGGCCCAGGACTTCATACAGATACTGGACCTCGGCCTGATCCGCAAGTCGCTGACCCAGCTGAGCGCCAAGGGCACCTGGATGCAGGTGTTCAAGATGTACGCCGACAACCTCAAGCAGAACTTCGACTACGACATCCTGGTCGTGGACTCCCTGGACGTGCTGGAGATGGCCGCCCAGATGGAAGATAACCGTCGTACCGAGCTTTTCTACCTGTTCGAGTGGCTCAGGAACCTCAACGTCACCTCCTTCCTGATCTCCGAGACCACCCCGGACCACATGTTCGAGAACCGCTTCGACGAGGGCTACTTGGCCGACGGCGTCATCTCGCTGAAGCTCCAGGAGATCGGCGAGACCGACATACAGAGGCGCATCCGGTGCGTCAAGTTGAGAAGCACCAATCACAAGACCGGGTACTTCTCCCTGCTGTTCGCCGAGAGCAAGT
>CAYZEV010000024.1:0-33583 GCA_964477865.1 uncultured Methanomassiliicoccaceae archaeon | reverse complement strand
GAGGGGTAGTTTTCCTTGATCATGCGGGCGAACCTCGCCTCGGCCTCCACCGGCGCTCCGTACAGCGTCCCCTTTTCCGCCTGGTCCTTGATGGCGTGGACCACCCGGGGGTGAGCGTGCCCGAGGATGAGCGGGCCGAAGGCCATGCAGTAATCGATGTACTCGAGGCCATCGACGTCGATGATCCTCGAGCCCTTGGCCCGTTCGATGTAGCGCGGATAGGGCTTGAACGCCCGGACCGGCGAGGAGACCCCGCCGGGCATGAGGCCCTTGGCCTGTTCATAGAGTTCCTTCGAACGTTCCATCATCTCGCCCCCATGAGCGCGGCCGCTTCTTTGGCAAAGTAGGTGATGATCATATCGGCGCCAGCTCTCTTGATCGATGTAAGGGATTCCATCATGGCCCGGTCGTGGTCCAGCCACCCGTTGGCCGCGGCGGCCTTAACCATGGCGTACTCGCCGCTGACATTGTAGGCGGCGATGGGCAGTTCGAAGGTCGATCTCGCTTCCCTAATGATGTCCAGGTACGGCAGCGCTGGCTTGACCATGAGTATGTCCGCTCCTTCCTCCACGTCCAGGCGCATCTCCCTTATGGCCTCTCGGGCGTTCCCGGGGTCCATCTGATGGGTCCGCCGGTCCCCGAACCGGGGGGTGCTCTCGGCGGCGTCCCGGAACGGTCCGTAGAACGCCGAGGCGTACTTGGCCGCGTAGGACATGATGGGGAGGTCCGTGAACCCGGCGCCGTCGAGGTCCTTCCTTATCGCCCGCACCTGCCCGTCCATCATGCCCGACGGGGCGATGATGTCCGCACCGGCCTCGGCCTGGCTGACGGCTATCCGCCCATATAGCTCCAGGGTCGGGTCGTTGTCCACCACATCGCCCCGCAGGACGCCGCAGTGACCGTGCGAGGTGTACTCGCACAGGCAGAGGTCGGCGATGACCGTCAGCTCCGTTTCCGCCTTGACGCTCCGGATAGCCTTCTGCACGATCCCTGTCTCGGACCAGGCCTCGCTCCCCTGCTCGTCCTTGAGCTTTGGGACGCCGAACAGCAGCACGGCCGGGATGCCCAGGGCCCCTGCGGAACGGGCTTCCTCCGCTACCCCTTCCAGCGGAAGGGCGTTGACGCCGGGCATCGAACCTATCGCTTTCGGTTCACGGATGTTCTCGTTGACGAACATCGGGCAGATCAGGTCCCGGGGAGATAGATCGGTCTCCCGGACCAGTGCCCTAATGGCCGGCTTCATCCGCAATCTTCGAGGTCTGCTTTCTGGGAACAAGGGGTCCACCTCCTATCTTGAACAGTTCTTCCACTATCTCGAACATCTCCAGGTCGCCCTGCCGGGACGCTTCCTTGAGCGTCTCGGTGGGATCGGCCAGGAACTTACTGGTAATGGCGTCGGCAAAGTCGGCCAGGACCGCTTCCGCCGGCTCCGCGCCGGATGCCAGACGATTGGCCGCCTTGCGTACCTCCCGCTCCTTGAGGTCGTTGATCTTGAGATACAGGCGACCAAGGAGATCGTCCGCCCTCATCTCCTTCATGCGGCCCTCGAAGGAGGTCAACTCGTCAGCGATGATCTTCTCGGCGCTCTTGATCTCGGCCTGCCGCCGCAGGATGTTCTCCTCGGCCAGCCCCCTCAGGCCGTCGATGTCATAGACCTCCACCCCCGGCACCTCGGCCACCTGGGGTTCGACATTGCGGGGGAAGCTGACATCGATCACCACCACCCGCTTGCCGTCCCGGCCTCCCATCGCCTTCTCGAAATGCGGTTTGGTCAGGACCATGTGCGTCGCCGAGGTCGCGCAGAGGACCACATCGGCCTGGGCCAGGAAATCGTTGAGGCTGTCGAACCGTACGGCCTTGCCATCGAGGGCGAAGGCCAGCTCCACGGCCCTGGAATAGGTCCGATTGGAGACGAACACTGCCCGGGGCCCCTTGCCGGCCAGGTGCTTGGCGATCAGCGTGGCCATCTCTCCCGCCCCGACCACCAGGACGTTCTTTTCCTTTATCGTACCGATCTTGGACTCGGCCAGCTCGACGGCGGCCGACCCCACGGAAACGCAGCCCTTGTTGACCCGGGTCTCGGTGCGGACCTTCTTACCCACCGTGATCGCCTTGCGGAAGACCACCGAGAGCATGGGTCCGATGAACCCCTCCTTTTCCGCCAGCTCGAAGGCGACCTTCACCTGGGACTGGACCTGGTCCTCGCCCAGGATCATCGATTCCAGACCGCAGGCGACCCGGAGCAGGTGGCGGACCGATTCCTGACCGGAGTGATAGATGACCAAGTTCTCCTGGATGTCGAACGGCACCTGCCCGTTGATCAGGTCCTCCAGGCCTTTCCGGCTGGCCTCCAGGTCATCGGTGACCGTGTAAACCTCCACCCGGTTGCAGGTCCGGAGGACGGCGCATTCCCGCACCCCCTTGATGGAGGACACCTTTTCCATCAGCACGAGCGGATCGAGCTCTCCGAGCTTCTCGATCTGGCTCATTCTCACCTGCTTGTGGGTCACATGCGCGCTGAGGAGCCTATCCATTTCGTGGCACCAACCTCTTCATCGCCAGCTCCCTGGCCGCCCCGGGATCGGAATCCAGCAGGTCCCAGATCGTCTTATCCTCCAGGATCTCCCACAGGAATCTTTCCCGCTCCCGTTGGTCCGGGATCGCCGACCGGGCCGCCGAGCGCAGTTCCTCCTGGAGGCGGACCATCCTATCGTACTGCGGCCCCAGCAGGCCATCGAGCTTGATGCGAAGGAACTTGGACATGCCGGGACTCCTTCCTTCGGTGGATATGGCGACGGTGTAGTTCTCCCTCTCCACCACCGACGGTATCATGAACGTGGAAATGCCGTCGGCCCGGTTACAGGGTTTCCCCCCTTCCAGAGCAGCGGCGGCGATCCGGTCGTTGATCTCCGGCACGTTGGTGGCGGCCACGACCAGATGGGCCCAATCGATCCATCCTACCATGACGGCGTCGATGTCGGCGGTCACCCGCCGGATGCCCGCCCCTTCGAAACCGGGAACGAACTCCCTGCTCACGACCACCACCTCCGCTTCCGAGGCCAGGTACTTGGCCTTTCTCAGGCCGACCTCTCCGCCCCCGAAGACCGCTACCTTCTTCCCATTGAGATCGAGCAGGAGGTGGATCATATCAAGGCTCCCTGAGTCCACGAACATCGATGAATCCTTCCGTTCCCCGCAATGCCGGCCCCCTTTACCCATTCTTCAGTTTATTTCCACAATATCCAATCTAGCTATTTAATTGGATGTATCATCCAACTTCACATAAATCCTTCGACCCATTGACGCCAGATATCTCGATCTCTCAACGGGAGGGCCCATTCTTTGGCAGAATGGTGGGAAAAGTTCCTCGCTTTATATAAAGTATTACTTTCATTAACAATCGTGTTACTATCTGGAAGCTCAGAATTTTCATTTTTTTGAAAAACGCCTAAGGTCGATGTATCGTTACACAATGGTTCCAGCATTCCATTTCCACGGCTGAAGGTCACGTTGAAAATATCTGAAATATGGAGAGACCTACTGGAAAGCTATTTAATCCAAAATACTCCTTTACGGTTGACCGATCATAAGGTCAATTGACAAGGGGATTTCTAAAATGAAGAGCGGAGTACTTGTAGTAGGGCATGGAAGCAAGCTTGAGTTCAACAAGGACCTGGTCGTTCGCACCGCCGCGAAGATGGCCAAGATGAAGGAGTTCGGTCCGGTGACCGCGGCCTTCATGCAGCTCAACGAGCCGGACATCAAGACCGGGATCAGGACCTTGGTGGACCAGGGCGTCGGCCTCATCTATGTGCAGCCGTGCTTCTTGGCCTCGGGCATCCACCTCACCGTGGACATCCCCGGCGAGATTGGCCTGCAGACCGGGGAGAAGGAGAGCATGATGAAGGTGGACGGCAAGGACGTCGTGCTTCGTTACTGCGAGCCCATCGGCGATGACGACCGCATCGCACAGATCCTGGCCGACCGGGTCAGGTCCAGGATGAAGATGGCATGAGCCTAAGGGTCCTGGTGCTGGACCTCACCCATGGCGGCGAGGTCCTAGCAAGAGAATACGCGGGGAGAGGGGACAGCGTGACCGCTGTCGACATCTATCACACGGTGGCCGCTGAGCCCAAGGCCGCCCTGGCCGCGGCGGGCGTCCGCGTGGCCGAGGTCCCTCCCCCGGAAACATTCGATGTAGGCATAGTGCCGATCCACTGCCCGGACCGCTATATCGGCGAGGCGAAGCTGGAGCGGCGCATCACCGCCCACGAGGCGGTCGGCGAGCTGGCCCGGTTCGACATCCCCGTGGTGGAGTTCACCGGAGCGAGGGGGAAGACCTCGGCCTGCCACGTCCTCGGACATATCCTGGCCGACCGGGGCCTGGAAGTCCTTCTACTGACCAGCAGAGGGCTGTGCACCATGAACGCAGAAGGGCGCGCCGTGCTCAAGGACCGCATCAGTATCGCTCCGCCCTCGGTGCTGGCACTATCAAAGTCACCACCGATGGCGGACATCGGGGTGTTCGAGGTCAGCCTGGGCGGGACCGGCCTGGCCGACGTGGCGGTGATAACGAGCCTGGACGACGACTATCCCATCGCCGCCGGGACCAGAAAGGCGTTCGACGGTAAGGTCCAGATGGTCCGCAAGGCAAGAAAGGTAGCGGTCATCCCGTTCAAGGAGGTTGACCTGTGGTCACCTCACGTTCCGGCCGGGGTCGAGGTCATCACCTTCGGCCCGGGTGGGGACCTGGCCATCGAGCTGCCGGATAAGCTGAAACTGGGGAGACCCTGCCAGCTCACCGTTCACTGGAAAGGAGAGACATTTACCGTGGACCTTCCGGGAAGTTATCTGGCGCCAAGCTACACAACGGCATTCGCCAGCGCCCTGGCGGCCGCCGCGGGGCTAGGGGCGAACATGAGGACCGCGGTCTCTTCGTTAGAGACGTTCAAGGGCGTGCCGGGCCGCGGAGAGGTGACCCGGGAGCGGGGAGCGTTCGTCATCCGGGAGCGGAACCCCGGGGTCAGCGCGGCGTCCATCGAATGGAACGTCAAGGTCCTCGAACGCTACTACGGGCAGGATGATATCGGGGTCGCTCTGGACCCCGTCAACATCAAGGTGTGCGAGAAGCTGGACCTTAAAGACGTCAGTGACGCTCTCGATCGCTATCCGTCGGTCAAGGGGAAATACATCATCAACATGCCCGGCCTGGACCGCAGCAGCACCGGGTTCCTGCGCCTGGACGGGTTCATGGACGTCCGGGGAAAGCACCAGGTGCTGATGTGCTGCATCAAGGAGGGATACCTGTAGGCGATGTGCTCCACCCCCGGCCGAACCCCATCATCGCCGCCATGTACACCCTGCGGGACCTGGAGGTCGACGTCATCCTCATGCACGGCCCGGCCGGCTGCGGCTTCATGGCCTCCCGCCGTCTCGAGGAGGCGGGGGTCCGGGTCATCACCACTGGCATGCAGGAGAACGACCTCATCTTCGGGGCCGAGGAGAAGCTGATCCGGATATTGAAGAACGTCGATGACCGCTTTCACCCCCGCCTGGTGGGGGTCGTGGGCACCTGCGCCTCGATGATCATCGGGGAGAACCTGGACGGCGCGGTGAAGAAGGCCGGCATCAGGGCCACGGTGCTGCCCGTCGACGTGCACGGCTGCTCCGGCGCTAACACCTCCGGAGCGATAAGGACGCTGGAAGTGGCGGCGGAACGGGGGGTCATCAGCGAGGGAGAGCGGGACCGCCAGATGAGAATGCTCTCCCGCGCCACGGCCATCGAGCGCGAACGAGGGCTGACCAGCCGAGAGTACCTCGAACCCCATGCCGGGGCGACCAAGCTGTCGGTGGGGCTGCGCATCGTGAACACCCTCCGCTCCGGCGGCCGGGTGGCGGTGGCCCTCAACGCCAAGAAGGAGACCGCCTACGGGTTCGCCGACGTCATGCGCTCGGTGCAGTACGCCCGGGACGCGGTGGGCGGCGAGGCGGTCCACATCGGCAACCTCGATGCCGGGGTAGGTCTCCCCCGCATACGGCGCTACGCCACCAATATCCTGAGGGACCTGGAAACGGCCGGGGTTCACGTCAGCGTGGTGACCGGCGGCCTCGACGAGTATCCGGTGGCGGGGGAAAGGGCGGCGGAAGCGCTATCGTCCGACTTCGACCTCCGGGTGGTGGCCGGCCTGCCCCACGCGGTACCCGGGCTGCGCAAGGAGGATGTGCTGGTGACCGACCAATCGCGGGAACTGCGCAACTACATCGATCAAGGCTATCTCCTTTCGGTCGGGGAGGTCACCACCCACGCCGATGTCATGAGCACGGAGAAGGTGCTGTTCAGCGAGCTGGGCAACACCATCCGGGAGATCGTGGACCAGGGGTTCGCATGAGGCAGATGGCCATCTACGGCAAGGGAGGCATAGGCAAATCGACCGTCTCCGCGAACCTGGCCGCGTACTACGCCGAGAGCGGGCTGCGGACCTGGTACATCGGCTGCGACCCCAAGTCGGACGGCAGCATGACCCTGCTGAACGGGAAGAAGGTGCCCACCTTCCTCGAACAGATGAAGGATGGAGGCGGCGAGGTCGTCTTCACCGGCTTCAAGGGCGTCCAGTGCGTGGAGACCGGCGGACCCCTGGCGGGGGTCGGCTGCGCCGGCCGGGGCATCATCGTGGCGGTACGGGAGCTGGCCAAGAGCCATTTCCGGCAGGAGGACGACATCCTCATCTACGACGTGCCCGGGGACGTGGTCTGCGGAGGCTTCGCCGCACCGCTGCGGGAGAAGTTCGCCAACGAGGTCTACATCGTCACCAGCGGCGAGTACCTCGCCCTGTACGCGGCCAACAACATCGCCAAGGGGTTGGCCAATCTCAACGTGGCGCTGGGCGGCATCATCTGCAACTCCCGGGAGGTGGAGAACGAACGGGCGGCGGTCGCCGAGTTCGCCCGCCGCATCGGCTCCCAGCTCATCGGGTTCGTGCCCCGCAGCGCGGTGGTCCGGGACTGCGAGAACCTCGGCAAGACCGTGGTGGAATGCGCTCCCCACGACCCGCAGGCCGACGCCTACCGCCAGCTGGGCCGGGCGATCCTCGCCAATACGAGGTTGAGCGTCCCCACGCCCATGGACCCCGAGGACATCCGCTCCCTGCTGAGGGAGACCCGATGACCGTTCCCCGGGTGGTCATCGCCGGGGCCGGGAGCGGGGTCGGCAAGACGGTCATCGCCACCGGCCTGATGTCCCGCCTGGCCAAGAACGGGAAGGTCCAGGGATACAAGGTGGGTCCGGATTTCATCGATCCCATGTTCCATTCGGCCGCCACCGGCCGGCCGTCCCGGAACCTCGATTCCTTCCTCCTCGACCCGGGAACGCTGAACAACCTGTTCGGCTGGTCGTCGAGCACGGCCGACCTGGCGGTCATCGAGGGGGTGCGGGGGCTGTACGACGGCCTGACCTCCACCGGCGACACCGGCTCGACGGCGGAGATCGCCAAGATGCTGCGCGCCCCGGTCGTCCTGGTGGTCAACGCCCGCAGCCTGGCCAAGAGCGCCGCGGCCGTGGTGCTGGGCTTCAAGATGCTCGATCCGGAGGTGAACATCGCCGGGGTCATCCTGAACAATGTCAGCGGCGACAGGCATCGCCGGAAGGCGGTGGAGGCGGTGGAATCGCTGACCGGGACGGAGGTGATGGGGACGATCGAGAGGCAGAGGGAGCGGCTGCCGGAACGGCACCTCGGGCTGGTGACCCTGGGGGAGAGCGGCGATGCCGGCGGCCTCCTGCGGCAGCTCGAGGAGATGGTCTCCGAGGTGGACCTGGGCCGCCTGGAGGACATCGCCCGTTCCGCTCCCGATCTGGACCTGCCTACCGCCCCTCCCTTCCAGACCGAAGGTCAGAAGGGCATCACCTTCGCGGTCCCCCGGGACCGCTCGTTCTGCTTCTACTACCCAGAGAACCTCGAGGCCCTGGAGGCGGCGGGGGCCCGTGTCGCGTACTTCCGGCCGACCGAGGGCGAGCCGCTTCCCGATTGCGACGCGGTGTACATGGGCGGCGGCTACCCCGAGGTCCATGCCGCCGGCCTGGCCGCCAATGGGGATTTCCTGGAGGGGGTCCGCCAGCTGTCCGCGGAAGGGAAGCTGGTCTACGGGGAATGCGGCGGCATGATGGCCATGTGCCGCTCCATCCAGGCCTATGGGGCCGAGCACCGCCTGATCGGCATCTTCGGCTCGGACGCGGTCCTCACCCCCGACCGGCAGGGATTGGCCTACGTCCATGCTCAAGGAACGGCCGATAACTTCCTGTGCCCCGGCCGGACGATCAGGGCTCATGAGTTCCACTACTCCCGCCTGGAGCCGATCCCTCCCGGCCCCTACGGTTACACGGTGCTTCGAGGTACCGGCATCGGGGACGGGGCCGACGGCGTCATGGTCCGCCGGTCCATGGGCACCTACATGCATCAGCACGCCCTGTCCGATGGCCTGTGGGGGCCGTCGCTGGTCACCGAGGCCGGGAACGCGACGCGGGCCTGATCCTGCCCTGGTTGGACCCCTCCCCGCTCGATAAGCTGTTCGTCCGAGCGCGCCTTTCCTTATGTTCGTCAGTCCGCAGTGCTGCCCCGCCTACCATTTGGAACAGGGACGAGCGAAGAACGCGGCCTCCTGTTAATGTTGGCCGGGCTAGCGTCCCCTCCTTCGCCGCTATCCGGTCGGCCGATCGGCGATAGGCCCACGCATACTTGGACCTAGTATTTGTCCATGCAGCTACCCACCCTACCCAGCAGGTGAGAAATTGCACAAGCGCACTGCAGTAAGCATGGTGGCGATCGTCACTTTGATGCTCGTGGTCTCCGCGGCGGTACCATTGTTGGCCGCTGACGCCCCGAGCGCCTCGACGATCGACCAAAAGAGCGCTCAGCTTGCGAACGATACATTCGACATGTCATCTATGAACAATGTCACCGGTCAAAAACTGGACCAGGCCGGTCTGATGAAATTGTTCGCGGCGCTCCCGGATAAAGATCCACTGTTCGCCCCGCTTAACGACACCAACGGCAACATCACCGGCCGCTATATCTCGTTCACCGCGGACCCGGCCAACGGGACCTTGATGAACTACGCTCTGAACGCCAGCGGTACGAGCACGCCGATCTTCAACTCCGTGGTGGCAGCTGATTTCAAGCCTACCACCTCTAACGTCACTGGACCGCTGTTCAAGGAGGCCAATGACAACCTGACCATGACCGCCCACAACAACCCAACGGGCACCTTCGTGGTCAGGGCCGCTGCTAATGCCTCGATCAACCTGTCGATGCCTGCCGGTTTCACCGCTGCGGCGTTGACCACGTCCAATGAGTCTGTGAAGGCCTGGACCATTAGTGGGAACAACATCACTGCCGTTCTGGTGGTGAAGAATGGTTCCGTAGTGAACAACCTGAACTCGTCGGCGAGCATGGCCGGATCGGTCACCGCGTCGCTGGCCCCGGGCGGCGCCCTGATATTCGCGGCCCTGCCGGTGGCGGGTGGCTTCCCCGTGGCCCAGGTCCAGTTCCTGGCCTCACAGCTGGCCAACATGTCCATCGAGGGGGCGACGGCCATTATATCGACGGCCAACCTCACCCTTAAGTACTCGACCATAACGGGAATGCTGGTGCCGAGCGTTAACGTCAGCCAGGGTGATGTCATGGTGAACCTGACCCCGATGACGGGCGTGATCGGCGGGTTGCAGGACAGACTGTCGAACGTCACTAATATGACCGGGCAGGCAAGCGAACAGAGGTCGTGGTATGTCGTAGCCATGGACAAGGACACCTTGAACCCGGCCAACGGAACGCCCCAGGTCCTGGTCAACGGCCAAAGCCTGAACATGGCCAACAACTCGTTGGAGCTGGCCACCAGCACCTCTTCGTTCTGGATGTTCCAGGGAACCAACGCCTCGATCTTTGTGGTCCCCTTACCGGCCAGCAACGCCTCGGTGAGCATCGAGATCAAGGAAGGCGCTCAGAACGCCCCTAGCACGACGGCATCCGTCAGCTCCAGCACGGCGACCGGGGTCGCGATCGTGGTCGTCGGAGCGGCTGCGGTGTTCGGAACGGCTGCCTACTTCGGGAGGAAGAAGAAGTAGGCTGAAACCTTTTCACTTTCCTTTTTTCTCACCTAGGTACGAATGAACCGCCAGCGCGGTGGAACGAGCGTCGGCGATCGTTGTGGGCAGGTCCATCGGCCCCTTGGCCGAGCCGCACAGGAACAGACCTTTTACCCCGCTCTCCGCCTGCGGGAAGCCGGCCAGGCCCTGCCTGACGCCGAGGGTGTCCAAGAGGAGCAGGTTCGCCGGCGACTGCCGTAGCCCGGTGCTGAGGACGACCAGGTCAGCTCTGATCTCGTAAAGCTCCCGCAGCAGGGTGTTCTCCCCGCACACCACCAGGTTACCGCCCTTCTCCAGGACCAGGGACGGCTGGCCCCGGATGAAGCGCACCCCGCACCGCCGCGCATCTCGGTACAGGCCCTCCTGCCCCGCGCCGGTGGTCCGCAGATCGATGTACAGGACCGTCACCTCCATGGCCGGGTCGAGGCGCTTCAGGGCGAGGGCGTTCTTGACGGCGTTGGCGCAGCACAGCGCGCTGCAGTAGGGGACCCCGCGCCGTTCCGTCCGGGAGCCGACGCATTGGACGAACACGGCCGAACGGACCGGGGAGCCGCTCCTGCCGGCCACCCGGCCGGAGCGCAGCATCCCCTCCAGCTCGATGGACGTGACCACCCCGTCCCTGGCGCCGTGGCCGTACTCGGGAACGAGGGACGGCGGGACCTCGTCCAGCCCGATGGCCAGGACGATGGCCCGAGACCCCAGCGCGGTACCGTCGTCCAGCTCGATGAGGAAACCGTCCTCGCGGGACGACAGGGAGACCGCCTCCCGACCGGTCCGGACGGTGATCCCTTCCTCCGCTCTGACCGCGGCGACCATTTTCTCGACGACGCCGGACGCCGGGCGGAGATCGGGGAATAAAGCGCTCAGACGGGCGGTCCGGCCCCCCAGGGCCGGGGACCGCTCCACCAGATCCACGCGGTGGCCGAGCCGGGCCAGCGCCAGCGAGGCGGCCAGGCCGGCCGCGCCCCCGCCGATCACCAGGACCCCGATGTCCGTGTTCTCCGATCCGTCGTCCGATGGCGTCATATGAGTCCCCGAACACCGGCTGGTTTCATGAAAGTATCGAACGAAAAGTATCTAGGGGGCGCCTGCCCGACCACCCTCCTCCAAGAGCGGGTCCCTTCCGCCTCGCCGCCTCTCCCTCCTCATTGGTGGCATCCTCCGATGCCCGAATCCCCTATGCTGTAGCCCCGGTGGTCGCACCGGTGCGGGCAAGGCGGGTCCATTAGTGCAGGCGCCCTGATGAGCGTAAATGTTGGTCCCTTCGCAGAAAGGGAGGACGTTATCGTCTCATCGATACTAATACTTTCGAAGCGACCCGGGAAGAAATGCCCGGTCCGAGAGGGAAGGTCGCTGACCATACGGCCCTCGAGATAAAAGGATCGGGGCGAGCGGCGTCGCCGGTCTACTGGACGATATTATTGTGAGCACATTTTCTATGTATAATAATCGATGGATAATTTTAGAGATATCACCGATGATAATCAGGTCATAACGAGTTTATAACCTGCCACCGGTGGCAGAGAACGGAGCCAAAAGCTCCAAGTGAAGTACGATGGGATGCAATCAAACACTTACCGATAAGGACGTCCAGAAGGGGCTCCGGAACATTATCCGCGACGGGTTGACCACCTCGATGATGTCAACCCTCACGGGCAGCGTGTTCCTGGTAGCGTTCGCCCTGTCCTTGGGCGCATCCAACATGGTCATCGGCCTATTGGCCACCATACCGCCGTTAGCCAACGTGATACAGATCCCGGCCATCTATCTGGTCGAGAAGTACCGGGTGCGGAGGTCCATCACCGTGTTAGCGGCGGCCATCAGCCGGTCGTTCCTGCTGATCATCGCCATCATCCCGTTCGTAGTGCCGTTCAACATCGCCCTGCCTCTGGTGCTCGTCGCGCTGGTCCTGAACTCCCTCCTCGCCTCGATCGGCGGCTGCTCCTGGAACTCCTGGATGCACGACCTCCTCCCGAAGCACAACCTGGGGAAGTTCTTCTCCAAGCGCATGCTGCTGTCCACCGCGGTCAGCATACCTCTGGCCCTATCGGCCGGGTACTTCATCACCTATTGGAAGACCGCGTTCCCGGCCATGGAGCTGGCCGGCTACTCCATCCTCTTCCTGGCCGGCTTCATCGCCGGGCTGGTGGGCGTCCTCGTCATATCGAGGATACCCGAGCCCATGATGGCGCGGGCCGAGAGCATGCCCCGCTTCGGGCAGCTGATCAAGAAGCCCTTCGAGGACAAGAACTTCAAGAACCTCATCGTGTTCCTGACCTCCTGGAACTTCGCCGTCAATCTGGCGCTGCCGTTCCTGACGGTATACATGCTGACCTCCCTCGGGATGGACACCTCCAGCGTGGTGCTGTTCAGCGTGCTCAGCCAGGTGACCAGCATGGCGTTCTTCCGGATCTGGGGGAAGCTGTCCGACCGCTTCTCCAACAAGTCGGTGCTGCGGGTATCGGGGCCGATCATGATCGGCTGCTTCCTGATATGGGCATCCACCGTGCTGTTCGCGGACAGCTCGATCATCATGGTGCTGGTCATCCTCGTCCATGTGCTCATGGGCATGGCGACCGCGGGCGTGAACCTGGTCTCGGGCAACATCGGCCTGAAGCTGGCCCCCAAGGGCGAGGCGACCTCCTATCTGGCGTCCGCCGCGCTGTTCAGCTCGCTGGCGGCCGGCATCGCCCCGCTGCTGGGCGGCATCGTCGCCCAGTACGTCCCCCAGTGGGAGTACTTCTTCCTGGTGGCCTTCGCCCTGGGCATGTACTCGCTGCACCGCCTGACCAAGGTCCGGGAGGACGGAGAGGTCAAGGAGCTCATCGTAGTGAAGGAGCTGGTGAGCGAAATGAAGAACGGCGTATCCTACTCGCACCTGCGGGAAGGAGCGCACAACGCCACCGCCGGGCTGGCCCAGGCGGCCACCGCCCGGTGGCGACGCAAGAGGGCCGACGGCGCCGCCGCCACCTCCCTCCTGTTTTTCTGGAGGTGAAACGGTGGCCCGTTATCTTCTTTCCAAACTGGCCTCGCCCCTGGCCATCCTCGTATTGCTGATCGCCGCTCCGCTGGTCCTCATCTCCCAGGCCTTCAAGAGGCTTCGGGGGACGGCGGACGAGCCGACCCCCATCGCCCAGTATGTCCTGATCCCGCCCCTCATACCCTAGGATCGGACCGCGAGCCGTCCGCGATGACCATGTGGCCCATTTCCTTTCCGTCCATCGTTGACCCCGGAAATCAATAGAGTTGGCAAGCGTTTTAGCTCTCTGATATATTGGCGACCGGGCGGCGCAGCTCCCGGCGCATCAGGTAGGCGCCGCCCAGAACGGCCACGGCGCCCTCGATGAGCAGGTTCTCGCCATCGACCCAGTCCGATAGGGATGTGGCCGCTCCGGCCGCCATGGTCAGCGCCCCCAGGATGAGCAGGAAGGCGAGGATCGGCAATCGCACCGGACCCAGGGTCCGCGCCATGGTCGCTCCCAAACTACCCAGTCGATCCCGGTACAGCATCACCATGATGGAGACGACCAGGAGGCCGAACATCCATTCCAGCGGGGAGGTCACCTCCACGATCAACGAGTGGGCGAAGTAATCGGGGAAGTGACCGGCCTGGAACGGCCCCAGGAGCGGCCAGAACAGCGAGATGGGGATGTCCCACATGGCATCCAGGACCAGGTGCGTACCGACCCCCAGGGCCACCGCGGCCAGGAGGAGCGAGGAGCGCCCCTTCCAGAGGACCGCCGCGGTGATGGCCAGGACCCCGAGGAAAAGCAGGGAATGGGCGTAGATGCGACCATAGTCCAGACTGCCCTGCAGGAACAGGTGACCGAGGGGCTTGTCGATCAGGTCCGGGAGCATCGCGCCGATGGCGATCACCGGGACCATCCACCGGCGGCCGGTCCATTGATAGAGCAGCAGCCCCAGCAGGGCTCCGATGAACAGGTGGCAGAACACGAGCACGCGAAGGCATTAGAGGGCAGCTATTAAAGAGATATGGCCTAAGCATCAGCGCATTTGCTGAAGCCCATCTAGCTCAACGTTATTTATGATACACCTCGTTAGCGACATGTGGCGGTCCCATATCATTTCCCATCTCAGAACGAGTCGGTGAGGGCAGAGTATCTTAAAGGCCCCAACTATCGAATAGATGGGGATCCGTCGAAAACGCGGACCGCTGCCCTTTACTTTTCGAGCAACGGGCTCTACTATCCGGACGATATCTCCGTGTTCGACGAGATGATAAGGAAGGAAAGGTACGAATGGAGCGATGCCCGCAACAGGATTGAGCGGGCATCAAAGATGATCTATTTACGAGATCTTCAGAAACAGTTCTACCTGGAAGGGATCAATGAGAGCCTCCCCGACCTGAGATTCCTCGGGAATTTTCTCCGAACGGAGACCAGGGGCGACCAGGTAGTGACCATTGGCTCATCCGCTGGAGGGTTTGCGGCCATAGCCTTGGGATGCGACCTGAACGCAGATATGATCTATTCTTTCTCCGGCATAATCACTCTGAACAGATATTTACAGGGCAATCCGGAGGAGAATCCCCTGGTCCAAAGGCATCGTGACGATCCGGCAGTCTCCGATTATTATGATCTAACTGGGAGAATCCGCGCCTCCAACTCGGACATATTTCATTTCTACTCGCACTACTGCGAGGAGGACCGCATAGATTATGAAAGGGTGAAAGAGGCTCCGCATTTCCACCCTTTCTCCTTCGACTCGAACGTTCATGGAATAACTTTCCACAAATTCGTCCTCACCCATCTTCTGAACATGCCTAAGGAGGATCTGATCAAGCTCTCGGAACACTACCGGGGCCATTTGATCAATCCCTTCGATTTTGCCTTGAATGTTTGCGGGGTCAAGAACACCGTTAGTGGGCTGTTCGAACTGGGACCAGTTCGGTTCGGGTACGGCCTGATAAAACTTACCCGGCCCGATACGATGAGGTATGTGGTCCGGAAGCACAGATCGTCATTCTAAGCTCAGGTCCCATCTTCGAGGTTCCCCTTCGAAAGTTTATTCTGCCATCAGCCCAATTATATCTGTCCCGATAACATAATGTACACCGATACTCGCGGCGCATGGATGAAGGAGCTCGATTATCTCCGGGCCTTTGCCATCCTGGGGATCGTCGCCATACATGTGGGGGCGTTCTCCGCCGCCATCAACTATCCCAACGTCATAACTCCCATCACCGAGTTCATCGCCCACCTCTCCGATTTCGGCATACCCCTGTTCTTCTTGGTTTCCGGGTTCATCCTCGCGGTCCGGTACTTCGATGGAGGCCAGAGGGGCGGATTCTACCGCCGGAGGATGAGGTCGATCATTCCGCCCTATCTGCTCTTCTCGACAGCATATCTCATCTTCGACTACGTCGCGCTGGGGCAGACCTCCCTATACCGGGCCGCGTGGTCGTACCTGCTGTTCGACGCCACCGGCATCCTCTGGTTCCTGGCGGCGATACTGCAGATGTATCTCCTGTTCCCGTTCCTGGCCGCCTGGTTCGGGCGGCTGGAGCTCAGGGGCCAGGCCTGGAGGATGTTGCTGTACGTGGCGATACTTTACGTGGCCTGGTACGCTTTCCTGGAGCAGGCCACGGCGGACATTCTCAACGCGACCTGCCAGCCGGTGCCCGACTTCGGGGGCATCGTGGCCGGGTGGCTGTTCCCTGGATATCTGCTGTTCTTCGTGCTGGGGATGTACATCGCCCGGACCGCCGCCTCGTCGCGGAAGGCCATAGATTCTCTTTCTCGGACCGCGATGATCGTCCCGCTGTTGCTGGGAGCGGTGGCCCTCCAGTTCCTCGGTTCGGGGTTCTGGTGGGAGATGGCGGTGGTGCCCTACAGCCTGGTGGCGTCGGCGCTGCTGTTTCGTCTCTCCCGCTGGCTGGCCGCCCGGCCGGGATCGCTGTCCCTGGGGCTGGAGACCATCGGCCGCTACTCCTTCGGGATCTACATCGCCCACATACTGGTCATGGCCCTGGTCGTGAACCGGCTGTGGGCCCTGGGGCTGTGGGCCGGCGATGCCCTGTTCTATGTGCTGCTGTACCCGCTGACGATAGGGTTGTGCATCCTGGGGCTGTGGGCGCTGAACCTTCTGCCGTTCGGTCCCACCCTGTCGGGGGTGAAAAGGAGCGCCAAGGGCGGCAGGCCGGGGCGAGAGGGCAAGGGGGCCCATCCGACCCGGTCGAAGGGCAATGGTCCGCCGCCGTGAGGGTGCCGAGGACCGACGAACGTTCGCCGTTTCTAAATGGTTGGTGAAAGAATTAATTATCCCAACCGAGTTCTTTGAGATGGGAGGACCATGCTAGAGATCAAGAATCTCACCGTAGAGGTCGGCAACCGGCGGGTGTTGAAGAACATCAACCTATCCGTCATGTCCGGTTCCACCAGCGTCCTGTTCGGACCTAATGGTTCAGGAAAATCCACATTGCTATCGACCATCATGGGTCTGGGCAATTATCGCGTTGTCGAAGGCCAGATCCTGTTGGACGGCACCGACATCACCAACATGCCCATCCACGAGCGGGCCCAGCTCGGGATCGGCCTCATGTCCCAACGCCCGCCCAACCTGGTGGGCGTGCAGTTGAAGAACATGCTGCAGGTCACCGGCCACGGCAAGGTCGACCCGGCCAAGCTGGCCAGCACCCTGGGCATGGAACGGTTCCTGGAGCGGGACGTCAACGTGGGCTTTTCGGGCGGGGAGATCAAGCGGTCGGAGCTGCTGCAGCTGGCGGCCCAGAACCCCTGCATGTACCTCCTGGACGAGCCGGAATCGGGCGTCGACATCGAGAGCATCGAAAAAGTGGGAGGTATGATCCACGAGCTCATCACCGGCGGCCTGTCGTGCGCCGGGAAGCGGGAGCGGGAGGGCAAGAGCGCCCTGGTCATCACCCATACCGGCCAGATACTGGACTACATCGAGGCGGACCGCGGCTACGTGCTGTGCAACGGCACCATATCCTGCGCCGGCAATCCGAGGGAGCTGCTCAGGGAGATCCGCGCCAAGGGATACGAGGAGTGTGTGAAATGTCGGCTAGTCAGAACGACCTGAAGAAGCGCGCGGAAGCGGCCCGGGAAAAGCAGGCCAAGTTCGGTGAGGACATCGATATCCAGAAGTACAAGGAGGGCGCCCGGGACCTGCCCACGTCATCAAAGCTGATGCAGCTCCCCGACGACATGCAGAATGCCCTGCTCCGCTCCGGAGTGGTTCCGTCGGAGGAGGGGCGCGAGGGGAGCCTGGTCGTCCTCGATAATTCGGTCATCGCCTCCAGCACGCTCAGCAAGGGCTTCGAGCTCATGGACACCCGCGAGGCCTTGAAGAAGCACGACTGGCTCAATGAATACTCCTGGAAGGCGGTGCAGGTGGACGCCGACAAGTTCACGGCGAACACCTACCTCGGCGATTCGCCGGGATACTTCATCCGCGCTCTGCCCGGGCAGCAGGTCAAGCTGCCGGTGCAGACCTGCCTGATGATCGGTCACGAACAGACCGCCCAGACGGTCCACAACATCATCATCGTGGAAGAGGGCGCGTCCCTGGAGGTCATCTCCGGCTGCACCACTAAACCAGGGGTCGAGGCGGCCATCCACATGGGCATTTCGGAGATGTACGTCAAGAAGGGCGGGAAGCTGACATTCACCATGATCCATAACTGGGCCGAGCAGGTGGGGGTCCGCCCCCGCACCGGTGTCGTCGTGGAGGAGGGTGGCTCCTACGTCAGCAACTACGTCATCATGAAGAAGGTCCGCAGCGTGCAGATGTACCCGACGGCCCGGCTGGTCGGCAAGGGCGCGGTCGCCTCCTTCAACACCGTGGCGGTGGCCCAGCCCGGATCGGAGCTGGACCTCGGCTCCCGGGTGGTGCTGAGCGCGCCTAACACCAAGGCGGAGATCATCTCCCGGTCCATCACCACCGGCGGCACGGTCATCAACCGCGGCACGCTGGTGGGGGAAGCCCCCGACATCAAGGCGCACCTGGAATGCCGCGGCCTGATCCTCGGCAACAAGGGCGTGAACATCGCCATCCCCGAGCTGGAGGCCCGCGTCCCCGACGTGGAGATGACCCATGAGGCCTCCCTGGGCAAGATCGCCCGGGACCAGGTCGAGTACATCATGTCCCGCGGGCTGACCGAGGACGATGCGGTCGGCATGATCGTCCGCGGCTTCCTGGAGGTCGGCATCAGGAACATCCCCGAGGAGCTGAAGGCGGAGATCGACAAGACCATCGCCCAGAGCAACCTGGCCAAGGGTTGATCGGGCCAAACCCCTTCTATTTCGTTCTTTTTATCCAGAAGCTGCCCGGGGACGCTTTTTTCGGATCGTAGGCGGGAAACGCGGCGGCCACCGCTTCGGGCTCATGAAGATGCATGTAGAACCCGGCCCAGACCACCTGGAAGGAGCTGTTGAAGGATAGGAAGGGCTGGAGCAGATATTGCTCGTTCCAGAAGCGATGGGCCTTCATCACCCAATCCCGAGGGTACTCCCGGGGAAGGAAGATGTCGTGAACGTGCACGAAGACCCCCGGGTTCAGCCTCGGCAGGATCTGGAGATACTCGTACTGGACATCCGAGCCCAGCTTCAGGACGTGGGTGGAGTCCATGAACAATATGTCGTTCGGACCTAGTGATGTGAATTCACTGCTGTCGACCTCCTGGAGCTTCTGCGCTCGAAGCTCGGTAAGCCCGGGGAAGCCGTCCCTGAGCACTTGGTTGGGGTAGGGCTCTATGGCGATGAGCTCGCCGGGGGATCCCTCCTCCTTGTTCTTTTCCAACGCCTGGGCCGATATGAGGGTGCTATAGCCCGAACCGATCTCGATGATCTTCTTCGGCCGGAGCTGCCGGATCAAACAATACAGCACCTCGGCATCGACCGCGCGGAAGGTGGTGTTGTCATAGCGGTATTGGTGGGGGATGGAGCTCCGTTGAGGTATCGCCTCGTATTCCTTTCTTAAGGCCTGGAACGATCTGAGGAGATCCAACTGCCTCTCCCTGCCGATGTCGATCCCCACGAGCTCGTTCTCTTCTTCGAAGATCGTCTCATCGATCTCGGAGGTATCGGGGATGGGGTGATAGAAATGGTTCCTGAGCAGGTGGAAGCCCATTCCCTGCAAGGGTTCGAACATTGCTTTTTCAACGTTCTTGGTAAAAAAGTCCCAGACGGACATCGGGACCATATCGGGTCATATTTATTAAGTGATGGGGGTGGGGACATTTTTATTCTATATATGTTGGCATTTGATAGTCGTTTTTAACGGATTTACAGAGATTTGACTCAAAAGATTAATAACCCATCTATACTTCCGGAAACCTTACTTAGGGAGGCACTCAAGTATGAGAATTTCAGCCGATCAAGAAGAGGTTTGCATTCTGGAAGCGATCAGGACCGCGAACGCTCACCGGGAAGAGCTCGCCGAATCGCTAGTCGACAATTCCGTATTGATCATAATGGCCGCCACGGCGCGCCGCGACCTGACGGTACGGGAGGTTTCCACCATCACTTCCATTCCCCTCGCCACCTGCTACAAGCTAGTGGAGAAGATGGCCTCGATCGGCCTGCTGGCCGAGACCGGGAAGGTCCGGACGTCCACCCGCGGCAAGGCTTCCATGTACACCTCGTCGATGAGATCGTTCTCCGTAGACGTGTCCAACGGCTTCATCGAGGTCAACATCATTTGGAAGAACGGACAGACCATGGGCGTCACCCGTGAGGTCTGCTCCACCATGATGCCCGGCGAGATGGCCACCAGCGGCGAGGCGCTCTCCGCGGTCGCCTCGAAGTAAAAACCTTTCCAAACCGTTTGTTTTTTTGAACGCCGTCTTCAGTGAGTCTTCGACATTCGGCAAAAGGAGCTAAATCCCTTCACCGAGTTCTGGATTGGGCGGTAGGGGAAGTGAAGCTAGGTAAATCGATTTCGTTGTTTACAGCGGCATTGATGTTAACATCCATATTGTCCATGTTCGCCAACGTTCCAGAGGCGGCTGCGTTCGATGATATCGGGATAGGGTTGAATGGCCACCAAGAGCTCCTGGCCGATCCCTCGCGACCGGTGGTGTACTGGGGCGATGATGTAGGATATCTGCACGTCCTCAACTATTCCAGCGGTGGTACCACACTGATCAACCTTGGCAGGGAGGTCCGTTCCCTCGACCTTCGCTCGGACGGTAAATACCTGGCTGTGGCGTCCGTGTCGGCGATCCATATCGTCGATCTGAGGACCGAAGCCATCGATTCCATTCTTCCCCTGGATATTGAGCCGAGGAGCATACGCTACGGTAACGGCGACCGGCTGTTCGTAAGTGATTGGAACTCAAATCTGGTCAAAATATTGAACTCGGCCACCGGTACCACGATCGGCTCTTTTGACGCCGGCCGTCATGTCGTCCTGGAGATCGATGATGACGGCAACACCCTTTTGGCATTCTCCCAGGGCAGCGAGACCAACACCAGCGTATCCAGATACTCCATCGCCACCGACACCCCCCTGTTGCTGGACTCGACCGACGAGCTGGGCCAGTTCTTCTCGCAGGCCGTAGTGGACTGGGCTAATGGGACCTTCTACCTGGCCTGCAGCTCCCCCTTCGAGGTACAGGTCCGATCAATAGCGAGCCTGGAAAAGATCGGCTCCTATCCCATCCCGGCCTTCCCTACCGGGATCGCCTTATCCCGAGATGGGAAGACCATATACGGGGTCAGTTGCCATGGCGGGTATGACTATGAAGGGTCGTCGGTCATATACGCCTATGATGTGCTGAACAGCACCCTGCTTTCCATCCATTACGTTCACAGCGACCTCGGTCCGATCGCCCCCACCGATGATCCCAATAAGGTGGCCCTTGTGGCTCCTTTGAGATTGGAAACGATCGGTCCGACCATAGTTCCCGAGCGGCCAGCGCCCGGTTCAGTGTATGCCTATACGCCAGGATATCTCACATTTAATGTGGAATCATACGTTACCATCACTCCTGAAAATGTTACCGCTTCCATCGACAATTTTCCTTATGAGGTGGCGTCGCCGGATGGCCATCGGTTCGAGGTAAACATCACCCAACCCCTCTCCGTCGGCCAGCACGAGATAGAGATCAAAGTATGGCGCGGCAGCTGGACCGTGGTCTCGAACTGGAGCTTTACGATCGATCCTGACCACGCCGGAGCCATTGCTCCTTCTCTGACGCTGCTAGCTCCACTGGATGGGGCTTCTCTCTCTGAAGGTCCGGTCAAGATCGAGATCGCCTACACCGAACCGACCCCTCCCCCACTGGCCTCGGAAGTGAGCATAATATATGACGGCACCCGCCTGGCGACTTACCAGGACCCATCCGAGCGCGGCCATTACTACTCATTGACCCCGTCGACACCCAGTCCTAACTTTACAATAGCAATCGTCGGTGAGATCGACCTCGATACTGCCACGATACAACATTCCTGGAGCATCACCTGTGGCAATGGGCCAATCCTCTATGCTGGGTCTCCCGCTCCCGGGTCGTACCTAGGCTCGTCGCCCGATCAGATTACTGCCGAAGTGTATCTTGGAGATCCTGCGTCGACCATAAACCCGGCCTCCCTCACGGTGAAAATCGACAATGACATCATCCCGAGCACGATCGATGTTGACCAGAATATCGTGGCAAACCTTGCCAACCCACTTTCAAGCGGAGTGCACCAGGTCCACATCACGCTAGATACCAGCTCGGGGCCTTTGGAGGTGGAATGGAGTTTCACGATCGCCCCGCCGGGCCAGAGCTACCAATTCATCAGAACATATTATGGGCCGGATTTCAACATGCTAACGCCGAGTAACTGGACGGTGAGCAGGGACCAACCCCTCGGTAACGGCCTATACGCTGACCTGAAGATCCTGGGGCCGACCTACGGGGACGTCACCACCAACGTCCTGACCCAATCCGAGTTCGACCCGGAGGCCAGGGGCGACCTGGCCTCGATACATGCCTTCGCCAATGCCACGATGGCCGGCCTCGGAGCAAAGGGTTACGGTGTGGGGATGATCGGCCAGCTTAATTACACAAAAATCGCCAACCTGACCGCCGGCATCTGGCACATGCGTTATTACGGCTATGGGATGATACAGACCATGGCCCTGGTGGTTGATGAGGACAATGGACAATATTGGTTGATAACTTGCACGGTCGCGGAAGGTGCGTCCGATTATGTATGGCCGACCTTTGAGACGATGATCACGAGCATCCAGATCAACAGAGCGGTTGGTACCATCGAACAGAAGTACCACTCATACGAGCGAGTTGGCGACTTCGACCTGCTGGTGCCGGACGGTTGGATCGTCAAAGAAGAGGTAACATCGGGTAACACCACGTTCTCGCTGTCTGTGACCGGCCCGCGGTGCGACGGCTTCACCGCCAATATCCTACTACAGAATGGGACCGATCCGTCGATTCGGGAGGATCGGGCCTATCTGACCAGCCAGGTCGCCGACCGGTTCATCCAGGCATTGAGAGATCAGGGCGTGGAGGCCACGCTGTATGGAGATCCCGTGTTCACGACCATCTCGAACCACACCACCATGATTGTCACAATCAAATGGACATCCCTAGCGATCATCCAGAAGACTGCGTTCATAGTCGATGAACTGCACCACCGTTTCTGGATCTTCACCTGCTCCGCCGCGGAGAGCAGTTATAAGGAGTACTCGGATGTCTTCGACACCGTCATCGAAAGTTATAATGTGACCAATGTGACCAGCAATGACAACGGTGACATGGTCGACATTTTCAGCAGTAGCATTCCCATACTGGCCGTTGGAGGGTGCGCCGTCGTGGCCCTTGCCGTGGCCGTTGTGCTCCCGGCCATCCTGCGGAGGAGAAAGGACCCATGAATGATATCGTCACTTCTCCGCCGGACGGTCGATGACCTCGAACTCGTTGCCGTCATCGTCGGTGAATCGGGCGACCAGCCGCCCGTTCCTATCCCGCTGCGGCTTCAGGGTGAAGTCGATGCCCTCGTCCACCAGGACCTTGTGGAAGCCGTAGATGGAGTCGGTGACGAACACGATGCCGGTCCGGATCCCCGGCTGCTCCTCGTCGTCCGGCTTGACCTGATAGAGGACCAGCCGGGCGCCCTCGTCGGGCGTGGCTATCTCCACGTAGCCCTTGTCCTGATGGTCCCCCGCCATCTGGAGCCCCAGGACCTCGACGTACAGGTCGATGGCCTGGGCCAGGTCGCTGACCGGGACCCACACCTGGCCGATCTTCAGGAGCTTTCCGGGCTCTTTTTCTGGGACCTGGTCATCCATGGGCTTGCCGAGGGGCATGCTAGTAAGAGCGCAAAGGGATATTATAAGGGTCCTGAACGGGCCGATTTCGAAGAGCGGCCCGGGAAAATCCCTTCGATAGACATTTATCGGACCATTTGTTTTCAATTGGAAAATGACCAGATCTCCTGAGGAAAAACCTGTTATTGCCATCCTGTTCTTGATCTTCAATCGTCCCGACACAACGAAAAAGGTGTTCGAGGCGATACGTCAAGCGAGACCTCCGCGCCTTTATGTCGCAGCCGATGGGGCCCGGCCCAATAGGCCAGGAGAGCTGGATGCCTGTCATGAAGCTAGAGCGATCACGGCAAACATAGACTGGCCGTGCGATGTGAAATATCTTTTCAGAGAGCAGAACCTCGGCTGTAAAGGTGCGATATCATCCGCCATTGATTGGTTTTTCGAGCATGAGGAAGAGGGGATCATTCTGGAGGATGATTGTCTTCCAGACCCAACGTTCTTCAATTTTTGTCAAACGATGCTGGAACGCTATCGTGATGAAGAAAAAGTGATGATGATAACGGGTTCCAGCGTTCTTCCCGAGAGATATGAGATGGCTACGGACTATTTCTTCACCCGCTATTATTTTATTTGGGGGTGGGCGACCTGGAAAAGAGCTTGGAAACATTATGATAGAAAGATGTCCTCTTGGCCATCTTTCAGGGATGCGGGGGGATTGATCGACCACTATCCCACTTGGTCGTTCATCCAGAGCCAAATGGGGATCTATCAGGACACCTATGATGGCAAGATCGATACGTGGGATGTCCAATGGTTCTTCACCTGTGCGTTACTTGACGGGCTTTCCATAATGCCAAGAACAAATCTCATATCCAATATTGGCCTCGTCGGTTCCCATTCGGATGGGAAGGTCAGGGGCATTCATTTCATGGATCTCAAACCCTTATCGGCGGGGACCCTCAGGGGGCCTGAGGAGATCGAGCCAGTAAGTGCGGTCGAACGGGGGGTGGTCTCCTCTGTGATGGAAAAGTTCGGTTATAACATCTGGACTGACAACCTATCTGCTAGGTCAATAGTTAACCATTTCTTCTTCATACTGTATCGAATAAATCCCCACCGCTGGAAGTACGGCCGTTTCAAACAGCATTGAACCCTGACGTTCGATCGGCAATACGTTCAGGGTGCTCGAAGGACGTATCCCGGGCACCTCCGAACCCTATATCGATGACGTGGACCGGTCGGTTCTTTGGCCGTGGTGGGTCAATGGATCTGAAGTCTTGCCTGACGCTCTTCTTTCAACAGCAGATCGAGCACATCAAAGAATTCGAGGTCATACTTCCACCCCAGCTTGGTGCGGGCCTTGGTGTTATCCCCATACATGTCCACGATCTCGGCCGGCCGGAATAGACCTGCGTCGACCTCCACGCAGTTCGGGTCCAGGCCCATCCGATTCAGTATATGGCCGAGGATATCCCGCAACGATACCGACCGGCCGGAACAGACCAGGTAGTCGTCGGGTTCCGATGCGACCATCATGGCATGCATGGCCTGAACGTAACTGGGGCTGTATCCGAAGTCCCTGCGGACGTCCAGGTTGCCAACGGTGATCTTATCGCGCTTGCCGTCGGCGACCTCGAACGCCTCCGTGATCACCTTTTTGACAAAGAAGGTCGGCTCTCTCAGGAACGACTCGTGGTTGAAGAGCACCCCGCAGCAGGCGAAGAGACCGTAACTTTCCCGGTAGTTCACCGTTGTCCAGTGGGCGGCCGCCTTCGACACCGCGTAGGGGCTCCTCGGATGCATGGGGGTGGTCTCGGTCACCGGCAATCTATCGACCGCACCGTACATCTCGCTGCTCGACGCCTGGTAGTAGCGCGATGACCGGCTGACGGTCTTGATCGCCTCCAGCAGGTTGAGGACCGAGATGGTGTTGAACTCGATGGTCCCGATGGGGTCCTTGAAGGACATGCCCACTGAGCTTTGCGCGGCCAGATTATACACCTCGTCCGGCTCCGCCTCCTTGATGAGCGCCTGGACCTTCGGCCGGTCCAGCAGGCTCACGTCGACCAGGTCGATCCGGTCCAGCAGGTCCAGGTGTTCCAGATTACCGAGCCGGCGGGGACGGCGGGGGTCCATGACGCCGATCACATCATACCCCTTTTCCAACAAGAGCCGGGTCAGGTAGGCGCCGTCCTGGCCGGTGATCCCGGTGATAAGGGCGACGCTCATGCTATCCCGCCATAGATCGCCCTGGTCTCTTCGGTCATTCGGTCCCAGCTGAACTCTTTGACCCTTTTATGGCCCCGGTCCACCAGGCCGGAGCGCATCTTTTCGTCGGTCAGGACCTTTTCTATGGCCTCTCGAAGGCTGGACGAGCTTTTCGGGTCGAAGAGCAGGCCGGCGGTCCCGGCGACCTCCGGGAACGAGCTGCTGTCGGCGGCGATGACCGGGCAGCCACAGTCGAACGCCTCCAGGATAGGGATGCCAAAGCCTTCGTAAAGAGATGGGTAGACGAAGGCCGCGGCCCCCTTGTAAAGAGAGACCAGCACCGGGTCGCTGACCCCGACCTGCCTGACCCGGCCTTCGATCCCCTTCGCCTTCAGCAGGGCCTGTTCCGCAGGGGTGAGGCCGCCTCCGCCGCCGCACACGATGTGCATGGTGGGATCGCCTGCCAGTATGCCGGCCATGGCGTCGATGAAGAGCTCGAAATTCTTATAGCCGTCCCTTTTCCCGACGAAGAGAACGTAGCGCTCCGGCAGACCCTCCGGCCTCTCCGGCCGGACGGCCGCATCGAGCGAGGAGGCCAGGTGCACGACGGTGACCTTCGATGGGTCGATCCCGCATATCCGGACCAGGTCCTTCTTGGTCGAGTGCGATATGGCGATCACCCTCTCGGCCCGCTCGGCCAGCATCTTCTTGTGCCGGGCGGTGGGGTTGTCCGGGGGGAACGATCGCGGCATGATCTCATGGGTCATATCGTAGACCGTGAGAACGAAGGGCTTGCCGGCCAGCCGGTCCAGGAAGTAAGGGTAGTAGTAGGTGGGATGGAAGATGTCGAAATCGCCTTTCCTCAGGGCCTTCTTCGAGACCCGGTGGTCGAGGTAGCCGATGAGGTCCTTCCCGGTCTTTTTCTGGCCCCACTTGACCAGGTCGAAGAGCGGGGGTTTGGTCGGCGCCAGTTCATCCCGGACCAGCGGCGATGAGAGCAGATGTTGGTTCTCCGAGTACCAGAGCGCCAGGGCGGCATCGGCATCCTCACGCCGGTGGAGCCGCTCCATGAGCTCCACGTAATAGCGGGAGATGCCCCCGTACTGCTGCAGCCAAAACACCTGGTGATCGAAGAGTATCTTCATGGGCGCGTTCCTGAGGAGTGGCTAATGGTCCTTTACCTTAATTTGTTCGACCCCTGCCCGGTCGATGATCGACCGCATGTCGTCCGCGGTCCTGCTCCGCATGTGCTTGGTCACCCACCAATCGACCAGCGCGGGCGGCAGCATCTCGAGCATCCGTAGCTTCGTTCGGCTGATGTCCCTTTGGCACAGGAGATGCAATTGGCCACACCGGTAGTAATTAAGCCCATGGGTGCGGGCCAGATGGTCCATCGTCCTCCTCGAGTAGAACGCGATATGCTGGCCGTGTTCCAGACCATAGTACCACCAGTCCTCGGGCCGGGGGATGTTCTCGGGGAGCAGCTCGGTGGAGAAGACGATGCATCTTGAGATCTCCAGCATCTTCCTGATGTCCCGGCCCGGTTCCACGAAGTGCTCGAACGTCTCGAGGGAGCTGACCATCTCCACGTTGCCCTTGCCATCGTATTCGAATCCGCGGGAGACCAGGTTTTCGGCGTGCGGGTCGGTCCAGTAGTAATCGAACCCGATATCCCGCATCAGTCGGGTGAATATGCCGTACCCGCCCCCATAGTCGACAAAGCGGCCCTGCGGATCGAAGCAGGTGAATATTATCGCCGAGATGATCCGCGATTGCTCGGCCGCCCTCCGCATGATACCGGTGTCGGAGGCATTTATCGCCGAGCCGTAGGCTTCCTCGAGCCAGTAGGGCCTCTCGGTCTGCAGGAGGCCGCAATCATCACAAAGAAAATACTTCACGTCGAATTTCTTCATGAGCCTGGCTTCGAACACCTGGGACGTCCTGGCGCCACAGAGCCTGCACTCCCCGACCATGGCAACCAATCCGAGCAGGAATATTAGTAGATATGGCCATTAAAACCAACCTCGCCGGTCTCAGCCAGGTATCCTCCTCCCGCCTTCGGTCTTACTTAAAGATCGGTGTCTGGTCAAATAGGTTAATTATCGATGATCCCATGCTGGCTGAGAGATACCATGGACGTGGGCTTCATGATGATATGGCCAAAGGGACCGGCCGTCCGTAGGATAGGGGTCTGAGATGGAGACCCCTCCGGTCCTCTTCATCGTGTTCAACCGGCCAGAGACCGCTCGGCGGGTGTTTGGGGCCATCCGGGAAGCGAGACCTTCCCGATTGTTCGTGGCCGCCGACGGCCCCCGCCAGGGGAAAGCGGGGGAAAGAGAGCTTTGCGCCGAGGTTCGTGAAATGGTGACGGCGGTGGACTGGCCCTGCGACGTCCACACGCTATTCAGGGAGGAGAACCTGGGCTGCAAAAGAGCGGTGAGCTCGGCCATCGATTGGTTCTTCCAGAACAACGAGATGGGCATCATCCTCGAGGACGATTGTCTGCCTCACCCCACCTTCTTTCCTTTCACCGCGGCGATGCTGGAGCGCTACAAGGACGAGGACCGGGTGCGGATGGTGGCCGGCAGCAGCATGTTGCCATCCCGCTCCATGGACCCCGACTCGTACTTCTTTTCGAGGTATTTCCCGATCTGGGGGTGGGCGACCTGGCGCCGGGCGTGGAAGGACTACGACATCTCGATGAAGGGGTGGCCCCAGTTCATCGGGTCAGGCCGCCTCGACGAGCTGGTCCCGAACCGCCGATACCGGGCGATGCTGAAGCGCGGATTGGAATATGCCTATCGCGGAGATGTGGACACCTGGGATTACCAATGGGTGTTCTCCTCGTACGCTCATGACGGCCTCTGCCTCACTCCCGGAGTTAACCTGATCTCCAACATCGGGATGCTGGGGACCCACATGTCGGGAAGTGCTAACAAATTGCTCGACCGGCCCGCCCGGGCCATCAACTACGATCCGCTCGACCATCCCATAAAAGTGGAGGTCGATGTCGAAATAGATGGCCTCATCTTCGAAAGGATCGTCAAGAGCACCACCTATCCCGAACCCCTGGTCCCATTATTGAGGATCATGTACATCATACTGAATAAGCTCGATCCAATAAGGTGGGAACGGCGCGAGTTTTTTTGAGATGACCGTCATCATTTATATCAAAAGAAACATCTGGTAGGTTGCGACCCGTCGTCATTATCCAGGTGAAAGATGGTATCTAGCAAGGTGAAGGTTCTCCGTCCGCAAGGCTCTCGCTGGGAGCTCGGTCTCAAGGACCTGTGGGAATACCGAGAGCTGCTGTACTTCCTCACCTGGAAACAGATCAAGACCAAGTACAAGCAGACGTCCATCGGGATCGGCTGGGCCATCCTTCAGCCGCTCGTGACCACGCTGATCTTCGCCACTCTCTTGTATAGTGGGGGAAACCCGGCCTTCAGAACCCCCGAGGGCATCGATCCCTTCGCCTTCCTGTTCGCCGGACTGATGCTGTGGACCTTCTTCTCCACGGCTCTGAATGGCGCATCGATGAGCATGATAAGCAACTCGACGATGATCACCAAGATCTACTTCCCTCGCATCCTATTACCCCTCAGCCTGACCATCGCCGGTCTGCTGGACTACGCCATAGCTTGGGCCATCTTTTTGGTCATCGTCATCGTCTCGGGAACGACCCTTTCCCTCTGGATGTTCTTCATACTGGTGCCTTTGGTCCTGGCCTTCCTGCTCGCGGCGGGCCTGTCGTTCTGGCTTTCGGCCATGTCCGCCAAGTACCGGGACGTGCAGTACATCGTGCCCTTCTTCATCACCGTCCTGCTGTTCGTCTCGCCGATCCTATACCCGCCCACGGTCATCCAGAACCAGAAATGGCTCCTGTACATCAACCCCCTTTCGGGCATCATGCAGGCCCAGCGGTTCTTCATCTTCGGCACCCCGTCCATGGACTGGGTCATGCTGGGGTCGGCGGCGATACTCACCCTGTCCATATTCTTCGTGGGCCTGCTGTACTTCAAGGCCTATGAGCGGCGCCTGGCGGATGTGATCTGATGGAGCCGATGATCGAGATCAGGGGAGTGTCGAAGCAGTACATCATCAGTACCAGCAAGGGCTATTACCACGGCGCGGGCAACCGCCTGGGGGAGAACCTGTCCGAAGCCGTCCGCCACCCCCTACGCTCCATCCAGGGGATCAGGCAGGCCAAGGAGACGTTCTGGGCGCTGAAGGATGTGAGCTATAGTGTCGAGAGGGGCGAAAGCGTCGGGATCATCGGAAGGAACGGTGCGGGAAAGAGCACCCTGCTCAAGATCCTGTCACAGATCACCTATCCCACCGAGGGGGAGGTCGTGCTTCGAGGCACGGTGGGCAGCCTGCTGGAAGTGGGCACTGGCTTCCATCCGGACCTGACCGGGCGGGAGAACGTCTACCTCAACGGCGCCATCCTGGGCATGGGGAAGAAAGAGATCGAGTCCAAGTTCGATGACATCGTCCGGTTCGCCGAGGTGGAGAAGTTCCTGGACACCCCGATAAAGCGTTTCTCCTCGGGAATGTACCTGAGGCTGGCGTTCGCGGTGGCCGCGCACCTGGAACCGGACATCCTGATAGCCGACGAGGTGCTAGCGGTGGGCGATCAGCAGTTCCAGGCCAAGTGCCTGGGGAAGATGAAGGAAGTGTCCCGGGAGGGCCGCACGGTCATCTTCGTATCGCACAACATGCACGCCGTGAAGACGCTGTGCCAGAACGCCATCCTGCTCCGGAACGGCAAGGTGCTGAAGAGTGGGACGGCCGACGAGGTCATCAGCGAGTACGCCCGTTCATTGGAGGTCCAGGAGGGTCTGTTCCCGGTCCACGCGAACGGGATCACCGTGGAGTCGCTGGAGATCCGCCAGAACGGCATCGACACCATCCTCGTCGACGGCACCGACCCGTTCGAGGTCCTCATCCGTTTCAAGCTCCCGGAGCGGACGGAGAAGCTGCGCATGGGGGTGTTCGTGAACAACGCCATGGGCGATGAGCTGGTGAGGACCCTATTCTCCGACTGGAACGCGGGCTATGAGAACCTGGCGCCGGGTTCGTACACCGCCACGCTGGAGTTCCCCGGCAAGCTTCTTGTTCCCGGCAATTACTCCATCACGATGGGTGCCCGCAAACAAGGCAGCTTCGATATGCTGGCCGGTCACCGCATCGAACGCGGGATAAATGTCTCCGCGCCCACCGATTTCAATTCCGGCGGCGTGATCGACCCGCTGCAGGCCCAGATCATCCTGGACCGGCGGTGGGAGCTTAGCAAGCGTTGAACGTTCAGGGCCAGTAAGCTAACGTTATTGTACCCCTTGCGCTAAAAATGGCAATCCTGGTGATGTGAATACGAATAGCCTATTGCCTTACCGTCCACACCCGGCCCGCCCAGGTACGCCGATTGATGGACCGGATACAGGGTCCCGACGACGCCTACTATGTCGACGTCTTCAACAATAACAATATCTCCCACTGGAAGGAGGCGCTGGACCTGCCGACCTCCGACCTGACCACCGTGTTCAAGTATGCCAACGGGTGGGGCTCCTTCAAGCTGGTGCAGGCGACCCTGGACGCCATGGAGCACTTCCGGGAGACCGATTACGATTATTTCATCAACCTCAGCGGCCAGTGCTATCCCCTCCGTCCGATGGAGGACATCAAGCAGCGGCTGGTGGCCGCCCGGGGCAGGGCGCTGATGGAACATGAGCCGTTCCCCCGGCCCCGCTGGTCCGACGAGCGGGGCGGGTACCGGCGCGTGGACCGCTACTGGTTCAAGCCGTTCCGCACCTTGGACGCTTGGTCGCTGCCTCGACTGAACGACATCCCGTTGGGCATGCGGCCCTATGGGGGATCGCAATGGTTCTGCCTGCCCCGGAGGCACGTGGACCTGATCCTCGACCTCCTGGAGGAGAATCCCGAGATCGTCCGGTTCTTCCGACACACCTTCATTCCCGATGAGATGTTCTTCCAGACCATCCTCATGAACTCCGAGCTGGCCGACGAGGTCGTGAACGACAACAAGCGGTTCACCGACTGGAGCAAGAAGTGCGTCCCCACTCCGGCCATCCTGCTGAGCGAGGACCTGCCCCGCCTGGAACGCTCCGGCATGTTCTTCGCCCGCAAGTTCGATCAGGAGATGGACCCCCGCATCCTCGACCTCCTGGACCTCCGGCTGCTGAAGCGGCCGGCGATGGACGGGGACGGGGGCGATGATTCCGAGGGGGGCGATGGAGGCATCCTCATCCGAACGGTGGGCTGATGCCCCGCGTCAGCGTGGTCATGCCCTGTTACTCTTCCGAACGCTACCTGAGCGAAGCGATCGATTCGGTGCTATCGCAGAGCCTGGCCGACCTGGAGCTCCTCGTTGTTCTGGACGCCGGCTCCCGGGACGGCACGGAGGCGGTCCTGGAAGGATATACGGACGAGCGGATGAGGGTGGTGCGGAACGACCCGCCCCTCGGCCTGGTCCGCTCCCTGAACCGCGGCTTCGCCCTGGCCCGGGGCGAGTACGTCGCCCGGATGGACACCGACGACGTGGCCCTACGGGACCGGCTGCATAAACAGGCCGCGTTCCTCGATGCCCATCCATCCATCGGGGTGGTGGGCTCGGCGGTGCAGACCATCGACCAGCACGGCCGGGACCTGGGGTTGCGCCACTATCCCACCACCCCCGGCCTCACGCTGTGGCGGATGCACTTCGACTGCGCGATGTGCCATCCCGCCACCATGTTCCGGAAGGGAGTGTTCGAGGACACCGGCGGCTACTCGGCCCGGGCCCGCAACGGCGAGGACTACGACCTGTGGCTGCGGGCGATGCGGTACCATGATCTGACCAACATGCCCGAGGTGCTGCTCCGCTACCGCCTGCACGGGGACAGCATCTCCGCCCGGCGGCGCGATGAGCAGCGGGCGCTCATGGTGGAGAAGGCCGGACGGGCCATCGACCTCACCCTGGGCCGGCCGGTGGACCGGGGGTTCGTGAGGTCCCTCATCTTCCCGTACACCATCGACGACCGGAGGAACGCCGTCGGGGCGGCCTGGCTCCTGGCCGGCCTGAAGCGGTCGTACATGAACTGGTACAAGGCCCGCACTTGGGAGGACACCCTTCAGGTCAAGAGGGAAGTGGCTCTCAAGATGTCCCACATCCTGACCCGTTCAATGAAGGTGGCCCCCGCCGGAACGCCGATGATCGCGTGGCAGGCGTCCCGCTGCGGCCCCGGAGTGGTGATGAGGCTGGGGGACCAGGTGGTCCAGCGGGGCAAGGACGCCCTGTCCCCGGGCCGATAGGACGGGGCGGCCCAGGATGTCCGGGAGACGATGGCCTGACAATCGTTATATGTGACGACCCTAATGTCCAGATGGTGCTAAATTGCCACAGAAAGCGCTCATCACCGGCATAACCGGTCAGGACGGCTCGTATCTGGCCGAGTTCCTGTTATCAAAGGGCTACGAGGTCCATGGCATCATCCGAAGAGCGAGCACGTTCAACACCTCGCGCATCGATCACATCTATTCCGATCCCCATGAGAAGAACGTCCGGCTCATCCTGCATTACGGCGACCTCTCGGACGGGGAGACCATCAATAACATCATCTTCAACGTCCGTCCGGACGAGGTCTACAATCTGGGTGCGCAGAGCCATGTCCGCGTTTCCTTCGACGTGCCGGAGTACACCACCAACGTTGTGGCCACCGGTGTGGCCCGGCTCCTGGAGTCCATACGCCGCTCCGGGAACCACGTGAAGTTCTACCAGGCGTCCTCGTCGGAGATGTTCGGCTCGGCCGCACCGCCGCAGTCCGAGGAAACGCAGTTCGCCCCCCGCTCCCCCTACGCCTGCTCGAAGCTGTACGCATACTGGCTCACCCGCAACTATCGGGAGGGGTACGGCATGTTCGCCTGCAACGGCATACTGTTCAACCACGAATCGCCCCGCCGCGGCCAGACCTTCGTCACCCGCAAGAA
>CAYZEV010000023.1:0-34472 GCA_964477865.1 uncultured Methanomassiliicoccaceae archaeon | reverse complement strand
GCTCGCCGTCGACCTCGATCATGCATAGCGCCGCCACGTCGGGCAGACCGGCATTGATGGCCTTGTTGACGGCCCGGATGCAGGTCGAGTCCATCAGCTCCACCGCCGATGGCAGGAGGGGTTTGGCGATGAGCGCGGAGACGCACTTCCCGGCCTTCTCCAGGGTGTCGAACCCGGCCAGGATCATGGCCATCTTCTTCGGCTTGGGCACGATGCGCAGGGTGACCTCGGTGATGACCCCCAGGGTTCCCTCGCTGCCGACGAACAGGCGCTCCAGCTGGTATCCGGAGGCGTTCTTCAGCGTCCGGGTCCCTACCCGGATGATCTCGCCGGTCGGCAGTACGACCTCCAGGCCGAGGACGTAGTCCCGGGTCCCGCCGTACTTCACGGCCCGCATGCCCGAGGCGTTGGTCGCCACCATGCCGCCCACGGTGCACGCTTCGGCGCTGCCAGGGGTGGGCGGGAAAGTGAACTTGGAAGGGGCGAGCGCCTTCTGCAGGCTGTCGTAGATGACGCCGGCCTCGCACACGCAGTAGAGGTCCTCCACCCGCACTTCCTTGATCTTGTTCATCCGGGTGAGATCGATGACCATGCCGCCCTTGAGGGGCACGGCGCCGCCGCACAGCCCGGTCCCCGCACCGCGCGGCACCACGGGGATCTTCAGCGCATTGGCCAGCTTGACCAGCTTGGCCACCTGTTCGGTGCTGCGGGGCTGGACCACGATGTCCGGAGTGACGTGGTGGATGGACGAGTCGAAACCGTAGGTGTACAGGTCCGCTATCCTTGTGGAGCAGTTCTTCTCGCCGACGATCGATCCTATTTGAGCAACCACGTCCTGGTCCATGTCATCACTGGGCACGCCATGGCCGAAGTCCGATAATAAAACTTACTCATTATGAATCCGACAACCTGCGATTTTCGCCTTCTTTCTGCGGTCCGCGGAGCGGTCCCGCCCCAGCGAGGACCATAAAACTATAAGCGGTGTCGATTGCCTCCGATATATTGAGGCGTAACATCATGGTGGGTCTACCTGAAGAAGTGATGAAAGCGATAAACGATCCGAAGTCCGCCAGGGTATTGGGAACGAAGAGCGAGGACGGCAACGTCCACCTGGTACAGCTGGGAAGCCTGAAGGCCGCCGGCCCCGAGGTCATCATAGCCGGGGCCGTCCTGATGAAGCACACCAGCAAGAACCTGGATAACGCCAAGGCCGACGGTAGCCTGGTATCGATCCTGGTGACCGTGGAGATGAAGTCGTATGAGGTCCGGGCCAAGGTGAAGGACTACGTCACCGGCGGACCGATGTTCGAGCAGATGAACGCGGCCTTGAAGGCCATGGGTCTGCAGGCGCGGGGCGTGTGGGTGTTCGAGCCGGCCGAGGTGTGGAACCAGAGCGCTACCTACGACGCCGGAAAGAAGATGGTCTGAGAACGGCCCGCTTCTTTTCCTTTTTTATTTTTCATCGATCTTGACCTTGGCGTCCTTGAGCACCTCGATCGCTTTCGAGAGGTACGCCTCCTTCATCAGGATATGGTCCGTGGAGAACGATGAGATGGCGAACAGACTGATGTTCTGGTCGGCCAGCAGCTTGGTGATGTAGGCCAGGAAACCGATCAGGTCGAACGGCAGCTTGGTGTCGAAGGAGATGATGCGGAACGGCCTCTCCTCTTCGATGACCGTGAGCCGGTGGTCGATCTCCGCCACCACGGTGATCTCGGCCCCGTCGGTGATCACGGCGAAGACCTTCTGGTCCAGGGCCGGGACCGAGGCGACCTTGGCGATGGAATACTCCTTCTTGCGGACCGAGGCCCTTATCTCGGTGTCCTTCTTGAACTCCTCGAACTTCATCCTACCTTCCGAGAGGGGTATAGGGTTCAATGCGGATAATAATCAAGTCGCTCCGGGCCTGTCACACCGGGCCTGATTTTGTCATTTTGCGGACAACCCTAGCGAGCCTTTCCGCCGGTGATCTTGGCCAGCAGACGGCCGCCGGCGCTATGGCGGAGGGCGATGGCGTCGTGGGGGCACATCTCGTGGCAACAGTAGCAACGGATGCAATCACCGTACTTGAACCGGGCCTTGCCCTTCTTGACCTTCACCGTCTTCTTGGGGCATACCTTCTCGCACTGGCCGCAGCCGACGCACCGCTCGGTGATGACCTCCGGCCGCAGGGCGTAGGCCCGGGCCAGCTTGGCCACCGAGCGCATCAGCCTGCCCTGCTCGTACTGCCCTCCCGGCACATAGGTGGCCGGCTTCCGGAAGTCCTTGACCGCCAGGTCATCGACCCGCGCCCCCAGCACCGTGATGCCGCTCAGGTCCTTGTCCAGATAGCCCCTGCCGATGGCCGCCCGGATGGTGCAGATGTCCCGCGGCTCGAACCCCATGAGCCGGGCCGCCACCACGTCCAGGGCATGGCAGCTCCCCGATGCCACCACCGCGCCGATCTTCCGGGGGTCGCCGTTGTTCGGTCCGTCGCCTTCCATGCCCATGACGGCGTCCATGACGTGGAGGCGGGGCCTCATCAGATCGTTCAGGTCGACCAGCATCTCCGCGAAATCGCTGCTCGATTCCATCCGGGAATGGAAGCTGGGCTTCTCCCAGCCGGGGAGCAGACCGAAGGTGTTCTTGGTCGCCCCGGTCATCGCGGTCATGACATGGGTCTTGGCCTTGCACACCGAGACGATGGCATCGACCTCCAGGGCCGGGCTGATCACCACGAACCGTTTGACCTTGCGGCCGTCGGGATTGGGCACCTCCTGATAGGTGGTATCGAAATTCAGTTCGATGCCCAGCTCCTCGGCCACCTTGTCCAGGCCGGTGGCGGCGTACACCTTCCTCAACGACCCCTCGGTGTAGGACAGGCCGGCCCCGGGGGAGTCGGCGAGGATCACCGTGCAGCCATGGTCCTTAAGCAGCTTCCCCACCGCGTACACGACCGACGGATGGGGGGTGACACACCTCTCCGGCGGGGTGCCATGGAGGAGGTTTGGCTTTAACAGGACGCGCTGCCCGGGAGCGATGAACCGGTCCAGGCCGCCCAGCATCTCGATGGACCCCCTGACGGCGGCCACGATCTTCTCGCGATCATAGTCATCGCATGCTACCAGGGCGACCTCGCTCGTCTGTTCCGCCATGGGGCCAGCTATGGGCGCTTCGGCATATCATTGTTGCCGGTGGTTCCGTCCCCGACGCCTGGAGCTTTTCCTTTTTCTACCCGTTCGTTGTTCAGTGAAGCTGATGCGTATCCTTCATGTGGAGAACCAGGCCGGCGTGGCCAACCAGCTCGCCCAGGCCCAGCGGAGGCTGGGCCACCACGCCGAGGTCATGGAGACCTGGTCCAATACGCTGAACGAGCCGCACGACGTGGAGTTCTATTACACCCACAGGAGCCTGTCCGGGGACATCGCCAACGGCCGGCGGATCATCCGCTATGCCCGGGACTTCGATATCGTCCATGTCCACGGCGGCATCCACCGGAAGCGCTGGGACGTGCTGGCCATGGGGCTGTACCTGAGGAAGCCGCTGGTGGTGCACTACCACGGCAGCGAGACCAGGGACGGCTACGGCATGCACTACAAGTTCCTGGCCCGCCACAAGTTCCTGTCGCGACCGGACCTGCTGAAGTGGATCGCCGACGGCGAGTACATCCCCAATCCGGTGGGCGAGCATGAGTACGCCTTCGATGCCGCGGCCCGGCCGCGGGTGTTCCACATGGCGACCAACCGGAGGGCCAAGGGCACCGACCTCATCCAGAAGGCCCTGGCGGAGCTGGAAAGAGAGGGGCTCGATTTCGAATATATCGTCCTCGACCGGGTGGACCACGCCGAGGCCATGCGGGAGCTGGCGAGGTCCCATATCCTCATCGACCAGGCCATCGACGCCCGCGCCGTGGGCATACCGAGCATCATCGGGCTGGCCACCTTCGAGGCCATGGCCATGGGCAAGGTCTCCATATCCACCTTCGACCAGGAGTTCCGGCCCTACTATCCCGGTTGCCCGGTCATCACCATCGAACCGGGCCTCGTTCCGCTGAAGGAGGCCATCAGGAGGTGCGTGGGCGACCTGCCCGGGATGAGGGAGATCGGCCTGGCCGGTCGAAGCTACGTCCGGGAGAAGCATTCCGCGGACGAGATCGTCAAGCGGGTCATGCAGGTCTACGAAGGCCTGTTGAAGTGATCGCCGGGGCCGTTCGCTGGGCTACGGCGCCGGCCCTTTCGGCCCGCCCGACCGCTCCCAGTCCCGGCGCAGGATGGACAGGAGGACGCAGTCGATGTACCGGCCCCGCTTGAAGCGGTACTCCCGCATGACCCCCTCGGTCTGGAAGCCGCACTTCTCGTAGCATCGCAGCGCTCGGACATTGGCGGAATCGGTGAACAGGGAGACGCGATTGAGGTTGAGCTCCCCGAACAGGTAGCGCAGCAGGACGATGATGGCATCGGTGCCGTAGCCCCGGGACCAGGCCTCCTTTTCCCCGATCATGATGCCGATATCGGTCCTCCGGTTCTTCCAGTCGAACCCCGTGAGGCCGATGTTGCCGATGGGCGTCCCCTCCTTGGTATCGATCATGAAGACCCGGTCCTTGCTGTTCAGCATCTCCTGGTACCAGACCTCCTCGTCCTCCAGGGACATAGGCGGCTCGAACTGCAGGAACTCGGTGACCTCGGGGTCGTTGATCCACCGGACGAGGGTCGGCAGGTCCCCCCGCTCGGGGCATCGCAGCCGGACCAGGGCGCCTTCGATCATCGATCTCCCCTCCCTTCGTTCCTCAGCACGCTCATCAGATGCGACGACATATATGTACCCAGATGATGATGGTCATCCCTCAGGACGCCCTCCTTTTGAAAACCGCAGGCCGTGAAACAGGCGATCGCCCTCTGATTATATTCCGGCGCCCGGAGGTAGAGGCGGTGGAGGTTCATCACGTTGAAGGCGTGGTCGACGAGCATCCTGACCGCCTCCTTGCCCCGGCCCTTTCCCCATTCGGTGGTCTCGCCGATGAGCACGAAGACCTCGGCCGCGGCATTGCGCTGGTCGATGCGCGAGAGCGAGGTCCAACCGATGGCCCGATCGTTCTCAAGGTCCATGATGATGAAGTCCCGGTCGGTCGGAGATGACAGCCGCTTCTCCACGCTCTTGCGCTCCTCTTCCATGGAGACACAGAAAAGGGCATGCCGGGCTCCGAGGTCCTCGAGGACCCGGCGGTCATTGAACCATTTGTACAATAACCAGACGTCCTCGGTCTGCAGAGGGCGGAGGCCGATGTTCTTTCCCTTGAGCATGACAACACTCCTCGTAGCCATGAGATACTTTTTGCTTAATATCATTGGGGATGAAGAAAAATGGCTTAAGGGAGGAGCATATACGACATTCTCATGGACGCTAAGATGGTGCTGCTGGGCGCTCCCGGGTCGGGGAAGGGCACCCAGGCGAAGAGGTTGTGCCAGGAGCTGGGCCTTACCTTGATATCGACCGGGGACCTCCTGCGGGAAGCGGTACGCAACAACACCCCTTTGGGCGTGAAGGCCAAGGGGTTCATGGATGCTGGCAAGCTCGTACCGGACGAGCTGGTCATCGGGCTGATCCAGGAGAAGCTGGCCGGGCTGAAGGGCGGATTCCTGCTGGACGGTTTCCCGCGTAACCTGGAACAGGCCAAGATGCTGGACCAGATCGCCCAGGTGAACCTGGCCGTGAACCTCGATGTGGACGAACAGATCATCGTGGACCGCATCGTCAACCGCCGCAGCTGCAAGCAGTGCAACGAGGTCTATCATCTGGTCGCCAAGCCGACCACGGTGGCCGGCAAGTGCGACAAGTGCGGCGGAGAGCTGTACCAGAGGACCGATGACACCGAGAACGTGGTGCGCGAGCGCCTCCGGGTCTATAAGGAACGCACGCTGCCCCTGGCCAAGTTCTACGCCGACCGGGGCATCCTGATCAACGTCAACGGTCAGGGCGAGATCGATGAGATCTACGATCGCATCCTCGCCGCGATCAAGAAATTTAGAAAATAGGCCTTCACGGACCGGGCCTCGCCCGGTCCCGAGGCGATACATTTAAAGCCGAGTAGCATTTTCCTGGCATACTACAGCCCCGTAGTGTAGCGGTCAATCATGCGGGACTCTGGATCCTGCGACGGCAGTTCGAATCTGCCCGGGGCTACTTTTCATCCCCTATCCAGACTATTTAAGGTCCTTCGGTTCCAGGTGCTCGATACCGCTGGCCAGGTCCTTTAGATATTGTTCTCCGTCCTCCGGACCGCGAGCGTACAGCATGTCGCCCTCCATCAGGGGGGTGCCCGCGTCCGGACCGTAGATGTACCGGCGTCCCCGCCGTATGGCGATGATGTACATCCCGCTGTTGGACGCCAGCTTGAGCGAGCCGAGGGTCGCCCCGGCCAGATCGGAGCCCTCTTCCACCGCGACGGCGGTGATGATGACGTCCGTTTCCCTCAGCGATAGCTGGATCACGGGATGGGGGGGCACGTCCCTCCGCACCACTTCGGCGATCTTGAGCGCGGCGGTGGATATCTCGCCGACCGAATGGGCCATCCGGATGATGAGCAGCGCGGTCTTGGTGTCCTTGTCCACCGTGGCGTTCTGGATGGCCATCTCCTGGATCTCGTCCTCCAGCTCCCTCATCCTGATGTCGAGCTGGTAGACCTCGTCCGCTATCTCGCGGTTATTGTACAATAGGGAGGAGTAGGCCAGGTCGACCATCAGCTCGGAGGTGTCCTTGATCTCCAGCATCATGTCTTCGAGAGCGCCCATCATTCCTCCTGCGACGGATATACTGGCCACCGTTCCGCCCCCGATGCGAAGCGGCGCAGGCGTTCGAAGCCGTCCTCGGTACCCCGGACCACCAGCACATCGCCTTCCTTCAGCTTGACCTCCTCTTCTGGATCGTAGATCCAGCGGATGCCGCGCTTGATGGCGATGACCCTCATCCCGGTCTCCGATTCGATGCTCAGGTCCCCCAGGGTCCGGCCCCTCATGTCCGACGGGTCGGCCAGCGTGAGGAGGCGGATCTTCTCCTCGGCCTCCCGGAGCACCAGGCTGATGATGGGGGTGGCCTTGGGATTGAGCTCCAGGAGCTCGACGATGTCCCCGGCGGCCTTGGAGATGGACGCCGCCCCCTCGGCCACCTCCAGCAGGCCGGACAGCTGGACGGCGTCCTGCTTGGTGCGGGACGCCAGCATCATCCGTATCTTGATCTCGTGATTAAGCGTGTCCATGCGGGAGCCCAGGTGCCGGACCTCGGCCCCGATCTCCTGACTGTCGAAGAGCAGGGCGGCGTAGGCCAGGTCCACGATCACCTCGGAGATGTCCTTCATCTCGGTGAGCAGCTCCCGGACGGTGAGGTTCTCCTTCTCCTCTTCGGCCTCGGGCTCATCGAAGAAGGGCATCTATCAACGGTCCCCCCTGGGACACGATGGGAGCGAGCGGCGGCTATCCAGAAGGTACCTGATCTTTACCGTTGTTCCGCACAATTGGTCTCCACCACGCCAACACGGAGCTCAGCCGACCCGTGCATTCCATAAATCCTCAACCGATATATATCAATTATCGGGTGGCGGGGACCGCGTACACACACCTAACGGCCCAGGCTGAAGAAATTGATATAGGCAGGATGGGCTTCCATATGCAGGGTGAGCCGCTTGCTACAGGGTACAAGGTCCTTCTTCTCTCGCAACAGGTCGGTCTTCTCCCTGGGTCTGGTGGCCCTCATGATCTCGTCGCTCGGCGATCTCCTGGCCGGCGCCACCCTGGGCTCCATGACCGGCACGCTGCAATTGCTCCCGGGCCTCATGATCCTCATACCGCCGGCCATCGGCATGCGCGGCAATGTCTACGGTGCTCTCGGCAGCCGACTGGGCACCGCGATGCACATCGGTACGTTCGAACTTTCGTACCGCAGGGGCAGCATCCTCCGTAGCAACATGGAATCATCCTTGCTGCTGACGCTGGTCATGTCGGTGCTGATGGGCATCCTGGCCAAGATCGTGGCCGAGGGGCTGGGCGTCAGCACCGCTCCGTTCGAGGCGTTCATCTTCATCTCGGTGCTGGGCGGCATCCTGGCCGGCCTGATGCTGACCCTCATCAACATCCTGGTCGCCAACCTGGGCTTCCGGCGCAACTGGGACATCGACAACATCTCCGCCCCGCTCATCACCGCGGCGGGGGACATCGTGACCCTGCCCATGCTCTTCCTGGCGGCCATCATCGTCCTGGGCGCCCCCAGCTGGACCATCCTGCTGTTGTCGATAGGGTTCGTGATCGTCACCGTGGTCCTCGTATACCTCTTCCTGAAGAGAGGGGTGGACGAGGCCCGCCGGATCTTTGTGCAGAGCGCTCCGGTGCTGACGCTGTGCATCCTTCTGGACATCATCGCCGGTGTCACCATCGACCAGCAGCTGGAAAGCCTGGTGGCGCTGCCGGCGCTCCTGGTGCTCATCCCTCCGTTCCTGGAGGACGCCAACGCCCTGGGCGGCATACTGACCTCGCGGTTCTCCTCGCTGCTCCACATGGGCATATTGAAGCCGGACCGGGCGCCGGGCCGGGCGGCGCTGGAGAACTTCGCCATCATCTACCTGTTCGCGCTGTGGGTGTTCGTGCTGGTCGGCATCTCCTCGTACACCGTGGCGGTGCTGCTGGGCCTGGGGACCCCCAGCCTCCTGACGATGGTGTTCCTCTCCCTGACCGCCGGCCTGATCACGGTGACGTGCTTGAACATCATCTCCTATTACGTGGCGATCTACACCTACCGCCTATCGCTCAATCCCGATGACCATGGCATCCCCCTGACCTCATCGGCCATCGACTCGATCGGGGCCCTGGCGCTCATGGGCGTCATCTTCGTCCTGGGCCTGGGTGCGGTCACCTGATAACCTTTATTTGCCCCACCTCATTCACCTAGCATCTACGGTGATTGTTCATGATAGAGAGAAAGGCTGTCCAAGAGATGGTGGAGGAATATGACCTGAGCGCGGCCAAGATCGGCGTCATGGGCTCCCACTCGGCTCTGGACACCTGCGACGGGGCGGTGGAGGAGGGGTTCCGGACATTGGCCGTATGCCAGGAAGGAAGGGACACCCCCTATTCGCGCTACTTCAAGGCGTTCCGGGACAGGAACGGCCACGTTACCAGGGGCATGGTGGACGAGGTCCTCCTGCTCCCGAAGTTCAGGGACATCCTGAGGCCGGAGGTCATGGAGGACCTGAGGGGCCGCAACACCCTGTTCGTCCCCAACCGCTCGTTCACCTCCTACTGTTCCATCGACGCGGTGGAGGAGGAGTTCCAGGTGCCGCTGGTGGGCTCCCGGAACCTGCTCAGGAGCGAGGACCGCGGCGGACCCCGGGACTACTACTGGCTCCTGGACAAGGCCGGGCTCCCCTATCCGAGGAAGATCACCGACCCCAAGGACATCAATTCCCTCAGCATCGTCAAGCTGCACCACGCCAAGAAGAAGCTGGAACGGGGCTTCTTCACCTGCGCCTCCTACAAGGAGTACCGGGAGAAATCCGAACAGCTCATCAAGCAGGGGGTGATCGAGCAGGAGTCCCTGGACCACGCCCGCATGGAGGAATACATCATCGGGCCGGTGTTCAACCTGGACTTCTTCTACTCGCCCCTGGAGGAGCAGGGCGAGAGGGTCGAGCTCATCGGCGTGGACTGGCGGTTCGAGTCGTCCCTGGACGGTCACGTGCGGATCCCGGCCGCCCAGCAGCTCACCCTGAACGACGACCAGAAGACCCCCGAGTACACCGTCTGCGGCCATAACTCGGCCACGATCCGGGAGTCGCTCCTGGAGAGCGCCTTCGAGCTGGCGGAAAAGTATGTCGCCGCCACCAAGGAGCATTTCGCCCCGGGCATCATCGGTCCGTTCTGTCTCCAGACCTGCGTGGACAAGGACCTCAAGTTCTACATCTACGATGTGGCCCCCCGGATCGGCGGGGGCACCAACGTCCACATGAACATCGGGCACGCCTACGGCAACTCCCTGTGGAGGAAGAACATGTCCACCGGGCGGAGGGTGGCCATGGAAGTGCGGCGGGGCATCGAAGAGGGCCGGGTCAGCGAGATCGTGACCTAGGCCGAGCAAAACCTTTCTACTCCCTTCCCATTTCTCCGCTCATGTCGTGGCGCCTGGTGGACTCGGACCTCCTCGAACCGGCCCGTTCCGCCGCCATCGACGAGGCCATCCTCCTGGCCAGGAACGAGGGCTCGGTCCCGGACACCTTTCATCTATACCGGCGCACCGGGCCGACCATATCCCTGGGCCACTTCGAGCGGATCAGGGAAAGCGTCGATGTCGAAGCGGCCGAGCGGCTGGGCGTTAGCATCGTCCGTCGGATGTCCGGGGGCAGCGCCATCTACACCGACCCGGACCAGCTCATCTACACCGTGGCGGTGGGCAAGGGCTCGATGCCGGAGAGCCCCCAGGACACCTTCCGCGTCCTCTGCCAGGGGGTCATCGAGGCGCTCGATGTACTGGGCATCCGGGCGGAGTTCAAGCCGGTGAACGATGTGCTGGTGGGCGGCCGCAAGATCTCGGGAAGCGCCCAGGTCCGGCGGCGCGAGGTCGTACTGCAGCACGGGACGCTCCTGGTCCGCACCGACTACGAGCGGATGTTCTCGGTCCTCCGCTCCAGCAAGCGGCCGCGGGATGGGTTGACCTCGTTGACGGAGATGCTGGGGGAAGCCCCGCCGATGGCCACGGTCAAGGACGCCATGGTCCGGGGATTCTCCAAGGCCCTGGGCGTAGAGTTCGAGACCGGCGCGCTGACCGAACGGGAAAAGGAAGCGACCGAACGCCTGACCCGGACGATCTATGAACGTCCGGACCACACATTCCTCTATTAGGCGCCCATGGCAAGGTCCCCATGAAGATGGGGGCCTGGACCAGGCCCGTTCCTATGCGAAATTGTTCAGGTCGAGGTAGGCGACCTTTCGGTCCTCGGCCAGGAAGCCCAGCTTCTTGTGCAACAATAATGAGCTGATGTTGTCCGGAGAGACCGAGGAGTGCAGTACCTGAGCCCCCTTCTTCTTGCTCTCCAGAGCGAGGTGCTTCAGCAGCAGGTAGCCGATGCCCATGCGGCGGAACTCCGGCTCCACCCCGATGTTCTCCACCCATACGGCCTTCTCGATGCCGTCGATCCAGGAAACGGTCTGGGCGAAGATGAACCCCACGATCTGGTCCCCCTCCGTGGCCACGAAACTGCGGCCCGTGCTCCTGTAATGGCCGAAGGAGCCGCTGGCCGCGGCCCCCAGCTTCTGCCGGGTCTCCTGGTCGAACTCGTCCCACTTCCGTTTCATGGGGCCTTCGATGTACTCCCGGATGCAGGCCAGCTCGAGCATGCGGACCGATACCCGGTCCTCGTCGCTCAGGGGGACGATCTTCATCTACATCTCCTCCGGGGCGCTCAGGCCGGGGGTGGTCAGGACGTTGGCCAGCACGATGCGGGTGGCGTCCACCAGGGCGAGACGGGCATCCTTGTTCTCCTCGCCCTTCAGCACCGGGACGTAGGTGTAGAACTGGTTGAACGCCGCGGCGACCTCGTGACCGTAGGCCGGCAGCACCTGGATGCGCGCCCTCTCCCCCGCCTCCCGTATCACCGAGGGATAGCGGGCCAGCACCCGGATCAGCCGCAGCTCGTACTCGTTGGTGAGCACCGCCGGGTCGATGTCCTGGCTGAACTGGCCGGCCTTCCTCTGGATGCTGCAGGCGCGGGCGTGGGCGTACTGCACGAAGGGGGCGCTGTTCCCCTCGAAGTTCAGGGCGTCCTCCCACTTGAAGACCAGCGCCTTCTCCGGCTGGACGCGAACGATGTTGTAGCGGACGGCGCCGCGGCCGATGGACTTGGCGATCGCCCGCATCTTCTCCTCGGGCAGGTCGGTCCGGCGCTTGCGCACCTCGTCCAGGGCCCGCTCCTCGGCCTCTTCGATGAGGTCGTCCAGGTAGACCACGGTGCCCTTGCGGGTGGACATGCGGCCCTCCGGCAGGGAGACGAACGAGTAGAAGACGCACTCCGGAGCGCGGTCCTTGCCCAGGAGCTTCAGGGCGATGGCCAGCTGGGCCTGTCCGAGCTTCTGGTCCTCGCCCAGTATATTGATCAGGCGATCGGCCCGGCAGAACTTGTCCAGGTGATAGGCCATGTCCCGGGTGGTGTACAGCGTCGTCCCGTCGGCCCGGGTGAAGAAGAACTTGGTCTCCTTGCCGTGGATCCCGAAGGTCTTCAGCTCAAGGTAGCAGGCGCCGTTGTCCTGGCTGCAGTGCTCCGAGCGTTTCAGCTCCTCGACCACGTTATGGGCGCTGCCGTCCTTGATGAACTGCGATTCCCAGGTGAACTGATCAATGACCACGTTGATGGAGAGGAGGCTCTCGATGATCCCGTCGAGCATCAGCTTGGCGGTCTTGCGGACCTTGGCGATGACCTCTTCGTCCCCGTCCTCGAAGCGGCGGAGCATCTGCCCGACCTGCTTCTCGATGGCCGGGTCGTTCTCCATCATCTTGTTGGCCTTCTGGTAATACACGACCAGGCGGTGGTCGGCCTTCTCGCTCTCGATGGGCGGCACGTCCTCCGGCCGGATGTTCTCCAGACCCCAGGTGAGGAGCACCACCTGCTTGCCGACATCATTGACGTAGTACTCGGTGGTAACATCGTAGCCGTAGGCGCGCATGCACCGGGCCAGCGTGTCGCCGATGATCGGGTTGCGGGCGCGGCCGATGTGGATCGGGCCGGTGGGGTTCACCGAGGTGTGCTCCAGCAGCACCTTCTTCCCGCTCTCGTCCCCCCTGCCGTAGCCATCCCTCATCTCCTTGATGGCGGAGAGGGTGGAGGTGTTGAGCTTCAGGTCGTCCAGCTTGAAGTTCAGGTAGCCCTTGTCGGCCCAGGCCTTAGCTATCAGCTCGGTCTGGGGGAGCTTGCTGACGGCCTCCTCGGCGATCAGGGGGGGCGCCTTCCTCAGGGCCTTGGCCAGGGGAAAACAGGGAACGGCGAAGTCCGCCAGTCCGGTCGATGGGACCTCGATCTCGAAGGGGACCTCGGCGCCCATCTGGGCGAAGGCGGTCTTGGCCGCTTGGCGGACCTCGTTCAAGAACGGTGCCAGCGGGTCCATTACATCCCACCTATGCCGTACCTAAGGATGGCCGCGATGCCGCCGAAGGCCTTCATCAGCATCTCGCCCTCCTCGGAATCGATGGACAGTAGCTCGACCTTGGTGCCGACCTTGCTGGCATCCTCGTAGAAAGCGTCCACGAAGTCCAGGCTAGACTCGATGATCGGCGTGGCCGTCGGGCACATGGGACATCGGGCGTCCTCTACCTTCTCGACGGTCACTTGCCCGGACCAGTTGCACTGGGGACATTTGAGCGTCACCCGCTTCTTCCTCAGCCCCTCCGAAACCAGCAGGGTCTCCACCGCCCCCAGGCCGAGGGCGTGGCGGACCTGTTCCTCACCATAGGCGGCGAGGCCCCCGTCGGATTTGCGGATCTCCTCGAGGAGCTTCTGCATGAGGGCCTTCTCACGCATCAGGTCCAGGTCGGTCAGGGATTCCTTGGCCTTCTCCACCAGTTCCTTCAGGCCGTACTCGTCCGTGTAACACACATCGAAGGTGTCGACGATCTTCTTCCTCAGCTCGTGGTTCAGGTACTCTTCCTTGACGAAGAACTCCTTGGTGGGTCCCGGGCCACCGATAAGGATGCCCTTCAGATTGCCCTGCGCCAGGAACGCCTCGTTGGCCACTTCGGCGGTCTTCTTGTAGAACTCGTGGGCAGCGATCTCGATCAACCGCTCGAAACGCAGCTGGGATTGACCGCCCCGGCCGTGCTTGGACGGCACCATGGAATTGATGTTCTTGACCGCCACGACCCTCTTGCCCTTGACCAGCCCGACGGTCGATTCCGACCGGTCGATGACGATGAGGCCGAAGGTCATCTTCTCGTCCAGCATGTCCCACAGCTTCTCGATGTAGAACTCCGAGTCGCACCGGTACATGAACGAGGTGATCGGCTCAGGAGGCTCGAGCACGAACTGGACCTGCTTGGTCTGATCGCCCGAGGTCGGGGCCTCCCCCACGAAGAAGATGACACCGTTCTCGGGCGGGGCCTTGAAGTATTTCAGGCGGGCCAGGATCGATTCGATCGCCCCGGTGACCGCCTTGTTGGTCCTCTTGGACTTGATGTTCTGGGATTGGGAGTATTCGTTCCGGAGGTAATTTGCCACGTCGGATATCTGCTTGTCCGGCGGCACGTAGACGGAGACGAGCTCGGTGCCGCGCCCGTGGATGTCCTTGATCTCCTCTAGGGCGCGCTTGAAATCGTACCTGCGCTTCTCCATCATCCTGTCATTATCGCTCTCATCTGGAGCCATTGTAAAATCGACCTACGCTTTTTTCTACCTAAAGATATTGCCGTATTAAATCTATTGGTCAGCTGCCCCTTGCTAACTGGAGGCTTGCGACTGGGATGGACCAATCTGGCTCGAAAAATCCCCCGTCACGATGGGGCCGTTGACGAGACCCCTGGCGGCAATAATCAATGCCGCCGTGCGATCGGCGGGACCAGCGAACCCACACCGAACATACAGGAAGTCGTCCCTAGTTTTTCGGTCCTCCTTATCGATGTGCCCACATTTCGGGCATGTCCAAGAAGTGTTCCTCAGGTCAACAAGAATGACCGGCACCCCGAGCAGCTTGACCTTATAAGTCATGAGCACGGAGGGCTGATATGTATAAATGCCAAAGAGATATGCGGCTACATCCATACGCTCGCGGGTAGGCCCCGCGGCGTTGGAAGGTGAACCCACATGGAAAAGGTCGTCATCTCCCTAGGCGGCTCCATCATCATCCCGGATGATCGGGACGGAGCGTTCCTTAACGATTTCGCTTCTCTTCTGAGATCGCTGTCCAAGGACCTCGAGATCTACGTGGTCTGCGGGGGCGGGAAGATCGCCCGCTATTACATCGTCACCGGCCGCGAGCTGGCGGCTACCGAGGACCAGCTGGACGAGCTGGGCATAGAGGTGACCAGGCTGAACGCCCGCCTGCTCCAGCTGGCGCTGGGCCCCCTGGCCTTCGACCACGTGCCGCAGACCGTCGGCGGGGCGGCCTCCCAGGGCAATAAGGGGAAGGTGGCCGTCATGGGCGGAACCACACCGGGGCACACCACCGACGGAGTGGCCGCGGCGCTGGCGGAACGGGTCGGCGCGTGCCGGATCGTCAACGCCACCTCGGTGGACGGGGTGTACTCGGCCGATCCGCACAAGGTCAAGGACTGCGTGAAGTACGACCATCTCACCTTCCAGCAGCTGGACGACATGATGCACAAGGGCAAGCATGGCGCGGGCGCCTCGCACATCTTCGATCCCTTGGGAGCGGCCATCGTCAAGCGCTGCCGCATCCCCATCCTGGTCGTCGACGGTCGGGACCTGGAAGAGATGCGGGCGGCCATCCAGGGCCAGAAGATCAAAGGTACGGTCATCGGCGACTGAGCTTCAAGGCTTCGGGTAAACCATTATCATCCTTAGTCAATATAGTGCAAACCAACGACTCAGGAGGACATGTTCCATGGCCACTAATGACAAGCAATGCAAGAAGACCAAGAACCTGAAGGACGAGGTGAGCGCGGAGGATGCCGTTTCGGAGATGGGTTGCCGCATGGGCAACTACGTCCCTCACGCATTAGCGCACATTCGGGAGCACAACCCGGAGCTGGCCGTGGTCATCAAGGAGCTGGACCGCGTGCTGGTGGAGGACGGCGCCCTGGACCGCAAGACCAAGCGGTTGATCGCCCTCGCCTGCGTGGCCACTCGGATGTGCGAGGACTGCGTGTATCCTCAGGCCCGCGTCGCCGCCAACTATGGAGCGACCAAGGAGGAGATCGTGGAGGCCATGCACATCGCCGTCGTCGTGGGCGGAGTGCCGACCTGGTCGGTGGCCAAGAGGGGGCTGAGCCAGATCTTCGCGGAGATGGAAGAGGAGAAGAAGACCGGCAAGAAACCGGCGGCCAAAGGTCGCGGCTGCGGCTGCGGCGGCTCCGAAGAGGAAGCGAAATACGACGACGAGTGAACCGGGAACAAAGAAGCTCAAATCCCTTTCAATGACTTTTTTTTTGAAGACTGACAAAAGGCCACCGTTCCTTGTCGCGCCTTATGCACAGGGTATCGACCACTATCATGCCGTCCCGATGTCCTCCAGGTCCGAGCTGTCCACCACCCGGTAGCCGAGGTCGGCGATGAGCTTCGACACCACGGTGGCCTCGGACCGCTTCATCGATTTCTTATGCAGGTAGACGAGAGAGGCCCCGCTCCGCTCCATGCCTCTGACGATCTTGGCGGCCAGGTCGTCGGTGTCCTGAAGGTCGAAGGCATGGACCGGCAGCATGTGGCCGAAGCTTATCCTCTTGGTCATACTGACCTCGGTGAACCTCGGGGCATAGTGGCCGCCCCCGATGCCGATGGCCCGGGGGCATTCCATCACCCGCACCTCCGTCAGCGAGCGGGCGATGGCCCTGGCGGCGTCCCGGTCGCCCCAGCTCGCCTCGCTGCTGCCGATCTCGATGAACAGGGTGGGGGTCTCCAGGTACGGACCGTGATGGGTGACCTCGAAGGTGACCTCGAAGGGCAGTCCGACGGCCTGCCGCTTCAGCTCCCTCAGCAGAGAGGTCATGAGGTCCGGGGCGGCCCGGACCAGTTCCCCCTCCCTTCCACCGTGCTCGGCCCGGTTCCAATTGCCGATCGGGTGGACGGTGAGGGAGCGCTGCCCGGAAGCGGCCCGGTGTCGGGACAGGAAGATGACCTCTGCCGGCCTCCGGCCCAAGACGACCTCGGCCTGATCGTCGATGTGGTCGCAGTGGAGATGGACCCCCGGGATGGTGATCAGGGTCAGGTCCCCCCGGACCAGGGCCGGGCTCCCTTCGAACATCCCGGACCTTTCCCACCCGCCCAGGGCGATCAGCTCGTCCCTGATGTTCACGCTGGCCTGGTCCTCCGGGCTGCTCACCAGTAGTCTCATTTTATCCCCTCTGCCGCGGGCCGTGGCCCGCCGGTCATTCATCCGAATAAGGACTCAGGGGGGAAAATCTTAATGGTACGATGAAGATTCTCCCGCGTCCCGCGCCCATGGCCGCTCTGCGGCGGAGCAAGATGGAGAGCTCTGGAGGCAATGGTGGGGAAGAGTTCCATCGAGAGTGAGCATTATGTCCAATCTTAACGACAAACCCGAGATCAACACCCAGAAGGAGCTGCGCATCCTTCGGGAGTATGTTCATTTGTTAGCTGACGCCATGGACAAGTCGCCCATGCCCTTCGTGGCCGGCTATCCTGACGGCAGGACCATGGCCTTCAACGAGGCGTTCTCCAAATTGACCGGGTACTCGGAGGAAGAGCTGCGGTCCATGCAGTGGGTCCTCTACCTCACCCCCGCGGAATGGCAGGACCGGGAGGCCCAGGCCATGGAAGAGCTTCGCCGGACCGGGCAGCCCCAGTTCTATGAGAAAGAGCACGCCAACAAGAACGGCTCCCGGACCCCGGTCGGGGTCATCCTCGGACAGACCAACGACAAGGAGGGCAAGGTGCAGTACTACTACGCCCTGGTCGATGACCTGTCCGATAAGAAGAGGGCCGAGCGGCTGGACAAGGAGCTGGCGGAGATCAAAGAGCGTAACAATGTGATGGTCGGCACCGCCTTCGAAGGACTGGCCATCGTACAGGGGGGCAAGATCGTGGAGGTCAACGAGCGCTACGCCCAGATGACCGGCTACGAGCCCTCGGAGCTGGTGGGCATGCCCCTCGCTTCGCTGGTGACCCCGGGACTGAGGGGGCTGGTCTCTCCCCAGCTCTCCGGCGCCGCCGAGGGAACGTTCGAAGTGATGCTCAATTGCAAGGACGGCCGCACCCTTACGGTGGAGATCATCTCCCGGGATATCATGTACAAGGGCAGCGAGGTCCGCATGGACCGGGTCAGGGACATCAGCGAGAAGAAGAAGGCCCAGGAGGACAAAGAGCAGCTCATGAAGCAGCTGACCGAGGTCAGCGAGGAGCTGTCGGACCTGAACCAGGTCGCCACCATCACCGTGAACGTGGCGCAGCCCGAACTGGCCATGGACGGTCTGCTCCGCAATCTGGCCGTGGTCACCAGGGCCGAGGCCGGCATGGTCATGGTCCGCAGCGGCGAGCAGCTGCTGGTCCAGGCCGCCTTCGGCTTCGGGGAAAAGATGTCCACCGGTTACGTCAAGAGCGTAACGGAGCTGTTCCCCGGCTCCGTGGTGGCGGAGAACCGCGCCCTATACATCGAGGATGCCCAGGCCGAGGCGGGCGTCTCCGTCGAGCTGAAGGCCATGGGGGCGCGCGCTCTGCTCGGAGTGCCGATCAGGTATGGTGCCGACATCATCGGCGTCCTGCATGTGGCGTGGACCTCCCCGCGGGCCCGGAGCGAACGAGACATCAGGCTGCTGGAGATCGTGGCCGACCGCTGCGCCTCGGCCATCATGGCCGCCAACATGACGGCGCATAGCAGGGCCACCGAGGACATCGGCAATGCTCTGAGCGAGATCAACAGCGAGCTCAGCTCGGCCCTCAACCTCAGCGGGTTCAACCCCCGCTGATCCTTTCCATTCTCTTCAAACCCTTTTTCGGCTCTTTTTTATCCTTGGCGGTGCCAATGTCTTTTGGTGCTGTGATGGTCAAGATGCCCACCGAGGTCATGGAATTTGTAAGGGATCACCGGCCGGCCCTGGTGGCGACCGTATCCCCCGACGGCATGCCAAACGTCGCCCCCAAGGGGAGCCTGACCGTGTTGGACGACGAGCATCTGGTCTTCGCCGACCTGGTGGCGGGACGGACCTCCCGCAACATCGTCCTGGACCCCCATGTCTCGGTGCTGGTCCTGGGCGATGACGGAAAGGGCTATCAACTGAGGGGAACGGGACGGATGGAGAAGGACACCGGCGCCTACGCCATGGTGTGCGATCCCACCTCGGCGCTGAGGATCGAGCTGCCGCCGCCCCAGTCGGTGGTGGTCATCGAGGTCGGGACGATCGATGATGTATCGCCCCCGCGGGCCAGACCATCTGGTTAGGTCAGTTGCGAAATATACATTTAATATCGCCAGTTATATAGATATCAAGGAAAATCAACCTCTCATGCCCGGCACTCTGACCGTGGGTGAGAGGATAGTCCTTCACCTCGCGCAGTATTCCAAGTACCTCGACAGCTACGACGCTCCGCTGGACATCAGCCAGGACGGCATCGCCGCGGCGCTGCGGATATCACGAGCGCACGCCGCCATCGAGCTCAAGAAGCTCAAGGACACCGCCGAGGTCGTGGAGAAGCTCGTCCACATCAAGAAGGGAAAGACCAAGCGCAAGGTGTACTTCCTTTCCTCGCCCGGCGAGGAGCGGGCCCGCAAGATCCGCCTGTTCGCGGAGAGCGAGGGCATCGATGTGCAACCGTTCCTTGATCTGCGGAAGTGCAAGGGCCCGGAGCTCTGGGCAGCGTTGGACGATGAACAGAGGACCGTTCTCGCCCAGGCCTGCGTGTTCCGCCGGTCGTTCGAGAGGACCGCCCTGCCCGATATATCCGTTTCGTTGCTGCCGGTCGACCCGGAGGGGTTGGTGGACATGCCGCCGGACCTCCGGGCCTATGTCCCGGGGCAGGTCGCTCCCGAGCTGCTGCGACAATATCATTCCCAGGCCGCGGACTACTGGCTGGATCAGGGCAACTATCGGGAGCGCCTTCACCATCTGCTCCGGGCGAACCGGTCCCGCGAGGCCGAGATGCTTCTGGCCTCCAAGGGCCCCCGTTCCCTGGGCCTGCCGGACCGGGACCTGCTGGAGATGGTCTGTTCGGTGGCCGCCACCACCGAACGCTATCGCGGACGGGTGCTCCACGCCCAGGCAGAGATCGCCCGCCTCGCCGGGAGCGATGAGATCGCCCTGAAGAAGGCTAGAGAGCTTTGCTCTTCCTCCTCTCCTCGGGACCGCTTCGACGGCCTGATGGTCGAAGCGCTGGTGCTGCGTTCGAGGAGCGACATGGACGGCTCCATGCAGCGGCTGCAGGCCGCCCGAGAGCTTTCGGCCGCCCCCAACGTGGACCTGGAGTGCGAAACGGCGGAAACGCTGATCCAGGCAGGGCGGCTCCAGGAGGCCCGGGAGGTGCTGGACCGCCTGATCGCCCAGGGGGCCAAGGACGGGGAGGCGCTGGAGAGGGTCTTCTACCAGTTGGGGACCATAGCGCTGCGCTCCGGTGACGGGTCGGGAGCGGTGCGGTTCTACAGCAAGAGCCGGGGCGCGGCCCGGGAGAAGGAGAACGGCGAGCTGTACCTGCGCCTGGCCGACGCCTATGGCCTGATGGGCATGACCGACAAGGCCGAGGAGTACGCGGTACGGGCGAAGCGGCTGCATGCCCCCAGGGTCACCATGTAGAACGAGATTATCCAATGTGAATTCATAAATAGCCCAGATGCGATTCAAGAGCGGGCCAAGGGGAGGAAATGGCTATTTCTTTGACAGTGGGCGAACGCATCATTTTCCACCTATCTCAATACTCCAAGTTCCAGGAGGCTTTCGATGTACCCATCGATATCAGCCAGGACGGCATCGCCGCGGCGCTGCGGATATCGCGGGCCCACGCCGCCCTGGAACTGAAGAAGCTCAAGGACTTCAAGGAGGTCAGCGAGAAGCTGTCCCACATCAAGAAGGGGAGGACCAAGCGCAAGGTGTACTTCCTCACCCCACTGGGCGATCAGAAGGCCCGGGACATCCGGGAATATGCCCTCGAGAACGAGATCGACCTGACACCGCTGCAGGACATCCGAAGGTGCAAGGGTCCGGAGCTATGGAAGACCCTCGATGACAAGTTCAAGCCGGTGGTGGCGATGTCCTGCGTCTTCCGGAAACCGTTCCGCCGCGAGGTCCTGCCGGACATCGCCACCTCCCTGCTCCCCATGGACGAGAGAGGCATGGTCGATCTTCCCTCCGAACTGAAGGAGTACGTCGTATCGGTGACCAATCCGGAGAAGCTCAAGGACTACCATAATTTCGCCGCCGACTATTGGCTGCACTGGGACGACCTCAAGGAAGTGCTGTATCACCTGGTCTGCGCCAAGCGGTTCGGCGACGCGGAGATCCTGGTCTTCCACCACGCCAAGGAGCTGCTGCTCGCTCCGGACGAGGACCTGCTGGAAGCGGTCTCCAACATCAGGGACGTGGCCCGCGGTTACAGCGGCATCCTGCATTACGTTCAAGCGGAGACGGCCCGGCAGGTGGGCAGGTACGAGTACTGCCTGATCATCACCAAGTTCATGGAGGCGGCCTCCATCCCCTCGGAGCGGTTCGACGGCTACATGATCGAAGGGCTGCTGCACCTGGACTGCAAGGATTACGCAAACGCGTACAAGGCGTTCATCCGGGCCCGAGGGGTGTACGATGAGCACATCAATGTCTCGCTGGAATGCAGCATCGCCGAGGCGCTGATCCGGAACGAGGATTACCACGAGCCGAGGGAGATCTTGCGGAAGCTGTTCAGTCGCGGGTTCGAGAAGCCGGAGGACGAGGCCCGGGCCTACTTCCTCATGGGCCACATCGCCCTCAAGACCGGCGATGATGATGAGGCCCTCCGCATGTTCTCCCTGAGCCGCCACGCCATGAAGACCAAGCAGACCGAGCTCTACAACAAGATCTCGGACATGTACTACAACATCGGCAACCGCGACAAGTCCCTCGAGTACGCTCTGAAGGCCAACGCCCTCAAATTAACGGGGACGTTCTGAGCATATCGACGTCGCTGATGTAGAGGTCACGAAGGTCCTTGAGGTTCCAGCGCAGCATGGCCAGGCGCTCGAAGCCCATGCCCCACGCCAGGACCGGGTACTTCACGCCGAACGGCGCGGTGACCTCCGGGCGGAAGATGCCGGCGCCTCCCAGCTCCATCCAGTTCCCCTTGAACATGACCTCTATCTCCAGCGACGGCTCCACGTACGGGAAGTACCCGGGACGGAAGCGGATGTCGGTGAAGCCCATGCGCTTGTAGAACTCCTTGATCACCCCGCACAGCATGTCGAAGGAGGCGTCCTTCTCCATGATGATGCCCTCGATCTGGGTGAACTCCGGCAGGTGGGTCGCGTCGATCGCTTCCTTCCGGAACACCTTGCTCAGGGAGAACACCTTGACCGGGGGCTCGGGGTTCTTCCAGAGGTGGCGGATGGTGTTGACCGTGGTATGGGTCCGCAGCAGGGCTCTCTCCGACTCCTCGCGGCACCAGCCGTAGCGCCAGCCCAGCGAGCCGGTCTCCCCGCCGCACTCGTGCATGGAGCAGACCTTGTTGACGATGTCATCGTCCTCCAGCGGCAACCGTCCGGGGTTCTTCAGGTAGAAGGTGTCCTGCAGCTCCCGGGCCGGGTGGTCCTGGGGAGTGAACAGCGCGTCCATGTTCCAGAAGGCCGGCTGGACGTATTCTTCGTCGATCTCCTGGAAGCCCATGTCCACGAAGATCTTGCGGACCTCGTCGGCGATGCGGGTCAGGGGATGCTTCTTGCCCGGGAACACGGCGGGAGCGAAGGTCCGCACGTCGTACTTGCGTATGGTGACATTTCTCCACTTGCCGGTCTGGATCAGTTCCGGGGTGAGCTGGGCGACCTCTTCCTTGACCTCAACGCCCATATCGATCAGCTCGCGGCCCAGGTCGGTCAGGGTCAGGGTGCGGGTGACCACCAGCTTCTCGACCACCAGGTCCTGGCGGGACTTCAGCTGGGCGATCGTTCCCTTGTCCAGGTGTTCCTCGGACAGATCTCCCGACTCCAGAGATGCGAGGACGAGCTCGTCGTCCATCTTCTTTCCGAGCGTGGTCCGGCCGTTCTCGGTGATGGCGATGACGGTCCGTTCGCCCTCCTTGCGGATGGTGGCCAGGTTCTTCTTCCTCAGCCAGCCCAGGGCGATGCTGGCGTCCTCCCGCCCCAGTTCCGAGGAGAGGTCCTTCATCTCGATCTCTCCTCCCCTTTGGTCCAGAAGGGTGAGCGTCCTGCGCTCCGGCAGGCCCTTTTCCAACACTGCCTTTCCCTTGAGGGAGTAGACCTTCCGGGCCACCTCGGACACCTGCACCGCGCCCTTGGCCTGCAGCCAGGAACCGGCGTTCATGACCTCCACCTGTTGCTCGAAGCCGCCGGTCTCGAACACCTGTTCCGGTGTCGCGGGGCCGTTCAGGCGGTTCAATGCCAGCAGGAGGCGGGCCTCGTTGGCGCTCAGTCCCTCTATGATCTCCGAGGCGGTCATAATGAACTGTGAAATTCCCTGTACCTAATTAGTCTTTACCCTCGATGCGGCCCAGGACCACGGCATCTCGTCGCCGGTCAGGCTTAAGGTCCAGGACCGGCGACCCTTCCCAGGCGTCCAGGCCCTCCACGGTCAGCACGTTGCCCTCCACCTTGACCAGGCGGACCACGGTGGCCCCGATGTGGTTGGGCCGGTCCGGGCTGCGGGAGGCGAACACCCCCACCAGCGGGTTGCGTGGATCGCCCCGGGGGTGGACCTGGAGTCGGACCTCCTCGGACCGGTCGAACAGGAAAAGGACCAGGAGCTTTTCGTTCTCATCGATGCGGTACAGGCCGTCCAGCAGCTCGGGTAGCACCTCGATCTCGCTGGCGTTGCCCTGGACCGATCGGACGATGCCGATGGGATGCAGTTCCATCTCAATCCCGGAGCATGAACTCCTCGACCTTCTCCTTGGCCTCTTCCCTCTTCACCTGGTGCTCTTCCACGAAGGTCACGATGCTGTCGGCCAGGGTCTTCTTGCACTCCCCGCACAGTATCTCGCCCTTGCGGCACCGTTCGTACAGGTCGGCCAGGACCTTATCGTCCTTCTCGAAGAGGTAGAACTTGTACTTGTAGACGGAGCAGACCTCGGGCCGGCCTCCGCTCTTCCGCTGCTCCTCCACCGACACCGCCCCGCCGGTGAAGGCCGACATGATCTTCTTGCGGACCAGCTTGGGCGGGTCGGTCGTGTACACGGTCGAGTTCGGCTGGGACGAGGACATCTTGTCCGTTCCCTGCAGCCCGGGGAACATCTTGTTGTGCAGCAGCGCCGGCTTGTAGTAGCCGAGCGTCGGGGCGATGTCCCGGGTCACCCGGAAGTGGGGGTCCTGGTCGATGCCACAGGGGATGAGGCAGGGGATGTTCTTGCCCCCCAGCTCCGAGCCCAGGAACGCCGGGGCGGCCTGGATGCTGGTGTAGAAGATGCTCCCGATGTTGGTGGAGTTATCGAACCCGAAGACCGCCTTGGCCGTGGAGAAGGTGATCCGCTTGGAGACCTTCAACGCCAGGGGATAGAGGTGATGGATGTACTCGGTGTCGACCATGATCTTGGTGATCTTGGGGTCGAAGCCCAGGGCGATGACGTCCAGGAGGTTCTGGTACGCCATGGCCGTGGTGTCCTTGAGCTCCAGGTTGTCGTTGAACAGGAACTTCTCATCGTCGGTGAGCTGGAAGTACAGCGGCACGTGGAAGGTGTCCTGCAGGTACTTGGTGAACAGCCAGGGCATGAGATGGCCGAGGTGGGTATGGCCGGACGGCCCGCGCCCGGTGTACAGGTAGAAGGGCTCTCCCGCCTCGTAGCGGTCCAGGACCCAGTCCATGTCCCGGTGCGAGTACACCACGCCCCGCTTCAGCAGGGGATGCAGCTCACCGTACTTGGCCAGGCGATCCAGCAGCGTCTGGTCGATCCGCTTGGTCCCGAACTTCTCCACCAGCAGGTCGTAATCGATCTCGCCGCTGACCTCCCAGGGGGTGACCTTGAACTCGCCATTCATGGAATGCTCATTGGGCAAGCGGTCAAGGAATATTAAAAATCATTGGGGCTGGCCCTGGACCTTTGATGCCAGGCCTACGTCGTGGAGGATGCCAACGCCTTCTTCACGATCGTATCCAGCTCTTCCATCCGGTAGGGCTTGGGGATGGTCCCCACGAACCCGTGGGCGCGGTAATTGGAGACGATGGGGTCGGTGGCATGACCGGACGATACGATGGCCCGGGCCTGGGGGTCGAGCTTGAGCAGTTCGCGCACCGCTTCCTGGCCACCCATGCCCATGGGGACGGTGAGGTCCATGATGACCAGGTCGAACCTCTTACCATCGAGGAGCGCGCGACGATACTTGCTCAGGGCCTCCTCCCCGTCGCGGGAGGTCTCGACCTCGTAGCCGAACACCTCCAGGATCTCCCTGGTCACCTCCAGGATGCTCTCCTCATCGTCCATGACCAGGATCCTTGCCCTCTTTCCAACGGACGGGGTCATCGGCTCCCCCCTCCCAGAAGTTCCATCATCGCGCTCTCGGGAGAAAGGTGGGAGGCCCCCATATCAAACAATCCATTCAAAGTAGCATTTCCCCCGTGGCGGAGCAAGAAGTATATCGGAGATTAATATATTTCACCAGAAGATGATCAAGGCTGATAACACAAGGAACATTATATTAGCCGGATGAATGACATCGGCGACCGTAAGGAGCTAGGACCGTGACCGAGATCATCCATGCCGGCGAGATCGACCAGGACCGCTGGGAACGTTCCCGGCGGATCGAATGGCTGGACATGGAACGGGTGCAACGGGCCTCGTTCCTGGTGGTCGGCGCCGGCGCTCTCGGCAACGAGGTGGTGAAGGACCTGGTGCTGGCGGGGGCCCGACGCCTCGCCCTCGTGGACATGGACCGGGTGGTCCGCTCCAACCTCAACCGCTGCCTGTTCTTCCGCGAGGAGGACCACCAGGTCAAGAGGTTCAAGACCGCGGCGGTAGCGGCGAGGGCCCGGGAGCTCGATCCGGCGGTCGAGGTCCGCGCGTTCGAACAGCGCATCGAGGAGCTTCCGGGCGATGAATGGAAGAAGCACGACATCGTGCTGGGATGCCTGGACAACGTGGCGGCGCGGCTGCACGCCAACGCCCATGCCTACCATAATGGGATCCCCTACATCGACGGCGGGACCAATGGCTTCGCCGGCCGGGTGCAGGTGGTCGTTCCTCCGGCCACACCCTGCCTGCAATGTGGGATGAACCGGAGCCACTACCGCATCCTGGAGAAGCGGCACTCCTGCACCGGCTCGGAGGTGACCTTCTTCGAGCCCAAGGTCCCCGCCGAGATCACCACCACCGCGCTCATCGCCGCTGTGCAGGTGCGGGAGTCGCTGAAGCTGGTCTGCCGCCGGCCGGACGCCGTCCTCAGGCATGTCCTCCACTACAACGGCCTGAGGAACTCCTGGGACGAGCTGGAGATGTCGGTCGACCCGGCCTGCCCGATGCATCTGGGCCAGTGACAATCGACGTCAATTATTGTCTAGACGATGTGTAGAGCACTTCCCGACGGGAGCACTCCATATTTATCTAGTCAATCGATTCCCAAGTTCAATCCTGGTAATTTCGGTCGGATCGTAATCGTTCTATCCCAATTCGGGAATTCTCCGCTTAAGCTCAACCCATTCTCCTCCTACGGCGTCCTGAATGAGGGGCTTTAGTCCAGCAAATACTTGCGGAGGCATTAGGCTCATCCAAATTCTCGTCATCACCATACGGTCGTCGTTGTTTAGGAGAGGGAATAGCCATTGAACAAGAACGGGGGTCCGGTCGGGCGGTACGGCACCTGCCATGCTTCTAACGATGGAGGTTTGCTCATCCAACGACGTCCGCTCTCGCAGCATCGGATACAAGAAGGCATCCTCTTTGTCAAGATGGAGCCTTAGATGTTGGTTCAGGGCGGCGGTTGCCCTTGCGGCGGTCAAGCCATCAGGTGCTTTCCGAATTGCTTCGAGTCCGCTGACCATTCTGTCCAGTTCGCGATGGTCCAAAATGTAGGTCTTATTTAATAACGGCACAAGCCGGTCGATCGCAGGGAATACGGCCTCTTCCTCCCCACGGGCATGGTAGTCCAAAATTTCCCCCATGATGTGAAATCGATTCAGAACATCAGTGAGGTCCCCATCACTACGGGCCAATCGATAGGCCACATCATCGATCTGAGACATATCACGACGAAATGCATTATGGAAGCAAAGCACTGCATCGATCGGTCCAGACATCGATCAACCCTTCAGGACATTAGTTTCGAACCTACGATTATTAATGATTTCCGACTGATCGAACTGAATAGTAATCCCATTTCCTTTGGAACGAAATAATGGTCGAAATGCCCTGTGAGGAGTAAAAGAAGTCGTTAGGCTCGAGCGACATATACTTTGCGTTCCCAGATAGTAAGAAAAAAGAGGTGAGAAGTTTGGATTTTTTCGACCGATTGGAGAAGATTCTAAGAGATTTGGAAGGATTGGCCGCTTGAAGTCGGTAGCTTTACTTTGAAGGGAGGGTGAAGTAGAAGGTGCTCCCTTTCCCTGGCTCGGACTCGAACCAGACGCGCCCGCCGTGCCGCTCGACGATCTTCTTCACCAGGGCCAGGCCGATGCCGGCCCCCTCGTACTCTGACTGCGCATGGAGTCGAGAGAACATCTGGAACAGCCGGTCTTTGTACCGTGGATCGATGCCGATGCCGTTATCCCTGATGGAGAATCGCCACACCCCCCCTCGCCCTTCGGCGGAGACATGGACCCGAGGGTCGTTGGGCCCGTGGAATTTGATGCCGTTCGCTACCAGGTTCTGAAAAAGCTGCACCATCTGGGAGCCGTTGGCCACGACGGTCGGCAGGGAATCGTTGGAGACGACCGCCCCGGACTCCGAAATGGAAGCGGCGAGGTTCTGCCTCACTTGGTCAAGGACCACGTTCATGTCCACGGGCTCGAGGCTCCCGTTCCCCTGATCGATCTTCGAGTACTCCAGCAGGTCGTCGATCAACTTGCCCATCCGCCGACTGCTGTCCACCGTCTGGTCGATAAAACCGCTCGCCCTCTCGTCCAAGACCTTCTCTTTGTATCTGGACTGCAACAGTTGCAGGAACGATGATATTGTTGTCAGAGGGGCCTTGAGGTCGTGACTAGCTACGTAAGCGAACTGCTGGAGCTCGGCGTTGGAGCTCATCAGATCATTTTCCAGCATTTTCAGTCTGCTTATGTCGGTGAAGACGACCAGGCTGCCATTCACCTCCCCATCGGGATTTCTTAGCGGCAATGCAGAGGCAAGCACGATCGCCCGTTCTCCGTTCGCCCTCTGCACCTCCAGTTCTTCATTGCTTAGGACCTCACCTCTCAGCAGAGCCCTCGCCACCGGCATCTCCTCTGCTGGCAAGGGGATTTTGGAACCGGGACGATACACACGAAAGAGGGCGAGATCGGAGAGGTTTCTTGATTGGGCAGCATCTCCCAGATAATTGTGCATTATCCTGTTTCTGAGGATTATCTGGCCACTGGAGTCCGCCACGGAGACACCCACCGGTAGGGAGTCAAGTATCGTCTTTAGCCGGGAGTGCTCCTCCTCCACCACCCTCTCCATATTCTTGCGCTCGGTCATGTCCTGGGTAATGCCTGACGCCGTCCTGACCCTGCCGTCCGGGCCCCGGGTGACGCTATCGGTCATGGTATGCAGGTATCGGATAGACCCTTCCGGCAGAACGATCCGGTAATCGATGCCCCCTAGCCGCCCGTCCTGTTGCACCGAAACGACGTACTCTTTGTACATCTGCAGGTCGTCCGGGTGGATGAGCGACATGATCTGGTCCAGAATGGCCTCGGATTGGGGCACGAGGCCGTAAATGCGGTAGGCCTCATCCGATGCCTCGAACTCCCCCGTCTCGAAGTCGAGGGACCAGCTCCCCAGATGGGCGATCTCCTGGGACTTGGCCAGCACCGTTATGTTCTTGCTCAGCGCCTCATCCATCCGCTTGCGCTCTGTGATGTCCAAAAGGGAGGAGAGCATGACCTCCACCCCATTGATCATAAGTATCTGACCCGAATATAATGCGGTCCAAACCTCGCCGTTCTTCTTCCGAAGTTGTAGTTCCATATTGTTGATGGAGCCGTTCTTCTCAAGCTCGAGCACCACATCTTGCCGATCCTGGCCCATCATCCATATCTGTAACTCGGAGGTGGTGCGGCCGATGACCTCGTCCCGGGTAAACCCCAGATTCTTCAATCCGGGGTCGTTGGCCTCAATGACCTTGCCATCGCTCAAACGCGTGATGAAGGTCGAGGCGACCGAACCGTGGAACGCCTTGGCGAACTTCTCCTCGCTCTCCTTCAGTGTCTCCTCTACTCTCATGTGCTCGGTGATGTCGTACGCCTGGACGCAAATGATCGTTTTTCCATTTCGGACCACAGGGAACGCCGAGGTCTCGGCACAGATCTGCGTACCGTCCTTCTTGATGCCGATGAAGTCGATCCTGCCCTTGGCCCCCTTCTGTAACCACAGTAGGATCGCATCGCGGGTTTCGGCGCTCATCATGAAATCGAACCCATTCCTTCCGATGATCTCTTCCGGTTCGTAACCGAAGAGATAGGCAAACTGGGGGTTGCAGTCTATGATGATCCCGCCATCGTGGAACATTATGCCTTCCGTGGAAGCCTCGGCCAGAGCCCGGAACTTCAGCTCGCTCTCGATCAGTAATTTCTTGGATCGGAAAGCTTCTGCCGCCCTCCTGATCATGTTGGCCAGCTCGACATACTGAGTCTCGGGGTCGCTGCCTTTTTGGAGGTAGAAGCTCGCCCCCAGGTTGAGGGCGTCCACCGCGACATCCTCCCTTCCTTTCCCGGTGAACAATATGAAGGGGACCTCGCATTTCCTTTCATTAAGCTCGTTGAGCAATTGAAGACCATCCATTTTCGGCATCTGGTAGTCCGAAACCACCGCGTCGTACTCGCTCGCGTCGATCTTAGCAAGCGCCTCGAGGGCCGAACCCGCCACCTCTACGAAGATGTCCTCGTTGTCCTCCAGGCAGATCTTGGTCAAGTTAAGATGGGCTGGTTCATCGTCGACCGCCAGAACTTTGATCTTCTCCATTAGGGCTTATTCCTCTGCGAGTTCAATTTAACTTTTATGGTATATAAACATCCCATCATGGCGCCAATAGTTGATGGCCCGTGAAGGAGGTGCAAGCCCTATTTCCATTAAAGCGACAGCATATAAACACAATATCAACAGCGAGCGGCATGACCCATGAGGTGGTTGATAAGGTTGGACCCGACCATAGTCACTTATCACTTGATCTATGATGAAAAACGAGGTCAGGTTTTTCGACCCTCCGATATGGCATGGCAGGAGGGGTCTTTGATACGTGTTATTGAATTCGTAAGATAAGGAGTTGGAAGCGGTTTGGTTCATTTCAGCCGATCGGTGAAGATCTTAGGAGATTTAGTATCAAATTGCCTACTTGGAGTCGGTAGCTTTAATTGCCCTTATTAATCTCGCAACGAGGATATTATGCCCCTCAGGGTAAAAGTCAGGAACGCGGAGAGCGGGTCGACGGTGGACATGGAGCTAGAGGCCGAGAACACCGTGGTGGAGATCATCGAGGGCGCCGCGGGGTACTGGGAGAAGGACGCCGGGGCCTATGTTCTGAGGAGGGGCAAGAAGCTGCTGCGCGGCCAGCAGACGGTGGTCGAGGCGGCCATCATGAACAATGATGAGCTGGAACTGATCCCGGACCCCGAGGGCGGTTGCCGTGCCGCTTCCAGCTGATATCCTGGTGTCCAGGCTGAGGAACGAGCTGCGGGCCATCACGAACTATGTCAACGCCCCGCCGGACCTCGGGCCGGGAGCGGTCTTCCCCATCGAGATCGATGTGGGGCTGAACAAGGTCCCCGGTCCGGTGGTGGAGAGCGGCAAGGTGGCGCTGCGGTACGAACACCGTTTCCGCATGATCATCGGCAAGGACTACCCCTTCGAGAAGCCCACGGTCATCTGGATGACGCCCATATTCCATCCCAACATCATGATGCCGGAGGACGGCGGCCACCTGTGCACCAAGCTCCTGGAGGACTGGAGCTTCAACTCCACCATCATCTCGTTCATCAAAGGGGTCGAATCGCTGGTCATGAGCCCCAATCCCGCCAGCCCCTTCGGCACCGACAGCTGCACCGCCGCGGCCGAGTACTTCAACCACGGCGAGAAGCACCTGCCGCCGATGCTGTCCGCTCCGGCCCCCAAGGTGGTGAGGAAGTGAGCCAGCCCCAGATCACTGGTGGACAGGTCGGTGAGATCAAGGAGCTGTTGCCGCCCCCGGCGGAGCGGATCAAGGCGCACAAGTGGCTGACGGATAAATGCCAGGGGGAGTACCGCGAGCGGAGCGGGAAAGGCTTCGAGCTGTATATCTCCAAGGTGGCCGAGGAGAAGATGCGCAATCACGCCCTCCTGCATGTCACCGAACGGAAGGAGGTCATGGGCCTGCTGCTCGGCGGCATCTACCGGCAGAACGGGGCCGAGTACGCGCTGGTCCGGGACGTGGCGACCACGGACCTGGACGCCACCGATGTCAGCGTGCGCTTCGACCGCGGGGCCTTCGAAAAGCTGTTCGAGTCGCTGGAGGAGATCGGCTTCCGCTACGTCATCGTCGGCTGGTATCATTCGCATCCGTCGTACCATTGCTTCATGTCCGGGACGGACGTGCAGACCCAGCGCTCGATGTTCGGACAGCGGGCCCACTCGGCCATCGTGATCGATCCGGTGAGCAAGGAGATCGAGGCGTTCTTCCTCGACGAGGGGAAGATACGCTCCCGACCCTTCGCCGTCTACTGGGACGAGTTTCAGAACCCCTACTACGGGACGACGGTGCGGATGCGGCAGACCGCGGACCGTTGAGTCCTTTCGGAATGATCGTTCAGACCCAGATGGCGTGACGGCGGCGCAGCGACGCCTCGTTCTGGTCCGTGCGTTCCATGATCACCGGCACCAGCGAGTCGAAGAGCACCAGGGCGGCATCCTCGAAGATCGTCCCCAGGGGGGCGAACCTCTTCTTCTGGCCGTCCCGGGCCTGGCCGACCTCCAGGATGATGTTGGAGGCGTGGCCGAGCTTGGAGTTGGGGTTCGAGGTCACCGATATCACCTTCGCCCCTACCCGCCGAACGATGTTGGCCGTCTGAACGGCGGACATCGTTTCCCCGGTGTTGGACACGATGATGACCAGGTCGCACTCGTCCACGAACGGCGTGGTCATGTCACCGACGAAATGCACGTCGAAGCCCATCTGGACCAGCCGGACGGCGAAGGCCTGGCCGACCAGCCCGGAGCGGCCCACCCCGTAGATGAAGATCTTCCTCGCCGCGGCCAGCGCGGCTATGGACTCGTCGACCGCCTTGGGATCGATGCGGGCCAGCGCCTCCTGCATCTCTCTCAGGATATATTGCAGCGATTCCTGCATTCAGGCCCCTACCGCTTCTTCTTCGGCGCGGCCGGGACGGCCTTGGCCATCGCGGCCTTGAGGGGCAGGACCTTGGGCGGGGCCTTGGCCGGCGCCTTGGGCTTCTCGGCCGGCTTGGGGGCCGGCTTCTTCTCGACCTTGGACGGGACCTTTTCGTGCTTCGGTTCGGGAGCGCGCTTCTCGACCTTGGGCTTGGCCTTCGGCCTCTCTTCCTCGCTCTCCTCCTCCCCTTCCTCCTCCTCGTCGTCCTTGCCGCCCTTCTCGACCTTCTTCACCTTGGTCTCCTTGGCGACCCGCTTGGTCAGCACCCGCTCGTAGATGACCTTCATGTACATCGCGTCGTGCTCCAACAGCGGGGACGATGAGATGATGGTGATGCTGGGGTTCTCGTCGGCCAGGAAGTCGGCCAGGGGCTCGAACTTGAGGTCGCCCTTCTTGATCGGGGTGATCCTCTTCTCGTTGCCGCCCTCGTGCTCCACGCCGGAGAAGTGAGTGTAGAAGTGACCGTCGACGTAGTCCCTCACCCGGTCGAGCAGGACGCCGAAGTCCGCCGGCTCCCGCAGCCCGCCGTTATCCCGGGCGTGGGCGTGGGCGAAGTTGATGACCGGTACGGTGCCCTTGATGTTGTCGCACATCTCCAGGACCTCGTCCAGGGAGCCGAACACCTCCTGGCGGCCGCTGGTCTCGAAGCCGAGGCGGGGCTTGATCTTGTTATCCTCCCACCACTCCATGATGGAGGTGATGTTCTCGGTGATGTTCCTCTTGGCCTCCTTCTTGTTCTTGTCGGAGGCCAGTCCGAGGTGCGTGACCACGAGGTCGCCCTCCATCTGGTCGGTCATGGTCCCGGCCCACCGGATGTTGTCCATGCACCGGGCGGTGAGCTCGGAGTTCGAGGCGAGGTCCATGTAATAGGGAGTGTGCATCGACAGCTGCACGTCCATCTCCTTGCCCATGGCCCCCAGCTCCTTCAGTTCCTTGAAGTTCTGAGCCAGCCCGGAAGCCAAAGTGATGAGGGTGTCGTCCTCTTTGATCTTCTCGGTGGGCCTGGTCATACGGACCTCCTTCTTGTTCTTGACCCGCATGATCTCCATGATGAGATCGCTCTCCACTTCCAAAGGCGTCCGTCCGACCTCTTCCTCGTCCGGGAAGCGGTCGATGACATTGACCCTGACCATCTGGACCTCCATCGCGTTGAGGCCTAGACCGTGAACATCCTCGATGCCGTCACGAAGGGTCCTGCCCTTACAGGAGAGAGGAATGCCCGCTGGACCAAATCGAATCATAATAACGCCACCATACTACGTAAGTTCCCCTAAAGCCTTACTGATTATGAAGGATGGTATATATAATTGCTGTTAATGGTTTTACCTATCTGGATTACTATGGGTGTCTTAGTATTATCATTCTTGGAGAGCTTACTGAGAAGCGAACTATTTTTTAACATGACCCCGTGAGCAACACCGGTTGGGATGAGCACTCTGAAAGTAGATTCTGTAGACGTACGTATCGAGAGGTGGAGAAAGAATCTGGTGGACACCAGCCTGAGGAACCGGCTGCTCGATATCAAGGAGAGCCGCCTGGGCTGCCTCCGCCTGTCGTCCCCGGGGCCGCAGGAGATATACCGGCAGATCGTCGAACGGAAGATGTCGTTCGAGGTCGAGCTCGGTTCGGAGGGCGAGGCCTTCATCTCCCTGAGGGGGGAGAAGGTCCTCTCGAACGTAGAAAGGGGCAAGGGCGACCGCTCGCTGATGATCATGCGCACCAAGGCCCGCGAGGCCATGCGCGAGCAGGGCGTGAACATCCTCTTTCTCACGATCGGCGTCCTGGAGTGGTCGTCGGAGGGCACCCAGGGGGAAAAGGTCCGATCGCCCCTCCTGCTCGTCCCGGTGGAGCTGGTCCGCTCCGGCCCCCTGGACCCCTACGTGCTGAAGCAGGCCGGGGATGAGATAACGGCGAACCCCACCCTGGCCCACAAGCTGCGGTCGGAGCTATCGCTCACCCTGCCGGCGCTGCCGGAGGAGAACTTCGACCTCGCCGTCTACCTGGACGGCGTGCGGCAGGTGGTCGCGAGATTGGGCCGGGAGGTCAATGATTCCGCCTACCTGGGCCTGTTCAAGGCCCCCAAGATGGGCATGTACGACGGGCTGGGGCCGTTCAAGGACCTGGCCCCCCGCCAGCCGGTCGGACCGGGCCCGGCCCGGCAGGCGGGGG
>CAYZEV010000022.1:0-37835 GCA_964477865.1 uncultured Methanomassiliicoccaceae archaeon | reverse complement strand
GACGCAACGCGATATTGAACGACGCGTTGGCGTCGGCGTGGTCAACGTGCCCGCAAGAGCACGAAAAGTCCTTACGGTTCCTGGTGCCTAGTTTACCACAGCGCGAGCACTGTTGGCTAGTATATGCAGGGTCAACGTAGGCGACCGGCACCCCGAGCAGCTTGGCCTTGTATTCTATCATATGTTGAAGCTGATAGAACGACCAACTGTGCAACGGGGCCCTGGACGACGGGGACGTGGCTGCGGTCTTTCGAATATCGCTCAGCCGTTCCATCTTTATTCCGCAGCCTTGCTGAGCGGCGATGTTGACGATTTCCTTCGAGATCTTGTGGTTGATATCTTTGACCTTGTTGTTTTCTTTGTGTTTTATTTTCTTCTTGGCGACTCGCGGATGGCCATGTTTGTAAAGGTGCCGTCGCATCTTCGAGTACTTCCTATGGAAGTGCGGAGCCTCCTTGCCGAACTTGTGGACTTTTCCCGTGCTCGGAATACCGGCCACGGCGATGTGGCCGGTGGAGTTGAGGTCGATGCCCATCCACTGCTCAACATCTCGTAGCGGCGGTTCGTTGATGGTCACCGTGACGTAAGCGTACTCTTTGCCGACCTCGACCTGGTTTATCTTCTCGAAGTCGGGCAGGTGGCTGATGTTCAGACGCAACTTCAGGCAAGAGATATACAGCTCATTGTCGGATCTCTTCACACCCTGGCTCGGCACCGTCAGAACGACCTTGCTGACCGCCTTGATCTCGTCGTTCCGAGCGTACTTCCTGAGCACCTGATTGGCAATCACCGACGGCAGACCGATGTCCTTGACATCTTTCGATGTTACGCTACCCGTTAGCACGGCGAACTCTGCTACTTGCCTGGCCTTCGCTAGCTCGGCACGGAAGTCACGGCCGTGCTTGATCATGAAGGTCAGGAGCATCGACATCGCGATGGTACGAGGTTATAAACGTGTTACGGGGAGGTCACTGAAAGTACTACTTGTCGCAATTCATCCCACGATCGAGATTGTGGGCTTTCTTGCTCATAATTTGTAAGCAAAAAAACGAAAAAGGTATTAATCACCCCCTCTCGAGCAACAATGCTCGGAGGGACCGATGGGGCGCATCATCGGCCAACACTGTGCATATTGGGTGGAAAGAAGGGCTCCGGCCGACCGGCTTGAAAAGCATCGTGATCGCGACGATCTGCATCCTAGCGTTGCTCATGTCGATGGCGACCGTCGCCGTACCGATAGAGAGCGCTGCTGGCGGCAGTCTGGGGGTTTCCGGCACCCAAATAACCCTGAACGGGGCCCCTATCGAGGACACCCTGAAAGGAGTGGTGGACACCACCGCCCTCCAGTATTCACTGGAGGCCTGGGTCAATGGAGAGATAGCGACCGCGGGAAAGAACCAGAACTTTCCGTCCCCGGTAAGCAGGATCCCGACCACCTCGCTTGACGATTTTTGGGAGACATATTTCGCCTATTGCCAGCATTTTGATCTACAACTGGTCAGATTGGGCGCTTCGGACAATTGGGGCAGCGAGGTCCTTTACACCGCCTGGTTGGACCACCGCGAGAACTTCTATCGGGTGATGGACACAATGGCCGAGAAGGCGGCCGACCATGGGGTGTTCGTCATCCTCGTCCTTGCCGGGACCCAGGACTATCCGGCCTATGACTTCGGGGGGCAGGGGAACCCCTTCGACACCGGGAGCGCCGCCTATTCGAACTACCTGACCTACGCCCGGGACGTCATGGCCCACCTCGCCCCGCAGCGGGGAATAGGGATGTACGATCTATGGAACGAACCGGATGCGGACAAGGTCGACCAGAAATACTGGAAAGGGGACAAGGTTGCCTTCAGCGCCTGGGCCACCCGGGTCGCCCAGGACACGTCCGGTCAGGCCTTCCATCCTCGTACGATGGGGGTGGCCGGGTTCGGCCGGCTCTTTGATTGGGGGCAGGCGGACTTTGACCTGGCGACCGGGCAGGTACCGTTCGAGGTCGCTCATCGCCACTATTACGCTTCGGTCTACGATCCCCGCTCCGCCAGGGACCCGGAGATATGGGCCGAGAAGGCCGGCAAGCCCCTGCTCTGGGGGGAGGTCGGCAACAATGGCCAGTTGATCCAGACCCGCTGGCCGCTGATGGAGGAACAGATAAGCGAGAAAGGGGGGGAGGCCATATGTTCGATCGCGATGATCGGCACTGATGGATACCCGTACCACTCCAGCGGCGTAAGCTGGATGTTACATTCCATTTCCGTACCGGTGTCCGAAGATCTGACGCCGAGCGTGTACCCGGTCATCCATCCGATAGACGAATCGATCTCGAACGCCATTGGTGGCAGCTGGGCCGTGGTGATGTTCTTTATGGCCACCTGGCTGGCAGGATGCATGGCCGTTAACAGAGGGCGTAACCTCATCCTGTTCACACTTGTCGGCGCCATGTTCATCCTGTCGATCCTGGTCTTCATCGCCCGGGTCTGATCCAACGCGCAACGCCGTTCGGAACGCATCATCTCCATGTCCACCAGGAGGCAATGTCCAAGGCCGTGCTAGGTCAGCTCACCAATGATGAGCATTAGTCGGCCCTCCTCTCCGGGAACGGCCTGACAAAGGCGAGCGACCGCGATGGGGAGAAGCCATCGATAGAACAGATCGTCCGGCTCATCGCCTGCGTCGAAATACGCTTTCCGATACCCCTGGCTAAGGAGGTCCAATCTTGAACTGGACAGGTCGAGGCCAAGTTCCTGGACCTTCGTGGGCAGCCAAACGTCCAGCAGCAGGTAGGACCGGACCACGTCGGCCATATGGTGGCCCGCCGCCGCGTCCACCCAGTCCAGGACCCTGGGGCCGCCCTCGGCCATGATGATGTTCTCGGGATGAAAATCGCCGTGGCAGATGGAGTTGCCGTCGGGTAGCTCCGCTAACGCCCGGAGGGCCTTCGCCCTCACCCTGCTCGGTACCTTCTCCCCCGTGGAGATCGCCGAACGGAGACTTGTCCGGATGGAGGGCAGCCGGGAGTCATAATGGCCATGGATCTCCCGGTGGATCGCGGCAAAGGCCAGGGGGACCATGTCGAAGGCCGTCTCCGCCTGCTCGGCGGCCCATTGGAGGAGGGTCGGCCCGGCGATCCTCCGGTAGGCGTAGCCCCATCGGCCATTGTCCTCCACCAGATCGGTGATCCAGGGGACCCGGAGCCCGTGGTCTCGGGCCAGATTTGTGAAGAACACCTCTTCCTCGACCGCCTCTTTGGGAGTCCGTGGGGAGTAAAGCTTGATGACCAGGTCCTCATCGCACTCGATGATATCGGACCTGGACCGGGCGTGCATGAGGTTGGTGTAACGGCAGGTGCCATGCAAGAGGGGGCGTTCCTGATCTCCATCCATGGTGGATCTTTCCCCCATATTCTTGCAAGAGGGCCTATAGCAACCTTTGGGTCGATGCTTCACAAGCTCGACGGGGACGGCGCTCCCCGATCGTCACCGGGGTTCCCGCCGGAGCACGTCCCCTGTTGGGCCATGGGAACGGTCAATCAGATTTATCCTCTCGCAGCCCATCTCGGTCCTGTGAACGAACCGTCGAGTTGGTTTCGTGAGGAGTCGTCCCGGGCAGCCACCGATCTGGAAGCGCTCAATTTCGGCCTGTTCTCCAAGGGCAAGACCAAGGTCTACCGATGCACCCTATTGGATAGGGAATGTCAATATTACTCGCACAATGGCTCAGGAGATTGCCGACGGTGCAACTTCGCGCTCGCCCATTTGATGGCCAACCCTCAGTACCTGAAAGAGATCACCGCCCCGCAGCGGTGAGGGGGAGATCGGTTCCGTTCAGCAGACCTCTTCCTTGAGGTCACTGACGTCCTCTATGCAGACGAGCGCCAGGTCCCGCCCGAAGGCATGGATCGGAGAGGTCGACACGAGGAGATGGGTGTCCCTCCGAACCCCGTCGATCTCGGAGGTGATGATGGCCGCCACCCGCTTGCATCGTTCTTTTAGCAGGATGGTCGTTTGGACAGATCTCCAGATGATGCATTGATTGCAGATCGAGCTGAAGCCGCAGCCCTTCTCGTTCTCCGTGGAGTGCACGCATCGGAACGCCGTACCGCAAGGGGTGCCGAGGAACCGGCCCAGGGGCAGATGGGCGAACTCGATGACAAGATTGTTCGGAGCGTAGATCTTGCGGTCGATGTCCATGACCACCATCAGGACAGGCGAGCTCTTGAATATCTCCGAGACCAGGGCTTCCGCGCCTTTCCGCTTCACCACCTGGATGATCGCGTTCCGCAGCTCCGCGAACTGCGCTTCCATGTCCATGCCCTTGCGGATGTAGAAATCAGCGCCTTCGTTCAGGGCGGCGATGGCGATCTCCTCCCTCCCCCGGCCGGTGAACAGTAGGAAAGGCGTTCGGTTGTCGGTCGCCCGTATCGACCTCAACAGCTCTATGCCGTTCATCCCAGGCATCTGGTAATCGGACACGATGGCATCGAAATGATCCTTGGTCAGCAGCTCCAAAGCCTTCTTGGCCGTGCTGACCGCCACCACTCTGAACTCTTCGGTCTGCTCCAGGGCCGTTCGGGTCAGCTCCATCTGACCGGGTTCATCCTCCACCAGGAGCACGACGTAGTGGTTTATGTCCATCGCTAGGCAATCAGGGAATCGAAGTAAAAAGCCATTTCCCTTGATGTCCCGTATTTTGACCGGTCCTTGGCAATTGTTCAGAATATTGTCCGGCAAGTATAATGATGGCGTCCAGCATTTCAGGTGGGATTTCAAATGATGATCGTGGGCGTAGGCTGCGGACCAGGGCTCATAACCATGCAGGCGGCGAACATCATCTTCAACGCCAAGAGGGTGGCCGGCTCGTCGCAGGCCCTGGCCCTGGCCGAGGAGTACGTGCAGGAAGGCTGCAAGGTGTTCGTGCTGCAGGACTACTTCAAGCTTGAGGAGTTCCCGGAGGACACGGTCATCTTGTCGACCGGCGACCCGACCCTGGTGGGTCTGAAGGCCCAGGGGGCCGAACTGATACCCGGCATATCGTCAATGCAGGTGGCCTTCGCCCGGCTGAACCTGCCGCTCGAATCGGTGAGCGTGGTGTGCGCCCAGGGCAAGTTCTTCACCACCAAGGCGGTGGACGAGATCGTCCGAGAGGTGAAGAGGGGCAAGAACGTCTTTGTTCTCGCCGACCCCAAGCTCAGCGTGCCGAAGCTGGCGGAAGACCTCAACAAGAAGAGCATCGATTGTCGGATCGCCGTCCTGGAGAACCTCGGCTATGAAAACGAGAACGTGGCCGTGGGAACGGTCAAAGAACCTCCCGTGGTCGAGTCCCCCCTGTTCTGCCTGGTGCTCGGAAAATGGTAGTTAGCCTTTCTCCAGCCCCTTCTTGTGCCTCATCCTCAACGTCATGGGCAGAAGGTCGAAGAACGCGCCGAACCGGTCGTACGATTCGAAATTGGCGATCTCGGTGCCGCTGTCGACCTTGGTGACCAGCACCCTGTCGGCCAGGCGCCTCTTGACCAGCCAGGCCTGCCCGCCCAGGATGAAGATGTTGTCGACCGGCAAGGTGATGTTGCCGATGGGATCGTCGGTCTCCATCTCCACCACCCGGATGCTCTCCGATCCAGGTATGTTCGAGTACAGCTTGGGCCCGAGCTCCTTGGTCTTGTCCGTCGCCTTCCACAAGCCGTCCTCGGACCGGTCCAGCCATCCGCTCTTTTTCAGGTGCTCGAGGGCCTCGGCCACCTCGGCCGGTTCGATCATGCCGTTGAACAGGGCGGTGAACCGGTCCCCTCCCATCCCATCGGAATTGGACAGGGCCGACAGGATCTGCTGCACCATCACCGACGGGTCGAAGGCGTGTTCCTCGCTGGAGTACTTCGAACGGACGATGGCCTCGAAGATCTTCTCGTAGTACGAGACCTCGCCCGAGGTCCGGGCCACCGCGACCGTGCTGATCCTCTCCTGACGCCGGTTGCCCCGGCCGATCCGCTGGGCGATGGAGGAGATGGACCGGGGGCGGTTGGCCAGGATCACCATGTCGATGTCCCCTATGTCCACGCCGACCTCCAGGGTGGAGGTGCAGGCGCAGATGGCCCGCTTCTCGATGCGCAGGGCCCGCTCGGCCTCCTGCCGTTTCGAGGCCTGCAGCTTGCCGTGATGGACATGAACGATGTGAGGCGGGAAGTAGCGGCGCAGGTCACCATTGACCAGGGTCTCCGCCTCCTCGGGCGTGTTGACGAAGACCAGAGCTTTCTTCAGGTCCTTCTCCCTGAACGCCCGGATGGCCTGCTCCAGGCTCAGGACGATGCGGTAGTCGATCCCTCTCCCGCCTGGAGAGCGGACGATGGTGGCGTCGGGCATGTAGCGGCCTGCCAGCGCGTCCGGATCGCTCACCGTGGCCGAGGCGGCGTAGAACGATATCGGACCGGGCGAGAGTTCCTTGATGCGTCGTAGGACGACCCGCAACTGATCGCCCCGGTAGGTGCCGTCGATCATGTGCAGCTCGTCGAGAACGATGGCCCGCACATCGACGAGCAGGTCTGGGGTGAGGGAGACCAAGGAATCGAGGCTCTCCGGAGTGGTGACCAGCACGTCCTGAGGGTTCGACCGGTCCAGCTCCTTGGCGTCCCCGCTCCTTAGCGCGACCTTGAAACCCATGGGGGGCAGCAGCTCTTCCAGCCTGGCCCGGATATCGGCGGCCAGCGCCTTGGTCGGCGAGACGTAGATGACCGACAGGCCCCTCCATCCCTCGGCGGCCAGGCGTTGCATGAGCGGGGCGAACATCGCTTCCGTCTTGCCCCCGGCGGTGGAGGAGATGATCAGGGCGTTGCGGCCTTCCAGGATCACCGGTATCGCTCTCCTCTGGATGCCCCGGAGGTGCTCGAACCGGCCGAAGAACGGTTCCCATACCAGGGGCAGGGAGGCCTTGATCCTCTCGTCCTCCTCCGGATCGGGCAGGTCCTCGTCCACGGCCTCGATGGACCGGGAGACCGGAACGGCCGGTGCGGGGGGCTCGGCCCCCTTGGCCGGGACGCTCTCCCTGCCCTCGAACGGCAGCTTCAGCTTGGATCGGGCGGCCAGCTCCTCGTGCCGGGCGGCCAGCTCGGTTTGCCCCCTCCGCTTGTAGATCCTGCTCAGCTGGATATGTGATTCGTAATGGGCCGGGTAGGCCTTCAGGGCGTTCTCGTACTTGCGCGCCGCCTCCTCCGTCCGGCCGGTGACCTCGGAATGAAAGCCTATGCGGAACAGGGCGTCCGCCTTGTTCTTCTGATATGCGTCCCGGTCGTAGGTCATGTCGGCCTAGGGCCCACCATATCTGGTTATTTAAAAGAAAGGGGGAGCTGTCCGAATTGCTCCGATGATCTTGTCGTCCAGCTCATCGCACCACAAACTTTGAGCCCGAAAGCGCATCTCCTCCCCGTGTTCCGCCTCCCCTTCAGGTATGCCCTGATCGTCACCATCCTCGGCCTGGTGGTGGTCGCATCGTTCCTCCTGGTCATGCTCGACCTGTTGAACCACATGCTGCGGGGGGATGGCTTTTCCATCATCTCCTGGCTAATGGGCGATCTGGTCCTTTTGCTCATCGTCATGGTGATAGTGGCATTGATCATATCGGCCATCACCTGGGGTTATTGGCTGGGGGACCTCGGCGATGGTAAGGGAAGAGGCGGGGAGGATCGCACCGAGGAGGCCCGGGCCGCCCTGGAGGTCCTGGAGAAGAAGTATGCGAACCGGGAGATCACCATGTCCGAGTACCTGGCATTAAGGAAGGGCATCGACCGCGATCGCCCGAGGTATTGATTCCTGGTAAGCGGGAGAGCCGTACGCCTAGACCGATGCCTCCCTTCAAAATGACGGACCAAACAACTAAATGACCCTGTGGTGGTCCGGTTGCGTTGATCGCCGGTAGCAGAACTTGCCCGGAGTGCCAGGCCTCCCTGCCGCTCAAGACCAGAAATTGCCCTGCGTGCGATACGCTCATCAATCCCCACGCTCCCGTGGACCCCATCAAGAAGGCCCAGGAGGACGCCGAGTTCAAGACCATGCTCATGTGGGGCATCGCCGCCATGCTGCTCTTCTTCAGTTTCGGGTTCTTCCTACCGGCCATGCTCGCCGAGCCCGGCTTCATCTGGATATCGGCCATACTTTTCATCGCCGGAGCGGCCTTGCTCGCTTGGGGCTACCTGGTCAAGGTCAGGCTTAAGCGTCATATTGCCAAGTTGGAAGAGGAGATGCATGTTCGGTGCAGGTACTGCGGCGGTACCAACGACAAGGAGGGCCACAAGTGCGCCTTCTGCGGAGCGCCGTTATAGGTAGATGGTTCTTACTTTGATCCTACCGATCGAAAGGATTTACCTTTTCAAGCGGCCTTGGCCTGCACGCCGTTCTTGCCCAGGTCGAATGGTCGATGCATCCATCCTTCCAGCTGCCCGCCATAAAGACGAGCTCGAAGCAGAAGCTTTCTCCCTCCGCCCCGATCTCCTGATGTTACAGCCGGCCATTAAACGAAAAGGATAAACCTCTAGAACCTCGTGGAGGTGCCCATGGGAGTGAGAACGGACCTGGGGTCACGGATCATCAGGAGCGGTTTCAGACATCGATTCCTGATGGCCCGCATGACCCGTCTCCCAGTCCTGGGGAAGACGATAGAGCGCGCCTTCTTCGACCGGGACGAGATGATCTACCTTCCCAAGGACGCAGTCATAGCATCATCACGGAAGAGGAACATCAGGGTCGAGGCGGAAGTGAGCCCGAAGAACATCGTCCTGCCATCCCAGATCATCGAGGACTTCCTGCGACGCTCGCGGTACATATTCATCATGAAATCCTGCATGTGTCGCGACTCAAACGAGTGCGGCCATTACCCTCACGAGCTTGGCTGCATCTTCCTCGGCGCAGGGGTGCAGAAGATACCGGCCAAGATGGGGCGCAGGGCCACGGCCGAGGAGGCGATCGAACATATGCGGAAAGCTCGGGAGAAAGGTCTGGTCCACCTGATCGGCCGGAACAAGATCGACAGCATCTGGCTGAACACCGGTCCGAAGGAGGACCTTTTATCCATATGCAATTGCTGCGAGTGTTGCTGCCTGTGGAAGATGCTGCCTCAGCTGTCTGATTCGATCGGCAATGGAGTGATGAGGATGCCCGGGGTGACCGTGACCGTTACAGATGCGTGCACTGGCTGCGGTTCGTGCATCAAGAACGAGGTCTGCTTCGTCAGCGCGTTGAGCATCGAGGGCGGCCGGGCGGTCATCGACCAGGAACTATGCAAGGGCTGCGGACGTTGCGTGGAGTCGTGCCCATCTAAAGCGATCATTTTAGAGATCGGCGAAACGGACTACTTTGGCCAAGCGGTCCGGACCATCGAACCACTGGTGGATATCACCAAGGATTGAGAGTGGTTCAATATCTGCACGATGAACTGAGGGGCGAAGATTTATTCCTTAGGGAGTATTTTTCATTCGATCAGGTATGAAAACAAGTCCATTGATCATCGCGGTCACAATGATGGGCATTTTCTCCAGGAAGAAGGAGGTAGCACCTACCCAGGACGTAGGTGATGATGCATTCATCCGGTGCCCCGCGTGCGACAAGGTCCTCCACTCCACTATCGCCCGTTGTCCGTACTGCTCCAATTTCCTCGAGGTCAACTGCCCTAATTGTGACCGGATCACCAACCGGGTCTACAAGAACTGCCCCTATTGCAAATATCCGTTGAAGGACGCAAAGTAAACTAGATAAGGTCAGGGGTCAAGATAATATTCTTCGATTTAGGTGGGGCTTCGTTGGAGCAGTAGAGCGCAGACAGGGATAGGTACGTCCATTATTTTCATAGCTATGGTGCTCGTCTCTTCGACCGCTGGCTCGATGATCATTCAGAACGTGGATTCATCCGGGCAGCAGGCCCAGACGGTGGTCGATCAATCGTTGGCAACCACGGCCAACTTCTTAGAGATCAGGAGCATAGCCGGGATATGCGACCCGGGACAGGGGGAGCTGATCGGCCTGGAAATGATGGTGGCCCTAGGACCGGGTAGCGATAAGCTGAACCTCTCTTCTCTGGTCATCGAGCTTCTGCTTCCTGGATCCCATGTCTTTCTTAGCAATGATGCCCAGGGCTACGAGGCTCTAGACCTTCTGTCAAGGGGGGTCAATGATTCAAAAATGATCAGCCGTGGGGACCTGTTCCAGCTCCGATTCTTCCTGCCTGAGGGTTTAGGGGCGGGACAGACCTTGCGGATCGGCCTGGTCCCGGCCAATGGATTTTCCACGACCTGGAGGATCGATGTGCCCGATACCATCTCGACGAAATACATCGACCTATATTGATCGAGCGATCCGGACCCATGGTGGACAAAAATAGTTGGACCTTCTGATATTATTATTTTCAGCGGTCTAGCTGCGAACCATTTTTACCGATAATATATATCTGGTCGCGGATGAGCAGAAATAGGCTGTTCTTGTGGGTCAACATCGGGCTCATCATTGCCATCGCCGCGAGCGCGGTCTTCCTCGGGGTGCAGACGCTGCAGGGCACCACTTCGGCCAATGATTTATCGCAGGATGTTCCCTACACGATGAATCATATCAGCAGGACCCAGGTCCAGGTAGTCTTCGGCAATTTCACATCTCCGATCAAATTCACGGATGTGAACATCGTGGTGACCGCGCCCAACGGCGATGTGAGTAAGGCGGATGTGAAAAGGAACGTTTTGGACTATCCGCAGACCACCTCGATGCGCAGCCTGAACAACATACATGTATCGTCTACCGGGGTTCTGACCAGCGGTGAGTCGTTCACGATCCAGAACAATAAGAACCTACAGAGCGGGGGATGGGGCTTTAAATTAGTATACAAGAGCTCGGCCAAGCTTGTGACCGACGGCGGGATAATCATCCCCGATCCGTCAAATCCGCCCCTAGGTTCCTACTCGGATATTCAAAAAATTTCCGATCGCGAAGTAAAGTTATCGTTCGGCATGGTCAATCCACCGACTGAGTTCTCTTCATGCTATCTGGAAGTGAGGGGCCCTAACACAACGACGAGGACACTTGAGTTGAACAATTCGAGCTCTATGGCCATGACACCTGATAACGCGACGACCGTCCAGGTCGTCGATATCGATGGAAATGGCGTGATTAACTCAGGAGATTACGTACTACTATATTCTAAGAACGAAAGATTGGCAGCCGGTCAGTGGTCCTTAGTACTGAAATATGTGTTCACTGGCGACATCATTGCCAACTCGATCTTCGAACTTAGTTGATCAGGATATTATTATCTTCAACGACAATATTTGTTTTCTCTTCCCATCTGGCTATATAAATCACTTACAATAAATAATCCCATTATTATTACTAAATATCAATTCCACAAATCACTTCTGATTTTCAAATCTTTTCTTTTATATATCTTCATAGTGAATTTTGTTCCAACTGCCTGATTAGGACAAAGGTCGTTGAAACAACGGCCCCTTATGCCTATCGATGCAGACGTAGCGTCGGGAAGAGGATTGTGTTATCTTCCTCCGCGGACGGAAACATAGACCATAATGGAGGTATACAAATGGGATTGAACAAGAAGTTCGTCAAAATGAAGAAGGACAAGCGCGCGGAGATGGGCGTCGGTACGATGATCATCTTCATCGCCATGGTCCTGGTCGCTGCGGTCGCTGCGTCTGTATTGATTAGCACCGCCAACCAGGTGAGGGAGCAGGCCCAGGCGACTGGGAACGATGCGATCAACAACGTCGCTACCGGTTTCGTCTACCAGGATGTAATCGGACATGTGACCGGAGCCGCAGGGTCTGAAGTGATTTCATCTGTCGATGTTAACCTCAGGCTCGCAGCTGGTTCTCCGGATATCGACTTCAAGAATGTTATCGTGACCCTGAATGATGGGACAAGTGTGAAGGACTATCCACTTCAGCCTACCGCAGTTACTGCCGACTTTGCTAAATTCGCTGCAATAGCGGTCAGGGACTCGACTGCTGACTTTAACACAACTCGTTATGTTCACCAAGGCGATATGATGAAAATAACAGTATCTGGCCTAAGTCTCGATTCCTCGACCCATGTGACCGTGAAGATCATGCCAGCCTACGGACAGGCATCGGAGATCGTCTTCACCACCCCTGAGACCTACAGCGCCGCAGTGGTTGCCCTGAAGTGATAGTGAAAAGGATACTATAATCAAAATTGGAGGTATACAAATGGGATTGAACAAGAAGTTCGTCAAAATGAAGAAGGACAAGCGCGCGGAGATGGGCGTCGGTACGATGATCATCTTCATCGCCATGGTCCTGGTCGCTGCGGTCGCTGCGTCTGTATTGATTAGCACCGCCAACCAGGTGAGGGAGCAGGCCCAGGCGACTGGGAACGATGCGATCAACAACGTCGCTACCGGTTTCGTCTACCAGGATGTAATCGGTACCGTAGATGACATCACTTCGGCCAGCGCCCAGATCAACAAGCTCGATATCAACATCAGGCTAGCTGCCGGTTCTCCGGACATAGATATGAGCAATGTGATTGTCTCTGTCACTGATGGAGCGCATATTTACGATCTAAAGCTCGGTACTGCTGATGCCATAGGCGTATACACTGCTACCGCGGTCAGGGATTCCAGTGCAACTCCCTTCGCCACCACCAAATACGTCCACCAGGGCGACATGATCAAGGTGACCATTGGTGATTTATCTCCCCTTGGTCTGGACCCGTCGACCCATGTGACCGTGAAGATCATGCCAGCCTACGGACAGGCATCGGAGATCGTCTTCACCACCCCTGAGACCTACAGCAGCACCGCGATCACCCTGAAGTGATCGGTTTGAGTAAAAAAAATATTAATTAAAAAAGGAGGGCTACGATGCAAACCACTCGTACAACCCCCCTTACTCCTTTTTTTTCCTCGATGGCGATCCTATCGTTCAAGAAGAAGAGTAAGGGTGAGCTCGGAGGCCTATCTTCCTCGACGGATGATATGAACCTCGAATCTGAGAACCTTACTCTGAAAGATCTTAGCAGCAGCGTTGGAAGCCTCAAGGACCTATCACGAGGCAAGAACAACGGGGAATCGTTGGACGCCGACATTTACATGACCGGCGGTCCGAGGAACGAGGGCTCCAAATTACAGGACCTCGAAGCTTCCGTTAACGATCTCAAGAAGCACGCCGAAAGTACAGACATGAACGGCAAGGCGACCAGGGGAGATCTCGACAACATGAAGAAAGATCTCTCCCAGATCAATGACTCGATCAAGAGCTTGCTTAACATTTACGAGGCGGTGAGCCGCCAATACAATCCGTTCGTAGAGAAGGACCTGCCCGTCCACTCGTTCAAGGAACCAGAGCAGGAAGTTCCGTTAGAGCTCCTCGGACCTCAGAGGGAACTGAAGACCCCGAGCCCAGGCCCGACCGCCTATGATGACGAGGGGCCCTTGGATAGGATCGTGAAGCCGGACCAGGAGGACATTTACGACAAGATCGTTCCTCCGGTCCCGCAACACGTACCATTCCCGATCATGCCCAGCCCGGTCCAGGAGGAGCTCGAGGAGGAGCTCCCTGCACCGCAGAGGTACGAACCACCCGAGGCCGCTTTGCCCATGGACAGTTTCGCCCTGGACCATTTCCACCGCCTGGTGGAGTATCAGCTCAACAAGGTCTACAAGGCCAAGCTGATGGGCGTGAGCATGGATCAGGCCGAGATAGAGAACCTGGACAGGTGGCTAAAAGAGTTCAAGCGCCTTGGTGGGTCCTGATGGGACTGAGCATCTCCGCGTCCGCGGCGATCATATTCATTGCCTCGGTCATCGTGTTCGGGAATCTCCTTACGGCCTTCGACAGCGGGGAGAACGCCCTGATGGACGCCCGGAGCGCCTCGATGCACCGCCAGAACGATATGTCGGTCACCCACATGACCATAACTGGTGTGGACCGGGAGAACGGGACAATTTCGATCGTCAATGATGGCGGCCTGACCCTGCATGTCGATCAAGTCGAATTGTTCCTGAACGGCAACCTGAGCAATGATCTCGTGTCATCCCGGTCGGTGGCCGGGAACCAGGCCACCGACCTGTGGATGAGCGCGGAGACGCTGACCATGCATATCTCCTCCGACCTGAACGGGACCCAGGTCCAGGTGGTCTCGGAGAACGGGTTCACCGCCCATTCGTGAGGTAAAAAATGGCCGCTGACAGCTCGTTCACCCAGATGCTCTTCTTCATCGCCGCCATCGTCGTTGCGGTCTCCGTCTCAGGGGTCCTCATCGGCATGTCCGGTTCCATAGCTCAGGAGATGAAGCTCAAATCGAACAACCTGGCCGAGAAGATGGGCACGGACATTCTGATCATCAATGACCCACGCTCCGTTCCTTACCAGGATGGGAATCTCACGCTATATGTTAAGAACGTGGGAGACATTACGCTTAATTATAATAGCATCGTAATCTTTATAGACGGCCAGTATATGAACGATACGGCTATTGTTCCCGGCAGCAATGCGAGGGTCTGGCCGGTCTCGGGCACCATCACCGTGAACATCACGGTCGGACTGGTCGCCGGCGATCATCTGGCAAAAGTGGTCATGCCCAACGGGGTCTATGACGCGATGACCTTCAGGATATAGGATTGCAAGCACGAACTGTGATGGGGAGGGATCTGTTTGAGCGGGGATTCGAGGGCAAGCGGAGATCTTCGCCAGGACCTTTTTAACATCAGCCTCAAGCAGGACGAGCTGGGCATCAAGTTCGGTGGAGGGATCCCCATAGGCTCGTCCATGCTCATAGAAGGCGGAGAGGGCTCGGGGAGAAGCGTCCTCAGCCAGCGTCTGTTGTATGGGCTGCTCTCCAACGGCCACTCCGTCACCTATGTAAGTACGGAGATGACCCTCAAGGACTTCATCGACCAGATGTACTCGCTCGAGTACCGGATCGATCAATTCCTGCTAAAGGGGACCCTGCAGTTCTTCCCCGTTTACCCCTTGCTGGGCCAATCAAGGAACCGGGACGACTTCCTGGACAAGCTGATGACCTCGCCCCAGCTATACAGCAAGGATATCCTGATAATCGATTCCTTCTCCACTCTTACCAAGGACAGCCTGAACGAGCGGAGCTGCATACAGTACATGGGGTTCCTGAAGAAGCAGATGCGTCTGGATAAGTCCATACTGATGACCGTTGACGAGACCTGCAAGGCGGTGGACCCCCTCCGCCAGGCCGTGGACATCTATATGACCATAAAAATGAAGCCCTCCAGTGAGGGGTTGACCCGCACGATCAACACCCTTCGCTACCTGAGGGCAAAGAAGAGGGTCGACGATCAGATCAGGATAAGGATCGAGCCGGGCATCGGCCTGGTCATCGAGATCTCCGAGGTGTCCGGATAATGGCCGCCGAGCAGAGCCTGGAGAAGGCGGCCAGGAGCAACATCTACCTCCGGGAGTACGTGGAAGGTCTCAAGAAGGTCAGCAAGGTCCTTCCCAACTACTATGAGAACCTCTCGGTCAAGGACCTGTCAGATATCAGGAAGAAGGCGGCCACCGACATCAGCGCCGCCAATGTCATCTACAAGATCGGTAGCGGGTTCATCCACATCGATGCCCTCCGATCCAAGTACATCAGCGTCGAGCACAAGCTCGAAGAGGCCGAGAAGGAGAAGCTCCGCCTTATCAAGTCCTCCATCCTGGAGAAGGCCACCAAGGAAGAATCGGTGGAGACCAAGGAGGACCTGGTGAGGGTCCTTGAAAAGTTGTTCGATCGTTCCGTTGAGATCGCCGTAGGCAATGGTAAAAAGACCAAGCGGGCCGGAAAGGTCCTGGTCTCCCAGAAGGAGTACGACATCCTGAAGTACTACGTCAACCGGGACATCGTTGGCTATGGGCCGATCGAACCGCTCATCCTTGACCCTTACATCGAGGATATCCACCTCATAGGCACGGCAAAGGTGCGCGTTTCCCACAAGGCCTTCCAGTACGCTTTGGAGACCAACGTGCGTTTTGACGATGATGTCACTCTGAACGACTTCTTCGTGTCCATGTCCGAGCGCATGGGCCGCCCGGTGAGCGCGTCCAAGCCTATCGTCGACGGGGCGCTGCCGGACGGGTCGCGTATCAATATGATCTACTCGAACGACGTTAGCGCCCGCGGCTCCTCGTTCACCATTCGTAAGTTCAGCGCCGAGCCCATCTCACCTATCCAGCTCATCAAGTTCGGGACATTCTCGCCGGAGTTCGTGGCCTATATCTGGCTGTGCCTGGAGAACAAGATGAACATCATCCTTTCCGGTGAGACGGCCTCGGGAAAGACCACCGCCCTCAACGCCATCCTCTCGTTCATCGATCACCGGGGGAAGATCTACTCGGTGGAAGACACACCGGAGGTCAAACCGCCCCAGAAGGGCTGGCAGCGGTGCATCACCCGGGAATCGGGACCGGAGGAGGCCCGGGTCACCATGTTCGACCTGCTGCGGGCCGCTTTGAGGTCCCGTCCCGACTACATCGTCATCGGTGAGATTAGAGGTGAGGAGGGCCGGGTCGCCTTCCAATGCATGCAGACCGGCATCCCGGTCCTGGCCACCTTCCACGCGTCGAACGCCACCAAGTTCATCCAAAGGATGACCGGGCAGCCTATCAACATCCCCATGTCCTTCATCGATAACGTCAACGTGATCATCTTCCAGTCCGCGGTCAACGTCAACCGCCGATACCTGAGGCGGGTGACCCACGTGGAGGAGTTCATCGGCTATTCGAAGGAGGAGGGCGGGGTGATGACCAGGAACGTCTTCAAGTGGGATTCCACCACCGACAAGCTCAACTTCCGGGGCAACAACAACAGCTACATCCTGGAGCGGAGGATCGCCGCCGAGCACGGCTACGCTGAGCCCAAGGACATCTATAAGGACCTGCGGCAGCGGGAGAAGATCATCCAGAAGATGGTGGACCTTGATATCACGGGCTATCATGAGGTCAACAAGATTTTAAGCGACTACTACGAGTACGGCCCCAACTCCCTACCGTTCCCGATCTGAGGCGGATCATGAAGCTCGATGAGTGGCTACGAGACCTGAAGATGAGCAAGAGCGCTTACTTCAGACTTGTCCTCATCTCGATCGTGATGTTCGGGGTGGTCGTCCCCATGATGATGGCCATCTTCTTGGCCCCCATCGTCGGCAGCCCGGTCATCTACGCCCTCTACACCCTCCCGATGTTCATCATCGTGGTCGTCCTCCTGCTTCCGGGCGTATACTCCAGCCGGCGCAAGATGGACGTGAACAGCAACATGCCCATGTTCGTGACCACCATGGCGGCGCTGTCCACCTCGGACATGTCCTTCGACAAGGTGTTTGCCATCCTGGCGGACAAGAAGGAGTTCGGCCAGCTCGCCGAAGATGCCAAACAGATCCACCGCCTGTTGAAGCAGTACGGGGTGGGGGCGGGAGAGGCCTGCCGGTTCGTGGCCCAGAGGACGTCCAGCCAGACCGAGTCCGATTTCTTCCAACGGCTGTCCCACTCCCTGGACGTCGGCGAGAAGCTGGACCGGTTCATGGACAACGAGCACGACGTGATGATGGACGAGTTCATGCTCAAATCCGATTCCGCACTCAAGGACCTCGATTTTGTCAAGGAGATCTACACCGGCATTACCACCTCCCTGATATTCACCGCGGTCTTCGTGGCCATCACCCCAATCCTGGGCAGCAAGGACATCGATGCACTGATGTTCGGTGTGGTCGCGTCCTTCGTGGGAATGGAGGGGTTCTTCATCTATTTCCTTAAAACCAAGCTTCCCAAGGACAACATCTGGTACCCCTGGCGGGTCAAGATCAAACGGGGCTACGTCACCGACAGTGACCGCCTCATCTTCACCTCGGTCCTGGTGGCCATCTTCGGCATCATCCTGCTGGCGATGGTCATGCTGCCCTCGGGACTACCGATACAGTTCATAGCATCCACCATCTTCCTCCCGGTACTTTTCCCGGGCATACTGATCTATCGAGAGGAGCGGAAGATCGAGAAGCGGGACAATCTGTACGGCGCGTTCATCCGCTCACTGGGGAGATCGTCGGAGGTCAGCGGCACGACCATGTCCGAAGGGGTCAAGATGCTGGCCATGCACAAGTTCGGCCCTCTGACGGACATGATCAAGAACCTCTCCAAGCGACTGTCCATGCACATCAGTGCCCCGGAGTCCTGGCGGCACTTCGCGGCGGAGACCTCGAGCAATCTCATTGAAAAGTTCGGGGACATGTATGTCCTGTGCATCCAGAACGGCTCTAAGCCTGAACCGACCAGCATCTTCATCAGCAACAACATGTTCAAAGTGATGACCATCCGGAAGCGGCGGCAGGTCATCTCTTCCTCCTTCGTGGGCATCCTTTACGGCATCATGGTCTCGCTGTCGGTCACCTTGTACATCACCATCGGCATCGTGCAATACATGGGGAAGATGATGAGCGACCTGGTCACCCAGAACCCTGGCTTCATATCGGGAGGGTTCCTGACCAACATCTTCACGGCCTCCTATTCCACCACCGGGATCGAGCTAATGGCCTTCCTCATTCTGATCACCCATGCCCTGCTCTCTTCCCTGATGTTGCCGATGCTCAAGGGCGGCCACCTGGCCGGGGCGGTCATTCATTTCATCGCCCTGATGTGGATCGGTTCCGTGGGGGCCTTCCTCGCCCAATTTTTGATCGGCAGCCTGATGGGTACGGGCGGGTAGACCATCGATCCAGTTCGGTCCGCTCTGACCAGCTACACCGAGATGATCCGCGCATCGCTGCCGCTCCCGATATCCTGTCCGGAGCGGAAAGGGGACGAGCAACTGCCGGCATAAGGGATCAACGGGATGTCCTTTGCTCGTTCTCATTTCCCTTGATGCAATAGTAGATCTTGGTCAGGCCGATCCGCTCCGTCACTGGACAGGTCTCGCATATGCACCAATTTTCCTCAGTGATGCAATCGCTCCGGCCCGAGCTGAGGTCGCAGAAAAACAGTTCGCCCTTCTGTTTTGCACAGTCAATGTAAGTTGGACAATCAGCGCAGATGCACTGGTTCCGGAGCTCGACCGACCGCTTCGCTCCCTCGGCCGGGTCTCTTTCCATCATTTCCTGATATTCCTTCCATCTGTCGTCCTTACCTACCGAAGGCAGGGCCATGGCAAGAGGGCTGATGTACATAGAATCACCAGTTCACGTGTTCGAGCCTGACCGATAATAACCTTATATCCTTGAGTGGTCGGTCATTGGGTAGAGCGCATCATCGGTGCTGACCATTGGATGGGGACGAGGCTGACCGTTCGGAATGACCTTGAAAAAAAGTTCGTGGACGGCCTAGAACATTAAACTCGATATCCTCCTCGAAGGTCGCCAGGAAAACAAGAAAGACCCGATCGGAATAGGAAAGGAGCCCTTTTCAAATATGACTAGAGGCGGTTGCGCCATGTCCGTTCTCCCTTGATGGTACGCCATAATAGATCAGGGATGACCCGATCTTCAGATAGTTCATCTCCTTGAAGACCAGATGGCGGTCAAGAGAGAAACCTCCCCCACGGTCGGGCTCCATTTTTTCTGAGATATAGGGGCCCACCAGGCCGATCATCAACCGCACTTGTTCGTTGAACAGCATCGAAAGAAGAACTTCGGGGGGTCCTTCCACCATGATCGATGATATGCCGCGGGCCCATAGGGTGGCCAGGATCGATCCGTGATGGCCCTCGGGGGGCACATAGGCGACCTGGACCCCCTGCCGCTCAAGTAGGTCCCCTTGACCGTCATCTGCACCCGTCCGGGCCAAAACCAGCGGGTTCGAATGCAGAGCGGTCAGGTCCATTTGCGCGACCTGTTGAAGGTCCTGGTCCCAGATGACCATCAATGGTCCGTTACCCTCACCATTAAGCGGATCGAGATTAGGCGATCGGGGGTCCACCAGGACCGCCTGGTGCTTGCTCCGGAGGCGGTACCTGAGAGCGGTCAATTCCTTCGATATCTCGGGCGGGCGGGAGAGCTTTGGATCGGCCACATGACCGTTCAGGGTCTGATCGAAAAAGAGCGTGATCAAAGGGCCGTTCGAACCATTGGGAGCCAGGGCTCGGTTCACGAACCGGAGCAATTTCTCGATCTCGGGCGAGTGATAGGAATTGGCCTCAATGTCTATCAGGTGATGGAAGCGCTCGGCCTTGGTCTCCAGATATCTGATATTGTCCTTGGTGACACGGGGATTGATCGGGATCATCGAGGTGACCCCGACCCCACACTTATCGAACGATCTGAACTTATCAGGATTGTTCGACAGGAGCCGGATCGATCGGACCCCCAGATCCTTGAGCACCATAAAGGCGACATCGTATTCCCGGGCATCGGGAAGGTAGCCGAGGGCGGTGTTCGCTTCGATGGTGTCAAGGCCCTCGTCCTGCAGATTATAGGAATGGAGTTTGGAAAGAAGCCCGATCCCCCGGCCTTCCTGCCGGAGGTAGATAAGTACCCCCACTCCTTCCTCAGCGATCATTTCCAGCGATTGGTGCAATTGGGACTGGCAATCGCAGCGCAATGAACCGAAGAGGTCCCCGGTCAAACATTCCGAATGTATCCGGGTCATCACCTCCTCCCTACCCGAGACATCGCCCAATACCAGCGCGAGATGCTGCTTGCTCTTGCCATCCTCATAGAGGTGGAGCCGGAAGTCGGCCACATCGGTAGGGAGTCGCACATCGACCTCGTGAGTTATTACGTTCCTGCCCCGAAGGACCGTTCGATTTGGATCATTGTCGATCATCGCTTTCTCCCTTCTGCCTGGGCCCCTTGGCCGCTCAGCGACCCTGGACCGAACCAACGACATCTATTTGATGGGCGATGTAAATTAACTTGCCCTCCCGGATCTGCTGATATCGTTTCTCCACCCATTCTCTGACCCTATCCCCATCGACCGCCCCCTTCCCCGTGATCGCTTCGGATATCGTTCCGATGATGAATTCCAAAAAGGCGACCTCCTCCGGGGAATAGCCACCGGAACGAGGACAGATGATCCAATCGGAGCTGCCCACGTCGATTATCTGCACGTCGTCCATGCCCACCAGAAGGTCCAGGACCTGCCTGCCCGTCTCGCTGCATCGATAGCCGGCCCCGGTCGGCAATTTTCGATCCATTGTATCATGAAATGTTGATATCAATCGGCTATCCAGTTCGGGATCGATGGGCGGCCCAAAGAACGTGGAACCGTCGAAAATAAGAGAGAAATAGAATGTTCCACCGGGAACGAGCAGGTCGATCAAGGGACGAAGGTTCTGGGATACATCGACCAGGTCCAGGAACAGATGAGCAAGGAGGAGGTCGCATCTTTCCGTTCGATCCTTCTTTATCAGATCCAGGGCATTGGCCACCCTTAGATGGACCAATATTTCTTTTCTCCCCCTGGTCAGCAGGATGGAGGTGGATTCAGGGCACTCCGCGGAAAAGCCGTTCTCCTTTGCCCAATGGTCAAGGTACGAATGAGCACGGTCGATATTTTCAGGGTCCATGTCGACGGCCGTATATTCGACGTTCTCCAACAGACCCCATTCTATCCCCCTCACTACCATGGTACCGATCCCTGAACCGATCTCGAGCACCCTTTGACGACCGGGACCGGTGGCCTTATCGCGGAGGGAGCGGAAAACATGCTGGTTCAACGAACGATCGTCAATGGTCCGTTTTACCTCCAGGTATTTTTGGTAGGACATCATGATCTGAATTGTTCTTGACATGCCAGCGTCACAGTAAATAACGCTTTGTTACGGCCCATCGACAATGATGTCCAAGAGATATTTGGATAGGCATCGAAGGGGAGATGGGCTCAGACCCACTCGACCTCGATCTTCCGGCCGAACACCTTTTCCAACCGATCCAGCTTTTTCTTGACCCGGCCGGTCAGACCGGGATCGAGAACTAGTACGGCGTCCCGACCCAGCAGCACTTCTCCCAGACAGCCTTCCAGTCCGTTGTAGGGATATTCGATGTTCATGGGGACATTGTCGGCGATGCAGCGAGAGGCGGGGCCAAATATGCCCGCGGTGACCTGGGGGGAGGGGGCACGGAGCAGACCGCCCGAGCCGTCGCACGAGTGGACCCACAGGCGCCCCATGGCGCCCTTCCGGATCTTGGCCAGCAGTTCTGATGACGATTTGGGATGGGGGTGGTCAGGAAGCTCCAGAGCGGCCATGGTCAGCCGATTATGTTCATAGAGCGTCGGGAGCACCAGCCCGGTCTCATATACCACCCGGGGCCGTGAGAAGAACCCCTCTGGAGTGCCGGAGAAGACCAGGCGTCCCTTGTCCAGCACATGGACGGTGTCCGCCCAGTTGTACGCCATATCCACATCGTGCGTCGAGAGGATGATGGTCATGCCCTGCTCGTTCAGCTTGTCGGTCAGCTCCATCAGCTCCCCGACCATCTGGGTGTCCAGGCCTGCGGTCGGCTCGTCCATGATGAGGACCTGCGGTCGCATGGCCAGAGCGCCGGCCAGGGCCACTCTCTTCCTCTGCCCATAGGACAATTGCTGGGACGAGCGCCCCCTCAATTCCACCAGCCCGGTGAGGGAGAGGGCCTCATCGACCCGGCTGTCGACCTCGCTCCTGGGCAATTTCAGGTTCATGGGGCCGAAGGCGATGTCCTCCTCCACGGTGCTCGAGAAGATCTGATCGTCCGGGTTCTGAAGCACCACCGAGACCTGCTCCCTGATCGATACCAAAGCCCGGTGACCATAGGCCAAGGGGACGCCCTCGAAGAGCATTTCTCCCCTGCTGGGACGCAGCACGCCGTTGAAGTGGAGGAAAAGTGTCGATTTCCCGGCGCCGTTGGCGCCCAGGATCACGGTCTTCTGCCCCTTGGCGATCTTGAGGGAGACATCCTGGAGGGCAAGAGTTCGTTGATGGTATTCGTAGCTTACATTGCGCGCCTCGATTATCCATTCGCTGTCCATTGATATCCCTCAGAGTTTTATCATGACCATGTTGAGCGTGTAGAGCGAGATGAAGGCCAGTACCGGCAGGACGGCCCAGGCCACGCTCATACGCGCGGGCTCCCGGTAGGTAGGGAAGTCTCCCTGGAAGTTGCGGCATTGCAGCGAGATCTGCGACCTCTCGGCGACCCCGATGGAACGGATGAACACCCCGACCGCCACCTGGGAAAGCGTCCGCAGGGAGGTCCTCACTCCCCGGAGCCCCAGCCGGCAGTTCGCGGCCAGCATCATTTTCTCGTATTGTTCGAGGACCAGGAACGAGTAACGATAGACCAGGATCACCAGCTCGGCGATCTCCCGGGGGACGCGGAGCTGACGCAGCGCCTGGGCCAGGTGGGGGATGGGGGTGGTAGAAGCGAAGAACAGCATGATGGTGATCCCCGCGGCCGCCCGCAGGAAGACCAGCACTGCTAGGGAGATCCCATTGTCGCTGAACACCAGGCCGAACGAGCCGATCCATAGGGTCCACACCGGGGTCCCCGAAGTGACCACGGCGATGATCACCGAGCCGATGGCCACCACCATCAGGCCATCGATCAGGGCGAGGAGCATCGCCCGGGGCATCTGGAGCCGATTCGAACCGATGAGAAGGACCAGCCCCAGGGCCAGTATGACGATCGGAACTACGATGTTCTGGGAGATGAGCGAGACCAGCAGCAGCGATAGGGTCAGCAGGAGCTTGCCGAGCGGAGGCCAGTTCGTCATGGAGGACGTCCCGCCTCCTTCCGATGGCTTTTTCACACCGGCGTCCTTCCGTTTCCTGCTCCAGGACCGCCACACCAGAACGATGACGGCCAGACCGAGGAGGGACTGGAGGGCGAACAAGACTATCTCACTGCTTTCGTCCAGTTCCCACAGGGAGTGGGCCCACGGAACGTACTGCGGATCGATGCTGACGATCAGGTCCGAGCCGGCATCGTCCGAACCCTGCAGACCGGTGATCCGCACCATCACCATGGCCAGCACGACCACCAGGATGGTGAGCGTGATCAGAGCGATGCGCGCTTTCTTGCTCATCTTGGAAGGCTTTAGGTCTCCGCCCACGCCCAGGAGGTCCGGTCGGGAGCGGGCCAGGAAGCCGAAGAACATCACCGTGAGTATGCCTTCCATGATGGCCAAGGGGATCTGGGTGACCGCAAAGACGGTGAGAAAGACCTGGAAAGAGGGGAGGAAATGCCCATTGGTAGGGAAGGCCAAGGACAGCTGGACCGCGGTGACGATGTAAGTAACGAGATCGGCCATGAGGGCTGCGGCGAACACACTGACGGGCATGCTTACCTTCACTGCCCTCATCCCGCGGAACAGAGCATAGGCGGCCAACGGGCCGGCGATGCCCATGGAGAACACGTTCGCACCCAGGGTGGTCAGGCCGCCGTGGGCGAGGAGCAGTGCCTGGAACACCAGGACGATGGTGGTCAACACCGAGGTCACGCCTACGCCGTAGAGGACCGTCCCGATGCCCGTTCCCGTTGGATGGGAGGACGAACCTGTGACCGAGGGCAGCTTGAGCGAGGAGATGACGAACATGAACGCGCCGGAAACGGCGACCATGAGCTTCTTGTCCGGGTCCTCCCGGAACAGGCTCCTGACCCGGACCATGCCCCAGATCACGACCGGGATCGACAACAGGAACCAGAAGATGCACCATTCCAATGGAAGGAAGCCTTCCATTATGTGCACTTACGTTCACACTCCTTGCAGATGCCCACCAGCGTAAGGTTCCATTTCTTTACCGTCATGCCAAGGTCCCTTCCAACGGCCAGAGTATCCACCTCGAAAGGCACTCGGACGATTCGGTGGCACACCTCGCATTCCAGGTGGGCGTTGTTGAAAGGATGTTTGGAGAAGGCGCTCACGCCGTTGCTCGTCGTCTCGTTGATGATGCGGCTGTTCTCCAGTTTCTTCAGGTTACGGTAGACGGTCCCCAGGGAGATGTTCGGGATCTCTCTTCTCGCGGCATGGTAGACCTCATCGGCGGTCAGGTGGTCATCGCTCTCGTAGACGATGTCGATGATGACCTGCATCTGCTTCGTCCAACGGACCTGTTTCCCTGCCATCTTGATAATAGTAATCATTACTACATTTAAATTATTATCGATTCCGCCGGATTCAGAACAACATTGGTGATGTCCCGTTCCCACCGGACCCGGTCATTTAGGCTGCGAGCACTTCACGATATGAAGAAAGTATTATTAAGAGTTGGATGTATAATCCAACAAAATCATATTAATGGATAAATCATCCATATTGAGCTGGGGGACCATGTATCTGAAGGAGTGCACATTTATCGAAGGTCGGTGTTCCTGGTGAGGCCCCTCCCGCTCGACCCTCCCGATCGGCAATTTACATTGTCCGGCCACCGGAGGACCGGATTCGGCGAAGGCCGAACGACCTCCTCAGGTGCTCAGGCAACGGCCCTATCCGCATGGGCGGTGATGAGGTGAACATCCTCATAAGTGCCCACCTCACCCACAAGAGCGTCAATCTGGACCAGTTGGAATGCATGGGGGGGCAAGAACCACGGGTCATCCTCAATTCCGTAAAGCAGATGAGGGGGGTGGTCGAATGCGCCGTCCTCAAGACCTGCAATAGGCTCGAGATCTACGCCGTCAGCTATGAACCGGAAGCGACCCGGGCCGACCTCCGACAGTTCATTGACGGCTTCGTTGAACAGGAGGATGGTAGGAGCCTCGTCCTTTTCCTCGAACAGAGGGAATCGGTAAATCACCTTCTAAGAGTGTCCGCCGGGTTGGAGTCCCTCATTGTTGGAGAGGACCAGATCCAGTCCCAGGTCAAGGACGCCTACGAACTGGCCGAGAAGGAAGGGTGCGCCCATCTGGTACTTTCCATAGTATTCCGTAAGGCCATCAATGTGGGCAAGAAGGTGCGCACAGAGACCCGCCTCAATAAGGGAGCCGTATCGGTCGGATCGGCCGCAGTGGACCTGGCCGAGAAGGTGGTCGGCCCCTTGGAGGGAAAGACCGTGCTGGTGATCGGGGCGGGGGAGATGGCCACCCAGATCGCCAAGCACCTGGTGGGGAAACGCCCCAAGGCCGTCTTCGTCTCCAACCGGACCTATGACCATGCCCAGGAGCTCGCTTTCGCACTGGGGGGCGAGGCGGTGAGATTCGACGTCCTGGTCGATTATCTGGCCCGCTCCGATGTGGTCCTGTGCGCCACATCCTCGCCGCACATCATACTTTCCAAGGACATAGTTCATCAAGGTCTGACCGGCCGGGGCGAGGAGAGCATGGTGATCATCGACGTCAGCTTCCCCAGGAACGTCGCCCCCGAGGTCAGAGAGATCGAGAAGGTCAAGTTGTACGATATCGACGGATTGAGAGATATCGCCCAATCGAACATGCTCGCCCGCAAGTTGGAGATCTCGAACGCCGAACGCATCATCTCCCAGGAGATGGGCCTCCTCGATCAGAAATTGGAGGAGATGCGGGGTTCCGAACTGATCGGCGCCTTGTATAAGAAATACCACCAGATGAAGGAGAACGAGATCAGGAAGGCCCTAAACCGACTGAACGGAGGGACCGACGACCCTGAAGAGGTAATGGAGGAGTTCGCCAATGCCCTCACCAAAAAATTCTTGGCCGAGCCCACCCAGATGTTGAAGGAAGCATCAAGAGAGGGGAACAATGAGATAATGGATCTGGTCAGAGAGCTTTTTAAGATCGAAGAGAACCAGGAAGCCGTTCCGAGCAAGGGCCACTGAGCGGTATCCGATTGTGAAAGGTACTTTTTTGTCGATTCCTAATGGACATCAAATCAGGATGCCCAGGCCCAGTTAGATGGCTACTGCATCCATCTTAAATAATAGTTGGATGATATATCCAACTGTTCGACCATGAAGCTCAAAGGGGGACCGACGCAGGACGAGGTGATGGCCGTGGCCCTGCAGAAGCTCGGATTGCGGGAGGGCGACCACTTCGCCGACATAGGGTGCGGCACGGCCAAGGTGTCCATCGCCGCGTCGCGTGTGGTCAAGGACGTGGTGGCCGTGGACGATAGGCCGGAAGCGATCGAGGTCGCCAGGGCGGAGATCGCGGCCGCTGGCCGCGAGAACATTCGTTTGATGGAGATGACAGCGACCGAATATCTCTGTGGCCCCATCGCCCTGGACTGCGCCTTCGTCGGAGGGACCAGGGACCTCGATGAGGTCCTCACATTGCTTTCCCTGAAGGTGCGGCGCACCATTGTGGTCGACGCGGTCATGCTGGGCTCCCTTAACCAGGCGGTAACGTCCATGCAGAGACTGGGCATATTCAAAGAGGCGATCCAGGTGAACATCGCCCGCTCGCATCAGATCGCCGGCGGGATCATGTTCAAACCGATCGATCCGGTGTTCATCATCGTGGGGAGCGTGGAAAGATGCTGATAGGGCTGGGACTGGGTCCGGGGGACAAGGAGCTGCTTACCCTTCGGGCGGTAAGATTGCTGAAGGAAGCCGACGCCGTGTTCGTGCCGGGAAAGATGGCCGCGGACCTGGTTCGGGGACACCGGGAGCCGGAGGTCCTCAGCTTCCCGATGACCGATGACGAGGAAGAGATAAGGCTCGCGTTGATCGCCAATGCCCGACGCATCGCCGAGGTCGCGGCGAACGGGACCGCAGTGCTCGGCATGATCGGTGACCCCAGCTTCTATTCCACGTTCAATCGGCAATGCGAGGTCCTCAAGGAGGTCCGACCGGACATCGTATGCCGGGTCGAACCGGGCATCAGCTCGATCACCGCCTTCGCCTCACGGGCGGGCATCGCCCTGGACGGCGGGTTCGTGGTGACCGACGGGGAAGATCCTAACGCGATCATCATGCTCAAGGTGAAGAACCCCCGGAAGAAGGCCGAGGAACTGAGGGTCCGCGGGTACAACGAGTTCGTACTGGCGGAAAGGGTCTTTCTGGACCAGGAACGCATTTACCGCGGGGACGAGCTGCCGGAGAAGAGCGACTATTTCAGCATCATGATGGCGAGGAAATAACATGGCCAAAGTGTTCATCGTAGGGGCGGGCCCGGGCGACCCTGGTCTGATCACGGTCAAGGGGATGGACCTGTTGATGAGGGCGGACGTCCTCATCTACGCCGGTTCCCTGGTCAATCAGGAGCTGGTGGACCGCTGTCCGGCGGCGATCAAGCTGAACAGCTGGGGCATGAGCCTGGAGGAGACCGGTGATGCCATCGAGGAAGGGCTCAAAGCGGGCAAGTTCGTGGTCCGGCTGCATTCCGGCGATCCGGCCATCTTCGGGTCCATCGTCGAGCAGATGGCCGACCTGGAGAAGCGGGGCATAGAGGCCGACATCGTACCCGGGGTCTCGTCCATGTTCGCCGCCTCGGCCGCCCTGAAGACCCAGCTCACCCTGAAGGGGGTGTCCGATACGCTCATCATCACCCGGCCGGCCGGGGAGACGTTGGAAGAGGACAGGATCGCGGAGCTTTCCCGGCACGGGGCATCGATGGTCATCTTCCTGGGCACGGACAAGCTCGAGGATATCATGAGGCGAGTGGAGTATCCTCCGGAGACACCGGCGGCGGTGGTGTACCACGCATCATGGCCGGACCAGAAGATCGTCAAGGGGACGGTCCAGGACATCGCCGCCAAGGCCAAGGAGGCCGGGATCGAGAAGACCGCCCTCATAATGATCGGAGGAGTGGTCGATCCCTTCTCCCGGTATGAGCGATCGGTGCTGTACTCATGAGGACGGCGGTGATCGTCCTCCGCAGGGACGAGGCGGCGGAGAGACTGTCGGCCTTCCTGGGGGCCACCCTCATCGAGCATACCGAGGACGCGTTCTCCCAGGCCTTCCGGGACTATGACCGCATCGTCGCGGTCATGGCCATCGGGATCGTGGTCCGGAACATCGCTCCCCTCCTGAAGGACAAGTGGGTCGATCCGGCGGTGGTGGTGATATCGCCGGACCAGCGCTATGCCATACCGATCGTCGGCGGCCATCACGGCGCCAACGAGCTGGCCGCTTCCCTCCGACCGCTGGGGATCGTTCCGGTCATCACCACGGCCTCGGAGGCCCGGGGGCTGGAATCGGTGGAGGTCTTGGCGACGAAGAGAGGCCTGGACGTATTGAACCGCCCCTCGACCAGGGAGGTCAACGCGGCCATCCTCGAGTCGGAGCTGCCCCTGTACGCCCTTACCGGTCCGGCCCTGGCCGTGGTCGGTCCGGGGGTCTCCTTGTTGCTGCGAAAGGGTGAGTATTTCGTGGGGGTGGGCTGCAACAAGGGCACATCCTCGGAGGAAGTGGAGAACGTGGTCAGGAAGGCGCTCGAGGACCAGGACATCTCACCCCACGAGGTGATGGCCTACGCCACCACCGAGAAGAAGCGCTGGGAGGAGGGCCTCATCAACGGGGTACGATCGCTGGACGGCTGCCTGGTGTTCGTCGATGATGACACCATCAACGCCCAGGCGGTGGTGAGCCCGTCGAAGGCGTCCGTCCTGGGCCTGAACGGGGTGGCCGAACCGGCGGCGCTGGCCTATGCCAAGCGAAAGGAGCTGGTCATGAAGAAGAGGGCGAGCGGAAATGTCACGGTCGCCATAGCGAGGTGATTTCAACATGCTGTATATCGTAGGAACAGGGCCGGGAAATCCGGAACAGATGACATCCCGGGCCGTGCTGGCGATCCGGGCATCCGAATACGTGGTAGGGAACAAGATGTACCTGGACATGCTCGCCGAGCATCTCGAGGGAAAGGAGCTGGTGATCAGCCATATGGGGAAGGAAGTGGAGCGGGCCACCAAGGCCGTCGAGCTCGCCCAGGACCATGATGTGTCCATCGTCAGCGGCGGTGACGCCGGCGTCTACGGGATGGCCAGCATCGTGTTGGAGATCATTGAGCGTTCCTACCCGCAGACCAAGGTGGAGATCATTCCGGGGGTCACCGCGGCCAACGCGGCCGCCTCTCTGCTCGGTTCGCCCCTGTCCAGCGATTTCGCGGTCATCAGCCTGTCCGATCTGCTGACCCCCTGGGAAAAGATCGATCAGCGGCTCAATGCGGCCTTCTCGGTCGGCATACCCGTGGTGCTCTATAACCCCAAGAGCGAACGGAGACCGACGAACCTGGCCGAGGCGCTGACGATCGCCCGCGAATACCTGTCCCCGGAGACCCCGGTCGGAGTGGTGAAGAACGCCTACCGGCCCGGCGCCCAGGTGAGGGTGACCACGTTGGCGGCAATCTCGGCCGATAATAGCTTCGTCGACATGCACTCAACGGTCATCGTGGGGGGAGAAGAGAGCAGGATCTGGAAGGAGGGAGAAAATGTCAAAGGGATCATCACACCAAGAGGCTACGACCGCAAGTACATATACTGACCTGGGGGCCCATACCAAGGAGGCCTACGATATCTCCCTGCGGAGCAGGACGCTGGCCCGTCAGGTCATAGGGACCCGTACCATAGAGGACCGGGTGCGGCAGCGCTGCTCGGTGGCCGTCGGCGATTTCGTCATGGCCGACCTCATGCGGTTCCAGAACGACCCGATAGCGGCGGGACTAGAGGCCGTTCAAAGGGGTGCGCTCATCATAACTGACATCAGGATGGTGGAGGTGGGCATCCAGAAGTTAGGACATCATTGTCCGGTGATCTGCTCCCTGGACGAAGGGGAGGAGCTGGCCAGGGAGATGGGCGTGACCCGCACCTCGGCCGGGTTCCTGGCCCTGAAGGACCGGGTGGAGGGCAGCATCGTGGTGATCGGGAACGCTCCCTCGGCGCTGCTCACGGTCTGCCAGATGATAAGGGATGGGATCAGGCCGGCCCTGGTCGTAGGTATCCCGGTAGGCTTCGTCAACGCCAAGGAGTCCAAGGAGGTCCTGCGGACCATGGCCATCCCATCCATTTCCTGCGAGGGGACCCGGGGAGGGACCCCGGTGGCGGTGGCCGCCCTGAACGAGATCATCACCATCCACAGCGAGAGGCAGGATGCTTAAGGACCCGGTGACCGAGTTCTGCTATCCCCCGGCCTGGGTCAAGAGATGCCCGGACCCGGCCGCCCTAGAGGAGGTCCGCAGCGGAAGGGCGGTGCTCACCGCCGATGGTACGGTGCTCAGGCGCGGGTTCACCACCGGGACGACCGCCTCGGCGGCGGCCAAGGCCGCGGTGCTCTCGTTGATCGGACCGGTCGAAGAGGTCCATGTGACCACCAACTGTGGCGTCGGGGTCAAGGTGCCGGTGCATACCACCGCGGGTCGAGCGGAGTGCCAGAAGTATGCCGGGGACTACCCGGGGGACATGACCGCCAACGCCACCTTCATCGCCGAGGTGGAGCTGCGGTCCAGCGGTATCGTGATCGACGCCGGTGAGGGCATCGGACGGTTCGTCCGGGACACCCCCCACCATCGGAAGGGAGAGGCGGCCATCTCCATGGCCGCCCTGGGCTCCATCCGGCGATCGGTGGCCGAAGCCCTGGAGATCATCGAGGCGGACGGGGCCCGGGTCCGTCTGTCCATTAGGGAAGGAACGGCCATCGGGCCCCGGACCCTCAACCCCCGGATGGGGGTGGAAGGGGGGATCTCGATCCTCGGCACCACCGGGCTGGTCGAACCCTGGGACGACCACCTGGAAGAGTCGAACCTGGAGAGGATCGCCCGAGCGGACAGGGTGGTCCTGACCACCGGCCGCACCGGGCTCCGATATGCCCGTCTGCTCTTCCCGGACCACGAGGCGGTGCTGGTCGGGGCCCGGATGGAGAAGGCCATCGACGCCGCGACCAGGGAGGTGGTCCTGTGCGGCCTTCCCGCCCTGATCCTCAAGTTCATAGACCCGGACATCCTGAAGAGGACCGGTGCCAACACCATCGAGGAGCTCAGTGCCGGCGATGCATGGCCCCAGGCCCTGCGGGAGGCCCTTTCCCGCTCCAAACGGGCAAGGCCGAATCTACGGGTCGTCCTGGTGGACCGGCAGGGAACGGTCCTGGGGGACAGCGAATGCTGATCGTCGGGGTCGGATGCGGACCGGGGCTCTTGACCCAGCAGGCCATGGAGGCCATAGGCGACTCCCGTCTGATCTACGGCTCCCGTAGGGCCATCGGGTTGGCCCAGGAGTACATCCCTCCCGACGCGACGGTCAGGACCATCGAGGACTATTCTCGTATCGATGAACTGCCGGACAACGCCACCGTCCTTTCCACCGGGGACCCCATGCTGGCCGGCCTCGGCCGTCCCGGACATAGGATCATACCTGGCATATCGTCCATGCAGGTGGCCTTCTCCCATCTCGGCCTGCAGTTGATCAGGGCGGCCGCAATCACGGCCCATGGCACCGGCCACCGGGCGGCCATCGATGAGACCGTGCGAGAGCTCAAGTGCGGGAAGCTCGTTTTCCTTCTGGCGGAACCCTCGTTTCCCTTCGGCGATCTCATGGCCGGGCTGGTCAGGGAAAAGCTTGACTGCCGGGTCGCCGTCTGCGAAGAGCTGGGTTATCCTGAGGAAAGGATCGTCATCGGCAGTCCCGAGAGCCCGCCGGAGATCCGTTCCAAACTCTATTCCGTCGTATTGGGGAAGTGGTGAGAAGATGCAGATTCCAAGGGTCGTAATTGCCGGCGAGAGGAGCGGAGTGGGCAAGTCCACCATCACTGTGGGCCTATTGCTGGCCCTGAGGGCCCGGGGCATGGAGCCCCAACCTTTCAAGTCCGGTCCCGATTTCCTGGACCCCATGCACCACAGCATCGTGCTGGGTAAGCCATCCCGGAACCTGGATACCTGGATGTTCGGCCCGATGGTGAGGAGCTCGTTCATCTACGGATCGCAGGGATCGGCCATCTCGGTCGTCGAGGGCGTCATGGGCCTCTACGACGGCGTTGACGGAAGGCTCGAGGAGGGCTCCACCGCCCACCTCGCCAAGGTCCTCAAGGCCCCCGTCATCCTGGTTCTGGACGCGTCCGCGTCGGCCCGGAGCGCCGGGGCGGTCGCTCTCGGCTTCCAGATGTACGACCCCGATGTCAACATCGCCGGGGTGATCTTCAACGGCGTGGGGAGCAAGAACCACCTGGGCATGCTGAAGGATTCGCTGAGGGGCATGGAATGCCTCGGCGGGATACCCCGGACCGCCGGCGTGGAACTGGAGAGCCGCCACCTCGGCCTGGTCCCGGCCTCCGAGAGATATGATGAGAAGAGGTACGAGCAGATCCGCGCCATGGTCGAGCAGTACTGCGATGTGGACCGGATAGTGGAGATAGCCCGCTCAGCGCCGGAGCTGGGGCCGAAGACCCTGCCGGTCAGCCACCGCAAGAAGAGGCCCAAGGTCCGTATCGGGGTCGCCCAGGACGAGGCCTTCAACTTCTACTATGCTGATAATTTCGACCATCTCCGGTCGTTCGGGGCGGAGATCGTCCCCTTCTCCCCGATGAGGGATGCCTTTCCTCAGGTCGATGGCCTCTACTTCGGAGGAGGGTTTCCCGAGCTGTACGCGCCACAGCTGGAAGCGAACACCGCGATGAGGCAGAAGATCAAGGAGGCCGCCCAGGCCGGCATGCCCATCTATGCCGAGTGCGGTGGTATGATGTACGCATGCCAGGCGGTCACCGACTTTGACGGCCAGAAGCGCCGGATGTGTGGGATCTTCGATGCCGAGGTGGAGATGACCGAGCGCCTCCAGGCCATCGGCTACGTCGAGGTCGAGGTGAAGAAGGACAACATGCTGGCCATGAAAGGATGGAGCACCCGGGGCCACGAGTTCCACTATTCCAAGGTCACCTGCACCGGGGAGAACGATTTCGCCTACGATATGAAAAGGGGCAAGGGGATATTGGACCGTCAGGACGGCTTCCTGGCCCATAACACCCTGGCCTCCTACACCCACCTCCACTTCGCATCCTGCCCGGACTTCGCCCGCCGCTTCGTGGACAGCTGCATGTACAACCAGAGGCGGTAGGATGGACGAGCACTGGCCCAAGGTCGAGCAACAGCTCCGCCATTTTCGCGGCGGACCGAACCTCTCCTGCGAATGGTATCCCTGCCACTACGACGGGCAGGACTGCGGCCTGTGCTTCTGCCCCCTGTACCCGTGCATGGACGTCCGCCTCGGCAAGATGATCGTCGGCAAGAACGGCAATGAGGTATGGAGCTGCGAGCAATGTTTCTGGACGCACCGCAGTGAAGTGGCCAAGGAGCTGGCCGCCCGAATACCGCCCCTGTCCTCCCCCCCGCCCCGCGAGCACCTCGACCGGGTCAAGGCCGAGGTCATGGCCCTGCATGCGGCCTCCGCCCGGCCGCTAATGGTCATGGGGGCGACCTCCGGGGCGGGTAAGACCCTGATCACGGCGGCCCTGTGCCGCATCTTCTCGGACCGCGGCCTGAACGTCGCCCCTTTCAAGTCGCAGAACATGTCCCTGAACTCCATGGTAACCGCCAAGGGCGGGGAGATCTCCCGGGCCCAGGCCCTACAGGCCGTGGCCGCCCGGACCGAGGCCGATGCCCGCATGAACCCTATCCTGCTCAAACCCAAGAAGGACGATATCTCCCAGGTCATCGTGGAGGGCAGACCGCTCAGGGACATGAACGTCCCCACCTACTACAACGAGTTCGCCCCCCATGAGGGGGTGGCCATCGTTCACCGGGCCTGGGAGTTCCTCCGCCGCACCCGGGACGTGGTGGTCATAGAGGGGGCGGGGTCCCCCACCGAGATCAACATCGCTCACCTGGAGATCGCCAACATGCGGACGGCGGAGATAGCCAAGGCCCCCTGCATCCTGGTCATCAATATGGAGTGGGGAGGCGCTTTCGCCTACGCCTATGGGACCATCATGCTCCTGCCGCCGGAGCAACGGGCGATGTTCAAGGGCATCGTCCTTAACAACATGTACGGCGACGCGGCCTGCCTGGAAGAGGGCATCCGCGAGCTGGAGGAGAGGCTGGGGATCCCTGTTCTCGGCGTATTGCCGCACCTCGAGCACGCCCTGCCCGATGAGGACTCCCAGGACCTGGGAAAGAAGAAGGGCACCGGAGATATCCGAGTGGGGGTGGTCCTCCTCCCCCGCATCTCGAACTTCACTGACCTCGATGCCCTGGGATTGGACGGGGCGACGGTGACCTATGTCCGCGAACCCTCCGGACTGCAGGAGGTGGACGCGATGGTCATACCTGGCACCAAGAACACCGTGGCCGATCTGAAATGGCTGCGGGAGACCGGGCTGTTCGACGCCATCAGGGGACTGCGTGGAAAGGTCCCCATCCTGGGCATCTGCGGAGGTTACCAGATGCTGGGCCGCGAGGTCGTCGATCTGAAAGGGATAGAGGGCGATGTAGGGGCGGTGTGGGAGGGCCTGGGTCTGCTTGACATCACCACCGATTTCGACGCCTATGAGAAAAGGACGGTCCAGGTGAAGGGCAGGCTGTCCTCCGGAGGGGGCGAGGTCCGGGGCTACGAGATCCATATGGGCATGTCCAAGAGCAATGAGGCGCCGCTGTTCGTGCTGACCGAGAACGGAGGGGAGAAGGAAGAGGGGTCGGTCTCCCCGGACGGCATGGTCATGGGCTCCTATGTCCATGGCCTGTTCGACCTGCCCTCCTTCCGCTCAGCCTTCCTGGCCAAGGTGCCCAAGGATCGGGCCGGCTCGCCCCAGGTCATGGACTACGAGCGGTCGGTCGATGAGGGACTGGACGCTCTGGCGGCGATGGTCAGCGCCAATCTGGACATGGACCGGCTGTATCGTATCCTGCAGGAGGGTCTGCCATGAGCCGCATCATGGTCCAGGGAGCGACCTCGGGGTCGGGAAAGACCACGGTGACCGCCCTGCTGTGCCGCCACTTCACCCAACAGGGATACGATGTCGCCCCCTTCAAGGCCCAGAACCTCTCTTTGAACTCCTATGTCACCTCCAAAGGGGAGGAGATAGGGGTCTCCCAGGCCTATCAGGCCTGGGCCTGCGAGAAGGAACCGGAAGGGGATATGAACCCGATCCTGTTGAAGCCCAGGGGGAACGGCACCTGCCAGGTGGTCCTTTCCGGAAGGCCCTATTGTGACGTGGGCAAGGCCGGCCGGCAGGTGGAGAGGGAGCACCTTCTCCAGGTGGTCAAAGAGAGCTACCAGAGATTGGCGGCCCGGAACGACCTGGTGATCATCGAGGGCTCCGGTTCACCCGCCGAGATAAACCTGCGGCGACAGGACATAGCCAACATGGCCACGGCCGAGATCGCCCAGGCCCCGGTGCTGCTGGTCGGGGACATCGAGAGGGGTGGGGTCTTCGCCGGCCTTTACGGTACCTACGCCCTCCTGGAGGAGCGGCATCAACGACTGGTGAAGGCTTTCCTGATCAATCGGTTCCGAGGGGATGCCAGCATCCTAGGCAGCGGCATCGCCCGGTTGGAAGAGCTGATGGGGGCGCCCTGCCTGGGGGTCCTGCCCTTCGCCGATCTCCGGTTCCCTTCCGAGGACAGCCTGGACCTCGGGCGGCAGCAGGGGACCGCGGCCAAAGGAAAGGACATGAGGGAGGCCTGGCTGACGAACCTCGACAAGTTCGTAGAACTCGCCAAAGGTCACCTTAACATGGAAGAAGTGGAGCGACTGGTCCTCCATAAATAACTATTATTTATTTAAGTAATATAAGAAATCATTATCTATGGACCGCTCTGATAATTAGAGCGCCATGGGCCGCCGGGACCAGGAGGAACCGGTCATGATGGTCTGGGCTCGCAACCGACAGATGGGTGGTTCTTGTTGGACAGAACGGCAACGGCATATGTGTTGAGCGTGAGCACGCCCAACGGGCTCGGCGCCACTAGGAGCCTGGGGCGGGTGGGGATAAAAGTGGTGGCGGTGGACCACAAGGGGTCCGCCGCAGGATTGCGTTCCAAATTCTGCCATCCGCTCGTCCTGGCCGATCCGGCCGCCCATCCGGAGGAGACGCTGAAGGGGCTTATGGCCGCCGGAGAGGGGGCATCGACCAAAGGGGTCCTCTTTCCCTGCTCCGACGCCTTCGTCCTATTCCTCTCGAGGTTCAGGGCCGAGCTCAGCGAACGATTCACATTCTGCATCCCTTCCCATGAGGTCCTGGAGGGGATGATCAATAAAAGGAAACAGTATGAGATGGCGGAAAGGATCGGCACCCCCCTGTCCCCGACCTTCTATCCTTCGACCATGAAGGATGTGGACCGGATCGCCGATCGATTGACCTATCCGGCCTTCATCAAACCCTATTACTCCCATCTCTGGTATGACCGGTTCGGCAATAAGGGGTTCAAGGTGCAGGACGAAAAGGAGCTGAAGGCCCGCTATCAGGAGGTCTTCTCGGCCCGCTTGGAAGCCCTGGTCCAGTCGATAATCCAGGGGCCGAACACCAACCATGTCAAGGTCTGCGCCTACTATGGGCAGCAGGGGGGGCGGCTGGCCCTATTCCTGACCCGAAAGCTAAGGCAGTATCCCACCGAGTTCGGGGTGGGGACGGTGATGAGCAGCATCCATGACGAAGCGGTCGCCGAGATCGGGATCCGGTTCTTCGAGGGGATCGGTTACCAGGGGATCGGATCGATCGAGCTGAAGCTGGACGATCGGGACGGCCGCTACAAACTGATCGAGCTGAACCCTCGCCTGTGGGCTCAGAACTCCCAGGCCACCGAGGCCGGGGTCAATTTTCCATTGGTCCAATACCTGGACGTGACAGGTCAACGACCCTGCCCCGCCACGAACTATCGGGACGATGTCCGATGGAGGGACAGCCTCGAGGACATCCAGGCGTTCTGGTGGTACCACCAGAGGGGCAAGATCTCATGGAGCGACCTGGCCCGGTCCTGGCTGAGGACCGATTGCCACGCCTATTTCGCATCGGACGATGTCGGCCCGGCCCTTGCCCACATCCAGGGTGGCAGCTACCCCGCCCGGGTAATGGTGGGGATGGTGAAAAGGGATAGAA
>CAYZEV010000021.1:29434-38288 GCA_964477865.1 uncultured Methanomassiliicoccaceae archaeon | reverse complement strand
AACCGGCGATCTCCTCCGTGTCAGGGAGACGTCATAGCCACTAGACCATGAGCCCATCCCATGCGGGATTTTTCCATATAGCGTTCTGGTCTATATCCTTTTCGCTACGGCCAGATGAACGGATTTCTAGAAATCTTCCTGCTGGCTCTCGCTTCATAGCTTCGTCCATCCGCCGTTCCTGAGCAGGTATTTACTTCGGCCCCAACGGCCCGCGAGAGGCGGCGAGGAAAAGGCATTTCAGAACGATCTGAGAAGGCCGGAAAGATTTTCATAAATTGAAAAGTGAACGGCCAGTATGCTCCGGTCAGAGACGTCCCTAGTCCTTGTCGTACCATTCCTTGGTCGCCTTCTGCCCGCCGTAGACCATGAAGAACATCCCCGTCGATACCATGAAGGTCGAGACCAGCAGCATGCCGATATTGACTATGAGCTGGGTGAACATCGAACTGGTGTACTTCGCCCCGTTCTCGGCCGGCATCAGGCCGCCGATCGCCAGGACCAGCATAACCACGCCCACAACGAACAACATGGCGCCGACGTACTTCGCTCCCGAGGACCATCTCATCCCCGTCGGCCTCCTCTAGATATCATGGGCTTACGCTGGTACGGCGGGTCAAAAAAGCCGGTCGGTTCCACGGTTCAAAAGTTGTAACCCGTGGTATAAAATAACAATGGCCAGTGCTCTTCGCGGCTCACAGGTCGGCGCGGTGGTGATCGACCAGCGTGGCGAACCGACGACCCAGCACCTGGTTATGGTGCGCGACGATATGCTCAGCGGTCATGACCGCTGAGGACCAGGTCGTATGGCCATCCGAAACCAGCTCCACATCGTAACCAAGGCCATAGGCCCGGCGGACGGTGGTATCGATGCACATCTCGCTCTGCATGCCGGCCACAATGAGCTTATCGATCCCCATCGTAATGAGCACGGCCCTGAGATCGGTATCCTGGAACGAGTCGGGATGCCACTTTCGGACCACCGTTTCGCTCTCCCGGGGCGCCAGCAACGGATGTATCTGCCAGCCGGGAGTACCCGGCTCGTAATCGCCGCCCTGCCCGCCGCAGTGCTGCACGAAGATCACCGGAACCCCCTGAGCCCTGGCCCGGTCGATCAGTCCCCGGTCGATCTCCACCACCTCCTGGGCGCAATAGGGTAGACCGTCCGGCGGAAAATGGCACACCTGCATGTCGATGATCAAGAGGGCCTTGTTCACGACCATTCCCCGTGCTCTTCGAAGACCAATTGCACCTTACCGCAGGTCGGGCAGACGTGACGGCCTTTCACCAGATCCCCCGTCAGGTCCTCGGCCACCGGCTCGGCCTTCATCCGGTCCGGGAAGTATTTGGCCGAAAAGTCCTCCGAGCCGTAGAACACCATCTCCGTCCCGCACCGGCGGCAGCCCTGCGGCGGGTGCCTCTGGTCCCTCAGGGCGAAGCTGTGGCACTTGGGGCAGATCGCCGGGAACATGTAGTAATCGCCCGCGTTCTGGAAACCGAACCCCGTATACAGGTCCTCGGATCGGAACCCGCAGGCCTGGCACTGAGCTTTGAATATCTTTCCCATTTTCCCATCCGCCATGGAATCGAATCGCGGGGATATAACCGATGGGTAGCCCGCGAGAACAGGTACGCTGACGAAAACCTATTAATCATACCCCCATTATTGGGATGAGATTCGGATGCCAGAGATACTATTGTTCACCAAACCTGGATGTCAGAAATGCGATTACATCAAGGAGCGGTTGCCGAACGGGTTGAAGGTCAACTTCGTGGACACGTCGACCGCCGAGGGTTTGGCGGAGGCGGCGTACTACGAGATACTCGGCAAGCACACTCCCATCCTGGTCGTGGACGACCAGGTCACTGAGGGCGCCATCAACATCATGGCCCGCCTGAACGAACTGGCCGGCAACGGAGCACAGGCCTAGGCCCGCGCCAGCTTACATTCCATGATCTGCTTGGGGATAGAGGGCACCGCCCACACCTGCGGGGTGGGCGTGGTGGACGACCGCGCCAATGTGCTGGCGAACGAGCTGGACATGTACCGCCCGGCGAACGGGGGCATCCATCCCCGGGAAGCGGCCAATCACCATTCCGAGGTCGTCGTATCGCTGATCCGGAAAGCAACCGAGGTCGCCGGGATCAAGTTCCGGGACGTCGATGTCGTGTGCTTCTCCCAAGGTCCCGGCCTGGGCCCCTGCCTCCGGACGGTGGCGACCGCGGCCCGGGCGCTGGCCATTTCCCTGGACCGCCCCCTGTTGGGGGTGAACCACTGCATCGCCCACCTGGAGGTGGGGGTCGCCAAGACCGCATCCACCGATCCGGTGCTGCTCTACGCCTCGGGCGGCAACACTCAGGTCATCTCGTTCACCAACGGCCGGTACCGCATATTCGGCGAGACGCTGGACATCGGCATCGGCAATATGTTCGACAAGCTCGGCCGCGAGCTGGGGCTGGGCTACTACGCCGGGCCGAAGATCGAGAAGCTCGCCCTGGAGGGGAACAAGCTGCTCGACCTGCCGTACTCGGTCAAGGGCATGGACCTGGCCTTCTCTGGCATAATGACCGCCGCGCTCACCCACCGGGCTAAGGGCGAAAGGGTCGAGGACATCTGCTTCTCGGTGCAGGAGACCTGCTTCGCCATGCTCACCGAGGTCACCGAGCGGGCGATGGCCCATATCGAGAAGCGGGAGGTGCTGCTGGGAGGCGGCGTCGTCCAGAACAAGCGGCTGCGGGCCATGGTCGCCCAGATGGCCCACGACCGCGGGGCGGAGATGTTCGTCCCCGAGCCCAAGCTGTGCATCGACAACGGCGCCATGATCGCCTGGACCGGGCTGCTCATGCATCAGGCCGGGGTCCGCATGACCGTTGATGACACCAAGGTCAACCAGCGCTTCCGGACCGATGAGGTCGAAGTGACCTGGCGCTGATCATTTGGCCGTATCCTTCTTCTGCGCCTTCTGCTCCCCGACCATCTTGTCGACGAGCTCGAGGAACTCCTGGTCCCGGCCCAGCGGCACCGTGGCGCCGGAAGCGATGCGATGGCCGCCCCCCACCCCGCCGACCTTTTGAGCGCACTCCCTCAACGCCGCCGCGAGGTCCACGCCCTTCTCGATGAGCTCGAAGGTGCCGCGGGAGGAAACCTTGATCTCATTGCCGGTCGAAGCGAGGGTCAGGGTGGCCTTGTCGCGGTCGCCGAAATACTGCATGGTGACGCCGCTGAGGATTCCGGACAGCCCGATGTTGTCGTTGTAGAAGTATTGGATATGCTGGGCCTTGGTCACGCCCTGGGCGACGACCTTGGCCAGGGAGACCTGCACCTCGTCCACGTACTCCTGGCGGAGCAGCTTGGCCTTCGCCAGCGCCTCCGTATCGCCCAGGGTCAGGGACAGCCCGATGCCCTCATTGTTGGAGCGGCCGCAGGCGTTCAACAGTCCCGCGAAGGCATCGGCGCTCATCTTCCAGGCGGGGAAGTAGTAGCGGTCGTGGACGATCTCGTCCAACGTGATGGCCGGGGTGCCCTGGGCGGTGAGCCTAAGGGCGATCAGGGAAGAGAGCTTCATGCGCCTCCCCTCGTCGAGCTGGTCCAGGTCGGCATCCTCGGGGACGCCGGCCTCGGCCAATAGGGCCCGCGCCCCCTCCGGGGAGCCGGAGACGCCGATCACGTACGGATCGGTGGAGCCAACTAGTGCAGCGAGGGCCGGGCCCTCCTGCAGCATCGAACCAGGACGGACCTCCACCACCTGGCGCTTTAGCCCTTCCTCGAAAAGCCACTGGTTCAGGCCGGACAGGCCCCGGATGGCCTGGCGGTCCCCGGCGATACCGGCGAAGGCGATGGGCAGCAGGTCCCAGTTGCGCTCGTCCATGGTCGCGGCCAGGAGCATGCACACCGCCGATGCGGACGCCGAGGTCATGCCGTCGATGCCGGCCAGGTGGGGATTGACGTGCACCACCTTCTCCGAGTCCTTCAACGGGGAATGGTGGTCGAGCACGATCACCTTGCAGGGGAGCTTCTCCAGCTGCTCGAGGTGGGACGATCCCATGTCGCTCAGGATGAGGAGCTTGCAGCCCCCCGCCGCCTCGGCGATCAGCGGCTCGGTGAGGTTCTTGCTCAGGGTGGCGTGGAAATGCTTGCCGGCCCGGAGCAGGGCGTTGCACAGCACGCCCGCCGACGAGATGCCGTCGGCGTCATAATGGGAGACGACCCGGACCTCTGAAAAATGGTCCAGTTCGCTCTTGGCAATAGAAATACGGGAAAGGAGTTTGTCAGGCAGCGGAGTGCCTGGTTCCATGTGCCATCACTCGATCAGGAGTTCGGCGTTGGCTATGGAGTACGTCCAGTCCGCGGGGACCACGCCTTCGCGCTTGTAGTACTTCACGATGCGGCGGATCTTGGACTCGACCAATTGAAGGTTCCTCTTGTTGGCGAGGTCCTTCTTGTTCTCCATAAGGTGGGTCTGCAGGCTGATGGCGGTCCTCATGAGCGCTACCAGGTCGTCGGGGAGCTTCGGCTGAAGGTTGTTCTCCCTGAGGATGCCCAGAACGGTCCTGCCGGTGGCGAGCTTGACATCGGGCACGGCGTGCTGGTCACGGAGCAAGAGTCCGATCCGGGCCGCGGTTACGCCATCCTTTCCCATCTTGGTGATCTGGTTCTCGATCTCTTCCTTGCTGAGGGGCACCCATGCTGGGTTCTCATTGATCATCGGGCGCTGGGACCTCGACTGACCCCTTCTCCTTGCGTGCATACGAGCCATGATAATTCTCCAAATTGTGAACTGTAAGAGTTTAGGTGGCGAGGTTTAAGCCAATTCCCATCCTAGTATTTAATTCTAGGCGGGCGCGGCCTCGCGATCATTGCCCGGCCGGAGGGTCAGCTCCTTCTTGGCCCAGGCGATCAATGGCAGGTACTCCACCTTGGGAAAGGACAGCTGGTCAGGAAGCTCGTTGAACGAGCACCAGTCCATCTCTCCCTCTCCGACCCGGTCCCCGATGCGGCCGGCGTACACGGTCCCTTCGAGCAGCTCCATGTTCGAGGAGGCGATGAAATCATGGCCGACCTCCTCACGGAACTCCCGCTTCATGGCCTCCATGTCGCTTTCTCCCTCTTCGACCTTGCCGCCAGGCATCTCCCAGCCCTCCCTTTGAGGGTTGAACACCATGACGAACTCCTCGCCATGGAACGCTATGCAGTAAACAAATCTCATCGTCATTCCACCGCTATCATGGCGTGGTCCTTCTCCATGGGATCTAGCTGGACCACTTCCTTCACCTGCAGGCCGGCCGCCCGCAGCTGCTTTTTCGCCTCATCGTAGGTTCGGGTCGGTTCCTGGGCCGAGTCCTCGGAACGGGCCTTAATGACCAGCAGCCCGCTCTTCGCCAGGAACTCCTTGTAGTTCTTCAGGAATATCTGGGCCTGCCCCTTCTGGGCGATGTCCTGGTAGACCACGTCCACCCCGCTGATGCCAAAGGCATACTCCTGCGGCCTGGTGGCATCGGCGAGGAACGGCACCATGTTCGGCCGCGACTCGCACACCGGGACGAGGTCCCGGAAGGAACGGGGCGAGAACTCTATGCAATACACCGTTCCCTCGGTCACGATGTCCGCGACGTGGCTGGCGGTCGTTCCACTGGCCGCGCCCAGATAGAGGACCTGGGAGCTCTTCCGGAACGGGAAGACCGTCCCTCCGGCCCTTATGTAGGCGGCGAGCTTGCTGCGGGTGGGGACCCATTCTCGATACTGGACGTCGTCGTAGTTGACCAGCCTCTCGCCGTACACGGTCTTGCCGGGCGCGGAGTTCCTGGTGTACAGTCGGTCCCCGTCGGTGAACACGCCCTCGAACCTGGTCCTCTGCATGCTGGGCTCGCTCATCTGAACGAAAATAATGCGCTTGAGAATAAATAGCTGCGGTAGGGAAGGTCAAAAGTGATTCTCATTTTTCCGAACATCGGTCCATGGAACACTGGACGCCTCCAACGCCTTCGCCAGGGTCACGGGGGCCGGCGATCACCCGCGGCGGCCGAGGATTTATGTATCATTCATCCCGCTCCAGCTAATGGTGGCCGAGGACAAGGACCGGAAGATCGAGGAGCTCACCGAGCGCATCAGCAGCCTGGAGGAATCACTGCGCGAGGTGACCAGGCCCTACACCCAGCTGGTCGAGCAGCTGGGTCAGTTCCAAGGGGTGGTCCAGAAGTACTTCCGGCTGCTGGACCTGTACCAGAGGCACGGGGTGATCTCGGTGGACGTGATATTGCCGCAGGTCAAGGACCCCATGTCCAAGGAGATAATGCGCATCCTGATGGACCGCCCCGGGTTGAACATCACCCAGGTCGCCGAGGAACTGCGGGTCCGAACCGGCAGCTCCAGCCGGCGGATCGTCCGGGAGAGGCTGAACGGCCTGGTCCGGGACGGCATGCTGAAAGAGGAGAAGGGTAAGAAGGCCAGCGCGTACAGCGTATCCGAGCAGGTGATCAGCAAGTGGTCAGAAGTGCTCGGTCTATCTAAGTCAAGTGAACGCACATAACTATCATCGGGGCGCGGAGGTCGTGGACCGTTCTGCGCCACCAACCAAAAGAGGTATTGACATGAGCAACGACGAGATGCCGGACGCCGAGCAGCTGAGGGAGATATTCAAGGTCCTATCGGACACCGTCCCCGAACTCCTGGAATACCTGGCCAAGGTGATGTACGGGGCAAAGGAGAGCGAGGAGTACGGAAAGGCCGTGGCCAATTTCTACAAGGCCCTGAAGGATGCGGGCATGAGCAACGAGCAGGCCTTCCAACTGACCCGCGAGTACATGTCCAACATGTCCCTGGGTAACATCATGAGGGGCATGACCGGTCCGGGCAGCGAGATCGACCGGAAGATGAGGGAGCACGCCAAGGAGGAGTGAGCATGGAACAAAAGGACCGGTCCGCGGTGCTGTACACCGCAGCGTTCGGTCCGTTGCTGGGGCTGCGCCTGTCCCTACCGTACCTGAGGATGAAGCGGGCCGCCCGGCGGGCCGAGAAGAGGTTCTACCGAGAGCTGGTCAGGTCCGGCCTTCCAAGGATGGAGGCCCGGTACCTGGCCGGAGAGTATGCGTCCGCGATCAGCGTCCGCAGCATGCTCTCTGGGGTTGGAGGGGCGATCCCCTGGGTCAATAAGAGGTAGACCACTTGACCTAGATCCCTCTGCCTCCCCTTCCTTCCATCAGCTCGATCTTCCGGGGGTCCAGCTGTCCGATGTCCAGGGTCCCGTCCCGGACCTCGATGCTTTTACCTTTGATGGGGACCTTGAACGGGATCTCCACGTTGAGCATGCTGCCATCGAAGGCCGCGTCGGTCGCATCCACGTTCACTGGATGAGCGAGAAAGTAGCAGCCGGTGATCTCCACATCGTCTCGTTCGGCATGGATGCAGAAACTGCTCTCAGAGACCTCCAGGGCGATGTCGTCCCTTTTCACTCCTGGCAGCTCTACCTGTATCTTATACTTCACCCGGTCGTGATCGATCATCACTATGGGGGATATCAACGGTCTGAACTCCTCGGCCATGGGGTACCACCTGACTTCCTGGCCATTCTACGTAACGACCGGCATAAAACCGTTTCTACTGGCACCGCGGGAACCACCCAGCTCTCTTTTGGCGGGGTCACCGCAGGCGCGCCATCCCCCGGAAGTTCCGCTCGATTAAAGTATAAATGAGGGGTGCGTTACCACAAACGATGCGTCGAGAGCTGGAACGGATCGCCATGCTGGTGAGGGAAACGGTGAGGGCCCTGCCGGAAGATTTCGATCGGGGAGCGGAGCTGTACATGGGGGCCGACGGCACCCCCACCTCGAGCATCGACAAGGTGGCCGAGGACGTCATCCTGGAGGCGGTAAGGGAGATGGACCTGCCGATGAACGTGCTGAGCGAGGAGTGCGGACTGGTGGACCGGGGCTATCCGGACACCCTGATCGTCGACCCCATCGATGGCACCCACAACTCGGTGCTCGGGGTGCCGCTGTTCAGCGTGTCGCTGGCCCTGGGACGCGGCTCCCTCAGCGGGGTCGAGCATGCCGTCCTGCTGGACCTGGTCAACGACGACCTGTTCGTGGCGCAGAAGGGCCATGGAGCGAGCCTGAACGGTCGCGAGGTCCACGTCCGGCGGTTCGAGAACACGGAGCCCGCCATGCTCTTCTACCTGGGCCGGTTCGTTCATCCCCGCACCTTCGAACTGGTCAAGCGCTCGGCCCGGGTCCGGGCGCTGGGCTGCGCCTCGCTGGAGATGACCCTTGTGGCCCAGGGACGGTTCGACGCCTACTATTTCCACGCCGATCAGTATGAGAAGGGCATACGGGTGGTGGACATAGCCGCCAGCGCGCTGATCCTGAGGGAGGCGGGCGGGGAGCTCGTGGACCTGAACGGGCAAGATCTGGACATGCCGCTCGACCTCACGGCGAGGAGCAACTTCCTTGCCTACGGGGATATCAGGGCCAAGGAGGTGCTGTTATGAGACTGGGCATTACGGCGAACGCGGAGATACCGGAGGCCATCAAGGTGGCCCGGAAGGTCTTGAGCGAGCTCAGGGACCAGGATGTGGTCCTGGAGTCCGGCATAGCCCGCCTGTTCGGCAAGGAGGGCCTGCCCATCGAGGACATGGACATCGATGTTCTGGTGACGGTCGGGGGGGACGGCACGATCCTGCGGTCCCTACAAAGGACGCCCGCCCCCATCTTCGGCATCAACGCCGGGGCGCTGGGCTTCCTGACCGAGATCACCGGGGATATCGAGCTGACGGCCGGCATCAAGCGGCTGCTGGACGAGGATTTCTTCATCGAAGAGCGTATCAAGATGGCCACCCGGGTCGCCGGACAGAGGCTGTACGAC
>CAYZEV010000021.1:25656-29424 GCA_964477865.1 uncultured Methanomassiliicoccaceae archaeon | reverse complement strand
AGGCGGCCGTGCACACCGCCCATATCGCCAAGATCCGGCACTTCCAGGTCTATGTGGACGATCAGCTGGCCATGGACGTGCGGGCCGATGGGATAATCATCGCCACCCCGACCGGCTCCACCTGCTACGCCATGGCCGTGGGCGGGCCGATCATCGACCCGCGGGTGGACGCCTTCGTCATCGCTCCGATGGCCCCGTTCAAGTTCTCCGCCCGGCCGCTGGTGGTGCCCGCGTCGTCCAAGGTGCGAGTGGCACTGGCGCGTCCGAAGCCCTGCATGTGCGTCATCGACGGGCAGTACGAGACGGCCATGGACGGCGACGAGATGACGGAGTTCTGCCTGGCCGAGAAGAAGAGCCGGTTCGTGCGCTTCGAGAGGGATTTCTACAAGCGCATGCGCGAGAAACTGCTCTGCTCGCCATGACCGCGAAGCGCAAGATCTGGGGGATCGAGGCGGACGTCCTCGACATGGTCAACGAGGCGGCCAAAGGCTCCTATCCCAAAGAGTTCGTGGCCGCACTGCGGGCCGAGAAGGGCGTTATAACGGAGATCCTGCTGTTCCCTGGCTCCTATGCCAACGAGCACTCCGCGTTCATGCAGCTGAACATGCTGCCCATCGACCTCAGCGTGGTCGGGACGGTGCACTCGCATCCGGGGCCCTCCAACCGGCCATCGGACGCCGACGTGCACCTGTTCAGCAACTTCGGGAGCACCCACATAATCACCTGCCTCCCCTACGACATGCGGAGCTGGCGCGCCTACGACTACAAAGGCGACCCCGTGAAGCTGGAAGTGCTCTAGAGCATCTTGCTGCCCGGCCCCATGGTCCCCCGGACGACCGCTCCCGGCCCCACGATGGAGTTCTCGAAGATGATGGTCCCGGCATCGATCATGGCGTTGATGCCGGTCTTGACATCGTCACCCATGATGACCCCCAGCTTCCGGCGGCCTGAGTCGATGAGCTCGCCCTTGAAGGTGACCTTCACGTGCCGGTCGTCGAAGCGCAGGTTGGCGACCTTGGTGCCGGCCCCGAAGTTGCACCTCTCCCCCACCAGGCTGTCCCCGACGTAGTTGTGGTGCGGTATGTGGGTCTTGGCCATGATGATGGAGTTCTTCACCTCCACCGAGGCGCCGACCCGCACTCCCGGGCCGAGACAGGTGGATGGCCGGATGTAGCAGTTCGGCCCGATGTCGCAGCCCTCCGAGATATGGACCGGTCCCTCGATGTACGCGCCCGAGCGGACCAGGGCGCCCTTCTCCACCACGACCTCGCCCTTCAGCGTCGCTCCCGGCTCCACCGTTCCCTCCACCCGGCGCTTGATCCGGGCCATGAGGATCTCATTGGCCCGCAGCAGGTCCCAGGGACGGCCCACATCGATCCAACCCTCCTTTAGCCTCTCAATGAGCACCTCGCTCTCGGTGGCCATCGAGTTCAACGTGTCGGTGATCTCGTACTCTCCCCGGATCGATTTGGGGGTGGTCCTGATGCGCTCGAAGATATCCGGACCGAAGACGAACGCCCCGGCATTGATGAGATCGGTGGGCGGCACCTTCGGCTTCTCGTGGATCTTGACCAGGCGGTCCCCGCTCGCCTCGATGACCCCGAACCTTTCCGGGTCCGGTACGGTGACCGCGCCCAGGACCGTCCTTCCGGACGCCTTGTGCCGGTCCAGCATTCGGCGCAGGTCCGACTCGAACATGACCACGTCGCCGTTGACGCATACGAACGGTTCGTCGATGGAGCCCGCGGCGCAGCCGATGGCATGGGCGGTGCCCATGCGCTCCCTCTGCTCGAGGTAGTTGATCCTCAGGCCCAGCCGGGAGCCGTCCCCGTAGTACTCCTTGATCTTGTTGGCCTTCCACCCCACCAGGATATAGATGTCCTTGATGTCCAGGGCCGAGAGCGCCTCCAGCACGTGGGACATGAACGGACGGCCCGCCACCAGCAGCAGCGGTTTCGGGATGTTGGTGGTAAGAGGGCGCAGCCTGGTCCCTTCGCCCGCGGCCAGCACCAGCGCTTTCATCTCAGGCACCTCCCGACCAGGTCCGCAGCGACCTTCGAGAGCCGCCCCAGCTCCTCTCGGTCCCGCGCCTCGACGGTCACCCGGAGCTTCGGTTCGGTGCCCGACAGGCGGACCAGGAACCAACCATCCGGATATTCCGCCCGGTAGCCGTCCATGGTGAGCAGGCGATCACAGTCCAACCCTTCCGACGCCGCGGCCAAGGCCGCCTCCACCTCCCTGCGATGACCGGCCTCGAACTTGTGAGACCCCCGCTCGACCGGATAGGTCGGCAAGGCATCGATCATATCGGACAGGCTCTGCTCCGCGGCCATCTTGGCCAGCAGGGCGCCGGCGTACACGCCGTCCGGGCAGAAGGTCTCTTTCGGGAAGATATAGGTGCCCGAGGGCTCCCCGCCGAACTCCAGGCCGCTCCGCTTGAGGGCCTCGGCCACGTAGACATCGCCGACCTTGCAGCGAACGACCTGGGCCACGATATCGTCCAGGACCATCGACGCGTCCATGGGAGCGACGACCCCGCGGACCTTGAGAGAGGAGGCGAAGAGCGCGATAAGGCGGTCCCCGTCGATGAACCGTCCCCTGTCGTCGACGGCCACCATGCGGTCCCCGTCGCCATCGTGGGCGATGCCAACGTCCGCCCCCTTGCTGACCACCAGGCCTTTGAGGTCAGCGAGCTGTTCCTCGGTAGGCTCGGGGGTCCGGCCAGGGAAGAACCCGTCGGCCTGGCAGTTCAGCGTGGTCACTTGGCATCCCAGGGTCCTCAGCGCCCGGGGGCTGACCTCGAAGGCGGCCCCGTTGCCGCAGTCCAGCACCACCTGAGAGGTGGCCGAGCCCAGCGACCTCATGATCGATGCGACATGCTCTTCCACGGCGCCCTCGGCCGGATAGCTCGATCCCACGTGCCGCCAGCTCTTCCGCTCGGCCGAACGATCGACGATCCTTTTCTCGACGTCGTTCATCTGGATGGTATCAAGGGCCGAACCATCGGGGTTCCACATCTTGACCCCGTTATACTGGGAGGGGTTGTGGGAGGCGGTGACCATGAGACCACAATCGTACTTCGAGGCTGCCCTTGCCAGGGTCGGCGTCGATACCATCCCGATATCATGAACGTCGGCGCCCACCGAGGTGGCCCCGGCGATGAGCGCCTGCGCCACCATCGGTCCGCTGGTCCGGGTGTCCCTTCCCAGCACGATGGTCCTGTTCACGCTGCCGATGGCCTCTCCGATGGTGACCGCTAGCTCCGGGGTGAAATCCTTCCCGATTACCCCTCGAATTCCCGATGAACCAAACAAGGACATATGCTCAAGCCAATCCAGAAGTATACGGGACCTGAATAAAACTATTGATGACCAAAATTATGGTAGCTTGCTCGCTGTCGATCATGGCCATGCATTATTGTGATTCTACCTAAAAAAGCGTTAAAAAGGCTGTTTTTGGGGGTACTTCGGGATGCTGGCTCAGCAACAATATAGGATAAATATTATATATGCGACTGGGCCATTACTATCTGGGTCGTATGGCCAACATAGCCCAAAACATCACAGGAGGGAAATCATTGGTCATGGAGCAGATTAACGTCGATAAGGCCAAGGAAATTGCAAAGAAGAAGGGTCTGAAGCCCGGTAGGGTAAAGGGAACGAACGGTATCCAGTTCACTAAGGGGTCCAACGACCGCCTTGAGATCATCCCGTGGGATGACTTCGAAAAGAACCTCAAGTCCAGGGGACTTGGCGTCTTTGAGAGCGG
>CAYZEV010000021.1:0-25646 GCA_964477865.1 uncultured Methanomassiliicoccaceae archaeon | reverse complement strand
AGAGCGGCGGCTGGATGAAGATCATGAAGAAGGGCTAGACCCGACTTTACAACCTAAACCCTTTCCTAAACTTTTCTTCAGTGGGTTCTCATGATGAGCCAGTTCTTTGACTCGCCCTCTTTGCCGTTGAACCGGACCAGGGCATAGGTGCCGTTGAGCAGTGGTCCCTTGAGCTGGACAACGATCTTGTTAGCATCCCTCTCGAGGAGCTCGAACCCTCCCCGATCGAAGATCCTGACCTCGCCCGCGCCATATTCGCCCCGAGGGATCGTTCCTTCGAAGGAACCATAGGCTACCGGATGGTCCTCGGTCTGCACCGCCAACCGCTTTACCTTTAGCTCCTGGGGAACGCCCTTGGGCACCGCCCAGCTCTTCAGAACGCCGTCCAGCAACAATCGGAAGTCATGATGGTGGCGGGAAGCGTGGTGGTCCTGCACAACGAAGAAGGGCTTGGCGTCCTCGCCGCCCTCGGACGGCTCAGGGGTCTTGGAGAAATCCCTCTTGCCCTTGTAATCCTTAAGCGGGGCGTTCATGGCCTTTGTAATCGACCGCTCAGGGCATAACCGTTGCCGGTCCTTTGACCTCGACCTTGAGGTCCCGATCGAAGGCCCGGTTGAACGCCTTGCTGTCCCCCTCCACGCCCCACAGTTCCAAGGAGACGTCGGCCTCGGCCTCCACGTCGAGCACGATATCCCGACCGCTCTTACGTAGCGCCACCGAGCTAACCAGGTTGGCATGGCTGCGGTCCAGGGTCTCGGCCAGTCGCATGAACGCCGCGAGGACGATTATCTTCTGCTGGGTCCGGTCGTCCAGGTCCTCCAGCTCGGGGTCCTTTCGCCGGGGCGGTCGCTTGCGGTGGTACCGCACCAGGTTGGCCATCATGACGATCTCCTTGGCCTCGAAGCCCAGCAGGTCCGCGTTCTTGACGATGTAGTACGAATGGGCATGGTGGTTGGTGAACGATATGAAGTCCCCCACATCATGGAGATAGGCCGCGTACTTCAGCAGCTCCCGCTCCTTCCTCCCGATGTCATGCAGGCCGATGGCCTTGGCGCTGTCGAACAGCTTCAGCGCCAGCTTGACCACCGTCTCGGCATGGTGCTCGTCGATGTTGCACGACCGGCCCAGCTGGAGCACGCTGGTCTCCCGGACCGACATGCGCTTGGCATGGGGGTAGCCTTCGATCCTTGACAGGTAATCGACCAGCAGCCCGTTCTGGGCCCCCCGGTCGCTGACCGTCAGCTCCTCGACCCTCAGCTCCTCCATCAGCGTCTCCAGGACCGCCGCCCCTCCGATGATGATGTCCGCCCGCTCCGGGTTCATCCCGGGGACCGCCCGGCGGGCCTCCAGGGGAAGGGACCGCAGCATGGCGGTGAGCTTCTTGAGGTGGGAAAGGCGAAGGACCCCCGGCTTGCCATTGTAGGCCCGGACGCACATCTCCGCCAGGTTCATGATCGAGCCCGAACTGCCCACGGTCAGGTCGATGCTGCTCTTGGACACCGTCCGGACGGTGTGCACCATCAACCCCCGGGCGTACCGTTTCATCTTGTTGTAGGTGCCGTCGTCCACCGGGCCCTTGTGCCCCTCCGGGACGAACATGGTGGTCAGGCGGATCGCTCCGAGCTTCAGGCTGTCCAGGAACGAGTAGTTGTCCTGACCGCCCACTATCAGTTCGGTGCTCCCGCCCCCGATGTCGATGAACAGGGCCGTCCTGCTCCCCAGGTCGATGCCCGAGCTCACTCCCAGGTAGATAAGGCGGGCCTCTTCCATGCCCGAGATCACGCCCAGGTCCAGGCCGGCCTCGTCCTTCATGCGGTCGATGAGCACGTTCTGGTTGGTCGCCTCCCTAGCCGCCGAGGTCGCCACCGCGATGATCTCGTCCGCCCCGTAGGTGCGGGACAGCTCGGCGAACTTCCCGCAGACCAGCACCGCCCGGTCCATGGCCTCCCGTCGGAGGGTCTGGTCGGTGAACTCGTCCTGCCCCAGGCGGACGACCTCCTTCTCCTGGCTCATCACGGTGTAGGAGAAGTTGGGGTTCAGACGGACCACCAGCATGCGGACCGAGTTCGTCCCCAGGTCGATGAAGGAGACCACATGTCCGGCGTGCGGGTTCCAAGCGTTCATTCGAACCTCACCTTCCGTTCAAAGGTCCTTTCAAAATGATCGGCCTTCATCTTGGCCGCCTCGGCCTCGGCGGTGCTGTCGGAAGCGGCCTTGAGCTTGAACGTGACCTCGGCCGGTCCGATCAAGCATTCGACGTCCTTGACCACGCTATCATGCTGGCGGTCCAGGCCATCGGCCACCCTGAGGATGGACGTCAGCATGTGGAACCGCCGCAGTTCGTCCGGGGTCATTTCAGAAAGCTCGGGCTCGCCGTCCTTGGGCGGCCGCTTGCGGTGGAAGCGGGCCATGCACGCCACCATCCTCTTCTCTTCCGGGGTCAGGGGGAGCTTTTGTTCCATGATCAGACGGTACGAGGCACGGTGATGCCCTTTGACCCCTTCGGCGATGCCTACGTCATGCAGCAGACAGGCCGCCTCCAGGATGAAGCGATCCTTTCCTCCCAGGCCATGGAGCGGCCTCAGCTGGCGGTAGATGATGGTGGCCAGTTTGAGGACCTGCTCGGCGTGCTCGTGATCGACGTTCATCTTACGGGCGGCGCTCTCCAGCAGCCCCATGCGGGCCGCGCCGCTCTTGGGGACGGCCTTCCTCTGGCCCTGTATCTCGCTGCTGGACAGCCCCTTTCGCAGCACTTCGGCCAGCGTCTCAGGCAACCCCTTCGCCAGCAGCGCGCTGATCGCTGCTTCCACATCGTACTCCACTCTATGCACAGTGATGGAGAAGTCCCCGGTGTCCAGTATGGCGTAGGAGGCTCGGGGATCATGATCGCCCGGCCGGCCCACGCTGCCAGGATTGGCGAACACGACCTCGTTCACGGTGCGAACGAACGGCCTATGGGAATGCCCCACCAGCACGATGTCGGCATCGGCGATGCGGCCCAGCTCGGTCAATCTTTCCTCCGGTGTCTCGGGACCCAGGTGCTCATCGGGGTCCCCCGGGCTGGCGTGGACCAGCAGGATCTTCTTGCCCAGCACCTCCATCCGGATCTCGGGGGGTAGGGAGGCGATGAAATTGAGGCTTTCCTCGGACAGGTCCCGGGCCGCCGCGGCGACGATCGCTCCCTTTACCGAGCGGACCCGGGGACGTTGGGAGGCCCGGGAGAACTCCAGGACCTTGATATCGAAGTTGCCGGCCACGCCGAGGAAATGATCGCCGCTGAGCTTCTTTACCACTTCCTCAGGGTACGCGCCCGTACCGACCATGTCCCCCAGGTTGATGAAGGCGCCCGCGCCCTCCTTCCGGGCATCCTCCATGACCGCGTTCAGGGCATCAAGGTTGCCATGGACGTCGGAGATGATGGCCAGCCGAGCCGGTGCATGGGCATCGACCATGGGGACGGCGATGTCCTTGAATGACAGTCCGGCCTGGAATCTCTCTCCCAGTCGCTCGAAGGAACGATGCTGGCGCATCTGTTCCCAGCGTACCCGGAAGTCAGAATAGAGACGCTCCCGCTCCTGGGCCCGGTCCGACCGGACGGCCTCCAGCCCGGGCCGCAGCGCCCTTTCTTCCGTTCCGGGAGCGGCGCAGATATCCTGCCCCAGCTCGTCGATGCCCGCCAACCATACGTCGCAATCGTGCATCGCTCCCAGCAGGTCCTGGACCTCCTTCAGCTCGCCGATCTCCTTCTTGAGCTGGTCATCGAACAGTGGTTTGAACGCCTCCAACGTATAGCGGAGCCTCTTGACCGCTATGCGCAGGGCGTGATGCTGGTCCTTGGCTTCGGGATCGGCCACGAACTCCTCGAGCTTGAGGGCCGCCGCCACGCGCAGCGAGACATTGGCAAGCCCTGCGGCGTAACCGGCCCGGCTGTGCACATCGGCCTTGTGGGATTCCAGCCGCTGCACCGTCTTGGACAGGCGGTCCGCCATCTCGATCAGGATGCCCTCGTCCTTCAGGTTGTCCAACCATCCCACTATCTGGTCCTGCAGGTCCTTCCTTTGCCGCACCTGATGGTCCAGGATGGAGCGGACCCCCGGCATCTGCTCGTCCGTCACCTTCTCCAACATGTCCTGGAGATACTCGACCTGGACATCGATGTCCCGCGCTTCTCCCAGGGCCTTGGTCACTCCCTTGATCCCCCGCCGCCACCGGTCATACTGGCCGACCTTGAAGCAGGTGCTGAAGATGGGCAGTCCGGCCCGGACCCGACGGGAAGCGACCCGCATCTGGTGGACGCCCTCGACGTCCATGTTCTTGGCGGCCCTGGCCTGTTCCTGCAGCTCGGTGACATGCCGCAGGAGCATCGATGCGCCCAGCAGGCAGAACCCGGGGTCCTCACTTTTCCCCATGCCAGACCCCCCGGTGCGCCAGGAGCCAGTCCTGGGAGCTGAGGGGCTCCTCCCCCTCCTTCGGCCGTACCTTGATCCATTGGCCGGTGGGCAGCAGCTCGCGCGCCTTCACGTTATCGCGGAGATGCACCTCCAGGATGTTCTTCACGATGGCCCTTTTCAGCTTCTTGTTCCGGACCGGGAACAGTATCTCCACCCGGCGGTCCAGATTGCGGGTCATCATGTCCGAGGAGCCCAAGAGCACCTCTTCCTCGCCGTCGTTATGGAAGTAGTAGATGCGGGAATGCTCCAGGAACCGGGAGACGATTGAGGTGACCCGGATATTGTCGCTGATGCCGGGGATGCCCGGTCGTAGACTGCACATGCCCCTGACGTTCAGGTCGACCTTGACTCCGGCCATGGACGCGCGGTACAGCGCCTGGATGATGCCTTTGTCGATGAGAGCGTTGAGCTTGAAAGCCAGGCGGCCGTTGCCCTTCTCCTTATGTATCTCGATCTCCCGGTCGATCCTGTCCACCATGCCCCTGCGGATGCCGCCGGGTGATACCAGGAGCTTCTTGTACTCCTCTTTCTGGCAATAGCCGGTCAGGGCGTTGAACAGGTCCGAGACGTCCGCCGCGATCTCCGGGTCCGCGGTGAGGTACCCGATGTCGCCGTAGACCCGGGCGGTCTTGGAATTGTAGTTGCCCGACGATAGATGGCAGAGCCGGACCAGGCCGTTCCTGCCCCGTTTGACGATCAGGCACATCTTGGCGTGGATCTTGATGTCCACCGGGCCGTAGACGACGTGTACTCCGGCCTGCTCCAGCTGCCTCGCCCAGGAGATATTGTTGGTCTCGTCGAACTTGGCCTTCAGCTCCAGCACCGCGGCGACGGCCTTGCCGTTGCGCCGCGCCTCCATCAGCGCCTCCACCAGGGGAGAGCCGGAATCGATGCGGTAGAAGGTGATCTTGATGGCCATGACGTCGGGGTCCTCCGCCGCCTGCTTCAGGAGGCCGATCACCGGCTGGAAGCTATCGTAGGGATGATAAAGGGCGATATCATGCTCGGCCACGCTGCTGAGGATGGTCATCTCGTTGACCAGCAGCTTGGGGACGATCGGCAGGAAGGGCGGATCGAGCAGGTCGGAGCGGTGCAGATCGTGGAGCTGCCACAGGTCCACCAGGGCCAGGGGGATGGAGGAACGGTAGACGAGATGGGCGGGAAGCTCCAGCTTCGCGGCCAGCATATCGGCGATGCGATCGGGCATGTCCTGGTCAACCTCCAGTCGAACAGGTTCACCTACCCTCCTTGACTCCAATCCCTCCTCCATTGCGGTCAGGAGGTCGGAGGTCTCGTCCAGTTCGATCTCGAACTCCGCGTCCCGGGTGGCCCGGAACGGATGGGCCGCCACCACCTTGACGCCGGTGAAGAGCAGGTCCAGGTTGGCCTTCACCAGGTCCTCCAGGAAAACGAAGTGGGCATCATTGGGCCGATTGACCTTCTCCTGGTCCACTCGGATCAGGCGGGGGAACAGGCCCCCCGTGGGTACCTTTACCCGGGCGAACTTCTCATGGCCGGCGCGGTCCCGGATCACCACGGCCAGGTTGATCGCTCCGCTGGAAATGAAGGGGAAAGGGTGGTTGACATCGAACGCCAATGGCGTGAGGATGGGGAACAGATTAAGCTCGAAGAACTGGCGGAGCGCGGTCCGTTGCTCGGCCCCGAGGTCCTCCATACGGTGGATATGTATGCCGCTGGCGTCCAGTCCCGGAAGCAATTGTTCGTTCCATACGCGGGCGTAATCGGAGAGCAGGGAGTCGACCATCTCCTTGATGGACTCCAGCTGCTCCATGGGGGTCATGCCGTCGGCCGGGGCTTCCAGCGCGCCCTTGGCGGCCTGCCGCACCAGCCCAGGGACACGGGACATGAACAGCTCATCGAGATTGCCGCTGCAGATCGCCAGGAACTTCACTCTCTCCAGTAGTGGCTGGGTGGGATCCTCCGCCTCCTCCAGTACTCGGCGATTGAAATCGAGCCAGCTTAGCTCCCTGTTTATGAACAACCTTGGATCTTCCAGTGAGGTTATGTTCTTGAATTCCTCGCCCATCTCGTTAGTATTGGATTGCAGAGAGCTCTCTGAGTGCACCATGCGGAATGCCCATCCTAATACCCTCATGTCATCAGTGATATAATATCTCCAGGAGATTGGTCTGTTCCTTCGTGGAAGGGGAGAGGAAACGAATCTATTACTGCTCTTGGCGATGGGCATGCAGGGCATCATCGTCCCCGTTCGATGGCTCCCCGGAGTAAGGTTTATATTTGACCCCAGTATAAGGTGGAACTACAAGCAGGGGTAGCCAAGCTTGGCCAACGGCGTAAGATTCAGGGTCTTATCCTTAGTGGTTCAGGGGTTCAAATCCCTTCCCCTGCACTTCCTTTCACACACTGGCTTAATATCTACGGGGCCAAGCTCGGCCCCCCTGCTAGGGTGTCAAAACACGAACGGCGTAAGACTTTTGATTTAAGGCTGTTCGGGTAAGGCGTGTTAATACGGCAATAACGGAAACTGGTCTATCCGGTTTAGCCCTTCTAGGGGGAGTCGGTTTCACTCCCTCGGTCGCTAAACCGCCTGAGCAATCGGCCCAAGAACGATACGACAACGAATTTATCCACTGGATGTCCCAACATTATGCCGGGACGACCAGGCATAGAAGATTGTTGAATCTCGCCCTACACAATCTCATGGAGAAATTTCCGGCCCTAAAGACTCCAAATAGGGCTGTAATCCTTCGGGTAGGCTATGAGATTGATGAGCTAAAGAAAGCCGATGGGCAACCCCTTTCCGCAAGTCGTAGGCGGGATTTCAAGATAGTCCTCGAACGATACGCCCTTTGGTTAAAAATCTACGACGATCCCGTACGGGAGATCCCAATCCATTTTAGGAAACAACGGCAGAGGAAATCAGAAATCGAAGCCGTTACCTATGAGCAAGCCAAACAGATACTATATGCTACTAAGGACCGGGATGAGGCGTTAGTTGTCCATATCCTTTTTAAAACCGGGATGCGACGGGAGGAAGTATCGGCCCTAAACATCGAGGATATAGACCTCGGCGGTAAGGCTATACTGGTTCATGGTAAGGGTAACAAGGAACGGAAAATAGACCTAGACCCCGAGTTAGAAAATTCGATTCGGGGCTACATGTCCCACATGAACCCTAACTATCGAGACAAGGGGTCTAACCCGCTGATACGATCCCGACTAGGGGAGCGTTATGCTCCTGATGGAATAGGGGAAATCGCTGCCAATTGTGGCGAACGGGTAGGAATTAGAATTACGACCCATATGTACCGCCACACCTTCGCTACTCTGTTTGTCAATAGCGGTGGAAACCCGTTTGCCCTACAACGGTTAATGGGTCATGATAAGCTGGAAACGACCCTCGGTTATTACACATTCAGTGAAGTGATGAGGAAAGGTCAGTATCAGGCCCATGCTCCCAAATTTGTATAAATGGTTTATTGGGGAGAAACTCCCCCTTTTTATTTTCCAATGACCTAATGACGATGGGGGGGCAATGTTAAAAACAATCCCTTAGGTCGAGGGGTTTTGTTGGGGCATCCTCGCTGTCATTCGAGCCGACTAGTTCTACCAGATTGTTTGGCTTATCAGATCGATTTACCCCTAGTTTGATTATTACTGGCTCATCGAACTCCAGCATCATTTTACCTCTATGGACGCTACTCTTCCTTGCGTTCCGTCCTTCCTGCCATCCTACCTCTCTTTTGAGGATGCTGAATGCCTGTTTAGTCAAGTCCCTTGAGCCCTTCATTTTGAGGGATTGGTTGATGATTATTCTCAAATCTTCCGAGCCAACCGATACGATAGCCTCCCCGTCGAGGCCAGTATTGTGTGAAAGTCGCCTCTTATCGAGATAGTAGTTCGCGATAATCTCTTTCTCGGTCTCGAAAGGGTCCTCACTTACCTGCCCCTCGATGATATTCTTAATGGAGCCCTCTAACTTCCAGCCCATAATGTGGTCAATCTCTAGGAGGACAGCTGCCTGTTGGCGGTCCCTTCCGAGCGTGGCTTTGATACATTCGAGCCTATTTCGAAAATCATTGGTTTCTATATCAGCCTGGACCCAACGCTGTGGGGTATATCCCAATGCCGCAGCATCTTGTTTCATTTTACTAATGGCGTGAGTGACCTCGGATTCCAGCCATTGCTTGACAGGCGCAAGGATACTCTCCATGAACATGCCGTTAATGATGATTGAAGAGTCCTTGCTGGAAGGCATGCTGATGACCATGCATCGGGACCTGAGAGCATCGTCAATATCACCACGGAAATTGAAGACCTTGGGGCCACCAATGTTGGTTGTGATTACCTCCCATTTGCCGTCCCGCTGGTCGCTCAATTTGGCCTTAGCGTCCCAACTGTTACCCATCCTTAGTATGGTCTCCAGGGCCTCGTTCTTGAGGGTTTGTGCGTCAATCTCATCAATGGCTAGGGTCGCCCCTTCATCCGCAAGACGCTTGAGGGCCGAGGGGTGATACTAGTGATCATTTCACCCTCATAGGCAAGGTTGATTGCTGCCTTGGTAGCGGTGGTCTTCCCGGAGGACTTCGCTCCATCGAAGGCAAGGTAGAGGCACACGCTCGATGGCAGGTACTCCCGCATGTAAGTGTGCGCCGCCCACAGTAAAACGGCATGGTAGTCTAGATCCGAATTGAGATGGACGACTCTTTTTACAATGAGTATGGCCTCATCCTTGTTCGGGCAGGCGGAGGGAGGTTCAGTGGGTTTTTCCGATGTCATTCATTCCATCTCCTTCCTTGATCCATAGTTTAGAGGCTGAGAGCTGTTTGTGGACAAACTGTACGCCTGTTTCATCGAGCATCGGTCCAATTTTAATTAACAGGTTAGCCAGCGATTTGTAATCGCCCCTCAGCAACAGGCCAAGGTTAACCCTCATTTCGGGTAATTCATTCATGAAAAGCAATCACCAATGTATGGTTTAATGTACACGAATAGCAATTTGTAAGACCTAATGACAACAATGAATGACTCGGAAGAAAAGGAAAAAGACAACGAGATTAGGAAGCGACTAACTCATCTCGATAGAAGCTTGGAAAAATGGAAAAAGGAAAACTCAACGCTGACTCACGAACGAATTGATTTTCTCCATACCCTTGCAAGTAAAAATCTATGGAATCTCAGCAACAAGCAGGGATTGAACGATAATCAACGTGGAATGAAGACCAACATTCAACAGCACTTGAGATATTCATTTTCTGATATCGATCAGATGATTCGATTAGGGTTTATCGGGGGCCATTCTTTATGGAATCCGCACTTCTTTGATTCCAACATCGACCGAGAGCCCTATAATCCCGATTCATGGCGTGAGGTCTTCCCTATCGACAGTGTATGTGATTTCGTCAGGATAATGACTCGATTGTATGGTGATGAGTACGCCATCCCTATTGCCGATGCGATTAAAAGTGGCCTAGAGGAGAGAGAGCAGGGGTTACATATCGAAGTCGATGTCCCCGTAACGAGGAGGAAAAAGAGAGGTGTGTTTTAATTGTCGGTATGCTTAGTATGCTGTTAGGACCATGGCCAGCATTATAGGCATACCGAGCGTACCATACATACCGATGTTAGGGATGTGAGAGACCCATTATGAATCTATTAGGAAATTGTTGTTTTGTATGGACGAACTATTACACAATTATTCAAAAATGTTGGCATTTCGATAGGTATGAGCAACATTTACTGGGAAGACCATCAAGGAAACACATACGACTACCAAATATCAGTTGGAGTATTACTTCTGGTATGATGTTCCGGTTGGGCCAGCGTTAGAACCGTACCGTAGATACCGAACATAACGATAAATGCGACGAATGGTAATCTCAACAAAGTTTTGGGATAGGTCCGGTAACGGTAACTTCGTGAGTTATAACGAATTAGAGTTCACCAATTTATCTACCAAAGGTCCCACCTCATCCATATCGCCCTTGGTGACATAATTAACAAGAGTGATTATTATCAATTCTACACTAAAGTTTATTAGTCGAAAACAAATATTATAAAATGTGCAATTTTCTGGGCTGAAACAAAGAGTCCACATCTTACGGCTTAGATTTGCTACTCTTCTGGAAGACGGTTTCTTTTATGCATTTTTTGCCACTTATGAATGGTATTTTCTAACAGCTATCATTCTTGCGATATTCAGATTCATTTTTTATCTTCTTAATCTTAACGCCCCATCCGATCTACTTTACAATTTATTTATTATTGTTGGGGTTCTGGTGATATTGCAAACAATCTGGCTAAATAGAGTAAGGAATAAAGCCGACTATATCAAATTCCTCCCCTACGCAACTATTGAAAAGAGAAAATACCCTGGCTCAGAAAGAAAGCAGTACCGGGATGCCAGACTGTATTTCACTGCCCATTTAAAAGCGATTCGTAGAGGCATTAATAGGGAATCCTATGGTCGCTTCAGAAGCCTTTTTTCCATTAGCCTTTGGAGAATGAAAATAGAAGATGCTGGGGAACTACGATACAACGACATTGTTGTAGCCTTGAATTATCATTGTACGGATAGTCTCAGTCATCTACCTAAAAGCGAATGGCGAACATTCTTTAGCGAATATGCCTCAAAGTATGAAGGAAAATTTCATGACGATACTCCATTGGCAATAGACTGGGTGAATTATGTATTAGAACAATACGGATCCATTCCTATTGATGTAAAAGAGGCCGCCAAATCACACAGGAACAGACGTCTAGTACGAAGATTGGAGGGGCATTATCAAATCTTAGCAATTTTCGTCCCTATTATTAACACCTTGGTATTGTTAATTATTTTCCTATTCTTTGGTATTAAGCTATCAATATAATGATAATGTTCGATGAGATGATCAACATAGCAGAATCCCATGCTCCGTCCTTGGAATCAACAACAATTGACCGATTGGAGGATTGATCCTCGCTATTCTACTTCAGCAGGAGAAGGACATAAGTCAATTGAACAAAGAACGCTCGCTTCTCCAGTATCGAGGATTCGATTGAGCACACCTAGACATATCCTTCCTGGCTCAGTATGTTCAGTATATCAGGTATGGTTCCCCAACCACGACGCCGGATTGCCATCCTCGACTAAGTGCTTATGTTAAATCGCGTTTCGTGAAAGAAGAACGAATCATGTCGTTTGGAACACTTTTATCATTTAGCTTATTCTAGGCGTCCCTCGGAGGGGCAGGAAAAGACCTGCCAGTATGTCTGAAATATGCACGATCCACTTCGGATGCAATCTCCTGAGTGACGGGGATAGGGTCATCTTTGAGCTTAACCACTTTATCCATTCTTCGACTTTTTATTTTGTTTATGCTCCTCTCCCCGCCATATCTCATGTTTTTTTGTTTATCTGGCATTTTAATCCATTCGATATCGTTCCAAGGTATAAACTCAGACCTTTGCCATCGATAATGGAGTAGAATCCCCTCCGGTCCGATCTCTACCCTACGAGGTTTTGATAGAATCTCTCCTGTTATCGAAAGGACGGGGAGTATCCAGGTCATTGATGCTACCCATAGGGTGAAACCTAGTACCTTTCCACTTGCAAGGTAAAAAAACAAGCCAACCAAGATGTTTAATGGAATCCAGATTGCGCTCCAGACAAATAGGAAAGTCCTCGGCGGATTTTCGAATGAATTGTAGAAGGTTATCGCTGTCTCCCCACCCATATTTGGGGATAATTAGTTGAGTAATATAATTTTAATTCGGTACCCGAACGATTCGTCCAATTTGAGGAGAAGGGGATCGACTGTTCTTGGGTTCATGAATTCCGTTTGTTGATTGGTGTCTTCCTCGACCACAGGGCTGGACAGTGGCCTAATGCGAAGCACCATCCCATGCCTCCGGGGGTCGCCCTATCGCTGTTGTATATGCCCTTACGATGGTTGCACTTGCCTCGTAGGTTATGGGGTATACCGCTCTCTTCCCGACCATACGGACACCACCACGGCCGATCCCCCTCCCCGATTTAGTCCACGCCGGGCCGGGTTTGCTGTAGACATCCCGAATCGATGACCAGGCGAACTCCTCGGTCTTGGAATTGCGGAAGCGCATGGTGATCCCTTGATTGCTGACCGTCACAGTCTCAGGACGGTGCAAGACCTCGACTTGCCACGTCCGGACTAACACCAGGACACCCAGGATACCAGGCATCAGCATGCCCAGTATCTTGCCGGTGACAAGCGTAACAATCACAGAGAGCGTGATGCAGAAGATCATTACGATGATTCCCAGCTTGATGAAATAACGATCCACTGGGTTCTCGAACTCCATCGTTGCTTCCCCGACCACAGCCAAGGATGCCCGGAAATTGAGATAATACTTCCCAATCAATGACTCACAGCAATCCTTATTGGTGGTCTAGTGCTAGTGTCCCACGTAACCGGTATGTCCAGTATAGTAGGTACGGCATCAAGAGCTATTAACGAGTCCAATGGCCTAGCCCTGTGGTATATTATGAAGGGAAGAAAAGTGCAGGGGGAATGATTTAGAATTTCAACAACAACAATAAACCTTAAGACGCCGATTAGGGCAGGAACGGCGTAAGATTCAGGGTCTTATCCTTAGTGGTTCAGGGGTTCAAATCCCTTCCCCTGCACTTTTCTTCCCCTGTTTTTCCAGACTGGCTTGACACCCGAATCTTCCTCCGTTGGCCCGACCGGCTGTTCAGGGCTTTGGAGAGGAGTTACACCGAACGACGTCAACTCTGATGGTTCCCTTTGCAAGCCGTGTGGTAATAAAATAAGTCTCTTAGTATAGCGATTTTTTTAAATTGAATACTCCATATCCAACGGGGATTTGTTGACTATAAAATCGATTCATGTAAATAATTTTAAAAGCTTCGATAGCCTGGACCTGGAGCTTGGGAATTTTAATGTGATCGTCGGGGCCAATGCCTCTGGTAAGTCCAACGTCATCCAGGCCTTTAAGCTCCTAAGAGACATCGCCGCTCATGGCCTAGACAACGCCATCTCCATGCAAGGCGGGGTGGAATATCTCCAGAACGCCATTATTGGAAAAACCAAAGAGCTTCGCTTCGAGGTGAAATTGGAAGAAAAAATGACGATGAACCTTTTTACGAAGGATGAGCGTCCAATCGTGGCTAGTACAAAGGAAATCACCTACTCATTCTCGCTGAAATTCAATAAAAGCCGAGCCGGATACGTGGTTTCTTCCGACCAAGTGAGTCTAGATTGTGAGTATCTCGAGTTATCGATGCAAGAGGATGGCAAGAACAAGAGGAAGCGAAAAATCAACAACAAAAAAATCGGAGAAGGCAAAATCAAGATTGTAAAGGATTCCGACACGCTCCGATTCGATGTCTCTGGTCTGGACGAGTACAACCTCGATATCGACTATGTAACCGAGCGGATGGCCAGACTTATAAATTCAACTGGTAAAGGCTCCAGAATAATGATGAAAAAATCTCTGCTCATCGAGCTTCCATACCTGTTTTACCCACCTCTTGATTTTGTCTTTCTTAGTACCTTGGTATTTGACTTCGATCCAAAGTTACCGAGAAAAGGTGTACCGGTATCGGGAAAAAAGATTCTGGAGGAGGATGGAAACAATCTAGCTTTGGTCCTGAAAGGCATATTGGACGACAAGGAGAAGAAGAGGAAGTTCTCCAACTTAGTAAAGGATTTATTGCCCTTTGTTGACGAATTGGATGTCGAGAAATTCGCAGATAAATCAATGCTGTTCATGTTGAAGGAGACCTATACGAAAGAAAACAAATTCTACCTCCCAGCGTCCTTGTTATCCGAAGGAACTATCAACATCACCGCATTGATTATCGCCCTATATTTCAATGAAACTAGGATAACCCAGATGTACGGCCTTCAGCCCTTGATTATTATAGAAGAGCCGGAGAAGAACATCCATCCGGGGCTGACCTCAAAAATCGTGAAATTGATGAAGGAGTCTTCTGAGAAAAGACAGATAATCGTAACGACTCATAGCCCCCAGGTTGTAAAGAATGCGGGTCTTAACAATATTATCCTAATCTCGAGGAACAAGGATGGTTTCTCGGTGATCCAGAGGCCCGAAAAAAGCGTGATGGTTCAAGAGTTCATCAAGAACCAAATTGGGGTTGATGACCTGTTTACGAGTGGTTTGTTGGGGGAATGAACTTGTCCTCCGATACGCTTTATCTCTTCATTGAGGGAGACGATGATGAGCGTCTCTTCAGAAGCGTTCTTTGGTCGGGCCTCTCGAATTACTACTCAGAAATCAAAACAATCCAATGGGTAGAAAAAAAGGACGAATACGTTAATAATTACCTAAAGAGCATCAAAGCGATGAAACAAGACTACATCTTTTGCACAGATTTGGATGAGTGTACACCCGAGCAAAAGGTGGACAAGATAACAAAGAAGAGATTTTGTGTTGAAGTGGGGAGGCTCTACATTGTGGCAAAAGCCATTGAGAGTTGGTACATCGCTGGAATCGACCCCAAGATGGCCAAGCGGCTTGGCCTATGCAGACACCCAAAGGGATGTGAGAATGTTTGTGGCCGAATGTTTTCCAGCATCCGGCCGAAGAGATTCGAAACGGACACCGATTTTATGATAGAAATCCTTAAAGCATATTCTGTTGCGTTGGCCAGGAAAAACAATAAGTCGTTCGATCACTTCTATTGCAGGGAAATTAAGTTATGAGCTACCTTCTGCGGTAATCTCCAATCTATAGATGGAATGAATGAGGAGTCATCTTGCTTGCTGTTATATCATAAAATGCGCATAAATATGAATTGGCTACGAAGTTATTTTCTTACGGCTTGCTCAGGATGGTTTAGCCGGTCAATGTTTTCATGAAAAGCGGATGCATAAATGGTTGAGTAGGTCCTTAAACCTCGAGATAGAACAACTTGAGCAGAAGCCGGTGTCAAAGTATCATTTTCTGACATCGAGCCAGGACCGTAAATGTAATAAAGCATAGAACAGCTAATTACAAAGGCGAGCGCCGTCGAGATTCAGGCATCATGGCCCGATTCTTGAGACTTTTCCCGGAGCCTGTGCGATTTCAGAGTAGGACACCATGTGCAAAAGGGTTACGCAAGCAGCTTCGGGCTTTTTACCTCGTCCTCCTTCTGAGCATTACTAAGCCTGCGATCGCAGCGACCACGATTACGCCGCACGCCAACGCGATAGGCGGAAGGGACTGACCGTCGGTCGAGCCGGGTTGTTGTGGCTCCCCGTTGCCCGGTTGTTGTGGATTATCGTCACCGGGCGCGGTTTCATTGGATTCTCCTGAATTATTCAGGTTTGAGGAGGGTAGAGACGCGTTCGCTCTGCTGGAAGTCAGCCCCTCGCCCACCGAGTTGATGGCGGTCACGCGGTACTGGTATGTGGTCCCGTTGGTCACATTGCTGTCGGTCATTCCCGTGCTGGATGAGCTGGCCAGGTAGGCCTCTGATCCATTGTCCGCTGAGCGGTAGACTCGGTAGCCGTTGATTGTCGAGCCACCGTTGTCCTCGGGTGCTTGCCAGGATAACTTCACAGTCATGCCATCCAAGGCGATTGTAAGATTCTGAGGTGCAGAGGGTACGGACATAGGTGTGCATACGGCCTCTGATGATGCTTTACCCTCGCCTGCGATATTAACAGCCCGGACGATGTAATGATAGATGGCTCCATCCACCACACCTAGATCAGAGAAGCTCAACCCCGATGCATTGCCGATTAATTCCATTGGTCCAGATGTTGAACGGTACACATTATATTGTAGAATTTCTGCGCATCCATCATCCTTAGGGTAGCTCCAGCTCAATCTCACGACGCCATCTATCACCACTGAACTAACCTCGGTGGGTTCGGAGGGCACCACCGTCATCGGTCGTGTTAGGGGATAATTGTCTAGGCAGCTACCGGCATCAGGAATAACATATGGGGAATCTACTATACCATTATGATCCGTGTCTGGAGATGTCCAATCGCTCCAGTAGTTACCGTAACCGTGAACGGGACCCGAGACGTTCCATTTATTGCCCCCATCGTCAAGGGCTTGAGGGTGGCCTGGCGTGAAGACTGAACTAGCCCCATTGTTATCGATGAAACGGTTCATGTAAAAAACGTTATCTTGACCTGATGAATATACTCCGTACCGCCAATTCATCATAAAGCAATTGAACTCGATGACGTTAGAGGGCGAATAAGGATTGATGGATAGGCCAATATCATTTAGGTTAACAGTATTATTGAGGAGTTCGTTGTTGTTCGAGTACGATAGGGCGATGCCCTCTCCGTTACCAGTGCAGGTATTATTGGACATCAAATTATTGCTGCACCACTCTGAGTTAATGCCAGCCTCCAGATTGTTGGAGCAAGTGTTGTTCTCAATTCTACCACCGTAACCATTGGAGGTCTGGGCGTCCCTTTGGAGAAACAAGAGATACATACCGTCTCGACTGTTCGAACTGCAATTGTTACCTATGAGCGAAACACCGGATGAAAGGTAATGATTCGAGTCGTATTCTCCAATGAAAATCCCCCTCCCATTGTTGTAGCAGATGTTGTTCAGCACCTGAAAATCATGCGAGCTGGGGCCGAAAAGGAGAGGACCGATTTGTATACCACTGAGGGAGTTGTTGAAGCAAATGTTGTTTGAGAAGACACAATTCGAGATGCTAGAGGCATGGATGCCATAAGATGAATTATAACAAGTGTTTGAGTCGATAACCAGGTCGTTGCTGGAAACCACCGTTATCGAACCATGTCCCCCTAGGTCTCTTTCTGTATCGGAGCATGTATTGTTTATAATTTTAATCAAGTTACCTTCGACATAGATATTTGCAAAATAATTATTCAGAATGTGGTTGTTCTGAACAACGATCTCTGAACCTTCCGCTCTCAGCCCGAAGAGACCGTCTGCGATGCAGTTCCCGTCCACCAATACGTTTCTCGCATCCCTCAGGTAGATACCTATGCTGGATGTGGAGTCCCAGGTAATGATGGCGGGGGTCGATAGGTTGTATATCGAGCAGCCCCTGATCGTGACGTCAAACGTTGTGTTGGAAATCAGGACTCCACATTCTCCGCCGTGAGCATCGATGGCGTACCCCTCGATGACGAATGGGTCTGAAGGGATCCCGTTGCCTGGCCAACCCTCACTTGCCGCTAACGTCACAATCTCTCGGTTGTTATCGACAATAATCGGCTCGTGTGGGGCAAGCTCAATGTTTTCTGCAATCGGTGCCGCCTGGTCGGAAGCGGATATAGCGTCCACGGAGGAGGATAGTGATGAAATTGCGATGGATGCGAAAAGCAAGAGGCAGGCAATCCTTCTCATAGTTAGGTAGGGGACTTGCTTTTCAGATGATAATCATGGGTTCAATTTTCCATGCGCTTAGAACAGTTGGTTCAAGCTTTCACTAGTTCGCAACTATTAAACCGTGCCCATTAACAAGCATCTATTGCGAGGGCCGTCGAGATCCAGGAACTTATCCTTAGTGGTTCAGGGGTTCAAATCCCCCTGCACTTTTCTTCCCCTGGTTCTCTCTAGACTGGCTTGCGACCTGAATCTTCTGGGGAAGGCCACACGGAGCAAGATATTCTTTTATTCATCGGCCCCAGGGTCTACCGGCGCAAACTACTGCCTCCTTTTTAGAACAACCACGGTGATTAATCCAACGACCACGCCTAAGGCGAGCGTGTGGTTGGTGAACATGATGCCGGGGGCGTGGAAACGCGCTTGAGCATCTTGTCCACGGCGGTTTTTTTCGATCCTCTCTGCATGCGAAAGATTTATGCCGAATGTCTAAGGGTAAATATTTCCATGGCGACGACATCCAGACTGGCCGCTTTGGATTTTGACCAATTTGTGGAACAATATCACCTAGCGGTGAACGAGTTTGCTAAGGGAGACCCCGAGCCCGTGAACGCTCTCCTCTCTCACGAAGACGAAGTGTCCCTTGCAGGCGGCTTTGGCGGTTGCACTCGCGGTTTCAAGCAGGTTACGAAAAACATTGAGTTTGCCGCGACGCAGTTCAAGGAAGGGGAGGTAAACTTCGAGGGCTTGACTAAGGTTGTGACCAAAGAGATGGGGTATATCGTAGAGATAGAACGTTACAACGCCAAGCTCGGGGGAAGCGCAGATGTGATCAAGGATGCTCTGCGCGTGACAAGCATTTTTCGGCGTGAGGAGGGGAGCTGGAAGCTCGTTCATCGCCACGGTGATGTAACAACAGCGATGCTAGCATTAGTAAGAGCGCTTCCTGTAGCTGTTGTTTCTATTCAAAAAGCTGTCTGAAGCGCGGAGGAGGAATCATAATCCATTGGGCTTTTGGTCCCAATGGACTGTCTCGATATTGCGGCTAGTTCTGCAAATGCGACGGCTCGGGGTCTTCACCCCAGCTTCCTATTAGGAAAGAAAAATGGACCCTCCTTTGAAGATCAGGTTCAGGTTTGATTGTTACCTACATCAACCCTCTTTTGAACTGTCCCTGTAATGTACAGGGATTTGGACCTTATCCAGAGAGTTTCATGGGCAGAAATCCCGCTCTGTCCACGGTATGTTTACGGCCCCTGGCCCTAACGAGGCATTTACATCTAGAAACGGTACAGCCATGACCTTCGAGGCCCCCCTGCACTTTTCTTCCCCTGATTTTCTAGACCGGCTTGCGACCTGAATCATCACACCGACTGGCTAACAACTATTGCGAGCGTCGCAGAGATTCAGGATTTCAAATTGTGATAAGTGTTCCTGCCTGCTTTCGATTATTACTTCCTTATGTCCGGCGGCGCCTTGGTCCCCTTAAGCTCCACACCCGTTTCGGCACGTATCCGAAGCCGCAGATCCTTCAACGCCAACAGCCGCCCTTCATGGGTAGCTATCATCTGACGGATCGATTCGTTATAGGAGTCGGGGCGCTGGCTCAGCTCCTCCAGCTCCTTCCGGACCTTATCTTCCGCCTCGCTCATCCACCTTGCCAGGTTGTCGTAGGTAAGCTGCCTCATCCTTGTCATAACATACTTGATGATGTGGTTATTAATATTCAGGGGCCAGCAAAGCAGAACCACCTTCAGGTTTCTTATGAAATTGCTAAGGGCGTAAACTCCATTTTGTCATAGAGTAGTATCACTGCGCATTCTGCTGCTTCATTTATTGATATCTGGCTAGAATCATAAAAGTAATAACTCATCGATTGGCTAGCATCTATTGCGAGCTCCGTAGAGATTCAGGGTCTTATCCTTAGTGGTTCAGGGGTTCAAATCCCTCCCCTGCACTTTTCTTCTCCCCATCCAACCTTAATAACTGGCCAAATCTCGCACGGCCATCATGGTCCCGACCGGATTAAAATGAAAAATTTGTTTGGAAGCCTTTTTATCATCCCATAGATTACCCTTTAAAGTGGCTCCCCAGGCAGCTCCCCCGGCATATCGTTGTAAGAAGTGCGGTCAGTCATTCACCAAGATACGTGTTGTGAACGCTATTCGGGGAGTCGTCACGTTTTTCTGTATCGCAATTCTGTTCTTAGCTTTCTTTATATTCGTGGAAAGCGGCGACACTTATCGCCTGATCCCTGACCTCCCGTTCATTAATAACAATAGTATCGTCGCCGCGATCGTGGTCATCATTCTGATCAACCTCGCGGCATCACAGACCATCAAGGCCGAGATGAAGAAGTATGGTAACAGGGGGAACATGTATTGCATGGCCTGCCAGGACAAGGTCAAGGTGGAAAATGAGCAGGCTCACCAGGCAGCAGTGGCCGAGAGCGAGAAGTGGATCGCTGAGCTGAAGGTGATCACCGATAACGATCCGGTGATGGCCAACATCGTCAAGGACTGGAGCACGGCCAACGGTACCGCCGTTCCCAGCAGGGAGGTCGTCGCCGACATCCGGACGGCCATCAACATGGAGCGGGCCGGTAACTTCGAGGGCGCGGCCAAGATCTACGAGTACCAAAAGCTGTACACACAAGCCGGAAAGGCCCGTGAGAAGACCCGGGTCCAGACCGTCAAGCACGTCACCCTGGACATGAACCAGCTCATCGAGCAGATCGGAACGAAGGGACTGGCCGTACCCTACAAGTGCCATAACTGCGGGGCCAGCATCACCATCGACAAGAACTCCAGCGTGTCCGGGCTAAAGTTCTGCTCCTACTGCGGCACGACCTACAACATTGAGGACATGTCGAAGATCGTGCAGGAAGCCCTCAGCTATTGAGACTGGGTCCTACTGGCTCAAGGGCCAGCGCCCTCGATGCCATTGGGAACCAGATGTGGGAGATACCGGTGTCCGGAGAACTTACCGATCCCGTTGTTGATGGTAATGGGGCAGCATATTCTGTCGAGCTATCCCGCAGCAAGACCGACACGGAACCGGTAGCCATTGGTGCTGCTGGGCACACACTTTGGAAGGAACGTCAGCGCGACCCTCCCGGCGCGAACTATATCTTATCTCGGCACCCCGGTGATCTCACTGGACGGCCGTATCCTCGCACCCTTCCTCGACCGGTCCCTGTCGGGCTATGACCCGGACATGCTCTGCTCGTTCAGCCCGGACGGATACCTGCGGTGGACCAGCCCGGCCCTATATGATCTGACCCGCATACAGGCTGGCAGTGGCGTCGGCCCACTCATCACCTCGGCCCCCGGGACAACGGGGCCGGCTGGTTCAACTACTCCGCGCCGAGGGCGGTCTGGTCCATCTCGTCCAACGGCTCGGTGGCCTGGCCATATGCTCTCTTGAGCGGGATGGAGGGGCATTTCTCAAGGATTCCAATGCGGTAAAGAAGGCCGCTGCCCCTCCGTTTATTATTTTATACAATTAAAATTAATACCAAAATTAATCCAGCTGGACCATCCTCTCTGCACGTCTTTCTACAGTACCGGACGGTAGAAAGGAATATAGGCTCATAAGTATATGGACAGCAAGATATTGTTAACAGGATATTAGGGGGATTCCTGAATGAAAGCATTGGTTGTCTATGAGGGCAGCACGGAAAAAGTCGCCCAGGCCATCTGCTCAGGTTTGAAGCAGAGCGGACTTGGCGACGTCGAGTGCAAGGCAGTGGGAAATGTATCCGTATCGGACCTACAGAAGGCCGACTATTGGATCGTGGGGGGACCGTCAAGCGGGTTCTTTGCCGGGCGCAAGGTCCAGGGACTTTTGAGAAAATCCATGGGGACCAATGGCAAGCACAACGCCGTGGTCTTTGACACCAGGCTGGCCGGGTCGTCCTCGGGCATGGCCGAGAAGCTGGCCGCGATCGTAAAGGGCGGCAACATCAACCTGGCGTCCTCGACCTACTTCAGCCTGGGGGCGAACAAGGCCCTCATGGACGGCGAGGAGAGCCTGGCCGTAGTTTACGGTCGGAACCTCGCTGGAATTATGAAATAAACTTCTATTCGTGGGTCGTCTCCGGGTTTTCCTTCCCGGACGTCCCCTTTTCCGTATTTATTCTCGATAGAATTACCAGGCCGATCACCAGGAAGATCGAGGCTGTGAAGAACAATGCCTCATAGCCCAAGTACTGGGCGACATACCCGCCGATGAGCGCTCCGGCCACGGTGGCCATCCCCTGCATGGCGTTGTACATACCGGTCGATTCGGCGCGACATTCCTGGTTGCAGATATTGGAGACGATGTGGCTTCCGGCCACCGAGATGTTGGCCCAGCAGAAGCCCAGCAGCCCGTGGAGGATGCAGAACACTACCAACAGCGTGGTGTATGGCAGGTTCAGAAGGGTCACCAGGAAGAACGAGGGGAACAGGAAGACTCGGCCGACGATGGCCCCGGCCTGCAGCCTCTTGCTTCCGAACCGGGTGGCCCATTTCCCGGCCTGTGAATAGGTGATGGCCGATACCGCCGACGAGGCCACGAAGATGATGAAGACATCGGCGCTGCTCATGCCCACGTACTGCTTGAGGAAGATGGGGAGGGCGACATAGAACGTCAGGAAACCGGTGAAGATGACAAATGTGAACGCATAGTAGCGGCGCAGGTTCACCGGAAAGTTCTCGACGCGCAGGTTCTTGGTACTGATCTTGAGCACGTGAACGATGCGCTGAGGCATGTACCTGGCCCGCTCGAAGGTGAACAGCGGCACCTTGTTCAGCGCCCCGTTGAGGGTGGCCCGGTCCACCTTCTCCACCGGCTCGGGGACCCACTTGAACGCCAGGATCATCGATACCAGGGCCAGGCCCGCGGCCAGTATGAACAATGCCCGCATGACCAGGGAGGAATCGGCCGCCCCGGAGAACGCGCTCAGCCAGACGGTGCCCAGGACCAGGCCGGTGACCCAGCCTATGCCCCCGACCTTGCTGAAATCCCCCAGCCGTTTGGCCCACTCCTCCTTCTTGAACGACTCCAGGATCAGGACCGTTCCCACCGGCGCGGCCGCGGTGGACAGCAGGCCGAGCATGAAGTTGGCCACCATATATTGGTAGAAGTTCGTGGCCAGTCCCATCATCAGCAGGGCCATGGCCATGCCTCCGAAGCCGATGAGGACGAAGAGCCGCCTCTTCTTGATGGCATCGGAGAGATTGCCCCACAGGATGTTCGACGGCACCGAGGCCATCGAGGCGACCGCACTCAACAGGCCGACCTGTGCGACGGTACCGCCCAGCCCCTCGGTGACGAAGAGCGGTATCAGCGGTGAGGTGCTCCCTCCAGCCATGTTGTTGGGAAGAAAAGAGTAGTACCACTTCTCATCATTGGCCTTGTGCTTGCCCATCCCTGTGCATCCCAGGAGTAGATTCGAAGGCGATTGATGAACCTTTCCATCCCGACGTCCGGCGCAATAACGGCATTATTGTATGAGGATGGCAAAGGCAATGACCGCCAGGACCAGGAGGGAGACCAGGACGAAGCGGACCTCCCGGTCGACCAGGAACACCGTCAGGGCGGTCAGCACCCGGGTCAGCGGCGTGGCGATCAGGAGCACGATCCCCAGGTCGATGACCGCGATCGGGTTGCCCTGGACGATGCCGGCGGCGATCTCTCCCAGGGAGAGGTCCACCTCCTCATGTCCGGTCGGGGAGAGGGCGAACAGCAGCAGGCCGATCAGCATCACCGTCACGCTCAGCGCCATGCCCCAGACCAGGACAATACGGACCCACCGGTCGATGCGGGTATGCTGATGCCCGTCCATCACAGGTCCACCCCCACCCCGGCGGCCTTCAGCATCATGATGATGGCGATGGCGATCATGACCACGGCGAAGTATCGCCGGAGGGTCGCTCCCGCCGTTCGCTTCGATATGTGCGGCCCCACGTACGCCCCGGCGAACGCTCCCACCGCCACCGTGGCCGCCAGGACCGGGGAGATGAGGCCGTTGACATAGAACACCGCCGCTCCGGCCAGGGCGGTGACCCCGATCATGAAATTGCTGGTCGCGGTGGCCGCCCGCATCGGCACGCCCATCCAGACGTTCATGGCCGGGACCTTGACGATCCCGCCCCCGAGGCCCAGCATGCCCGACAGGTTGCCGGCGCCGAAGCTGGCCAGCAGCCCTTTCCACAGGTTCCGCACCGAGTAGCAGGTCCGCTCCCCGGTGAGGGGGTCGTCATATTGGCCGGAGAGATAGGGTCGGCACTTCTCGTTGTCGGAGTGCACGGTGACCTCGGGACGGCGCAACATATAGTAGGCGCTGTACACCAGCACCAGGGAGAACGCCCCGGCCAGGATGTACTGGTCCAGATAGATGGCCAGGAAGGCCCCGACCACCGAGCCCATGGTGGTGGCCGGCTCCATGATCATCCCCAGGCGGATGTTCACGATGCCCTCGCTGACGTAGCGGGATGCCGCTCCGGTGGAGGAGGCGATGACCCCGATCAGGCTGGCGCCGATGACCTCCTTCAGGGGGAGGCCGAAGGCGATGGTCAGCACGGGTATGATGATCATCCCGCCCCCGATGCCGAACATCGAGCCGATCAGACCGGCCAGGATGGCGGCGATCAAAACGCCCAGCAGGAGCAGGAGGTCCATGACCATCGTCCAAGGCGTTGCTGAAATAAAAACTAGCTCCGCGAAAACCTAATAACCGCAGCGGTCATCAGGACCTCGTGGATATCATACTGGTCCGTTACGCCGAGGTCGGTCTGAAGAGCGCCAGCGTTCGCCGCTATTTCGAGACCATCCTCATGGACAACATGCTATCCGCCCTGGCCGTCCACGGCCTGGAGGCCCTGATCGATTCGCAGCAGGGCAGGATCTATGTCACCACCGACAAGGTGGAAGAGGCGGCCCAGGTGCTGCGGCGGGTGTTCGGCGTGGCGTCGGTGTCCCCGGCCCTCGTCGGCGACAGCGCGATGGAGGCGATGCAGAAGGCGGGGGCCGCCTACTCCCGCGAGGTGCTGCGGGACGGACAATCGTTCGCGGTCAAGGCCCGCCGGGAAGGCAACCACCCCTACAAGAGCATGGACGTGGGTCGCGAGGTGGGTTCGGCCATCTTCCTGGCCAACGAGGAGCGGGGGGTGAAGGTGAACCTGACCCGTCCGGACGTGACGTTCTACGTGGAGGTCAGGGACAAGAAGGCCTACCTCTTCAGCGAGTACATGTCGGGGCCGGGGGGGCTGCCCATGGGAAGCCAGGGGAAGGTCGTGGCCGTCGTCCGGGAAGAGCGCGATGCCCTGGCCGCCTGGATGCTGATGAAGCGGGGGTGCCGGGCCACCATCCTGGCGCCGGAAGAGAACGGGGCGGCCTCGATCCTTCGGTCCTGGGACCCTCGACTGAAGGTGGTGGTCGGCTCCGACCTCGGGCCGGTCATGAACGACGGAAAGACCCTCGCCGCCGTCTACGGCTACGGCCTGAAGGACATGGAGCTCATCAAGGCCCTGCCCTCCGGCCACCCATCCTTCTTCCCGCTGGTGGGCATGACGGAGCAGGAGATCGCCGATCGCCTGGCCGATATCAAGGCGGTCTGAACCAGCCAGTCCACCGATGACGCCATTCGTTAAAATTTATTAATGAGAATATTTTTAAAGGGTTGAAATTCAATCGACCCCTTGCAGGCTCGGGGTCGACTTGGTCCGGGGTTCTATCAAGAGCGGGCCGATCGGGCTCACCTTCCGCGTCACCGACCATGGGGTCGTCAACGGGATTATCCTCGATCCCTCCGGTGGTCCGGTGGCGGGGGCCCTGGTCACCGCGCCGGACGGCAGCTCTGTCCTTACCGCCCAGAAAGAGAGTTGCTCGCTCCTCCTGCCGCCCGGACCG
>CAYZEV010000020.1:0-38763 GCA_964477865.1 uncultured Methanomassiliicoccaceae archaeon | reverse complement strand
CTTCGAACGAAGTACATGCCGCTCACCCCCTCCACCTCCGGGGAGGAGGCCAGGTAGATGGGGGTCTTGGCCCCCCGCCGGGGACCGATCTCGAACGGCCGGGCCAGGTAAATACCGAACCGGAACGCTCCGCTCAGCTCATCGCCGAAATGGGTCCTCACCGTCCCCGGATGCAACGAGTTGGCGGTGACCCCCGTCCCGGCCAGCCGGCGGGCCAGTTCGTTGCTGAACAGCACATTGGCCAGCTTGGCCTGGCTATAGGCCTTGAAAGGCCGGTAGCCCTTCTCCAGCATGAGGTCGTCGAAGTGGATGGTGCCGGCCAGATGGCCTGCCGAGCTGACGGTTATCACTCGGGACGGGGCGGAGGCCTTCAGGGTGTCCAGCAGGAGATTGGTGAGCAGGAACGGGGAAAGGTGGTCGAGGGCGAAGGTGTACTCGTACCCATCAACGGTCAGGCGGCGGTCCCCGACGATCGTCCCAGCATTGTTGATCAGAACGTCCAGACGAGGGGTGGAACCCATGATATCAGAGGCCAGACGCCGGACCTCGTCCATGGAGGAAAGCTCCGCCCTCATGGTCATGACCTCATGATGGCCCTTGACCGCCATCTCATCGGCCACCGCCGCCAATCTCTGTTCGTTCCTCCCTACTAGGATAAGCTTCGCTCCCATTTCGGCTAGGCCGAGCGCGGTGGCCTTACCGATCCCGGCGGTGGCACCGGTGATCAGTACGGTCTTTCCCATCATTCCGTCAGAACTTGAGGTCCTTTCGAACACTGCTAAAGCCCTCTACCCAGCTGTCTTATGCATTCTCAATAATAAAAAAGAATGGTTGGTCATTTCTACTGGCTAGGCCTCCCCGCCTAATTATCTTGTGTGATAATCGGATGCAAAACCACCTCAAAGATGGCAGCGTAGTACATTTTGCTCTGTCAAATCAGAGAGGGATGCGTAAATAAGATGAACATACCAAAACTAGCGGCAGCTTTCGCGGTAATGGCCCTGCTATTACCCGGATTGCTGCTCGTATCCAACATTCCGACCGCTTCGGCCGCGACTCCCCAGATCGGGAGGGTGACCGTATCCGGCTCCGACATCCTTGTGGACGGTGTCAAGCCGGTCCACCCGTTCTTCGGCGTGGCCGATACCACCGTTATCGCGTTTGCCATCGAGAACTACATCAACGGCAACCATGGGGTCGCCGGGTGGAGCTCGGTGTTCAACGGGCCCGACACGGGCAGCCGAATGCCTATCACGCCAAATGACACGCCAGACGCGATGTGGAACCAATACTTCGCCCAAATGGCGAGCCTCGACGTCAATCTGGTCCGCATCGGCCCACACGACATATGGGGATCCGGCATATCCTACAATGCATGGCAGAACCACAGAGAACAGTACTTCGACCTGCTCCACAGCATGGCCTACTACGCTCAAGTTCACGGCGTGTACCTGAGCTTCGTAATGGGCGGTTCCCAGGAGTACCCCGCGTTCCAGTGGGGTGGAAGTGGCACCGTGTTCGACCCCAGCTCCTCGGCCTTCGCCGGCTACTTGGCCTATGCTAAGTCCGTCATGGTCGAGCTGGAGAACGAGAACTCCATCGCCATGTTCGACATGTTCAACGAGCCCGATCACGACAAGGTATCCGATGCCTATTGGCAGGGTGACAAGGTCCGGTTCAACGCCTGGGCCAACGCCATCGCGGACGCTACCGCTGGTGTATCCACTCACCCCCGTAACATGGGCGTAGCTGGATTCGGTAAGATGTTCGGCATGAACCAGGCGGACTTCAACCTCGCCACCGGGGACACCCGGTTCGAGATACTGCACCGCCACTACTATGCCTCGAACACCGACCCCTACAACTTCGAGGGCCCTGAGCAGTGGGCCAAGGAGAAGGGGAAGCCCCTCTACTGGGGCGAGCTGGCATGGAACGGGGTGTATCCTCTGACGAGGTACGACTTCGCTGAGAAGACCATCTGGAACGCCGGCGGACAGGCCATCGCGGCCATGGTGCTGACCGGCACCCCCGGATATCCGTACAGCGGCGGAGTGGTAGGGCAGGGACAGGTCCCCATGCCCGCGGTATGGCCGGAGCCAAACCCGACCCCCGCTCCGACCCCTGCTCCGGGTGATGTCGTCGTCAAGGACCCGACCACCGGCGGCTTGGCCATCAAGGCCACCGCCGCCGCTGGCGGGTACAACTTCACCTACATCACCGACATGAAGAGCGACATGGTCGCCTCGGTCCACTGGGACTTCGGCGACGGGAAAACCTCCAACGAGGCGTCCCCCAACCATTCGTTCGCTGCCGGTGAGCACCTGGTGACCCTTTCACTGACCAGCAAGAACGGCACGGTGCTCAAGAGCACCTACACCGTGAACGGAACGGACGCCGCCCGGTCGGGTAACGCCCCGGCCGATGGCTCCAACCGGTCCATCGCCGGCGCGATCGCATGGAGCTCCTCGGACTCCATCCTGATGGTGGTGGCCCTGGTCTCCGCTTCGGTGATCGGTCTCTTCGGGTACCTGGCCATGGTCAAGGGGTTCGAGTTCCCCTTCGCCAAGTTCCGCCTGAAGAAGTAAACCCCTTCCAAACCCTCTTCATTTTTATCCTACTTTTCTTCGATCCCGGTAAAGATCGTCCTTCATCTGGATATATTGTTCCCGTGGGATCTCACCCTTGGCATAGCGTTGGTCGAGGATATCTTCGGCCGAAGCTCCCCGCGGGCCGGACCAATCATAGCTCCAATATCGTCGACCATATTGGGCCCCGAAGATGACCCAGAAGATCAGGCGGACGATGATCCCAAAGAAGATGAACACAAAGAAGAGACCGAGGAGCCAGAGGGGGAAACCGTTGGCGCTCATGTCATTTGTGCTATCGGGCCAGTTCCACAGGATACTGGCGATGAGGGCGGCCAATAGAACGACCAACAGCGCCGCGATGACCAGCCCGATGATCCGCCGTTCCCGGTCCATGAGAACAAATTGACCCTGGGCGCATAATTAATTATTGACGGGGGCGGGGCGGCCATACTGAAAGGCCTTCCCGATCAGCAGGTCAGGTGCAAAATGGCCACGAACCGGCGCGTTTCCTGTTGCATCAGCTCGATAGCCTCCTGGGTCGATGTGACCCTGAGCTCATAGGGGGCGAGGGTCTCCTTGGCCCGGGGGGTCAGGAGCATCATTATCTTGTACCCAGCGCCGATGATGACGACCTCCGGTCTCTCATCGCCGATGAACCCCAGCTCCCGCTCCGACAAGGGGGTGTGAAAATAGTCATCGCGATAGTCGAGCGAGCAGATGGTCGGCCTTTCGGTGATGGTCCCGTCGACATGGACGATGATGTCCTTCTCGTAGCGCTGACCGTCGATGGTGACGTGACCGAAATGGCCCTGGGCGCGCATCATTGCGATCCAAAAATGTTAAACTATCGTTAAATAGGTTGTCCCTAACCGCCCTGGGCGGCCCGATCGTCCCCTCATCGGCTCAGGTCCCCTCGGCCTCCTCCTTCTGGCCGATCAGCAGGGCGGCGTTCACGCGAACCCCCGAGCCCCAGCGGTCCAGGCAATAGTGGAAGATCATCAGGCCGACGATATTGGCGACCATCATGGGCACGGTGACATGCATGATGGTATCGACCACGTCGCTGGCCGGCCGCCCCAGGGTGGGGGGAGGGAAGTACAGGAAGAGATGCATGCTCTCGATCAGCAGGCCCAGGAAGCCCAGTTTCAGGTACGACAGGGAGCCTTTCCAATAGCGGGAGAAGAGATCGGCCACCAGGCCGGCGGAGACCGTGGCCACGAAGCAGGCCAAGGCGGTCCATCCCCCCATCCCATAGCGATAGGATCCCCCGATCACTCCTACCAGGAGGCCGACCAGCGGCCCTCCCAGCAGTCCGGCCATGATGGCCCCGAGATCCCTGAAGTTCACCACCGCCCCGTCGTACTCGACCCCACCCACCGTGCCGAAGATGGAAATGGCGCCGAATATCACCACCATGATCAGGGCGCCCTTGAGATGATGGACGTTCTTCATCACCCAGCTGAGGACCCCATAACGGATCATGATCAGGAGGACCAGCGCCACCACGGCCAAGCGGAGCAGGATGGGCACGCCGAACTCCAGCAGGGTCCGCTCTCTCAGCAGGGCGATGGCCAGGAAGACCGAGCTGCCGATGGCCGTCACCGATATCCACAGCCAGCCGGCCCGGTACGGGGCCGGGAACTTCGAATTGAGGTAGATGAGCGCGAAGCCCATCACAGCGAACATGACCGAAGAGATGGACGATATCAGGACCAGCAGCTCCAGGGGCTGCCCGAACATGAGCGCCACCAGGAGTATGGCGGTGAACCCCATGACCATGGTACGATACAGCGGCGCCTTCTCCATTCGGGTCAGACCCATCTGGCGGAGCATCCGGGAGATGGCCCTGGCCCGACCGTCCACCCCGACGAACAATATGCCGAACATCAGGATGGCCACCGCCAGGATGAACACGGGGACGGTGAAGGGGAGCGACCCCAGCGTGGTACCCGTCAGACCGACCATGCTGGCGGTCCCGGCCGAGGTGGCCACCGTCATGATGACCAGAGAGAACAGGCCGGTGATGAGGAAAGCGAGGACGAGGCCTATCCGGATCCCTGCCAGCGACCGTTCCTTGCTCATGCCCGGGGGCACCTTCTTGATCTTCTCGCTGACCCACACGGAGTAAAGCAGAAGGGAGAGGCCCGAACCAGCGCCCAGGAGCACCATGAAGTCGTCGGTGACGCTCGACCCCGGAATGGAATTGACCGGAAGCAGAGGGGGCTCGTTCATCACGGCCGCGGCGAAGCTGTAGAACATGAGCACCGCCACCGCCCCGATGATCAGGTAGATCATCTTCTCCAGGAACCCCAGGGACCGCCACAGCAGCAGGACCAGGGTGACCAGCACGACCAGAATGGCCATCACCGTGACCGGCTCGTTGCCAGGGATCAGCTCATCGAGCACCGAGCCGCACAGCATGGCCATACTGGCATAGGCCGTGAGCTCTATGATGTAGACTACGATGACCGCCCACACTCCCCAGTTCCGAGGACCGGGGAGGGAGGGCAGGCCAGCAAATATGCTGTCCCCCCGGGCCAGGGTGAATCGGGCCAGACCATCGACGATGGCGAACTTGAAGACCAGGGCCAAGGCCACCGCCCAGATGAGCGTGAGGCCGATGGTGCCTCCGACTTGGAAGGAGTTGGTGAAGCCCTTCCCGCTCATCTGCACGGCCAGGATGAGGGAGGGTCCCAGGAAGACCGAGGACTCGAGGATGGCCGCCCTCAGATCGCGATCGCCCCATCTCCCTCCCGCCATGGCGGCGATATGCCTTGACCAGGAGAAAACGCTGATTCAACCTCAGAGAGGTTCTCTCGTGTCCATCGTTCGCGGTCCCAGCTCGCGGCGATCCTTCCGACCATAGTAGACCTTGAGGCCGACCAGGGTCATGTTGAGGGAGAGGGCGATGGCGTTCCAGATGATGATGGGCGTGTCCTCCTTGAACACACCATACAGTAGCCATAGGAACATCCCCGCGCTGAGCAGGAGGGGCATGAGCAGGGAGACCTCGTCCATCCTTCTAGTACGCAGGCTCTTGATGATCTGGGGCACGAACCCCAGGGTGGTCAGGAACCCGGCGGCGAGGCCCAGGGCGAGCCAATCTTCCATGAGGGAGCAATCGACGGCCGGTAGATGGACCTTTCTATGGCCGGGGCATTGGCGCGCCGGTCCTGCGATCGTAGGCGGCCGGCCCGGGGCGTTTTCGGCCGGTGACCATCAACACTTTTTATGTTCGGCTTCCCTTAGGAATGAGGGTGGATGATGAACGAGGTGCTCAAGAACATCTACGACCGCCGGTCGGTGCGCAGCTATACCGAGGAGAGCGTCCCCGAGGAGATGGTCCGGGAGATCATCAAGGCCGGGTTCCACGCCCCCAACGGCCACAACGAACAGGGGCTAAGGTTCGTGGTGATCACCAATAAGGCCCAGCTGAAGAAATGCTCGGACCAGTCGAAGGTGCTGTCCACCGCTTACTTTGCGAAGGCCAACGCCGAAAAGCCCAGCGAGACCTTCGCCAGCTTGCTCAAGATCCTGGCCAAACCGGGCCTCGACGTCTTCCATGGCGCCCCGGTCCTGGTCCTGGTGTTCGCCTCCCCCAGGTGCCTGACCCCGATGGAGGACGGCTCCCTGGCCGCGGAGAACATGATGCTGGCAGCCCATGCCTATGGGCTGGGGAGCTGCTGGATCGGTTTCGCCAAACCCCTCATGTTCGATCCCGAGTTCATGAAGAGCGTCAACGTCCCCATGGACCACCAGCTCATCGCCCCGCTCATCTTCGGCTACCCCAGGAAGGCGGACTCGCGGCCGTCCACCCGGGGGGAGCCCCAGATCCTTGGATGGCTTAAGTAAGAGGGCATAGCGGGCCAGTGGCGGCGTTCAGGTGTACCTCATCGCCGCGAAGTACTTCCTGGTCGAGCGTGGCAGCAAGGTCACGAAGATCGCCAGGCCGATGGCCACGGTGAAGTAGGTGGCCGGGTAGTCCAGGCCGATCAAGAGTCCTTCCACTACCAGCCAGATCACCAGGACGGCCATCTGGGCCATCCCCGCGACCCAGGCCCAGTGGTGACCAAAGGCCTTGCTGATGGTGCCAAGGAACAGTTCCTTCCGGGTCCATGCCCCGTAGGCGATCAACAGGGAGCCGAGCCCGTATACCGCAAAGAGGAAGAGGCCCACGCCGAAGAAGCTCTGGAAGGGGATCTTTTCCCGGATATCGGATGCGAAGCCCAGCCCGGCCCCGGAGGGATCGCTGAGCAACAATAGGCCGCTCACTATCCCCAGGAAGGCGTAGAACAGTTCCAGGGCGATGAATAAGGTTACGCTGATGGGACGCTTGGTCTGGAGGTAGGACATGCAGTGAACCGAAACGGGAAGGTCCTACGGTTACTTCAATTATTTGAAGCGCTGCAAAGTGAGATATGGCGTGCGGTCTAGAACATGCCTAATCCGGCTATGATGGCCCAAATGACATATAGGGACCCGGCGACTAACATTGTGACGTAGGCAGCTATATGGGCGAATGGTCATCGCCAGGCTCTTGCCCCCATACTTGCCTAGTGCCTTGTCTGACCAGCTGACGGTTCTGAAACAGGCCGGCTTCAAAGGCTTGAATTCAGCTTCCTAGGAACGGCATCCTCACATTTTACTGCGGCGGCCGGCCGTGATGTTCCCCGCCATCAATTATCGCCAGGATAATTCATAATAAATTTGGACACTAACGATATTTCAAATCGAGTTGCTAGTTCCTAGTTTTTTGCATTAGGAACTCGCCTCTTCGTTGAAAATATCCGTTAGGTCATAAGCCTAGTTAACAGACCAGAGTCAACTGACGGGTCGTTAGCAACGCATATTCCATCGAAGAGATCATAGAATGCTTGCAGCTTCAAGGCGAATATGCCGTCTTCCTTTGATGTTTTCAATATTTCATTATTAGCCATCCATGGATTATAGAATGCGAATTCGCAGTCAAGCCTATCAGTTGTTTGCACCGCATTGTCTTTTTGGTGCCCTCCGTAATTTTGTAATGGCATATCGATCCCCCATGGATTCCTCAGGACGACATGGCCAGAATCTAGGTAACCAAGCAATGTAAAAGCGTGCGCCTCCGGAATCCCATTGATCTCCATACGAGCTTCGATATCCTTCGTCCTTTCGCGACTGACGGCCACGGCCATGTTTATGGTCTTATGAAGAGCTTGGATGAATTGTTGAGTTTGGATATATTGTTGAGTTTGGACGACCTGTTGATCGACCCTAAATAATTGATCTTGACAATTCTCTCGAATATACATCTCAACATCATTCAGGGTCGAATCCCTGAACTCGTAGTATGTAGTAGAAAGACCAGTAAGGTGCCTCATCGCGATTCGAAGGTCCCCGAATTCTAAATTGCGGTAATCCTCTGGGTTCAAATCTTCATCTCTCTCTTTCTTGGAAATCCACTTGGCGTAAGCCTTTTCCACAAGGGCAGGCCAGCTTCCTCCTGTTGATCTAGCATAATCATTTGTTGGTATACCATTGACCCAGTTCTGGCCCAGGAGGGTCTCTCTGACGGTCACTGTCTCGGGCACGATTTCATTTTTAAAAAAGGTGAACACTCTTTGCCCATTCGTTCCACCACTGGACTTGATGCGTTCAGGCTTTACCCAGGCCAAGGAAGTGATTGAAGCAATCAATCCACAATCGTTTATGCCGTTTTGAATGGGGTCACTGATCGATGGATAGCCTTTTTTACCGAAAAAGTCTCCTGCTTCTAACCAGATGCTGGTGGGGGATATGCTCGGCCCCACACCGCCCGTAGTTGGTGGCTTGTTGCTAACGCTATTTGTATTAGGGGATGTGCCCCTAAATTCATTATGCCTCGCAATATCCAACACGTCCATGTAACGATCGACATTCAACGTCTTAATCGCAAGACCGATCACATCCTCGTTCTGATAGTCGATGGAACGACCGATTTTTTCCTCCACTAAAGTAAATGGATTTATAGCTCCTGGATAGATGGTCATTGTATTCTCCCGGGTTTCTTTTTCAAATCATACTTCAGGTCATACCCTTCCATCTGTTGTCGCATCCGATTTACATCCGATTCCAATGCCGGATCGAGCTTATCGACAATCACCGTGATGGCTTTCTTACCACCATTCACTGAGATGCAAACTCCCTGGGCGTTGGGCAACATCATGAGTTCCTTTTCGTGTTTCAACATTACAGATTCGATTCCCATATTTCTCTCCTATGATAATATTGCTTTTCTACATTATAAAATTATAGAACAGTAAGCATGCGCAATATTGTGGCACACCTATCGGTGGCAGACGCCGCCCTCGGTAGGCACCCTTTACAGTGCAGAGAGTATTCTATGAATATATATTATATAATATGATAATCCATATAGGATTATTAGGAGGAATCTAATGCCGCCACCACCGTTCGACCTAAAACAGTTCCAATATGCAAGCCCAAAGGCAATAGATGATCTGACCAACGCAAAGCTGACAAAACTGTCAGATTATAAAAACCAGAAACCGCACGATGTCTACACTAAGTTCTTAAAGAATTTAGGAAAGGAGCCACCGGCAGAAGTCAAGCAGAGGGCGATGAACGCCATCCGGTTGATAGTGAAGTTAACGAGCTATGATCAGAACGTTGAGGATCAGGTAGAGGAGCTGAAACTTTCGACTATTCCCGATGAGGCGGCGCGAGCGATCGTAGCACTCGGTGGTAAAGATTATTTCGTCACTCGGAATAAAGGGGAAAATTACGAAATTGATGAGAAGTACTTCATTTGCCTAAGAGAAGTGGGCAATGACCTCTATGATCGGGCCATGGAGACTATGGACATCTCCCCTGAGCAGGCACCAGTAATTTGGAACGGCATATTCGCCGCCCTTGCTATCATGCAGGCCGCACCTGGCCCGGGGCCAATACCGATCCGGCCCCCATGAGCAAAACGAAAAACCCCTTACCATTCTTTTAACAACTATTATTTTTCTCTGGAACAATTAGGGATGGGGGGGGCACCTGAACCTATCACTCCGGCCGCCGATCTCCGGAAGGGAGAATGAACTGGAGCTACTGCTCTATTACCTAGGGAATATGCTCCAGGGGGAAGGGCGGGTGATCGTCATCTCCGGGGAGGCGGGAATCGGCAAGACCCGGCTCTGCGAGGAGCTAGAACATCGCTCCGTGCTGGCGGGGTGCCAGGTGCTCGTCGGAAGGTGCGTACCGGACATCAAGAGCCCATACCACCCTTTCGACGACGCGTTCAGGGGGATTCCGAAGGATTTTACTATCGCGTCTGGGAGGTCGACCCCATCCGAGCCTGGACACCCGAGCGTCGCAGATATCAAGACGGACTCAGGAATGCAGGAAGGTCGAGGGGTCGACCAAGAGGATTGCTCCCTTGTCATGTACCGCACTCTCGAAGCCTTACGAGCGGCGGTCTCACGACGACCCGTGGTCCTCCGGATAGATGACCTCCAATGGACCGACTCAGCGAGCGCCCAGGTGCTGCAACTCTTGGCTCGGAATATCAGCAGGCTACACGTGCTCATCCTCGTCACCTATCGCCCCGAGGACCTTCAGCTCAGGGATGAGGGATCCGTCCACCCGCTCATCGTTCCACTTAGAGCCATGAGGATGGACGGCGACTGCACAGAGCTCAATCTAGGCCCTTTAGATGAGCGGGGGCTCAGGGCTGCACTCGAGGGCATGTTGGACGAGCACCTAGAGGATGAGCTATTTTCCCTCATTGTTAAGGAGACCGGAGGAAACCCCCTGTTCGCCGTCGAGATGATCAGGATGCTCATTGAGAGGGGGGACATACGAAAAGCGGACGGAGAGTGGTCCTCTTCCAAGAAAGGAGGGTTCGACGTCCCTAGGACGGTCCAGGAGGTGATCCTCAGAAGGCTTGAGAAGGTCGATAGGAGCAAAAGACGGTTGCTGGAGTGCTCGTCGGTGATGGGGGAGCGTTTCGACCCGCACATCATAGGGACCATAATGGGCATGTCTGCCATCCAAATATTCGAGATGCTTGATGCCCTGGAGAGAGAAAACCACCTAGTCAGATGCCTGGACAAGAACTACCATTTCTGGCATGAGAAGGTGCAGAGGGTGGTCTACGAGAGCATTTCGAGTTCGAGAAGGAGAGAGCTACACCGCCTTCTCGGCAACGCCTTGGAGACCCATCACCATGAACCGGATCGCTATTGTGAGCTTTCTATGCATTTTTGCATGGCAAAGGACAAAGACAAATGCCTTCGCTACTCTTTCCTGGCTGGGGAGTACTGCTGGAAAAGGTGCAGCTATCCAGAGGCGGTTCCCTACCTTGAGCGGGCCCTAGAACAGGTTAAAGGTCAGGACGATCAGGCCATCAGGGAAAAGACGCTGGAGTATCTTGGCGATGTTAATCTTGAACAAGCCAGGTATTCCAATGCTGCAGCCCTCTATGAACAAGTGCTATCCATGTCATCGGGGGCCAACAAGGCGCGGATACTGCGGAAGCTGTCGGAATGCTGGGTCATCGGAAGGCTGGGCTCGGACATGGACAAGGCCTTCCAGTTGATAGCAGAAGCTGAAGCGTGCCCAGAGATTGAGCCGTGGGAACTGGGCAACCTGTACAACTCCAAGGCCAACTACGCGGTTTGGTTAGGTGATTTCGGGGAGGCAGAAAAATGGAGAGCAAGAGCCGAGCACCAGTTCGAGGTTTTCGGACCCCCGGAGAGGTACGCCTTCGAACTTACCAACCATGCTTACCACTACCTCTGCGCAGACAACTACGCAGAAGCCAAGGGCAAATTAGTCCAGGCTTTGGCGATCTTTATACAGAATCCCCACCCTAAATTCGAGGTCCAGGCACATCAGTTACTTGCTGAGGTCCTAATGGTCCAGGGAGAGCAACAAGGGGCGATTTCCGAGCTAGAAATAGCGATAACGATGGCGAACCTGACCGGAGATCATCTAGCGTTGAAATGGACCTACCTCCTCCGGTCCCTTGTCGATATCCAAGGAGGAAACCTCACCTCGGCAACCCACTTCTTGAAAAAGAGCTTTGATGAGGCGGGGAAGGAAGAAGCGGGTGTGGATTTCTTTCCCTTGGCCATCCATGCCCATCTACTTGCGGTCAGGGGAAAAGCGATAGAGGCCGAGAGCATTTGCAGACATATCTTGATAGAATATGGTACGAGGTTTAGTGGGATAAGCTCGCCAGTACAAGGTGTTGCCACACTGGTGCTTGCCGAGGCCATGAACGGGCAGGGCCAATATGAGGAGAGCGATGTTCTTTTCATAAGAGGGATGGAAATACTCGGTCACCTCGAGCTGTCCTCTCTGTATAAGGCTCTAGGGACGGAGTGGTACGCTGATTGTCTGCTAGCGAGGGGGCAAGTAGACTGGGCTATAAAGGAGCTTAACAGAGCCAGGGTCATCTACGCTAGGATCGGTAATCAAGCCCATCTCAAGGAGATTGATAACCGCTTGAGCAGCCTCGGTCCTAAGGTGGTCTAAACACACATAAAGGCCTGGAGATTTGCCTGACCAATACTCGGCGAAGGCAACACTCTAACAACGACCGCCATGATTTATCCTTCCGGAGGCCATATGGTCCAGAGGGTCATCGTTGGGAAAAAATGGCATGGTGGGCAGAGAGATAGAGATGGAGCATCTCTTTCACAGCCTAGGAAGTGCCCTACAGGGGCACGGCCGTTGCTGTTTTATATCTAGCCAGCTGGGCATAGGCAAGCGATATGTGCTCAACGAGCTGAAGACCATAGCTGAGGGCATCAACTTCTCGATCAGAGAAGGAACATGTGATTGTAACCGAGCTCCCTATTCTGATCCCTTCTCTCAGGCCTTCCCAGAAATCGGAAGAATGTGGCCATCAAAAAAGGACTTACCGATTAGCTTACTTAACCTACTAGGTAAAGAAAGCTCTCAAGGCCCGTTACTGCTTGTTCTGGAGGATCTGCACAGGGCTGATAAGGAAACGGTCTCAATCCTCATACTAATATCCCGTAGCATCACCAGCCTGCCAGTGATGATAGTAGGGACATTTCAAACCGAGCAGTTAGGAATATTTATGGACGATGAGGTCAGCCCGTTGATAGAGGGCCTCCGTCTTCTTAGGAGAGAGGGTTTGTGCGACGAGCTCGAGCTGAAACCATTTGATAGAGCTCAGCTGAATCGCTTGCTCGAGGTGGAGCTCGAGGGCCAGATTGATGAGAGGATGGTCGAGGAGTTGTGGTCCAAGAGCGAGGGCAACCCAATGATCGCCCTGGAAGCAGCCCGATTACTAATCCAGGCCAAACAGGTCGAGCAAAGAAATGGCTACTGGCAGATTACTGGATTTGTCACCATCGACTTGCCAGATACCTATCTAGAGATTATCGAAAGAAGGTTGGAAAGGCTTTCTGGACAGGACATGAGGGTGCTGGAGACAGCGGCAGTTATAGGAGAGAGGTTTACCCCCGGTATCCTCGCACAGGTCCAGCAAAGACCGTTGCTGGATGTCCTAGAACACCTCGACCGTCTGGCGCGCGAAAATCATCTGATCGAAGAGCGTGATGATGCGTATCGTTTTTCCCAGAGAGGGATCCAAGACGTCCTATTGAGCAGAATATCCTATCCCAGGGTGAAGGAGATTCATCATCGAGTAGGGCATATACTTGAACATGAGGCCCCGTATGAGGCGAAGTTCGATGACATCTCGAATCACTATTTCTCCGCCGAGGTCAAGACGAAGTGCGTGTGCTTCTCCATTTTGTCTGGACAGCAATCCATGGAGCGGGGTGAGTGGAAAAAGGCGATTGTCGAATTCCAAAAGGTCATTGACGCCACCGAGGATGGGGGCTATGAGGAGGAGCGGCGGTTCAGCTTAGAAGGGATGGCCAACGCCGAGCTTCAACTAGGTAATCAGGAAGCGGCTAAGAAAAAATAGGATAAGCTGGCGCTCACCGCAAAAAATGATAAGGAAGGGGTCCGGCTCAAACTGGGACCCGGATCTTGGTTACCTCATCCCGTGGGTTCTTCCCCAGCACGGTGGGGTTCTCGGGATGCGAGGTCCATTCGGTGAACGCGCCCTCGTGTTCCCGGACCCGGGGGTACCCCAGATACCACTTGAACAGATTGAACTCGTTGGTCGCTTCCCGCCCGGTGCCACAGGAACAGATCACCATCTTGTCCTTGGTCGCCCCGGCCTTCTCGATGAGTGCTTTGATCTCCTCGTCCGGCTTGAGCTTGCGGGTGTTGTCCGGCATCATGAGCGAGGCCCACGGCAGGTTCACCGCACCGGGGATATGCCCGCCGACCCGCCACGCCCCTTTGCCCTCGTACACCGCCGGGGGACGCGCGTCCAGAACGATGACGTCGTCATTGTCCTTGATCGCCTTGAACTCGTCGTATTTGATGAAATAGTCCTTTTGGACATCGGCCTTGAAGTTGCCCGTTTCCATCTTCGGGAATTCCTGGGTCAACGCCCTCCCTTCGGCCTTCCACTTCTCCAGCCCGCCGTCCAGGATGTAGACGTTGTTGTGCCCATACCGTGTGAGCCCGTAGGCCATCATGGTCTGCTCGAGGCCGTCCCCCCACCCCTTGACCGCGCCCTTGCCAGTATAGACCAGCACCGGGGTGTCGTTCCGGACCCCTGCCCGCTGATAGTAGGGCTCCACGGCCTCCTTGCACATGAACTGGCCGACCAGTCCCCTCTTGGCCGCCCGAAGGAACTCTTCGTTAAGGAAGACCGCCCCGGGGACGTGCTCGGTGATGTAGTCGTGGATGTTAGGTTGAGCGTCGATGATGGTCATCTTGTCGTCAAGATGGTCCTCGAGCCATTCGGTCGATGCCCACTTCACCTTCTGGTTTCCGCTCGGATAGGGTTCTCTCTTCTCCATGGTGATCCTCGACCGTTAGTGTCTGAGTTCATATTTCTTAATGATTGTTACGTTCGAGGTGACCCATCCAGGTCCCACAGGCCGATCACGACTGGTCCCATGCGGCCCGATTGAAACAGGGGGATTCTTATTAGGCGGGGAGAGCATCCGAACGTCGGCGATAGCATGGCGGTCAGGAAGATAATCAGGATCGATGAGGAGAAGTGCAACGGTTGCGGCAACTGCGTGGACGCCTGCGCCGAAGGGGCGTTGGAGATCAGGGGCGGCAAGGCCCGGGTCATCAAGGACCTGCTCTGCGATGGGTTCGGAGCCTGCCTGGGGGAATGCCCCCAGGGAGCGCTGACCATCGAGGAGCGGGAGGCCGCGCCGTTCGACGAGGAAGCGGCCAAGAGGCATATGGAGGAGATGAAGGGGCCGAAGTCCTGCGGCTGCCCATCCGCCACCCCCATGCTGCTCAAGCCCCAGGCGGTCGCGGGCACCCCGGCCGGGGAGGGCTCAGAGCTGGGGAACTGGCCGATTCAGATGAGGCTGGTCTCGCCCAACGCCCCCTACTTCAAGGATGCCCGCCTGCTGCTGGCCGGCGACTGCACCGCCTTCGCCTTCGCCTCGATGCATCCCGACTTCATCAAAGGGAGGACGACGGTCATCGGTTGCCCCAAGCTGGACGATAACGAGGAGTTCATCGACAAGCTCTCCTCGATCCTCAACGAGAACCGGATCAAGGACGTCACCCTGGTGCACATGGAAGTGCCCTGCTGCGGCCAGATGAAGCGGCTGGCGGGCGAGGCCCGGAAGAGGTCCGGAAGCGCCGTCCCCCTGAAGAGCTATACCGTCCGCCGGACCGGGGAACTGGTCGAGGACGCCTCCTAAAGTATCCAATCACCAGTTGATGTTGGATTATACATCCAACTACGAGGACCAGTCGGATAAAGATAAATATCGTGCCCTCATTGTTCGAGTCAGTTGGACCATACATCCAACTTAGGAATGGATAGCATGAGGGCAGCCGTGCTGAGAAGGCCGGGGGACTTGGTCATCGACGATATGCCAGAGCCCAGCTGCCCCTCGGGCGGGGCGGTCGTTCGGGTCGTGGCCTGCGCGGTCTGTCCCTCCGACATCAAGATGGCCCGGGCCGGGCACCGCGACCTTTCCTATCCTCGGATCTTGGGACACGAGGTGGTGGGGGTCGTCGAACGGTCCGACGCCTCCGGCCCGTTCGCGGAAGGCGATCTGGTCCAGGTCTGGCCGGGCATCGCCTGCGGTACCTGCATGCCATGCCGGCGGGGCCAGGACAACATGTGCGACCACCAGGGCATCATCGGCTTCAACCGCGACGGCGGATTCGCCGAGCGGATGGCCGTGCCGGCGGAGACCGTTCGGAGGGGCGGGGTGAACATCGTCCCACCGGGCCTCGACCCGGCCATGGCCTCGCTCACGGAACCGCTGGCCTGCTGCGTCCACGGCCAGGACGCCGCCTCCCTCACATCGGAGGACCGCGTGGTGGTCCACGGCGCTGGCCCCATGGGCCTCATGCATACCGCCCTGGCCGCCAGCAGGGGGGCGTCGGTCCTGGTGCTGGAGCCGGAGCAGGGGCGGCGGGAGCTGGCGTTGCGCATGGGCGCCGATAGGACGGCAGACCCGTTGGTAGAGGACATACCGTCGGTCATCGAGGAGTGGACCGGCGGGCGGGGAGCGGACGTGGCCCTGCTGGCGACCCCTCATGTGAGGATCGACGATGCCCTCCTCCGGACGATGGCCCCCCGGGGGCGCATATGCGCTTTCTCCGGGCTGCCCCGGAGCGATCCGGAGGTCCGGATGGACCTCAATCTCCTGCACTATCGCGAGCTGATGCTGGTGGGCGCCTACGGCTGCACCAGCGCCAGCAACACCCAGGCGCTCCGTCTGCTGGGTGAGAAGGGTGTGGACCTACTGCCGCTGATGACCGAGCGCATGCCGCTCGGGTCGATCGAGAGGGCGTTCGGTCTGATCGAGCAGCGGAAGGCGTTCAAGTGCGTGATCACGGAATTTACGAGGTGACGACATGGAAGAGCAATTGAGACAGTTCGGCAGTGGCGTGAACGATCTGATAAGCGGAAAGAACCTTTCGAGGGCCCAGGCCAAGGACCTGTTCCGGCAGGTGCTCCTGAACGAGCAGCCGGACCTGCAGCAGGGCGCGTTCCTGGCCGCCATAACCGCCAAGGGAGCGACGCCGCAGGAGATCGCGGGCAGCTGGGAGGCCATCTACGAGATCGACACCATCAAGGTGACCCCCAATGTCACCTCGCCGCTGGTGGACAACTGCGGCACCGGCATGGACACCTTGAAGACGTTCAATATTTCCACCGCTGCATCGATCATCGCCGCGGCCGACGGCATCGTCATGGCCAAGCACGGAGCGAGGGGCATAACCTCCAAATGCGGCACCGTGGACATGCTCGAGGCGCTGGGCGTGGACGTGGAATGCGATGTCAGCGTGGTCAAGAGAAGCATCGAGGAAGCGGGCATCGGGATCTTCAACGGCATGTCGCCCAAGGTCCACCCCACGGCGTTGGGCCGCATCCTTTCCCAGATCCGGTTCGGGACCATTCTCAACATCGCCGGTTCCCTGGCCAACCCGGCCCTGCCGAAGTACGGCGTCCGGGGGGTGTACTCCCGGGACATGCTCGAGCCGACCCTGCTGACGATGAAGGAGATCGGGTACAAGCAGGCCCTGGTCTTCCACGGACTGAACGCCGAGGGGAACAAGGGCATGGACGAGATGTCGACCCTCGGTCCCACCACGGTCATGGAGCTGGGCAAGGACAGCGTCATCTCCACCTATCAAATCGTGCCCGAAGAACTGGGGATCAAGGTCGCCAGGGACGGGGACATCCTCACCTCGGGCAACAAAGAGGTCGAGGTGCTACGCCTGCTCAGGCTGATCAACGGTGATGAAGAAGGACCGCGGCAGGACATTGTTTGCCTCAATGCGGCCCCCATCCTCTGTATGATGGGGCGCGCAGCCACCCTGAAGGAGGGCGTGGAGAGGGCCAGGTCACTGGTCCAGAACGGGAAAGCCCTTAGGAAGCTGCAGGAGTGGACCCGGTCGCAGAACACCGACCCTTCGCTGGGCGAGACCAGGTTCAACGAACTGATGGGCCGGGCGGACAGCCCGGCCTGAAACCTCTTCCTAGATCTCCTGGGTATCTTCCTTCCCTTCGCCGATCTCCCACCATTTGTTCCTCTTCTTGTGGTCATCGACCGGCTCGTCGGAGCTGAGCACGATGGAGGCCAGCTGGGACTCGCCCTCGAACTCCACCACCGGCACCTTGGCCGCCTTGTGGAGCTTGAGCACGAACTCCTTCATGAACTCCAGCTCATCGACGCTGACTTCATATGGGAACTGGAGGTAGAACATGTGGACCTCCCTGATGGTATCAAAGTAGTATCTGATGTCGGCCTTGGCGAGAAGAGCCTTGAACTTGGGGCCGTCCTTCCGCCGCTGGGAGAGCTCGAGCAGCCGGTCGCTCCAGACCGTGTCGGCATTGATCATGATGGTCTCTACGCCCAGTACTTTCCACATGAAAGCACCGAAGCGATTCGGCCTAGATAAATGCAAGGGTAGCCATAGCTACTGAAGCCGCCACGGCCATGGCGTTGCGGGTGACCAAGGGCCCCGGACCAGGAAAGAAGGTCGTTAGCCTGGCCTCGATCACCTTTTCTTGGTGATTCTCCACCGCTTTGTTCCGGGAGACGTTGAAAAAACCTTAAGTATGGAAGGGCATTGGAGCGATGCTATCATGGCCGTTCATCTCCCGCCTCACAAGCACTGCCTTAACTGCGAGGGTCCCATCCCCGAGACCAAGGACTATTGCTCCGAGGAATGCATGATCCGGTCCAAGGTCAAGGAGAAGAGCAGCAGTCGCAAGATGAAGATATTCTACGTCATCGCCGCGATCGCCCTCGTGGCCATCTGGGTCCTGTCCCTCGTCAAATTTTAAGGTTCTTTACCGCGTCGAGGGTGCGGACCAGGCCGACCGTCTCTCTCACATCGTGCACACGCACCACGCTGGCGCCGTTCAAGATCGATATCGCCGCGGCGGCGAGACTGCCACCCAGGCGCTGGTCGGCCTTCTCCCCGGTGAGCTTGCCGATGAACCCCTTCCTTGACGCCCCCACCAGCAGCGGACGGCCGGAGCAGCGTAACTCTCTAAGTCGGCCAAGGATGGACAGGTTATGTTCCTGGAGCTTGCCGAAACCGATGCCCGGATCGAGCAATATCCTATCCCGCTCCAATCCCGTGGCTTCCGCCCGCAGCATCCGTTCTTCCCACCGCCACATGATGTCGCTGACGATGTCGTCATAGGTGTCGGCGGTGACCTGCTGCTGCATCGTCCTCGGGTCGGACAGGGAGTGCATGAGCACGACCGGGACGCCGTTCTCCGCGGCCACCTGGGCCATGGCAGGGTCCTCCAGCCCGGAGACATCATTGATGATGCGCGCCCCGGCCTCGACGGCCGCTCTCGCCACCTCGGCCTTCCGGGTATCGATGGAGATCGGAACATCGGTCTGGGCGGCGATGAGACGAATGACCGGGACCGTCCGTCGCAGTTCCTCGTCCAGTGGCACCGGTTCGGCGCCGGGACGGGTCGACTCCCCGCCGATGTCGATGATGTCGGCGCCCTCCTCGGCCATGATCAGGGCGCGCAACACCCCTTCGTCGGTCCCAATGTAGCTGTCGCCGTCGGAGAAGGAGTCCGGCGTCACGTTGAGGATGCCCATGACCAGCGGCCGGTCGAACGAGAGCTGGCCGCCCGGCAGTGGGACGGGTGGAGCGCCGTCGGAGCGGTAGCGCTCCAGCGCGGCGGTGAGCAGGCCGCTGTCCAGCAGGGCGCCGAGGGCCTCCAGCTCATCGTCCTCGGCCACCAGGCACAGGCGGGGGCGGTGGCCCCGCTCGGTGAGGGCGCAGGCGATGGAATCGGCCCGGGCCTCCCGGAGGATCGGCTCCAGGTCCCGGGTCCGGCCTTCCAGGTATAGGGCGCGGACCTCGGGCACCAGGCTCAGGGCTCGCTCTGGGAGATCCAGGCCCAGCCGGGTCCATTCCCTGATCGCTTCCTCGGACGACCGGTAGCAGCGCACCCGGGCGATCATGTCACAGCAACGGATCGATAAATTCGACCAGGTCCACGATCTCGACCTTGGCCTTGTTGGACTCCTTGCCCACCTTGAGGTTGGTCACGCAGAACGGGCAGCAGGTCACCAGCACGTCGGCGAAGTTCGCCTCCGCCACCCGCTTTCCGGCGATCTGCTCGGACAGCTCCGGATAGGCAGAACGAACGCCGCCCCCGCCGCCGCAGCACCGGGCCTCCGCGGAATTGCGGGGCATCTCCTTGAACTCGGCGCCGGGCACCTTGGCCAGCACCGCTCGCGGGGCCTTGTAGACGCCGGAGTGGCGGCCCAGATGGCAGGGGTCGTGGTAGGTGATCTTCTTCTGCAGGGTCTTCAGCTTGAGGTCCTTGTCCGCCAGGTATTCGGACACGTGGCGCACCTTGAACGGCACGGCGACGTGCTTGGGGTACTCCTCCTTGAACATGCGGTAGCAGCCGGCGCAGGAGAAGATGACCTCCTCCACGCCCTGGTCGGTGATGGCCTGGACGTTCTTCTCCATCTGCTTGTGGACGTCCTCTTCGGACCAGCCGACCCGCTCCATGACGCTGCCGCAGCAGATCTCGTTGAGCAGGGTGAAGTCCTCGCCCAGCTTGTTCATTATGGAGATGGTCGCATTGGCCGCGCCGGGGTTGCGGTAGGCGGAGGTGCAACCCACGAAGTAGCCGAGCTTGGCCTTCTTGGGGGTCTGCCCGAACACCTCGGGCACCGAGCGCTTCTCACCGTAGGGGTTGCCGAACTTCAGGATGTTGTCGACCACCTTGCGGTGGCTCGGCAGCATGTTGCCGGCGTTCACGAGGTCCCTTCGGGCCCGCTCGACCACATCGACCACCCGGACCTTGGAGGGGCAGCGCCGTTCGCAGTCCTTGCAGGTGGTGCATTGATAGAGGGCCTCCATGACCGAAGGATCGGCCGGGATGTCCTTCTGCATCAGGCCGTAGGCGAGGATGACCCGGCCCCTGGCGACACCGGGGTCCCAGCCGATGTCCTCGAACGCCGGGCAGACGCTCTTGCAGAACCCGCACATGGTGCAGGTCATCATCTCCTTCTTCACTTCCCTGAGGTTCTTTGCGTCGATGTGATCGGCCATCTTAATCCACCCTCGGCACGGTGATGCTGCCGTCCATGCTGACCAGGACCTTGGCGTCCTTGTTCCGGGCCAGCGCGGCGTCCACCGCCTCCTGGACCGTGGCGAACGGACGGATGTTCGCCTTCTTCAGCAGCTCGGGGTCCAGATCGGTCACGGCCCACACGTTGGCCCAGACCGCGATCTCGGCCACCTTGGCCGCCTTGTGATAGCCGAGCTTGTACTCCTTGGCCAGGTTCTCCAGGACCTGGCGGGGGTCTTCGGAAAGGGACAGTTGCTGGAGGAATGTGTCGTGACCGACCCCCTGGCGGCACTTGGACACCATGATGATGGTCCCGCCCTCCTTCAGCGCCCATTTGCCGTTGTCGAGCGCCTTCTGTGACTGGTAGAGGTCCACGTCCATCGGATAGGGGGCGATGGACACGACGATGTCGGCCTTCTCCTTGATCTTGACGGAGAATACCTCGTTGGCCCACTTGACCGCCTCGGCGAAGGAGGCGTGCAGGTCCCCGGTCTCGATCTTGTAGATGTTCTGATGCCGGTCCAGCACTATTTGGATGGCGAAGATCGGCTTGTCCTTCACGACCTTCAGCGCATCCATCATGTCCTCGTGGACAGGATTGCCGTCCAGCACCAAGGCTTGAGCCTCCTGGCGCATGGCCAGCTTGTGGTTCTGCTCGATCGTCCTGCGGGAGGCGACGCCGGGGAGGAAAGATTTCCTTCCCCCGGTGTAGCCGGCGAAGTAGTGCGGTTCGACCGAGGTGATGATCACTAGGCGATCGGCCTTCACGGCCATCTCGTTGACATGCATCTCAGTGCCGTTCTTCGAGGTGCCCAGGAACACGAAGTTGTCCTTCCTGGAATCGTGGCTGTGAATGTGCGGCTTCAGCTTGTCGTACTGCTTGCCGAAGATGAAACGGTACTCCTCCTCAGTGGGAGCGCGGTGATCGCCGGTGGCCACCAGGTAGCGGGCCTTGGTCAGGTCCATGCGCTCCGCCAGCGCGTCCAGCACCTTGCAGGTCGGGGTCGGCCGGGTGCCGTCGTTCACGATGAACACGATGTCCTTGCCGCCCTCCAGGAACTTCTCCAGGGCGGGGCCGGCGACGGGGTTCTCCAACGCCTTGCGGATCTCCATCCTCTCGTCCCCGGTCTGTACGTCGTTGGGGTAGATCGTTCCGGCGAAATTCTCCTCCGGCAGGTGGAGGAACTGCTTCTCGTCCTTTCCATAGGGGATGGTGAGCCTCATGACTAGAACCAGTTTGGAATATTGGACCCCGTATATAACCATTAAAGTTTTTTCATTTGCAGGATGGAGGAGCATTTCGAATATCGACTTAAAGCTAGCGAGTTCGTAGGCGGAAATCGCGGAACCAGGAGGAGATGTGGGGGCGATATGGTCCCAAAGGCCCCCGCCCGCGCCGCCCCCTGTCCTTCAGCATCGATCATGCCGGCTGGACGGTGCGATCGGTCGGGATCGCCCTCCGTTCCGGAGGCATCGGGACGAGGGGCACGGTCGTCCAGCCGGGAACGAATAAGCGCGCCGGGGCGACCCCAGTGGCCCATAAGAAGGTGCGGCAGGTTGTCGAACGGTCCTGAATAAGGATTAACTTCCTCAGGTCCATCAAGGAAGCGTGAAGACATTAGGCGACCTGGGGGAGAAAGAGGTCATCGCCCTGCTGCTGAAGGACATCAAGACCACCGTCGCGGTGGGGCCGGGGGACGATGCCGCGGCCATCGACCTGGGCGACCGATACCTGGTCGTCTCCACCGACATCGTGTCCCGGACCGCCCACATGCCCAAGGGGATGACCGAATGGCAGATCGGATGGTTCGCCGCCGCGGTCAACTTCAGCGACATCGCGGCGATGGGGGCGCGACCTCTCGGCGTTCTGATCGCCTATGCCCTTCCCCGGACCATGCCGTTCGAGGACCTCCAGAGCATCGAGCAGGGGGTGCAGGACTGCTGCCGATCGGTCGGCGCGGACCTGCTGGGCGGGGACACCAAGGAAGGGGAGGAGATGGTCATCGCCGGCACCGCCCTGGGCCTGGTGGACAAGGATAAGATCCTTTTGCGGAAAGGCGCCCGGGAGGGGGACCTGCTGGCAGTGACCGGACCGCTCGGCCTGGCCGCGGCCGGCTATGTCGCCAGCAAGAAGGGGATCTTCGCACCCCGCACGGTCAAGGCGCTGCTGGAGCCGCAGCCCCGCATCAAGGAGGGCATGATCCTCTCCGCCTCGGGCCGGGTGACCTCCTGCATGGACATCACCGACGGCCTCGCCTACTCCATCGGAGAGCTGTCCCGCCAGGGCGGGGTGCACTTCGAGGTGCGGTGGTGCTCGATACCGATCGGGGAGGACGTCCAGAAGGTTGCTGACAAGAGCGGAACGGCGGTGACGGACCTGGTGATGCATTTTGGTGGCGATTACGAGCTGCTGTTCACGCTGTCCCCGGACGCCGTGGACGATCTCTCCGCGGCCCTGGAAGGGCGGCTGCATGTCATCGGCCGGGTCAAAGGCGAGCAAAATGTATTAATCACCGCGGGGAAGGTAGTTCCCTTGGACACCCGAGGTTACGAACACTTCAGGAGCTAGCGATGCACGAGGCCCGGTTCTGGAATGCGGAAGGGGAGCGGATCAGATGCCATCTATGCCCCCACTCCTGCAGCATCTCCCCGTTGCGAAGAGGGATCTGCGGGGTCAGGGAGAACCGCGAGGGCAAGCTTTACAGCATGAACTATGGCAAGGTGTCCTCGGCCAACGTCGACCCCATCGAGAAGAAGCCTTTGTTCCATTTCTATCCCGGCGAGGAGGTGTTCTCGCTGGGCAGCATCGGCTGTAACTTCCGCTGCAGACATTGCCAAAACTACACCATCTCCATGGCCTCCCTCGGCGAGCTGGTGCTCCGGGAGATGAGGCCGGAGGAGGTGGCGGAGACGGCCTTGGCCAACGGATGCCGGGGGGTGGCCTTCACCTACAACGAACCGACCATCTGGCACGAGTTCGCCTACGACGCCATGAAGTTTGCGAAGGAGAAGGGGATGTTCACCGTCTACGTCACCAACGGCTTCATACAAGCGGATCCGCTCCGCGAGCTGGCCGGCCGCCTGGACGCCATGAACATCGACGTCAAGGGGTTCACCGAGAACTTCTACGGAAAGGTGTGCAAGGCCCCCCTCCAGCCGGTGCTCGACGCCACGACCTTGGCGCATGAGCTGGGCATCCACATCGAGCTGACCTACCTCATCATACCCGGGGAGAACGATTCCCGGGACGAGGTCCGCCGGTTCTCCGAGTGGGTGGTGGATCTGGATCCCCGCATCCCGGTGCACTTCACCCGTTTCCATCCGGACTATGAGATGACCGACAAGCCGCCCACGCCCATTCCCACGATGGAAATGGCCAAGCAGGTGGGGCAGGAGGCGGGACTGCAGTTCATCTACCTCGGCAACGTCATGCTTCCTCACGGCGAGGACACGGTGTGCCCGAAGTGCCATGCCCTGGTGGCAGAGCGGCGCGGCTTCGGCATCCTCAAGCTGGAAGCGAGGGAGGGGCATTGCGCCGTATGCGGACAGGACCTGTACATGGTCCAGCGCCGGGGAGAGGTGGACCAGTCGGAACGGAGAAGGGAAGTCCGGACGAGGTGAGGGGCTGGAGGTCGACGAGCTGTACCGTCGCCTCGATGAGCGATACGATGTACGGGATTGGTGGCCGGCCGGTTCGTCCTGGGAGGTGATGATGGGCGCGATCCTCACCCAGCAGACCACCTGGGAGAGCGTGGAGAAGGTCCTGGACAATCTCAAGCGCCGCGGCCTGATGAGCATCGAGGCCATCGTCCGCCTTCCCCCGGGGGAGCTGGAATCGCTGCTCCGCCCCGCCGGCTTCTACCGGCAGAAGGCTCGGAACATACGGGCATTGGCGGCGTATCTTGAAAAGAACTACGCTTCCGATCCCGGCAGCCTGCTGTCCAAGGACCTGTTCGAGGCCCGGGCGGAGCTGCTCTCCCTCCCCGGCGTCGGCAACGAGACCGCCGACGTCATCCTCCTGTTCGCCGGGAGCCGCCCCAAGTTCGTCGCCGCGGTGTACGTGTCCCGGGTGCTGAAGCGCCTGGGCATCTTCGATTCCGACGATTACCTGGAGGTCCAGCGGTTCATGGAATCGAGGGTGCTCCCCGACCCCCGCCGGTACGCGCACCTGTACGCTCTCCTCGTCCATCATGCCCGGACCACCTGCCGCTCCCGGCCCCGGTGCGAGGCTTGCTTCCTGCGGGGCGAGTGCGAGTTCACCGGATGAGCAGGAAGAGCACGTTGCCGATGACCACCGAGAACAGCAGCGAGACGGCGATGGGGATCAGGAACGGTATCTTGGGGGTGACCCAGACCTCTTGCATACCCAGGGCGGCGAGATGATCGAAATCGGCCTCGGTGAAATCCTCACCCTTGGGGAAGACGCTGAACTTCACCGCCCCGTTCTCGACGCGCTCCATCGGCCACACGAACTTGGTCTTGGCCACGGCCAGCGGCAGCTTGTAACCGAACAGCATGGCCGGGAAGCGGAAGTCCTTCTTGAACGCGTTATAGAAAAGGAGGAACACCGGCACGGCGATGGTCAGCACCGCCGCGTTGAAAAGTATGAGCAGCGGGAACGGCAGCACGAACTGGGCCGCGTCGTAGGGCAGGTGGATGAGGGGCAGGGTATCGATGAGCGGATACAGCGGGAACAGAATGGCCAGGGCGATGAGGGCCTTGGCGTCCGCCCCGCCCTTGATGATGTCGAACTGGTAGAGGAGGATGAAGACCAGGAACATGACGGGCACGATCATCAGCTTCCAGAAGTACAGGTCGGCGTTGAACAGGTAGATCATCGCCCCGAGGATGGCGAAGCCCAGAGCATACATGCCCAGGGGGATCGGATTGATGCCGTCCTCGAACATGCCCTTGCGCTCCCAGAAGATGTCCAGGAAGAACAACCCGATGGGCACCAGGATCAGAAGGTAGAGCGGGTTGACCCCGTCATTGAGGATCTGGACGGTCAGAAAGACCATGCCCGCGGCTCCGATCGCTATCCAGTACAGGTCCGAGGCTTCGCGGGTCTTCCAATCGGCCAGGGCCGCCAGGAACAGTACGGCGAAAGCGATGGCCACCATGAGGACGGGGGTCCAGTCCATGACCGAGCGAACCTTGTGACTAGATAAAAATGCTTTCTATTTGTTATCAATAAAAATTCTGATGCTCGACCGATTTCCTCACCTGGCATCGTCCCCCGTTCGGTCGCCACCACTGGCGATGATCCGAGGGCTTCCGGCACCGATGACATTGTAGCTGACCAGTCGTTCGGCGACATTGACGGCGAAGTATCGAAGAACTATGAAGACCGGGTAAGTTTTTTAAACTATCAATCATTGCCGCCAGCGATGAGAAAAAGCCTCCTTTTACCTGGGGTGCTGCTCCTGCTCATTCTTGCCGTGTGTGCGGCACCGGTGGCCTCGGCCGATCCGGTGAATGTAGTAGGGAGCGGCAACCATCACATCGATAATCTAGGCGCCGGTAAGAGCGTGGTGCTCGATTGGGTGGTCTACAACAACGACACATCGTCCTATCTGCTGGAGATCGACCCGATACTGAACACCTCCAGCTCCTCGTTCGAGGTGTCGGTGGCCGGGGACACGCCCATCGTTATCGACTCTGGAGGTCACTTCAACGCCCAGATTACCTTCACCTCGGAACGGTTCGCTAGCGATGCCCAGGTGGGCATGCTGGTCTACTTCAACATGACCAAGCTGGACGACCCCACGGTCAAGACCAGTGTTGTTGAGGCCGCCAGCGTTAACGTTGACAGCCTGTTCGCCAGCTCCGGGAACAAGATACTTGGCATTTGGGAGAACACATTGCCATCTCCCCTCAATAATTTGTACGCCAGCTTTGCGATAACCGTGGTCCTGTGGATCGGCATCGCCGGGTTCATCTATTTCGTCCTCAACCCGATCGTCCATCAGTTCACCAAGAAGACCAAGACCGAGCTGGACGACCGCATACTGGAGGTCACCAGGGGACCGATATTCATCATCATCGTGATGTTCGGACTGGTCGATTCGCTGTCCATCCTGAACATACCCCAGGAGTGGCATGCCCAGATATGGCAGATATACCAGGCCTCTTTGATCCTGGTCCTGGCCTGGGTCGCCTACAGGATATACGATAAGGTCATCATCTACTATGCCGAGCAGTGGTCAAAGAAGTCCGAGACCGAGCTGGATGACGTCCTGGTCCCCCTGCTGCAAAAGCTGGGCATCGTGGTCATTCCCCTTGTGGCTTTGATCGCGGCCTTGAGCTATTTTGGCGTCGACGCGACCGTGCTGGTAGCCGGCATGGGTGTCATCGGCCTGGTCGTGGCCTTCGCCGCTCAGCAGACCCTCAGCAACTTCTTTGCCGGCCTCCAGCTGCTCATGGACCGCCCGTTCAAGATCGGGGACGTCATCGAGCTTGACTCGGGAGAGATCTGCGAGGTCAGGAAGATCGGACTACGCTCAACGACCCTGTACAACACTGCGGACCATGAGCTGGTCATCCTCCCCAACAACGATGTGGCCAACAAGAAGGTCGTCAACTATTCCCGGCCGGACAACCACCGGGCCATGTCCGCCGAGGTCGGGGTGGCCTACGGGACCGATGTGGAAAAGGTCAAGACTATTCTGCTGGACATAGCTAGGACCCACCCCGACGTGGTCAACCAGGAAGGGCAGATGCCCTACATCCGCCTGACCAAGTTCGGGGATTCGTCCATCGATTTCAAGCTATGGTTCTGGGTCGATGATATCAAGAAGATCTGGCGGGTCTCCTCGGAGGTCCGCGAGCGCATCGACAAGCGGTTCAAGGAGGAAGGGATCGAGATACCTTTCCCGCAGAGCGTGGTCACCTTCAGGAACCGGCCAGGCGCGTAAACCCCTTCCGCGCCCCCGGCGCGGTCATTCTTTCTTTTTCTCGGCCGCTTCTAAACGGAGGCCCCATATTCGGTCGGTAGCTCGGATCAGCTCTGTTCTTTTGCGGTCTTACGGGCACCCATGTGGGTCAGGAAGTAAGCGGCCAGTATCAGCACCGCCAGCCCGGTCAACGTAATGGCGAGATAGAGCAACCAAGTGGGTGCGTTCGCGGTCCCGCCGATCAGGATTATCACCAGGCCCAGAGTCTCGGCGATGAACGCCCCGAAGCCCAGGGCGAAGGAGTAGAGCCCCATGGTGGTACCATAGGACCTCGTGTCGGACGAGTCGGCCATCATGGCGAGGGCGGAAGGTACGAAGGCCCCCACCCCCAAGCCCATTATCGCCAATGGGATCACCCCCAGAAGGTTGAGGTGATATCCCGTGGAGGACTGGTGGTATACCGTATCAGGGAACAGGAACAACTGAATGATGATGCCGAACATGCTGATGATGCCGTAGGCTATCACCGGCACACGGCCGACGACGTCCGAGACCTTGCCCCATAAGGGCTGGAGCAGGCCGAACGCCGCTGCCGCTGTGGCGAACAATAACCCGATCGATGCCCCCGTAACGTTCAGGCTCAGCAGTATGATGGGCAGGAAGGTGAGGACCAACCCCAAGAGGATGGCCACAATGAGCCAGATTGGGAAGATCCACCGGATCTGGCTGTTCTTGAACACCTTCCTTAGCTCAGCCAGGCTACTTACCTTGGCCTTCCTTTCGACCTTTTCTTGCTCGACCAGGATGAAGAAGATCAGGGCGGAGGCAGCGAGAATGCCCGCCATCAGCAGGAATCCGAGCCGGACGTTCACAGCATCAATCAGGAGGCCACCGACCACGGCCCCCACGATGTAACCGAGGGTCGTAGAGTAGTCGAACCATCCCATCTGTCTTCCCCGATCGGTGCTCTCGGCATGGTCTGCGATCATCGCTATGGCCGGTGCCACGGTGGCCGCTGCCGCAATACCGTGGATCCCATGCAAGGCCGCCAGGTACCAGACGTTGGCCCAGAGAGCATAGAGGGCGAAAATGAAGGAGGCCAGGGCGGTCCCGAAAACGATCATTTTCTTTCGGCCGGTCCGGTCGCTGAGGGTCCCAAAGTAGTTGGCCGTGAGCATCTGCGCCAAAGGGTAGGGGATGGCGATTATCGCGACCATCAGGAGGCGGGTCCCCTGATCGCCGCTGACGTACGCTGAAATGAGCAAAAGGAAGGCGCCGAACGCTGTGCTAAACAGGAACGTGGACAGATATAGTACCTTAAGATGCCGAGGGGTTCGATGTCCGCTCCTTTTGAAAATGTTTTTCATGCTGGATGGAACCGCAGGACGAGAATACTTAATTCTTTTGAGCCTAGGCGGACCGTCTCCCGAGGCGATGGCGTGCTTCCCGACGGCCTCTGGTACGCTACAACGGGCAAGATCGAAGAACGGGGCCTCAATAGGACCGGCCGCCTAGGAAAGTGTTTTCTAAAGCGACCTCGTTATATTTTTCGACACATCGGTCTTGGATACCCAAGGAGGACCTACCATGGACGTTACTACTGCCATCAGGACCCGGCGGAGCATCCGCAAGTACAAGAGGAAGGATATACCGGAGAACGTGCTGAGGGAGATCCTGGAGGTCGCCCGGACGGCCCCGTCGGCAGCGAACCGACAGCCGTGGGAACTGATAGTGGTCAAGGACTCTAAGCTCAGGGCCGAGCTGGTGCCGTTGTGCAAGAACCAGAAGTTCGTGGAGGATTGCTCCGTCTTCCTGGTAGCGTTGGAGGACCCCGAGCAGAAGTGGTGCCGGATAGATCTGGCGATCATGATGGACCAGATCACCCTGGCCGCTCACGAGAAAGGGCTGGGCACCTGCTGGATCGGGGCCTTCGACAAGGACAAGGTGGGCGAGCTCCTCGGGGTGCCGGCCACCCGCACCGTCGCCGTCTGCCTCACCGTGGGCTACCCGGACGAGAGCCCGGAAGCGAGGCCGCGCAAGCCCATGGAAGAGCTGGTCCACTATAATCGCTACGGGGCCCGGCAATGAGGATGGCCCACGAGAAGGACATCGGCTGCGAGAAGCGGGCCGGGCAGAAGGGGTTCGTCCATGTCTGCGATCTCCTCGACGAGGAGCACTTCCTCCTGGGGGTGAGATGGATCGATCCGGACTCGGTCGTGCCGCAGAAGCCCCACAGTCATCCCCTGAAGCAGGCCAACTACATCATCGAGGGCACCGGCACTGTCACCAATGGTGCGGAGACCATGAGCTTCCGGCCGGGGGACATATTGCTGATGGAGGGGAACGAAGAGCATTACTTCTCCACCGCCACCGGCATCAAGATGATCGAGATCCGCTACCGCTAATGGGTCCGAGCGTCTCCTCCCTTTTTCTACCTACTTCGTGACCAGTGATCCGACCCACTGCCCCTCATCGCGATGTCGGAGCGCCGGCGAGGTTTATATTGGACCGACCGGATTGCAGGCGCATGATCATAGGGGCGATGGGGGACGCCCACAGCGGGAAGCATTTCCGGGAGGCCATGGTCGAACGGCTCGAGGGAGTGGACCTGCTGTTGCTGGCCGGAGACATCGCTGACAGCAATGACATCGCAGGTTTTGATCGGGTCTGGCGCTCGATCCGGAGCGCCTACGACGGCCGGATCGTCGCCGTGTTCGGCAATGACGAGTACGAGCAGGACCGCGCGGAATACCGCGCGAAGTTCGACGCTGTATTCCTGGACGATGAGGTCGCTGACCTTGAGGTCGATGGGGTCCGGGTCCGCATCGTAGGCACCACCGGACCTCTGGACCGGCCCACCTGGTGGCAACGCACCCATGTCCCCAAGGTGTGGACCAAGTACGGGGAGCGGGTGACCCGTCTGGACGCCCTGCTGGAAAGGGGGGACGCGGACCTGCTCGTGCTGCTGAGCCACTATGCCCCCACCTACCTGACCCTGGATGGAGAGCGGCCCAAGGCCTTTCCGGAGATGGGTTCGAAGGCCATGGAGAAGGTGCTCCTGGATCGGAGACCGGACCTGGTCGTCCATGCCCATGCCCACAGCGGCTCCCCCCACGGCCTGCTCAGGGCGAGGCAGGCCACCCTGGACGCGCCGTTGAGCCCGGCGGTCCCCATATGGAACGTATCATTGCCGCTCAACCGGGAGATAACGAGGTTGGAGCTCAGCAAGGACGGTGGATGGGATGTCCGGCTGCAACGATGAGCCGGACATCGCCCGGTCGGTCTACGAGGCCACCGTCCAGATACCAAAGGGCATGGTCTCCACCTACGGCGACATCGCCCTCGCGTTGGGAGACGCGGTGGCGGCCCGGGCGGTCGGGGAGATCCTTTCTCACAATCCCGCGCCGATAGTGGTCCCCTGCCACCGGGTGGTGTACTCGACCGGCCGGACCGGCTGGTACGGAGGGCATGGTCAGGGAGCCGGGAGAAAGATCGAGCTCCTCCGTGCGGAGGGCGTGAGAGTCGAGGACGGCGCGGTCGCCGACCTGGACAGGATCAGATTCACCAAATTCCGGATCGAGCCGGTGCTGCGGGACCTTAAGGAGGAGCAGGGTCGCATCCGCGAACTTGTGGTGGAGGAGGACCGCTTCGGAGCGCTGCGCCGGGTGGCCGGACTGGACATCTCCTACTCCGGCGAGAGGGCTTTCGGCGCCATGGCGGTGTACGACCTGGCGTCGGGAGATATGCTGGAGGAACGGACCGCCGAGAGCGTGGTCCGCTTTCCGTACATACCGACCTACCTTGCGTATCGGGAGATCCCGGCCCTGCGGCCGCTCATCGACCGCTCGGACGACCTGGTCTATCTCATCGACGGGCAGGGGGTCCTGCATCCGAGGGGAGCGGGGATAGCCTCGCACATCGGCGTGTGCTTCGAAGTCCCCACCATCGGGGCGGCCAAGAGCCCGCTGGTGGGGCAGGTCCGGGATGCCGGGGCCGAGCGTTCTCCGATACTACTGGACGGCCGGGTCCGGGGCTGCCGGCTGGGCAGCGGGAAGAAGGCGACGTACGTCTCGGTGGGCCACCGGATCTCCCTCGATACGGCGGTATCGGTCTGCGGGCGGTTCCTCCAAAGGGGCATTCCCCTGCCGCTGCGCCGGGCCCATGACCTGGCCACCGCGTTCAGGAGGTCCTCCGAATGAGGATCGCCGTGTTGGGGGCCGGGGCGGTCGGCAGCGTGGTGGGCGGATTGCTGTCCCCGGGCCACGAGGTCACCCTGATCGCCAGGAGGGAGCACGCCGAGGCAGTGACCGAGGGCGGACTCCACATCACCGGGGACATCGAACGCACGTTCCATCCTTCCGCCGTCACCTCGGTGGACGGGCTGCCGGAGCAGGAGCTGGTGCTGATCACCACCAAGGCCTATGACACCGCTGCCGCGGCCGCCCAGGCCGCCCCCCTGGTCGGGAAGGGAACATTGGTGATGTCATTGCAGAACGGCCTGGGGAACGACGAGATAATGGAGAAGGCCTTCGGAGATCGAGCAATGGTCGGGGTCCCCATCCTGGGAGCCACCTATCTGGGCCCGGGCTACGTCCGCCTCGCCGGGATGGGCGAGATCATCGTCGGACATGTTCACGGCGATAAAGGCAAGGCTATTGTAGTCAGGGACGTGCTGTCGAACGCCGGGATGATCTCCTGGGCCGTCGAGAACATCCAACCCAAGATATGGATGAAGGCTATCGTCAACGCCTCGATCAATCCTATCACCGCTCTTATCCGGGAAGAGAACGGGTCCATACTCAGGTCTGAACCGCTCCTTGAGCTGAGCAGGTCGGCATGCCGGGAAGGGGCGAGGGCGGCGCAGGCTAACGGGGTATGCTTAGGGGCCGATGACCCTTTCCAGATTGTGCTGGAGGTGCTCCGCACCACTGCCCACAACCGCTCCAGCATGCTACAGGACGTGGAGCGTTCCAAGAGGACGGAGATCGACCAGATCAACGGCGAGCTCGTCCGCAGGGGCGAGGGGAAGGGACTGCCCATGCCGGTCAACCGGACATTGTGGACCTTGGTCCGGTCCCTGTGATGCCAACCCATTTATAGCCCGGTCAGTATTTTTCAAGGGAGAGCATGGTGGACGTCAAAGAGCTGGTCAAGCGGGCGCAGGCTTTGAACGCGAAGGGTCTGAACGAGCGGGAGGTCGCTGACGAGCTACATCTTTCCATCGATACTGTCAGATACCTCGTCGAGCAGGGCGAGGACGGCGGTCTGCCACCTTCCGATGTCAAGATCGGCTGGCGCAGCCTGGGCGTTAGCGGGACGAGGGTCGCGCTGATGAGCGAGATCCTGGCCGACATCATCGAGGAGGAGCTGGGCAAGAGCGGGGCGGAAGCGGAGGCGGTCCTGGGCATCGCCCTCAACGGGGTGCCGTTCGCCACCTACATATCCGAGAACCTCGGCCTGGACCTGGCGGTCTACAAGCCTCCCGCAGAGCGGGGCAAGGCCGGCGGGGCCATCTCCGCCAATTACGCTTCGATCACGGGAAAGAAGATCGTGGTCATCGACGACGTGGTCACCACCGGGGCCACGGCCGAAGAGGCGGTCAAGGACATCCGGGAGGGCGGGGGAGAGCCGATCCTCATCGTGGTCATCGTCAACAAGAGCAGCCTGAACGATATCGCCGGCGTTCCCCTGAGAGGGCTGATCCGGGCGAGGTCCATGGGGGGCACCATCCTGGGCGGCGGGCCGATGCATTCGTTCCCGTACCATTGATATCGTAGTACACGTTCCCAGGCCACCAACATGCTCGACCTAAAGGACGCCTGCTCAGGACCGGGGGTGCTCACGTCCGGGGACCGAGGAAAGATCATCTCCCGCATCCATTCCCTGCTCTTCTGGGTCGGGGAGATTATTCCCCAGGAGATACAAATAGAGGACCGCACCGTCAAGCTGCGCGATGTGGTGTTCAACTACCTTATCGCAGAGAACCCCACCGAAGAGGAAAGGAAGGACGCCGAGGTGCTGGCAGTGTTGCTGGACAAGCACGTCAAGGAGGTCGAGACCGAGATCCTGCGGGGCGATATCGGCCGGGCCGAGGCCTGCGAGCTGATGAACGAGGCTCGCTCCTACCTTCGAGCGGTGGACGAGCTACGGGCGTCGAAGGGAGATGAGGCGGAACTGAAACGGCACGACCTCATGAATCGGGTCGAGGACGCCCGTAGGTGGCAGCAGTTCGTGGATAAGGTCAGATGATCGCCTAGCAGCCACTGCCCATCCCGCCTGCCAAAAAAGGCAGGGGTTTCAATGGCTGCGGACATGTAATTTTGCGACTTGACTTTCGAAGCCCGTGGCCGCCCCCGCCCTTTTCTACGGTCCAGCATGTTCTGACCGATATCTTTCGCAGTATTGACCGCTCAACCCACAAAAGGTATATTATATACCTCGGTTATCATCAAAAAGCTTTAGGGAAATCGTAAAAATATTAACGAAAGGAGAGGAAACCGTGATAGATTACTTGGACGAGAAGATCATCGAGATCCTCAAGAGGGACTCCCGGAGGCCCTTCGTAGATATTGCCAACCAGCTGAAGGTGTCCGAGGGGACCATTCGCAGCCGGGTCCGCAAGCTGGTGGACGACAACATCATTCAAAGCTTCACCATCAAGACCAGCAGCAAGAACGTCAAGGCCATCATAGAGATCAAGATAAACGTCAACGTGAACACCTCCGACGTGGCGGCCAATATCGCCCGGTTCGATGGTGTGTCCGAGGTATTCGAGGTCACCGGCGAAGAGGACGTCGTGGCGATCATCGACGTGACCTCCTCGCCGCAGCTGAACGAGATCATCGAGCGCATCCGGCGGTTCGACAACGTTCAGTCCACCCGGACCCGCCTGATCCTGAAGGAGCACTTCGGGGGCCAGTGAGATGTTCTCTGGCTGCGCCACCGCCATCATCACCCCGATGACCCCGGACGGGGGGATCGACGAGGCCGGTCTCCGGGAACTGGTCCGGATGCAGGAAGAGAACGGCATAGCGACCCTGGTACCCTGTGGCTCCACCGGCGAATCGGCCACCTTGAACCACCAGGAGCACCTCCGGGTCATCGAAGTGGTCATCGACGAGGCCAGGAAGGCCAAGGTCATAGCCGGGTCCGGTTCCAACGCCACCAGCGAGGCGATCCACCTCAGTAAGGGGGCCCAGGACCTGGGCGCCGACGGTCTGCTGTCCATCTCTCCCTATTACAACAAGCCCACCATGGCGGGCATCATCAAGCACTATGAGGCCATCGCCGCGGCGGTGGACATACCGACCATCATCTACAACATCCCTTCCCGGACCGGCTCCAACATCAACGCCGCCACCATGCTCCGGTTGGCCCAGGTGCCGGGCATCGGAGGGGTGAAGGAGGCGTCCGGCGATATCAACCAGATCGCGGCCATCGCCTCCCAGGCGCCCAAGGATTTCCTGGTGCTGTCGGGCGATGACGCCATGACCGTCCCGGCCATGGCCGTGGGAGCGAAAGGCGTCATCTCCGTCACTTCGAACCTCGTACCGGCAACCATGCTTTCCATGGTCAACGCCATGATGAACGGCAACGTGGTGGAGGCCCGCCGCATCAATGATGGCCTGCTGCCCCTGTTCAGCGCCCTGTTCATCGAGACCAATCCCATTCCGGTCAAGACTGCCCTCCGGCTCATGGGGAGGCCGGCCGGACCCTTCCGCCTGCCGCTGTGCGACCTGCTCCCGGGGAACCTGGACACACTGAAGAGAACGCTCTCCGACTACAAGCTGATCTGAACAGGTGAATTGCATGATAAGGGTCGTTGTGGGTGGGGCCACTGGAAAGCTGGGGAGCCTGGTCTGCGCCCTGATCGGCGGGCAGCGGGACATGAAGCTGGTCGGCGGGATCGTGTCCGCCGGCAGCGAAAGCATCGGCAGGGAGATCGCACCGGGCGTTCACGCCACGGGATCGGACCGCATCGATGCGGCATTGGAGAGCGCCGACGTCTACGTGGACCTGACCTCGCCGGCGGCGGCGGAGCGGAACCTGCCGACGGTGCCCCGGCCAGGACTGAACCTGGTGGTCGGGACGACCGGCATCTCGGCCGGGGCCATGGGTCGGCTCACATCCTCGATGATGGAGCACGGTTCCTCGGCCGTGATCACCCCCAACTTCTCGGTCGGGGTGAACGTGTTCTTCAAGACCTGCGAGAACCTGGCCCAAGCCCTCCCCGGCTACGACGTGGAGATCGTCGAGGTGCATCACAATCAGAAGAAGGACGCCCCCTCGGGTACGGCCAGGAGGGCCGCCGAGATCGTCGCCCATGTGACCGACGCGGACAAGCTGATCTACGGCCGTGAGGGGAACATTGGAGCGAGAGGGCGGGAGATTGGTATACATTCAGTACGGGCGGGGGACGTGGTGGGAGAGCATACCATCATCTTCGCCGGCCGGAAGGAGAGGATCGAGCTGACCCACCGGGCCCATTCCCGGGAGGCGTTCGCCGAAGGCTGCGTCATGGCCATCCGTTGGATCGCCGGCAGAAAGGACGGCCAGATACACTCAATGAACGAGGTGCTGGGATTATGATAAAAGTAATGAAGTTCGGAGGCACGAGCGTGGGGAGCGTGGACGCCATGGAGCGGACCGCTTCGGTCATCCTGAAGGAAGAGGCCCGCAAGGTCGTGGTAGTGTCGGCGATGTCCGGGGTCACCAACACCCTCATCGCCTGCATACGGGACGGACCGCCCACCGGCGAGTTCGCCGCCCAGCTCCGGGAGAAGCACGCGTCCGCCGCCAGGGCCATCATGCCATCGGACATCTACACCGAATACTGCATCGCCCTGGACGACAGCCTTGACGGCCTGCACAAAGTGCTGGAGGCCCGCCGGAACGTCGATTCCGATCCCGTCCTGGAGGATGCCATCTCCTCGTGGGGGGAGCGGCTATCTTCGATCACCATGGCCAACGTCCTTCGGGCCAAGGGGGCGGAGGGCATCGCCCTGACCTCGGAGCGGTCGGGCATCGTGGCGGAGGGGGCCCCGGGCAACGGCTCGGCCAACCTCGAGGCCACCCATCACAATCTCCAGCGGAACGTCCGGCCCCTCCTGGACCAGGGCCTGGTCCCGGTGCTCACCGGCTACTATGGCTGCGGCCCGGACGGCCGACCGCTGACGTTCGGCCGGGGGGGTTCCGACTACTCCGGCAGCGTGGTGGCCAACGGTATAGACGCCAACTGCTGCGAGATCTGGACCGATGTCAACGGCTTCATGACCGCCGATCCGCGGGCGGTGACCGGGGCCAAGTGCATCGATGAGATGGACTACAACGAGGCGGCCGAGCTGGCCTACTTCGGGGCCAAGGTCCTCCATCCACGAACGATCGAACCAGTGCGCAGGAAGAGCATCCCCCTGATGGTGAAGAACACCTTCAACCCCGAGGCCAAAGGCACCCTGATCCGGGCGCAGAAGACCAACGGCGGGGACATCCTCCGATCGGTGGCGGTCAAGTGCGATCTGTCCATCGTCAAGGTCTATTCATCGGAGCTGGTGTACCAGCCCAGTCTGATCTCCCGGCTGGTCGGCTCCATCTCCGACGCGGCGGTGAACATCTACGCGGTATCGACATCGCTGTCCACCCTGGCCGTGGTGGTTCCCACCCCGGCCGTCGACAAGGTCCTTAAGAGCATCGATTCATTGAACGAGCAGCAGGTGGAGAAACTGAAGATCAAGGGCAACGTCTCGCTCATCTGCTGCGTGGGCGACAACATGATCAACATGCCCGGTGTGGCGGCCAAGGTGTTCGCCACGGTGGCCGAGATGGGCGCCAACATCGAGATGATCTCCGAGGGAGCATCGGATGTGGCGCTGAACTTCGTAGTGCCCAGCGACAAGGCCCTGGACGTGGTCAGGAGCATCCACGGTACGTTCATAGGTGGTTGAAATGAGAAAGTTCGAGTGCGTGGATGGGCAGATGCTCATCGGAGGCGTGAAGGCGACGGACATCGTTAAGAAGTACGGCAGTCCCGTCTATGTGACCGACGAGGACGCGGTGCGCCGGAACTATAGGGCGATCTACGGCGCCTTCGCCAAGCACATGCCCACCAGGATCAACTACGCCTGCAAGGCCAACACGAACCTGGCGCTACTGAGGATACTGGAACAGGAGGGCAGCTGCATCGACGCGGTGTCCATCGGCGAGGTCGACGCCTGCCTCCGCGCCGGCTTCTCTCCCGACCGCATCCTGTACACCGGCGTCAACGTGTCCACCCCCGAGCTGAGGGCGGTGGCCATGCGGAACGTGCCGATCAACATCGACTCGTTCTCCGAACTGCGGCGCCTGGCGCTGATCACCACCGACCTGCCGATCTCGTTCCGGGTCAACCCCGAGGTGGGGGCCGGCCATCACGAGAAGGTGGTCACCGGGGCCCGGTCCACCAAGTTCGGCATTCCCAAGGACCAGATCATCGACGCTTACTCGGAAGCGATGCAGCTGGGCTTCCGGCCGGTGGGCCTGCACTGCCACATCGGCGCGGGGGTGCAGGTCATCGATCCCTTCGTGGCGGGGACGGAGGTCCTCATCTCCATCGTCCAGCGGCTGGAGAAGGAGCTGAAGCTGAACCTGCGGTTCATCGACATCGGCGGGGGCATCGGCATCCCCTACCACGTGGAGGACCAGCCCATGGACCTGGACCTGCTGGCCAAGGAGATCACCACCCGCATCATGGAGGGGACCAAGGCCAAGCAGATCATCCTGGAGCCGGGCCGGTACATCATCGCCGACACCACCGTACTGCTGACCACGGTGGTCGACATCAAGGAGACGCCGGACAAGTGCTTCGCCGGAGTGGACGCGGGCTTCAACACCCTGGTCCGCCCGGCGTTCTACGGTTCGTTCCATCATGTCGCCGCGGCCAACAAGTTCGGCTGGGGGGGCGAGGCCACCTATGACGTGGTCGGTCCGATCTGCGAGTCCGGGGACTATCTGGCCAAGGAGCGCCTCCTGCCGAAGCTGGAGGAGGGCGACATCATCGCGGTGTACGACGCCGGGGCCTACGGGTTCACCATGAGCTCCAACTACAACATGCGCCCGCTGTCCCGGGAGGTCCTGGTTCAGAACGGCGTCACCAATCTGATCCGGG
>CAYZEV010000019.1:0-45125 GCA_964477865.1 uncultured Methanomassiliicoccaceae archaeon | reverse complement strand
TGCCGCCGCGGATAATGATGCTGATGGCCTTGGGGTTCTTGCAGCCGGTTACGAAGGTCATGTCCTCCTCACCGATCTTCTTCTCCTCGACCATCTCAGCGATGCCCAGGTCGCCCTTGACCAGCGAGTCCAGGTTACCGACGACGTTGCCGCCGGTGGCCTTGGAGAGCTTCTCCAGGTCAGACTCCTTGAGCCTCCTGCAGGCGTAGATGCCGGACTTGGCCAGATAATGCATGACCAGGTCGTCCATGCCCTTCTGGCAGAACACGACGTTCGCGCCCACGGACTTGATCTTGTCGACCATGCCCTTCAGCTGGTTCTCTTCCTCGTCGAGGAAGCGCTGCATGGAGGCGGGGTCGCGGATCTGGATCTTGGCCTCTACCTCGGTCTTCTTGATCTCGAGGGCAGCGGACAGGATGGCGATCTTGGCGTTCTTGACGGAGCTGGGCATCCGGGGGTGGACCTTCTCCTTGTCAACGACCAGGCCGTTGATGAGCTCGGTGTCGGCGACGGAGCCGCCGGTCTTCTTCTCCACCTTGATGTTGTCCACGTCGACGATGTTCTTACCATCGCGCTTCTCGGCAACGGACTTGATCGCCTTTACGGAGAGATCTGCGAGGTAGTCCCTCTGGCCGCCCACCGACTTTCCGGTCATGGCGGTCATGGCTACCTTCCTCAGGATGTCATCGCCCTTGACCTCAACGGCGATGGTGTTGAGGATCTTGATGGCCTCAGCCGCCGCGAGCTTGTACCCGTTAGCGATGATGGTGGGGTGAACGTTCTTGTCGATGAGGTCTTCGGCCTTCTTGAGCAGTTCGCCGGCCACAACCACGGAGGTGGTGGTGCCGTCGCCGCACTCGGAATCCTGGGTCTTGGCGACCTCGACAACCATCTTGGCCGCGGGGTGCTGTACATCGATGGTCTTCAGTATGGTGACACCATCGTTGGTGATCACTACGTCGCCGATGGAATCGACGAGCATCTTGTCCATGCCCTTCGGTCCCAAGGTAGAGCGGACCGCGTCAGCGATGGCGCGGGCGGCCATAATGTTGTTCGCCTGAGCGTCCTTGTTCTTGGTGCGCTCTGTGCCTTCTCTCAGCACGATAATAGGTTGGCTTTGTCCTAGGGAATATGCCATAAGTTATCCTCCTTTCTGTTTGGTCCGATATTTTATCGCTTCTATATATAGGTATCTGTTTTACCCTACCTGCCGAGAGGCGTGTGGGTGGCAGTGGCACGCCCTGATGGCGGGGGTCCCCCGGCATTCCCGTGGGCCCTCCTCCCCTCGTAGTTCAGAACGCACTCTGGCAGATTATATCTGAGTCGGTGCAGACTCTCTTTATGGAGCGCGTCATCCCCGCGTAATACTCGTCCGAAGCGACCTGCTTGCGGAACTCGGGCAGCGAACTTGGTTCCTTCCGCATTATAACATCTTCCATTCGCGAGCGCATGCCTGGGCGAAGGTTGAGCCGGTCGACCATGATCCGGTCCGCACCGGTCGCGTGGATGGAGCCGATCAGTCCCGGCAGATCGCGATCGGTGACCGTCGGGATGATGGGGCCCAAGAACACATACGCGTTGATGCCGGCGGAGATCAGCGCCCGCACCGCCGCCAGTCTGGCCGATGGGGGCGGTGCGCAGGGCTCGAAGATGGAGGCGGCATCGTCCGCTATCGTGTTGATGGTGAGGCCAACCTCCACCCTATCGATCCTCTTCAGCAGATCGATGTCCCGGGTGACCAGATCGGACTTGGTCAGAACAGAGACCTGGCAAGGGGTCCGGGCCATCACCTCCAGGCATCGGCGGGTCAGTTCCAGCTCCTTTTCCGCGGGCTGATAGGGGTCGGTGACCGTGCCCAGACCGATCACCCCCTTCTTCCGGGGCAGCTCCTTGGTCAGCACCTGGGGGATGTTCACCTTGGCCTGGACGTTCCTGGACCAATCATCCGGGGCCATTCTCATGACGTAGGGGGCATAACAATAGGCGCAATTGTGCTCGCAGCGAGTATAGGGGTTGAGGGCGAGGTCGAGGCCGGGCAGATTGGACGGGGACAGGGCGGTGGAGCACTGCTTCCGGACCACCTTTATCGCGCACCCATCATCGGCCAGGAAGGCGTCCAGATCAGACGTAGTCGTCCAACCTCCGTTGGGTGAGCATATCGGTCAATATGCCCGAGGACCGGATCCAGGTCTCCAGGGGAATGTCCATGTGGGAGACGATGTGCTGCAGCGCGAGGTTCATGCTCTCGAAGCGGTGGGGAACGGTCTTCAGGGCCGCCCGAACGTTCTCGCGGACGTTCCACACCCCGACCGGCATGACGTAGCCTGGGTGGGCCTCCCTGAAGATGACCGCCCCGGCCTGGCGGCGTTCGGCTGTGAGCAGCTCGTTCACCGCCAACCGGGCCGCGTAATAGCATCCGCCGATCTCGGCGTAGTCCTTACGGCCCTCATAGAACTCGTGCGAGCTTATGATCTCGATGCCTTGCCCCATGGGATTCCAGGTCGTATTTGGATACCAGGCCTCGATCAGTTCGTACTTCCAGGTGGTGGGCATGAGGAGGATGTTCCAGCGGTTATCGAGCATCTCCCAGCTGTACACCCGCCAGTCCTCGATGAGCGGGTTCCGCTTGGTCGTCTTCAATAGGTCCTTCCCGAGTATGTCGTCGACAGCGGTGATGGACCAGCGGGTGGGCACGAAGCGCCGGTTCCTGTTGATGCCGAACGCGCCGACCGAAAAGGCCTTCTGGATCTTCGATATCAGCACCCCGTTCCGATATAGTCCTTTCACCGCCTCGGTCGCCCTTAGGTCCGTGTCGTAGAACGCTTTCTCGACCCTCTGATCGTAACGGGGGTTCCCGATGGTCAGGTCCCTCAGCCGGGCCGAGGGACCGAAGGGCTGGACCTCATCATCCAGTACCAGGCGGCCGGACGGCTTCTTCTGGAACTTGGCCTCCACCTCCAGAGGATTGGTGGAAAGGGCGAGGTCCCGGGTGTAATCGACGATCCGGCCGAACTTATGGAAGTCGGTCGCGTCGATGCGGTGTTTCCCCCGTACCAGATTGAAGCGGAAGTCGACGATCTCGTCGATGGATTTGCCGACCCAGCGTTCGGGGGTGTCCATGATCGAAGTGTCGCCCATCACGGGAGGGACCAGCGGCCCGACGTCCACCTTGGGATATCCATACCGGCCGACGAAGATCCCGGGAGGGGACATGCCGGCCAGGTCCAGCGAATCGATGAGGGTCTTGGTGCGGGAGTGCGAATAGAACTTAATCATCAACGGGCAGCGGTCCTTCCCGCACAGGTTCCGGGACCCTTTGCATATGACGCAGGGTGACCCCGCGGGCACCTGGAGGGCGCCCTCTGATGAGAGCGAGCGCACATGGGTGTCGAAGGTGCCTGGGGCCTGTTCGAACATGTTCGGTTTCCCACCGCCACAGGCCTATATTAGCCTATTCAGGGGGTGGCCGAATTTATCGTCCCTTTGTTACTCGGATCAGGGAGCGCCCATGACCATTTCCGCGATCTCCCTCGGCCCGCGGCGAAGAGATGCAAGAAAGGCATCAGCCCCTGGCCTCACCTTGAGATGACCATATCGGTTGATCGGAAGAGCGTCCTCGCCACGTCCGATGTGATCGTTCAACAGCTCCAACATCCTAGCCTTCTTTTCCGCATCGGTCGATCGGGGCGGGACCTCCGGACCGACCGGCAAGCGGCCCAGCCCCCTCCAGAGCAGGAGCTCGGAGCCATGGCCGGAGATGGCCCGTTCTTCCGTCACCTTTCCTAGGTCGGTGATATCGTCGGCGACCTGCATGACTGTTCCCACGGAGAGGCCGAACATTGACAGCCGCTTGACCAGCGTGTCGGAGCAATCGGCCGCCATGGCTCCGAAACGGGCCGCCAGAGCGAACATCTGACCGGTCTTCAGCGAGATTATGCGCTCGTACTCTTCTAAAGTGCACTCCCTCCCGTGGGCATCGACCTGCTCCATCTCGCCCTCTACCACCGCCCGGTGGGTCCTGGCCAAACACTCCGTGTACTTGCTGCCGTGCCCGTTCACTATCGAGTAGGGGACCGACAGCAGCCCGGTCATCTCCAGCAGGGCCTTCTTCTGCCCGTTGCTCACATGGGTCGCCTTTCTGCCCCTTCTAACCTCGTCCCCATCCAGCATATCGTCGAGGATCAGGCTGGCGGAATGAGCGATCTCGACGGCCGCCGCCAGGTCCAGGGCGATTTTGCGATCTCCTCCCTCCAATGAGAAGGCCTCGAAGGTGAGGAGCGCCAGCCCGGCCCTCAACCGCTTCCCTCCCGATAGCAGATCTCGAAGGTCCGAACCCCTCTCGTTCCCCCGATAATATGTGGAGAGCAGCGCGCCGATGTGCTCATCGATCTCCGGCCGGATATCGACCACGTACCGGCGGAACGAACCCTCTTCACCATTGTCCAGCATGAGCTGCTTGGAGGATGCGCCCAGGTTCGTCACCACTCAGATTCCTCCCATCAACACGAGCACCGCGGACAGCACGGTCGCATAGATGACCGACAGGTACAGCTGGTGGAGCCGATAACGACCCGAGATCGCCTCCTGGGCATCATCATCGGCACCGGCATCCATGAGGCGGATATCGTCGGCCTTACTTCCGTACCAGGCCAGTAACGAGAATGCAGCGGTCGACAGCAAGATGAAGGCCACGGCCAACGACGGCCCCATCTCCTCCAATATGACCGGGGTTCCTAGGAAGGCCACGGCCAAACCTATCAAGGGATAGTATGTGCACCACCTGAGACGGGGGAACGTCACCACGGTGGTCCTCTTTCCATTCTCCCGGTCCGACCGATAGTCCATGCTCATCATGCTGACGAAGAACGCGCTGGAAGCGAACCCGAAAGCGAGCGCCATCATGGTTGCGGCCCCGGTCAGGCGACCGGAACCGATGAAGGCGATGACCCCGACCGAGATGGCGTTGATAGGCATGCTCAGGTAAAGTTCGGTGAAAGGCTTGTAGGCCCATCGGAGCGAGGGGTGATTGTACCCGATGAGCGCCACCATCCCGTAGGCGGCCGGAAAGATGAGCACCGGCTGCATAGCTACTAAGAGGGCGATCAGCACGAGGATGGCAGTGACAATAACCACGCTCAGGAGCTTGGCCTCCCGGACCGTCACCGCCCCGTCCACGATAGGCTTCACCCTGCCGGTCGCGGTAATGGCAGCGCGACCGTCCAGTTCCAGGTCCATGATGTCGTTCATGGGATGGGCCACATATTGCATCAGGACCACGCACAGTATGGCCAGTAACATGGGAACAAGGTAAAGTGCTTGTCCGTCGGCCAGCTGGATGGCTAGAGCCGTGCCCAATAGCCCCCCGCTCAAACTCCAGGCCGCCAGAGGTTTTATCCGGGCGAAGCTGAGCAAGGAACGCGTATCCAAGGATCACCTACCATTATCAACTGGGCTCTTCTGACAGATTAAGATTCCGAAGGTCTTCCCCCGCTCTAACGGTGGAACGGACCAGGGGGACGGTTCGATCCGGGTCATCGTATCAAGGTCAGGGCGGCCAGGGAATAGAACATGACAAAGATCACGGCCAGGAGGTTCCAGGAATACCTGGACGGGTCCTCCTTGGTGTGCTCGTAGGCGGCCAGCTTCACATATCCGAAGGCCGCCCCTAGGGCGAAAAGGACGATCACCACCAGTAAATCGGGTCGGATATGCTGAATAAGGGTCTGGGCGAGGTAGGAGAACGGAGGTATTACCCCCATGCCCACCGCCCCGAACGCTATGGCATGGAACTTCCAGACCTCCAGACCATACAATATGGAGTACCCTACCCCGAACACCACCGCTATGAGGGGCAAGGGCGATCCTATGTAATCTGAGGCGAACCAGGCGATTATCGCGGCCAGGATGAACATGATCGCGGCCAGGGTTCTCAGGCTGGCATCGCTGAACACCGTGTCCCAGGGTTTCCCCACCGGCGTGGTGTCATCAAGCAGGTGCTCGCCATAGAGGACCAGTGCCACGGCCAGTATCGAGAGGGTCATTATTATCAGGTCCGTGCGCCTCAACGGCAGGGCGCCGAAGATGGTCAGGGACACGAACGCCAGCATGAAAGGGAGGTGGAGAAGGGTGAACAGGCTCCCGCCGACCGAGCGGTTCCGAACGAAATGCCGGTACCACCCCAGCTGATCGGCCGATCTCATTTCGCTACCTGTTCGATCATGCTCTGTTCCGGCGGTATCATCCTTCGGTCGCTCTGCAATGATTTCCTGAAGAATCGAAGTGCGTTGAACGGACCCATCCCGAAGCCGACCCGACGGGCATGCTGGACAAAGACCCGGAGGTCCCCGACAGTGGGCTGTTCGCCCCTCAGCTGACGCTCCATGGCCAGCCGCTCCTTCCTCATCCAGTCATAGCGCTCCAGTACGGCCTTGGCATACCCATCAACGTCGTCCCAGTGCTCGACCAGCATCTCAGCGCACTGCATGGCATAGAGATTTCCATCCCCTCCCAGGGGGGCGACCGTCCCGATGCTCTCCCCCACCCCGATGACGTTCTTGCTTACGAACGGTCGTGAGTGATAGGGAGAAGACATCCTTAGGCGGCTCGTGCATCTGCATCTTACGGTCGCTGACGTACCGTCAAGGTAGTGCATCAGGTCATGCTCTTCTACCAATGGTCGCAGGCTCCCGAACCCCAGATGACAATCGCCATTACCAAGCGGAAAGCACCACTCGTATCCGAGGGCCGAGGTGTTGATCCACAGCCCCAGGTCCTTAGAGGTCCTCACCCGGTACTGGACCAGCTCGGCGATCAGGTCCTCCCCCGCGGTGGGGCCAAGGTACGCCCTCGCCACACCGGTGGCATCGATCACTCGGTCGTAGTACTCAGGGTCCAGCGGACCCAGTTGTACGGAGGCCCCGTCCAATAGGGCGCGGTTCAGGGCCGGTTTGTTCACCGTCAGCAGATCGGCGGTAAGTTCCAGCCCATCGACGACTATCGTCCGGTGGTGGCCAAGGACATGAGCGGCCGGGTCGATGAACCTGGACAACAATCTCATGTACTCATCGGCCGGGGCAAATCCCCAGGCACAGGGCCGATGGCCGCAGGAATTGCTCTTCTTCAGATCATAAATGTCGATGGTCTCAAAACCCTGTTCTTTAAGGATCCTGTAAAGATACGATCCCGCCATCCCGGCGCCTGCTATTGCAATTTTCACCCTTCCTCATCCTCCAGCCGAGGTCGAACCCCACAATTAGTGATTTTTATTGGTACTCCACTTTCATTAACCTTACTTCAGCCCATCCCAATGTGAGCACTTCCTCGGAATCTTGAAACCCTCACCTTCCAGAAAGATCGGCTACAAATAAAATATACCCTAGGCGACCAACCTAAAAAATGGAGAGCTGACGAAGCAAAAAGATCCTCCAGGAAGGGATATGGTAAGCGAGGAGCTGAAAGATACACTGATCCTATCGATCATCGGGTATATCGTCAGCCTAGGGCAGGCCCTCATTTCTCCCATCTTACCTCTGTACGCCCTTAGCTTCGGTGTTACATTCGCCATGGTCGGCCTTCTGATCGCCTCCACTTCCGTCGCCCGGGTCTTCCTGGACATTCCCGCTGGTCTGGTCTCGGACCGCCTGGGGGTGAAAAGATTCATGCTCATTGGCCTGTTCATCGTGGCAGTATCGGCCCTAATATCCGGCCTGGCCGTCGATTATTGGATGCTCCTCCTCGGCTTGGTGATCCAGGGAGTGGGGTCGGCCATCTACCTGACCGTCTCTTACATCGCCATCAGCCGGGTCGTCCCCCGTCAGAAGAGGGGCAGGCACATGAGCCTTTACGTAAGCTTGCAGTTCCTCGGGGCATCAACGGGCCCGATTCTAGGCGGCATCGTCGCCCAGCTTTTCGGGCTGAACGTTCCTTTCTTCTTCTACGCCGCGTTCGTTCTAGTGTCCATTCCGGTGCTGTGGTCAGAGGTGAGCAAGGCTGAGGTCGAGAGCACCGATGTCATGCGAAAGAGGATCGAACCGGGAATGATCAGACTGATCTTTCGTAACTATACTTTGATGGCGATCAACATCTCCCTTCTGGCGATATCGTTGCTCCGGAACGGGCTGCTACTGACCATCGTGCCCCTTTTCGCCTACAATGAGCTAAAACTCTCCCCCTCTTTGTTAGGGGGCATATTAACATTTTCAGCGGTGGCCAATTTTCTGCCACTGTTGCCGGCGGGAGCGCTCTCAGACAAAGCTGGCCGTAAGGTCTTCATGCTGGCCAGTTTGCTGATGAGCGCCGGCATCATCGTCCTTCTGCCTTTCACCTCTGATGCCCTATCCTTTACCGTGCTGATGGTGGCCCTAGGCTTTGCTCTAGGCCTCACCGGCTCCATCGGGGCCTGGGTCACCGATGTAGCTCAACCGGCTCAGCTGGGGACGGCCATGGGAGTGTTCCGGACCGTCGGAGACCTCGGTTCGCTCATCGGTCCCATTCTGCTCACCTTCCTGCTCGGGCCCACCAAAGCCATTGGAGCCTTGCCCTTCTTGGTCACAGCCCTGGTGCTCCTGGGTGCCACAGTCATTGTGACCCGTGCCCGAGACCCGGCCCGGGAGCGCGCCAGGAACCGGGACGTTCGTTAGCCCCAGGGGTCCGGACCAGCGAGCTGGATCAGCTTCGGTTCGGTTGGGAGCTGGCTCACACATTCATATTTTCCCGGTCGCCGCCGGTCCCACCGATGTCACAGTAGTAGTTCATCGACAGCGCGTATTTTTTGGCCACGTCGCACTCCCCACAGACGCAGCCCAGGCGTTTGATCGGGCATTGCGATCGGCCCCTGGCACAGAACAACCGCTCTTGGTTCGAGGTCATGCATTCGGTAAAGGTCGGGCATCCTGGACAGTAGCATTTGGAGGCGTTGTCCTCGTCATCGGGGACCCGGACCCTCCTGACCTCCCTGACGCTGTGGGGCGAGGTCATTCAAGCATCACCCCTCGGTCGGGCGCACAAGGAAGATGTTCCCACCGGGGTGTTGGCCGTAAACATCCCCCTCCCCATGAAGATCGGTGAAGTACAGCCCGTCCCGGCCAAAGGCCAGCCCCACCGGCATGGCCAATCCCTCCCCGGTATACACAACAAAGTCATCCAGAGACCGAATGCCCGGACCATCCCTGTTCAGCTCAAGCTTGACGATCTTTTTCCCCTTCACCGTCGGGGCCTTGTAACGGGCCGGACCTGCCAGGGCCAAGAATAGATGGTCATCATATTCTTCCGGGAATTGACCGTCCTGCATGAACCCCAGGGCGGTGGGGCCCTGGGTGAAGGCCCACCAGAACAGTGAGTTCTGCCGCATGTCGACAGGCCAGCCATAGTTGCCTCCGGAGGTCACCTTGGCGATGCGGTCATAGTAACGGGGACCGTTGTCCGATATGTAGAGGGATCCATCGCTTTTACGCCAGGTCGCCCCGAACGGACTGCGGAAACCCTTGGCAAAGACCGGACTACCAGGATGCGGATTGTCATCGGGGACCGATCCATCAAGGTTCAGACGCAGGATCTTGCCTCGCAGGTCACGGTCATCCTGGGCCGGAGATGGCGTGACCATTCCATCTCCCAGATTAACATAGAGCTTGTGGTCCGGGCCGATGGTCACCGCATGTATCTGGTGAGCGGTGTTCGTCGACGGGATGCCTTCGATGATGGTCTCCATGGAGTCCATCTTGAGCCCATTGCTGCTCTTCATCCTGACCACCTTGGCCTTGAACCCTTTCCCCTCCTGATAGATCATAGAAACGAACAGGTCCCCCGAGGCCGGTTCGATGCAAAGACCGATGACCCCCGATTCCCCTGAGCCGGGGAAGACATAGTCTGGGGCGTAGTTCAGTAGGCCCTCCGCATAATCGTGAACCTGATAGTCGTTCGTTACCATCCGGACCTTCCCATAAAGTTCGGTCACATAGAACAGGGGGTCATCGGGGGCGTTGCCCGGCCGGGGAACCAGGGCGATGTTGGTCGGCTTGTCCAACCCGGTGACCAGATGTTCCAGCTCGAACCCGGGGAAGATCCACCAGCTTTCGATCGGTTTCATTGTCATCACCAGACCAGCGGTACGGCACCTAGGCCTTGGGGCCCTTGCCGCGTTGGACGCCTTCATCGCCCCGGATGCAGTAATACATGAACTCCAGGTCAAGCTCTTCGTGGACCGGGCAGCTTGGGCAGTAGCACACCCTCATCTCCTTGATGCAGGAGCTCTTGCCGCTAAGACAAAATGCCAGCTCCCCCTTCTGCTTAGCACAGTCGGCGTAGGTCGGGCAGGGAGGGCAGTTGCACAGGGAACGGAAACCCTCCATCGTTTTTTTCTTGTCATCACCCTGTTTGGCATCCTTATCCTTCATGACGTCGTCCCACTTTACCATGGCCTCACCTTTTTAATCAATCCCAGGCGAATGGTTAAGAACGTTTCTTTTGACGCGTTAGGACATCGGCACCACACCTGGGCGGGACCAACTTTTTTAACCTCCCCACTCCGAAGAGGGTGTAAAGGGGAGCCATCATGATGAGCCAAAGGAGCATCTCAAAGCCTGTCCGCCCCACCGCCGAGGTCAGGGCGGGCACTGTCCAGGCGAAGATAGGATTGAAGCTGGTGGCCAGCCGGTTCGCCAATCCGGTCGCGTTGGCCTTTCCACCCGACGGCACCGGACGCCTCTTCGTCGTCGATCAGATCGGCAAAATCTACACCATCAAACAGGATGGCACCACCAGTGAGGTACCTTTCCTCGACATCAGCTCGGAGGTCGTCGAGCTGAACCCAAAGTATGACGAGCGTGGACTGCTTGGTCTGGCTTTCCACCCTAGGTTCAAAGACAACGGCCGGTTCTACATATTTTACAGCGCACCTCTGAGGGCGAACGCTCCCAACGGATGGAACTGCACCAACCACCTGGCGGAGTTCGCCGTCTCGGACGATGACCCCGACAAGGCGGACCCTCGATCGATGAGGACCTTACTATCCATAGACAAGCCCCAGATGAACCACAATGGCGGACACATCACCTTTGGACCGGACGGGTACTTGTACGTCCCATTGGGGGACGGGGGCGGGGAGAATGACCACGATGAGGGCCACACCCCCGAGATTGGTAACGGGCAGGACCTCAGCACATTGTTGGGCAAGATACTTCGGATCGACGTGGATGGAAGATCGAACGGCAAGGAATATGGCATACCCCAGGACAACCCGTTCATGAACGGAGAGGGGTCCCCGGAGATCTTCGCCTACGGTATGCGGAACCCTTTTCACATCGCTTTTGACGCCGGAGGCCATCGAGCCCTGTTCGCCGGGGATGCGGGACAGACCCGATGGGAAGAGGTCGATATCATCGTCAAGGGCGGCAATTATGGTTGGAATCTAAAAGAGGGCAGACACTGCTTCGACCCGGACGACAACTCCATCGATTGCGTGGGATGCGCAAACCAACGATATAGGGGGGAGGAGCTGATCGACCCGATCATCGAGTACCGGAACCTTGCCAACATGTCCGGGGGGACCGGCGCGGTCGTCATTGGCGGTTACATCTACCGGGGCAAGGCGATCAGGTTCCTCAATGGCAAGTACATCTTCGGAGATCTCACCGGGAGACAGGGAAAGCCCGACGGCCGGCTTTTCGTCGGCTCCCCTCCGGAGGGCGGGGGTGAGTGGGTAATGGACGCACTGGTCATCGAAGGAAGGAGGAAGCTGGGAGAGTACCTCCTGGCCTTCGGAGAGGATGGGGAGAGAGAGCTATACGTCCTGACGTCCGATACCGAGGGCCCCCAGGGAACGTCCGGTCGGGTCTACAAAGTAATAGCCGCCGGTGGCGAATGAGCGCGAAAGGCTCCTGGACCTAGGACCGATGACTTTCATCGAGCCAAGCGCAGTATTCATCAAGGACCTCATCGCCTCGATCGGCTACCCCGGACTGGCCTTCCTGATGGCCCTGGACGCTACCCTGCTGCCGGTCCCCAGCGCCGTGGTCCTCGGCTTTGCCGGATACCTGAGCTACGAGGGAAGGTTCGACATCGCGTTGGTGACCATCATTGGCGCGCTGGGCAGTATGGTCGGTTCAATGACGATGTACGCATTGGGGCGGTGGGGAGGGCGGCCCTTCCTCGCGCGCTTCGGCCGGTACATCGGGATGAAGGAACCGAAGATACGATCGGCCGAGGGATGGTTCGAGAAGTACGGCGATTACGCGGTCTTCCTCAGCCAGTTGTTGCCGGTCGCCAGGGACCTCATTCCATTCCCAGCAGGGGTCGCGAAGATGCGGGCGGGCCGGTTCGCCCTACTTTCACTCCTTGGCTCCCTTCCCTTCTGCTTCGCCCTGGCCCTGGTCGGCTACATGTCCGGTCCGGCCTGGGAGTCCGCTGTCGAGCTCGTGGACCGGTATGACCTGACGATCGTTGTCATCGTCCTGGCGCCCCTACTTTTGTTCCTGACCTACCGGTGGGCGATGAGGAGGCGGGCCAGTCCCGACCCGCCTGAGATCTAGTCCCCACCATGGGCCGGTCTCATCCCGCCCAGGAGGTGATGCTGTAGTCCCCTTGCTCAGCATACTCGCCCTTCTTGACCAGCCGGAGATTGGCGCCCTTCAGCACGAAGCTCCGATCGAGCATATGTTCATAGAGCCGCAGGTCCCCGGCCGAGAAGCGGGTCAGCAGCCGACCTTTGTTCAGTTCCAAGGAGGTCTGCTCGCATCTTGACATGAGCTTGGAAAAGGTCGTTTTCGGATCGGAGGCAAAGGGGTCAACGATCAGGGCCTTGACCGATGAGTAGGTGGCCTCGTCCCCGCGTTGATAGGTATGAAGCAGGGCGAACCCTGCCACCCCATGGTCGTCCTGGGCGAAGTACACGTGACCCAGGCGTTTTTTGACGATGGCCTCTGCCTCGACCGAATAATCCAGCTGAGGGTTCACCTTCGCGCTGAGCGATGAAACGGACCGCAGGCTGGTGGGGAGGAGGTCCAGAGTAAGCTCATCGACCGGCCCGGAGGTGTTCACCTCATGCCTAAGTATCTTTTCCATGATCAGGGTGGTGGCTCCGGGACGGTATCCCGAGGACATGTAGAAGTGAAGGTGTTTGGGCAGATGGGCCATGGTCTCCAGACCGATGACCGAGCATCCGCTCGCCTCGAGGTGGGCCTCGCAGCTGTGGAGCAGGGCTTTGCCTATGCCATGGTCCTGATGCGCCGGTAGGACCTCCAACGGGCCGATCCAACCGACCCGGCCCCACACATGGCAGAACGCCGAGCCCACGATCTTGCCACCCTCCTCGGCGACGATGCAACCGCCCGGGTCCTTCCAAAGATAGGCATCGACGATCTTCTCCGACCGTTTCGGATATTTGAACTTGCGGCCGATATCGTGCATGGCCAGATCGGACCAGGCGATCTGACCGACCTCCCTGACCTCCTCGATGTCCTCCTGGGTCATCGGTCTCAGCCTGGCGGTCCGGTCCTTGCGGGCGAATATGCTCATTGCCAGTTCACTTCCTCCACGCTCTTTTCCTCAACTTTTCCACCGGCATCGAGTTCAACACCCTGGCCTTGGGAAGGTAGGCCTTTTTGGCCATGGTCGCCGCCCACTTCCAATGGTCCATCTCATTAGGGTAGGCGGCATCGCTGCCCAGAGAGAAGTAGGCTCCGGTCCCCAGGAGCTTATAGGCGTCCTCATCGCTCAGGTCCATCCGGTCCGGGTACCCGTTCATCTCCAGCGCCACCCTCCTCTCGACGGCGTGATCGGCGACCCGCTGGAGGTCCAGACCGGACCGGTCCCGCAGGCCCACGATCCGATTGGTAGGATGGCCCAGCACATCCATGTTGGGATCATCCATCGCCCGCAGCACCCGGGCCAGCATCTCGGCCGGCGACATGGACAGCTTGGTGTTCACCGATGCTATCACCAGGTCCAGACCGCTGAGGACCTCGGCGGGGGCATCGAGCCGTCCGTCGGGGGTTATGTCCACCTCCGCCCCCTTTAGGACTGGCAGTCCCATGGTCTGCTGGACCTCGTCGATGATGGCGTTCCGATCGGCGAGGGCGTCCGCGTCCATCCGTCGGCCCCCCAGTCGGTCACAGAAGCAGATGTAATGATGGCCCATGTCCCTGGCCGTCCGTACCATCTCGGCGACGCGAAGACCGCCATCCAAGGTCATGGACCGTACATGCAGGTCACCCTGCAGCTCGTTCGCTTCCACCGGTGGGCCGTAGGGGGACGACCGCCCCTCCCTCATCTCCGGCGGTACATATGGCAGGTCCAGGGCCGCGTAGATCTCTTCCTCGGTGCGTGCATGATGGCCCTTTCCGGGAAGATTGGACGACAACCTTTTCCCTTGGCCTTTGGCCACTGCGGTCAGCTCCTTTAGATGGGCGTCCGAGCCGGTGGAACGCAGGAGTTCGAGGGCAAAGGCACTTTCCTTCACCTCGCGGACCAGGCAGGCCGCACCGGAAGTGGTCTTACCCACCGCCTGGTCCCGTTCCACCATCGTCAGCTCTAGGACCTCCGGACAGAGCCCGAACCGGGCGATCACCAGGTCCGGAGAGGTCGAGGTGAAGAGAAGGACTAGGTTCGCCAATGAGGAGGTCATTCTACGGGCCGGACCGGCCAGCTCTATCTGACCGATCTCCCCCGAGGCTCGCAGATAGTCGATGATCCGATGGGCCGACCGGAGGGCAGCGGGGGTGGGGACCTCGGCCGTCTCCTCCCTTTTCCAGTTCAGCCATTCCAGGGTCTTCCTCTGCACCTCCTCGCCGAAATCAGGCAGGTCGGCCAGACGGTCCTCGTAGATGGCCCGCAACAGCTCGTCCACCGACCTGATGCCCAGAAGCTGATCTAGCTCGGCCACCCTTATGATGCCAAGAGTGGGGGCATCGCGGAAGAGCGACAGGTCCTCCGGCAGCACGTCCCGGACCGTTTCCAGGGCCTCGATCTTGCCGGTGACCAGGTACTCCTCTAGTTTGGACTCGATGCTCTCGCCGACCCCTTCGATGTTACGCAGCTCCCTCCGGTCACTGATGGATCGCAGATGCTCTCCCAGAGCTTCGATGGCGCGGGCCGCCTTCAGGTACGAATTGGCTCTCCATCTCTCTCCCTGGATCTCCATTGCCAGGGCGAGATCGTAGAACTGCTCCGCCGCTTTACGGTTCTCCGCCTTGCCCATCATGACCCGCATTGCCATCCTGTTGTAATTTAGAACGCCGGCATCTTAAACTTATGAGGGCGGCGGTCGCTCCGGCCCCCACTCCGTTGTCGATATGAACGACCGCCAGCCCGGGAGAGCAGGATTGGAGCATGGACACCAGGGCGGCCCTTCCCTCCCCTCCCTCCCCATAGCCCACCGAGGTCGGCACGCCGATGACGGGCACATCGACCAGTGAAGAGACCACCGAGGCCAGCGCCCCCTCCATGCCGGCGACCACGATCAGGGCGTCCGTGCCCGAGTCGAGCATGTTCACCAGGGGATCGAGAAAGCGGTGGAATGCCGCTATGCCCACATCATAGGCGAGCAGCGATTCGACATTCATGGCCTCGGCCACGACCCGGGCCTCCTCGGCGACCCGGATGTCCGAGGTTCCCGCGGCCAGTATACCTATCTTACCTTCGATCCTTACTTTTTTTCGCAGGTCGACCACGATCATGCCGGCCTTCTCCTCGAAGCGCACGTGCGTCGCTCCCACGGCCTGTTTGATCGCATCGTAGTGGCCCCGGCCGGCCCGGGAGATCAGAAGGTGGTCCTTTTCCTGCAGGATCTCCCTCACGATATCGGCCACCACCTGGGGGGTCTTGGTCTGACCATAGACTATCTCGGGCACGCCCTTGCGATCGGACCGGCACGTGTCGAACAGGGTGTGCTCACCTATGCGTCTAAGATAGTCCAACCGCAGCAGGCGTTCCGCCTCGGCGAGATCCAGCTCTCCCCTCTTGTGTCGTTCCAGGACGTCCCGGGCGGTCATCGCTCCAGCATATGTCGGGGGCCTATTTTTGGCTTATGCCCCGGAGCAGAGGTAAAAGCTATAGGCAGAAGGTGTGATTGGCCGACCGTGATCGACCGGCATGAGAAACTCGATCGGCTACGCGCCATCATTAGGTCCCTGGGCAAGGTCGCCATAGCCTACTCCGGGGGCGTGGACAGCTCTCTGCTGCTCCGGGTGGCCAGGGACGAGCTGGGGGACGGGGTCATGGCCATCACTGTCACTGGCGCTCCGATGCCGGCCTCGGAAATGGAGGGCGCCTTGGCCACCGCCCGGAACATGGGGATCGAGCCTCACATCCTTGTCGCCGATGTCCTTTCCAAGGAAGATTTCAAGATGAACTCCCCAGACCGGTGCTACATATGCAAACGGGCCATCTTCACCGCCATCGTGGCCGCGGCCAAGGAGAAAGGCTTTACCACGGTCATAGACGGCAGTCACGCCGGAGACCTGGAGGGGGATCGACCAGGCAAGCGCGCCCTTCTGGAGATGGGAGTTCGCTCCCCACTAACGGAGGCGGGGTTGGACAAGGCCGAGGTACGCCGCATGGCCAAGTTGCTGGGAGTGCCGACGGCGGACAAGCCGGCCAACCCTTGCCTGGCCACCCGCATCCCGTTCTATGAACCGATCACCCTGGAAAAACTGCAGCAGGTCGACCGGGCCGAAATGGCGGTCCGCGAGCTTGGCATCGAGCAGGTCCGGGTCCGCCACCATGGGACCATCGCCCGCATCGAGGTGCCGCCCGAGGACCTCGTCGAGGTCATGGAGAAACGAGATATCATCATCTCCAAACTGAGGTCGTTAGGTTTTGTATATATCGTCCTGGACCTGCAGGGGTTCCGGTCCGGCAGCATGTCCGAGGCCCTAGTGGTCAAGGACCCGTGAACGAACCTTAGGTCGGCCTCCACTCTCCATCCGGGAAAAAGATCTCGAAGCGGGCCCCCTGGCCGAACGTCCCGGTCTCCTGGATGGTGGCCCCGGTTATCGCCAGGACCTCCTTGGCCAAGAAAAGGCCGAGGCCGGTACCCTTGCCGAAACCCTTCACGAAGATGCGATATTTATCGCCTGGCTCTATCCCTGTCCCGTCGTCCTCGACGATCAGCTCCAGGCCACCTTCGGTCTTCCGGCAGGACAAGGCGATCTCGGTCACCTTCCCTCCGTGACGGAGAGAGTTTTCGATCATATTGTACAGGACCTTGTCGAACAACGGGTCCGCGAACACCTCGATGCCTTCACAACAGCATTTGATGGCAACGCCTGATGGGGCCAAGAGGGCTCCCACGTTCTCCCATATCCGCGATGGCTCGCACCATACGGGCGCATTGACCCCGATATATTGGTATTCCCTGGTGAAAGCGATCTGCCGGCTGATGTTGTCGGCCGCCCCGTCCATCTTGCTGATGCAACGCCCTATATCCTCCGGTTCGGACATGTTCCTGGCCATCTCGATATAGCCCTGCAGGACGGTCAGCTGGTTCATTATGTCATGGCGAGTGATCGAACTTAGGAGGTTAAGCTTCTGGTTCGCCCTCTTCATGGCGATCTCGAGCCGCCTACGTTCGGTCGCATCCCGCAATGTGGCCACCACGCCGCACTTCCGTCCGTCGGGTCCAAGGAGGTGGGCGGAGTTTATCTCCACGATCACCGCCGATCCGTCCTTTCTCAGGACCGCATAATGGTGATCGTGGTCTTTGATCGCTCCTTTTTCAAGTTCCGAGATATCCCCCTTCGCCCTTTCTATTTCATGGGGGGCCAACCATTCCTGGACCCTGTGGCCGAGGACCTCGGTCACATCATCGGCGCCCAGTAAATGGACCGCCCGGGGGGAGCAGTACGTGATCTTTCCGTCCTCGTCGGTGACGGTTATGCCGTCCGGTGAAGCGTTCAGGATAGAGCGGACCATGGACTCGGACCTCCTGCGCTCCTCCTCCGCCCGCATCCTCATGCTCACATCGCTAAAGCTGAGCGCCAACTTACCCGGTTGGGGGCGATATGCCGACACTTCGAACATTACTCCAGGTCTAGGGGAGTAGGGGAGGGAGGATTCGGCCAGACCGGTCCGGGCCACCGATAGCATCCATGCCATCGATCTTTCATCCAAGTCCGGGAACACATCGCGTATGGACCGGCCGATCACCTGGTCCCTCTTCAATGCCGTCAGATTCTCGAACGCCGGGTTCACGTCAAGGTACCGCAGTTCTGCATCGACCCCATCACCACCCTCGATGACCTCGAAGATCACCGAGGCCAACGCCATTTCCTTGAAAAGCTGGTGGTATTGCACCCTGCTCTGCTCAAGCTCCTGGTCTTTGGCCTTCAGGTCTCTGTTCCTATCCATCAGCTCCTCTTGGGCGGCCCGCAGCTCCTCGAGGGTCACGTTCATGTCTTCGATGACCCGGCGGGACCGGTCCTCCTGAAGCTTGCGATCGCTCACGTCCATCACGGTGACCGCGAACTGCCCGGGCCGGTTACGGAAGGCCACCACCTCATAATGCTTCCCCAGTGCCTGCGCGAAGTTCTCGTAATGGATCGGGTCACCGGTCGCCACCACGTTCCCATATCTTTCGAACCAGTACTCCTCTATCCCCGGCAGCACTTCCCGGACCGTTCTTCCCAGGATGGCGTCCCGACCCAGGCCGGTCATCTTTTCGAAGGCGGGATTCATGTCGATGAATCGATAGTCGATCATCCGACCGTCGGGGCCGCAAAGGGCCTCATGGACGGCACAGCCGACCAGCATATGGTCGAACAGCGAGCGATAGTTCTCCCGGCTCTCCAACAGGTCGTTCTCCTTGGCCTCCAATTCCCTGTTCTGTTGCACCAGGGACTCCTCGGTCGAACGGAGCTCCTCCAGGGCTCCGGCCATTTCCTCGTTCGACTCCTGAAGCTGGTCTTTGTACCGTCGGCGGTCCGTCGCCTGGACTATCATGTGCTCCAGCTCTCTGAACAGTGACGCGGGGTCGGCTCCTTTTTGCAGATAGAAATCCGCCCCGTTGTTCAGGGCATCGATCACCACATCCTCCCGGCCTTTACCGGTGAACAGGATGAATGGCACGTCCGACCGTTCCCTGATCTTCTTCAGGACCTCTATTCCATTCATCATCGGCATGTCATAGTCGCACACCACGGCGTCGTACGTGCCAAGTTCCAAAGCGATCAGGGCCTTGTTCGGCGCGTCCGCCGTTTCCACTAGTAAGGTCCCGGAAAGACCAAGGAAGGAAGCGGTCAAGAAAAGGAGGTTCTGGTCATCATCCACCACCAGGACCTTTATTGGTCGAGGATCGCTCATATTGTAACAGCGACGAATGCGTTCAATACTAATAAATCATATGAAATGAATTTTTTTCACCGCTCGTCGACAAGGGGCCCTACCAGGGGCGTTCCATCGAGATCGCGGATCCCTTTAGGGAGAGGAACGGTGTGCTCACTGGGATGACCTGGTGAACTTCGCATCCTTGATAAATGCGTGAGGGGCGAGGGCCGGCGTGGACACCTCCCACCAACGGACCCATTGCCTGGCCGCTGACAACGATTCTATGTTCTTTAGGAGCCGGAGCATGTTGTCCGACAGCCTCAGGTCCCGGACCGATCCGGCCAATTCTCCATTTTTTATCAAGAACATGGCATCCCGGGGAATGGTGGAGAACTCCCCCGTCCCATAGTTCTGATATCTCAGGTACCAGTTATTGGTGACATAGAGCCCCCGATCGATCGAGCGGACCAGTGAATCCAAATCCTCGTTCCCAGGTTCCAGGACTAGATTGAAGGGGCGTGGGGCGACCAGACCGGCATTGGCCGTGGACGCTGTGCCATGCTTCCTCGCCGTGGTGGAGTTGTGCAGGTAGCTCTTGAACACGCCCTGGTCGAAAATGACCGTCCTCTGGGTCGGCAACCCCTCCGCATCGAAGGCGGTGGAACCGAAGGTATCGATCAGGGTGGGATCATCGCTCAACGAGAAGGCCGGGGAACCTAGTTCCTGTTCAAGCTTGTTGGCCAGGAAGGACATCCCCGTGTCTATGTAGAACGCCGAGGCCATCCGCCCGACCTGGTTCATCACCTGGGCCATCACCATGGGGCCTAGGAGCGTGTCCATCGCCCCAGGTTCCACGGGCACCGGTTCCGCCGCTAGCTTTGCATCCCTCCCTGCTGCGGCCCCGGTCGCGGCCGGTTCGAGCCCCTCCTCATCGATGGCCAGGGAGACCGATGCCCCCGAACCCTGCCCCTTCCCGAACGCCCGTACGGAAAGCTCGAGCGAACCACCTTCGGTGGTGGTGAGGACCCCGCCGGAGGTGGCCATGGAATACTCGCCGTCGTGGACGATAAGAGAGCCGGCCATCCTCTCCGCCCCTTCTTTAAGTCCGGCGGCCACGGCCTCCTGGACCCAAGCCACGGGTCCATCGGGGTCCAGGTCGACGCGCGGCGACCTTAACAACTGTGGGTCGTAGCTGAACGGCCCCTCTGGTAAGGGGACGTACAGGTCCGCGGGGGGAGCGGCCCGGGCGATGGCCACGGCCTTCTTGGCCGCCCTCCTGAGCGACGCGATGTCCAGCTCGACCAGATTGGTGCTCGCTTTCCTTCCCTCGACGTTAATGAAGATCGAACCAGATCGGTGCTCTAGGGTATCGACGACCGTTATCTCGTTGTTAGAGAACCGGACCATGCACTGCCCGCCTTCGCTCACCGATGCGGTAGCATCCGATGCACCCTCGAACAGGCAGAGCTTCACCAGACTTTGGCATATGTCCTCGTTGTTCAGGACGATCCCCCCATCCTGATATTGCGCAGCCGTATGTGCGGCCCGCCGGTCCACACTGGGATCGCCTGCATGGGGTCACCCTTGCCGCAGTGGGCGGAGGAGAACTCGACCTTTTTCCCGACCGCATCGACCGCCGACCACAGGGCAGGGGTGGTTATCTCCAGCACGGGGTTCCGGACCATCGGACCGAGCTTGCCGTCCTTGATGAGGTATGCCTCCAGCCCGACATAGCGCTGATTGAAACGCCGGTCGTCGATGTTCCATTCCATGAAGTTGCGCATGTAAATCCCTTTCTTCACCCCATCGAACATCTCATCCTCTTTGTAATCGCCTGGTTCGACGTAGGTGTTGGCCATCCGAACGATCGGTTCCCGGCCGTACGACACCGCGCGGGAGGAGCCATTGCTGGCCACTCCCATCATGGCCGAGGTCTCCCGGTTATGAAGGAACTCCTGGATCAGACCGCCCTTGATCAGGTACCTCTTGGCGGCCTTCACCCCCTCATCGTCGCTGAGATAAAAACCGAAAGAGCCCTTGAGCGTGGGATCATCGACGACGTTCACCAGCTCCGTCCCGACCTTTCGCCCCCGGTCCTGCCGGTTCAGGTAGGTCTCTCCGGCCTGGGCAGCCTCTCTGCCAAGCATGCGGTCCGCCTCGCCGGGATGTCCGGCCGACTCGTGGGCGATGATCCCCACCACTTCTGGCCCCAGCACCACATCCATGCTTTCGCCGAGGAAACGATCGGCCTTCTTCAGAAGATTTCCGAGGGTCGCCACCTCTTCTCCCAACCTCCGGACCAGGTCCCATCTCTCCACGGCTTCCCAACCCGAGCTTTCGCCCAACGAGATCATTCTCTGGACCGAGCTGCCCGAGTCCAGTTTCGCTGTCAGCACGGCATGGACCTCGGCCCGAGGCACCACCGAACGGAAGTCGGCCCCGTCGGAATTGACGATATGCTTCTCGGTGACGAACGTATCGAGGTTCAGATATCGACCGGGAAGGGCGATGCCGCTCATTGAAGCGGCCTCCAGGGCCGCTTGGTCCACTTCCTTCAGGAAGGCGAGTCGGTCCTCCAGGGAGATGTTCTCCGGCCTGACCCGGGCCCGGATCTCCGATGACCCAACCGCCATGTCCGCCTCTCCCATCCGGACCGGAGCGTTCCTCAATCTAGAAGCGGCCCTGGCCGCCTTGACGGTCCGGTCGACCAGGCCCTTTTGGTCCCGCCGGGAGATCGAGGATGAAGCGCCAAAACCCAGGCCCCCGTCGACCACGGCCCTCATGGACACGCCCCGGTCGGTATCGAAGGACGACACCTCCGCTACGCCATTCTTAAGGAGGTTGGAATCGTAGGCATCTCGCTGATACCGTATCTCCGCATAGGTCGCCCCCTTGGACCTCGCCAATTCTACTAGGTCCTTCAACATCTGTCCATCCATATGATCACCTCCGGCCCCTTGGCGAAGATGCTCGACAAGGACGACCTTACGTTAATCAATCAACAAAAGTATTATTAAATTCATTTCACCACCGACCGATCCAAGAAAGGTCTGTAGGGAATAGGGATAGATACTTCGCGTTCGATATTATCGCTCATGCGCGTAACCATCACTTTGCTCTCCTATGATCATGGGATACTCCGGCAGGTCATGGATGTGGTCTACGATATGGCCGCGGGCGGCATTTTCGACCAGCACAAGAACATCATGCCCGAGGTGGCGGATTTCTTCCTGAAGTTCATGGACCGATACCATCACGGAAAGGAGGAACGGTTCATCTTCCCCGTGGCTGCTGATGGCCCCGACCGGATCAAGGCCATGATCCCCGACCTCATCGCCGACCATCGCAAGGCCAGGTCGTTCGCCGATGCCATTGCCGCCAACGTCGCGTCCTGGAACCCGGGGCCCCTGGCCCAGAACTGCCTCGACCTGGTGGTTCATATGAGGGAGCACATCAAGGAAGAGGAGGACTTCGTTTTCCCGGCCATAGAGAACCTCATGGATTCCGATCGGGACTTGGCCCTCTTCGACCAGGCCCAGACCTTCGTGAGGCAGGATTTCGGTGAGGACTACCCTCAGAAGATGGAAGAGTTCGCCAATCGCCTGCAGGAGCAGGTGTGGGGGAAAGGCGTGATCAAGTACTCGGTCAGCCGCTGATCCTCAGACCCCTTTCACGAGATCATCTCTGGTGGAACCTTCAGACGGGACGGAGGGGACCTTCGTGACGTCTTTGGTCATGAATATAAAGAACAAGGCTACCAGGCTGAAAACTATACCGACGATGAATGCGACCTGGAACCCAGGGATCAGGTCGCTCGCCGACGAGTTCTCCAGTGGTTCGTACGGTCCGTTCGAGATGATGAACAGTGAGAACACGGTCTCAAAGATCACCACCCCCATCACTTCGCCGGTGTCCTGCATGGTCATCATCAGAGCGGAGGAAGCGCCCTTCGAATCCTCCGGCGTATGGCCCATGACCAGGGAGTGATTGGGGGCCAGATACATGTCCAATGAGAAACCGAGGATTATCAGCCCGGTCACGATGAATAGTATCGACGTATCCGCCTGGAACATCGACAGGGCCAGGAACCCCACTCCGGTGAGTACACAGGCCAAAGCGCAGATCCTGCGGCACCCCGTACGGTCCGAGAGGTATCCGGCGATAGGTCCGGCGAAGACCATGGCCAGGGCCGGCACCATAAGCGCGAACCCGGTCTGCTCTATGTCCCATCCCTTCACATATTGGAAATAGAAGGGGAGCAGAACAAATGCTCCTGAGCCGGTGGCCAGGACAATGAGCGACGACCAGTTGGCCCATTTGATGCTCCTGTTGTTTAGCAGCGCCACGTCCAGCAGGGGGTTCTTGGACCGTCTCAGATGCCGGGTGAACATCCATGCGAAGATCACACCGGCCGACCCGCTGAGCAGAATTATCGGAGAGGTCCAATCCAGCTCCTCTCCCATGTTAAGGCAGAGCACGATGCTCAGGAGCATGAGGAAGGCCAATGCCCCTCCGAGGATATCGAAAGGTTTCTTACGGTCGATGACCACCCGAGGGATCACCAAGAAGGCCACCATCAGGCCGGCCACGCCTATCGGGACGTTGATCAGGAATATCCACCGCCAGTCCATGTGTTGGACCAGGAGGGCTCCGACCACCGGGCCGACGGCTAGGCCGAGCGATGCAAAGGTCGTGACATACCCCAGGCCGGTGCCCCGCTTCTTCTCTGGAAAATAGGTCGACACCATGCCCGGGCCGAGGGCGGCGAGCATAGCTGCCCCCAAACCCTGTGCCCCGCGGAAGATGATCAGTTCGATGATGTTGCCGGCCAATCCGCACATTAACGAAGAGATCGTGAAAAGTACGAACCCAACAAGGAAGATGTTGCGGAAACCGAAACGGTCGCTCAGCTTGCCGAAGATGAGCATGAAGCTTGTCATCACAAGCCCGTAGCTCAGGACGATCCAGGTGGAAATCGAGGTCGTAGCATCGAAATAATCCGTGATAGAGGGAAGCGCGATCAGGACCACGCTTACATCCAACGAGCCCATGAAGGCCGCCAGACATACGACCAGCAGTATCAGATTATGGCGATTCTCGAACCTTTCGGGTGTAATGGTCATGCATCCCACTTATGCTGGCCTCTGCCTGACCACCATATCATTAGTTATTATTATCTGGAGAATAAGAAAACAAGAGAATGGATTTTGGAAGTGGTTTCTTAGGTTTCCTTTCGACGAAGGACCAGGAGGCTGGCGACCGCTATCTCGGCGATGACCACGCTAACGACGACAGCACTGTCAACTCGATACCAGACAATGGCGAGACATCATGGCCATGTGGGCAACGACCACGCTCTTCGAAAAATGAGAAGGAAAGATGGCGCCGAGGGAGAGATTCGAACTCCCGTGACGGAGACCGTCAGTGGCTTGCTCGGTAACCTCGATGGTTAATTCGAGGCCACCGCCTTACCGGGCTAGACTACCTCGGCGTCGGATATGGCAAAACCCTGACCCCATATAAACCATTTGCTTCTCCCGCTCCCTCGTTAGTGGGAGTGGTGATGACGATTGCAGAGAGGACCGACCGACTTTTTTTATGGCCGGAACAACAGGGCATCTATGGAAAGTAGGGCACCAGCTCGGGCGGAAAGCACTGCCTCGGTGACTGCTCACATCAACCTTGATTGCGGTATTTGGACGGTCTTTATGGAACTTCTCAACCTCTCCCTGCTCATATCGGAGTGATATTCGTCCGCGTGCATCTGGGCGTGCTTGAGGGCGTCATCTTCCCCCAATGGAGATATCACTGTCCATCCGCAGGCACAGGTGAATTGTTTTGCATCGGCCATTATAACCACGGCCACCTTTCCAATCGACGGTATTAATCATTAGGGGAAACCAACGTCCCCGCCTATGACGCGCCTGGCAGAGCCCGCGCCTGGCCTGATCGAGCATAAGGATATGACCCCTTATCGTTTGATCATGACGATCGTCCGTTCAGGGGCCGCTAAGCCCTTTTAGTCGTTCGAAGGACTGATGGAAAGAATATTGTCCCACTAGCACATACGAGGGCAGATGAGGGTTCGGGTGCGGATGGCGAAGAACGAGGAGGTCGTCGAGGTATCCGACACCTCCACTCCCCAGGATGTTCTCGATGCGCTCAGACTATTACCGGACGCTCACATCGTCATCAGAGGCCGGATGCCCATCCCCATCGATGAGCCGCTCATCGACGGAGAAACGATCAATATCATCAAGGTGGCATCGGGCGGCTGACCGATAGCTGGCTAATGCCTATCTGGGCTGATATTGGTAATCTAAAAGACCATACTGCCCCAGAAAGGTTTATAAACAACATTGGACCCTATCGGGGACGAAACGACTTCCTCACTAGACTGATTTCATGCTCACTATCATCATAACATCTCGCTTGACAGCGAGAGGTAAAAGGCCATTAATAGGTACTGTGCGGTCGATACTGGACAGTCTACCGGGCAAAGAAGTTCGATAGGTCAGCGTGCACTTCGGCCATATGGACGTCGTTTTCTAGAGATCAAAGAGGTGTAACCATATGAACATCGATCCCAGCACCACCAAGTACATGATAAAAGCCAGGCTTCAAGCTGACGGCATCGTCGAGAAGCCGGACGTGGTAGGTGCGATCTTTGGACAGACCGAAGGATTGCTGGGCGACGAGCTGGACCTTAGAGACCTGCAGAAGAGCGGCCGTATCGGCCGCATCGAGGTCGAGGTAAGCTCCAAGCAAGGCAAGTCCGACGGCGAGGTCCTCATACCGTCAAGTCTTGATCAAGTTGAGACCGTTATTCTGGCCTCCGCGCTAGAGACCATCGACCGCGTGGGGCCGTGCAAGGCCAAGATAAACGTACTGAGCATTGAAGATGTCCGGATAACCAAGAGGTCGAAGATCATCGACCGGGCCAAGGAGCTGCTCACCGAGCTGATAAAGCAGTCCAAGACCTCCGGCATCGATCTGACCGAAAGCGTCCGTCAGAGCGTTCAGACTGAGGAGATAATCCACTACGGTAAGGAGCGCCTGCCAGCTGGTCCGAACGTCACTGACAGCGACGCCATCATCGTCGTGGAAGGAAGGTCGGACGTACTGAACCTGCTCAAGTCGGGCATCAAGAATGCCATCGCTGTGGAGGGCACCAATGTCCCGAAGACGGTCATGGACCTCAGCAAGGAGAGGGTCATCACCGCCTTCGTCGATGGCGACAGGGGCGGCGAACTCATCCTCCGCGAACTGTTCCAGGTGGCCGAGGTCGACTTCGTTGCCCGTGCCCCGCGCGGCATGGAGGTCGAGGAGCTCACCCAGAAGCAGATAATGAAGTGCCTCCGGAACAAGATCCCGGGCGAGCAGTTCATGGAGATGTACGGCATGTCCACGGAGAACGGCAAGCCTGCCCCCGAGCCCCGCGAGGAGCGCGCTGCCAGAGAGCAGCCCCGCGAGCAGCAAAGGGAGAGGGATTTCCGCGAGACCCGCGAACCCAAGGAAGAAGCGCCCGTCGAGCAGCGGGTTCAAGAGCGCCCTCAGGAGAGAGCGCCGGAGCGAGCGCAGGAACGCCCTCAGGAGAGGGTCTCCGAGCGCGCCCAGGAAAAGGTCTCCGAGAGATCTCAGGAAAGACCCTCCGAGCGCCCCCACCGCGAGCCCCGGGACCGCAAGGACCGCCGGGAGCCGCGCGAGTCCCGCGAACCCAAGGAGCAGCGCGAACCGGCAAAGGAGCTTCCCGCCCCCGAACCGGTCGCAGCCCTGCCCGAGAAGAGCGCGGAACCATCCTACGAGCCGGAACCGGTCGAGGCCGAGCCGACCAAGAGACTGTCCGAGGCCCAGGTGCGCTACAAGGCCATCATCAACGAGCTGGCCGCCACCTCCAAGGCCCGGATACTGGACCCGGCCGGAGAGGTCGTCAAGGAAGTACCGGTCAGAGAACTGGTCAACACCTTGAAGGCCAACGGAAAGGGAGTGAGCGCAGTGGTGTTCGATGGGATCATCACCCAGAGGATCCTGGACATCGCCGCTGACAACAAGATCACCACCATCGTGGGCACCAAGATGGGCAACATCACCAAGCAGCCCGCCGCGGTGGAGATCTGGACCAAGGACGACCTGAACGAATGAGCGAAAAAGTGGACATCCAGAAGGAGTTGGACCTTCGGTCCATCACCACCACCGCAGATATCGCCATCCCGAAGGACCCCCTTAGAAGGGTCATTGGGCAAGATGAAGCAGTGGAGCTCGCGCGGATAGCGGCCAAACAGAGGAGACACCTGCTGCTGGTCGGCCCGCCGGGCACTGGAAAGTCCATGATCGCCCAGGCCCTCGCCCTTTACCTTCCCAAGCCCCGGGAGGAGATCCGGATCGTTCATAACCCGGAGAACCCCGAACGGCCCCTGGTGGAGGTAAAGCGCGAGGATGAGATCCTCAGAGAAAGGGAGACCAGGGGAGGGGCGGAAGGAGAACTAATAGAGCCCCAGGTCGCCCCGCCCAATGTGGCCGAAAGGCTCGCTTACCGGTGCCGCAACTGCGGGACCTATTCCTCACCCTCGGAGCGAACCTGCCCCAAGTGTGAGAAACCCAAGCTCGATACCGGAGTTCAACCGGGCAACCCGTTCGGGGACCTGCTGGGTAACCTCATGGAATCGATGGCCGGGGCCGCCCCCGGCCTCAACGCCGGTAAGGAGAAGGTCACCACCACCCGCAAGCGCTTTGACAAGGAAGAGGTCGTGGTCTTCGAACGGGCCGGCGAGATGATCAGGGTGTTGGACCAGGGCGCGCTAGAAAGGCGTAGGGAGTTCGAAAAGCAACGCCCCCGCAAGGTCCTTGTGCCGCTGGACCGCAATCCTTTCATATTGGCGACCGGCGCATCGGAAACGGAACTGCTCGGCGATGTTCGGCACGACCCATTCGGCGGCCATGCATCGCTGGGCACCCAGCCCTACGAACGAGTTATCGCCGGTGCCGTTCACGAGGCCCACGAGGGCGTCCTTTTCCTGGACGAGATATCCCATCTGGGCGCCATACAGCGATTGATCCTCACCGCGATGCAGGAGAAGCGCGCGCCGATCTCGGGACGCAATCCCCAGTCGGCCGGTGCATCGGTCAAGGTCGACGCGGTCCCGGCCAACTTCATCCTGGTCGGGGCGTGCAACATCCAGGACCTGGAGCAGGTGCTTTCTCCCCTCCGATCGAGGATAAACGGCGACGGGTACGAGGTATTGGTCGAGACCTTCATGGAGGATAACGACCTCAACCGGGCCCGCATCGCCCAGTTCATCGCCCAGGAGATCAACACCGACGGGAAGATACCGCATGCCACTCGGGCCGCGGTCGACGCCATCATAAAGGAGGCCAAGGTCCGCGCCAGGCTCATGGACGGCAAAGAGAACGCCCTGACCCTTCGACTGCGCGAGCTGGGAGGCCTCATACGCTCCGCCGGCGACCTGGCCGTCGCCATCGGTGACCCAGTGATCGACGAACGGCATGTGGCCTTGGCGCATAAGAGGAGCCGGACCGCGGAGGAGCAGGTCCGCGAGCGTTACGGCACCTACATGAAAGGCCTGGGAACGGACATATCCTCGGCCCAGAAGGAGCGCTCCCCGTACTATTTCTGGAACGAGCACATGCGGGACGACCAGGCCTACCACTAGGTCATACGAACATTTGCATCTGGTAGGCGTCCTCGCCATCGTTATAATAACCCTCGATCACGTCGATCGGTTGGAACCCCAACTTCTTATAGAACTCCATCGCCGCCATGTTGCCCTTCCGTACTTCGAGAGTGAGGACCTTGGCCCCCTTCTTTATGCTCTCCTCCAGGAAGCGCTCCATCAGCATGGTCCCGACCCCTTTTCTTCGCATGTCCGGAGAAACGGCCAGCATCAGGACCCTGGAATGTACGGGAGAGGTCATGATCCCCAGCAGGAAGGCCTTGATGCCCCAGGGGCTTTCAACGACGGTGAACCCCTCCGGCCAGGACGCAGAGATCGTGGTGAAGAGGTTGGGATCATACCTCTCGCTCAAGGTGTAGCATGCCAGATCGTAGACCGAGGAAAGGTCGGCAACGGAGAAACCTCTCAGGTACAACGGATTATCAATATCTCTTTACCCGGATAATCTTTTTCAATAGGATTATCACCACCGGGACCGGGACCGACAAGGCCATGAGCGCCAGGATCAGCGGATCCCCGTTCTTTGAGACCATTGGCGATACCTCCACCCAGCAGGTCGCCGTGGCCGTATTATTGCCCCGGTCCCGCACGGTGAGGACGATGGTGTTGTTGCCCGCCGGCAAACGAGCAGCCCAGGACGCTGAACTGTTCTCGGGGGACCCGTCCCCATTGATATCCCATTCGAAGGACAGTGACCCGGCATTGTCGGTGGAGCCGCTGCCGTCCAGGAAAGCTGGTTCGCCCGGGCTGAGCAGCAGATAGGTCCAGGGCAGTACCGCCTGGGGCGGAAAGGGATCGATGTTCCAATCCTGCCAGAACAGCCTCGCAAAATGTTCGGCCACCTGGGGTGATGCGACGATCACGCCGGCCTCCCGATTCTCGTTGATGGCGCTGTCGCCCCAATTGATCGAAGAAATGACGGCCCGGTCATCCACGATCAGGCCCTTGTTGTGCATGACCGAGAGGTCATGATATTCCGATATCAACCGGGCCTCCAGGTCCAGACCGTTCTTCGCCGCGAGCTTGTTCAGGGCCTCGGCCACCATCCCATTATCGCCACCGCCCCAGGAGGTGTCCAGTAACAAACGGACCTTTACCCCCCGAGCGGCCGCGGATATCAGATCGGCCACCAGACCGGGACCGGACAACCAATCCTTGTCGATCGACATCTGCTCCACCAGGACCTTTTCCCTGGCGCCGTCGATCAGTGCATGCAGGGCCGCCCCGGAATAGTCCGGGGACAGGAGTGTGGTGACCTCGCATCGAAATCGGACCAGATCATCGAGGCTGCCCGGCACCGATTCCATGGGTGGTAGGGTGGGAGCATTGACCACCGGGGTCTCAACGTCCAGAAGGCCAGAGAAATCGGCATCGAACACCCGATCGTAATAGCGGGCGACCCCTGTGCCATCCATGCATACGCCCCATCCCCGATTGTTGTTAAGTCCGACCCCCCAGTTCTCGGACATGACCACGACCCGCCTGCCGTCCAGGACCATGTACTTGGCATGGAGGTAATCATAGCGCTTGTACGAGTCCGCGGAGCGCATCTCCTTGACCTCCACCTTCGCCGCCTGCAGGGTCGCGATGGCCTGGAGGGAAGCATTGGACAGCCCCCCGACGGGTTGCCCTTCGATCAGCACATTGACCTCCAGGCCCCGGCGGGAGCATCGGGCCAGTGCGTTCACGATCGCCGGATCGGTCATCTCGTAGACCGAGCAGTTCACGCTTCGGGAGGCCAGGTCGATCTCCCGCAGCAATCGTTCCGCGGCGTTCTCGGGGGCCGAGAACGGCTCGACGATGGCCTCGAACGACTCCACCGAAAAATCGGACCGTCCCGGGGGTTCGATGCTCCAATCTGAGGCCTTATCGGCATCGGTACCGGACCGCACCAGGACATGGGATTTGGAGATCACCCCCAATGCCGGTCCGCTCCACCCGGCGCCCACGTAGGTGGAGCCCCCATAGATCGCTACGTCGAGCACCGAACCATCTGGGGAGAGCAGCAAGACCTCATCCCCCGCATCGGCCAGGGTGAAGCGGCCGCCCCAGGAGAGGTTCGCGCTGCCCTTCTCCAGGCACAGGATCTCGGGATAGAGGGCCAGGAACAGCGAACGATCGCCCGCCAAGGCGAACGATCCCCCTCTTGGCAGCAGCATATCGGCGAGAACGGTGACATTGCCTTCCCCATCGGAGACCGTCAATCCGCGGACCGAGAGGTCGTCCCCCCCATTGGTGATGATCACATACTCGGTCGGATGGCCAGGGCAGATCTCCTCCATCAGCAATCGAACGGCCGGAGAGGACCGAACAGTGGTGTGATCTTGGACGAGGGAACCGAAGGATTCCTCCGGCATGGATGTGGATGAGGGCGCAGGCGGGAGAGTGGGGAGAACTATCACTAGCAGGACCAACATCGGCAGGCCCCTCATCGACACGGCTACCGTCGTGAAGGGGTGATAGAACCGCCTGCTACAGGTAGACCAAGAGAACGTTCAAAGATATTGCACCAGGTCGGCCAGGACCTTCCTGGGTTCTTTGGCCTTGACCACACCGGAGGCCAGGAGGACACCGACCGCACCTAGTTCGACGGCCTTCTTGACATCGTGGCCGTTCTTTATTCCGGCGCCGCAGAGAACGCCTATCCCCTCGTCTATCCGCCGCACTGCGGCGACCGCCTTTGATACAATCTCCGGATTGGCATCGGTGACCGAGATGTCCCCGCCGATGAGCTCGGGGGGTTCGACGGCTATAAGATCGGGGTCCAGGGAGGCCGCGGCCGCTGAGGTGGCCTCGGTGTCGGTGCATACGCAGGTGCCCAGACCGGTGGCCTTGCACATTTCCACGGCCAAGGCCAGATCGGCCAGGACCATGCGGTGCTCTGAATGGTTGAGCAACGTTCCCACCGCACCCGATGCCCTGACCAGCTCAGGGGTCGTCCAACCGGTGGATGCTCCGGGTTTCCGGGCATCGACATGTTGAGCGAAGACCGGTACGGTGACCGCTTTGGCCACCGCGGCCAGCTCCGTCATCGGAGGACAGACCGCGATGGTTATGCCCGTGTCATCGGACACTTCCTGGCAAGCATCGGCCAGGGCCACGGATCGGGGGCCCTCGACCTCGGCATAGACCTTGAAGTTGACGATGACGACCGGGGTTCGCATCTTACTCAAGCTTTACCATCCTTGACTTCAGCTTGTTGAGCACGGCCGGGCGGGTGGTGTATTCCATCTCCTCGGGACCGAGCACAGCGGGCATGAAGGGGCCGTGGCGGCGCATGTAGATGGATGCCTTGACCGCACCCTTCCTGGCCTCATCCCAGCAACCGCCAGCGAAGTAGTCCAGCGGGACGTGGTGACCGGGCGCCGAGCCGGGGTTCTCAAGACCCTGGAACTTGCCGTTGCTGATATGCAGCCCTACCGCGCATATGCGGGGCGGACCGTCGAAGTAGGTCGGGTCCGAATCGGCCACCGAGCAGGGATACCAGCCGCCGTAGTGGGAGCCTCTCATCCAGCCGGAGACCAGTGCCGGGAACATATAGGGCTGGAGGATCTCGCCGACCGCCGGGAGACCGCTCTGGGCGCGGCATACGCACACCGGGTCGTCCTTGCCGACATATTTACCAGCGGATATGTTGAGCTTCTCGGTGGAGACGACCGCGCCGATGCCGATATCCGGGTCCTTGGACCAGATCTTCTTGATGGCGTAGCGGGTGGTGTCTCCCAGCAGGGTCAACATATCATAGGTCTCGTTCGGGCTGGACATGACCACTTTCTTGGAGTCACAGACATCGACGATCTCGAAATTGAAGCCCTCGTGGGCCCTCGGGTCGATGACCAGTCCGGTCGTCGTGAACGGGTCCATGTAGGTCTTGCAAAGCGGAAGCGAATATGCGGACGGCTCGGTCTTGTCGGCCATGAAGAACACGATCGGCTCGGCTCCCCTTTCCTTGAACTCCATCTCCGCCGCTCCGGGTCCTGCGCCGCGAACGTTGCCGGAGAACGCATCGGTCAGGAGGTCCTGACCGGCCGCATAGAGCTTCATCCGCTTGGCTTCCCTGGTGGCGTCCATGAACGCTTCCCAGCAGAGGCCGTGAATGTCGCGGTTGTTCTCTCCCTTGGTATGGGCTAGGAACAGGTTGATATCGTCACCTACACGGGTGACATAGAAATCATCGATCGTACCGGCCTTGAGGCCGTCGGCGAGGCGTTCCTCGCACTTGGTCATCATCAACGGATGAGGGCGGGCGTGGCCGCCGACCGAACCGACGTCGGCCTTGATAACTGATACAGTTACCCTGTCTGACATTGACTTTCCCCTTAGTATACGCTCGAAATATTGCTTTCCATATAAATAGTTCTAGGGTTAAATCCAGGTTCCCCATCAATAAAGTTGCTCACGCTCCAGCATGTAACACTTTATTATCTACTTGCTGACCGTGATGACCGTTACGGGACAGGCCTCCGCACCCTTGGTCGCGCAATCGAACATTTCGTCCGGTAACTTGCCCTTGGCCGTATCTCCACCAACACGAAATTTTTCAACGATCTCCGATGTGCCGTCCTCGCCCTCCTTGTACACTTCGGGGCATTCGTCATTATAACATCGGCCACACTGGATGCAGCCTTCCTGGTCGATTTCGACGTTGACGGTCATGATAACGACTATTGGCAATCGACCAACTATAATAATTACGGTTAAGAAAAGAGCGTAGCTTGGGCCCATGTCAATTCCAGTGCGGCCTGAACAACGGGACGTTGGGCTGTAGGTCAGGACCGGCAGAGTGAAAGAATCATAGTGGTGAGCGTCCGGCACCGGCCGGCGCTCCCATCACATTTATAGTGCTCCAGGCCATCCTCGGCCCGGTAATCGAATGAGCGAATCGACGCTGCGCAATTCCAGGTCCCTCTCTACGGCGGACGCGGAGAAGGAGGTCGTGGTGAAGGGCTGGGCCCAGGAGATAAGGAACCTGGGTGGGATATCGTTCCTCATCATCAGGGACCGTTACGGGACCGTTCAGATCACAGCCCCCAAGAAGAAGATCGCGCCTGAGGTGATGACCGCCCTGACGTCCCTGGCCCGCGAGTCGGTGGTCAAGGTGACCGGTACGGCCAAGAGCGCCAACCAGGTCAAGGGCGGGGTGGAGGTAATTCCATCCAACATCGAGGTCCTCTCCACGGCGGCGTGTCCGTTGCCCATGGGCGTGGTGGACAAAGTGAACGTGGAGGCGGACACCCGGTTCGATCACCGGTTCATGGACCTGCGGAAGCCGGAGATCCGCGCGGTGTTCGAGATCAAATCGCTGGCGCTCAATCTCATCGACCAGTTCCTGATCGACGAAGGCTTTGTGGAGGTGTTCACCCCCAAGATCGTGGCCTCCGGGGCCGAGGGGGGAGCGACCCTGTTCCAGTTGAAGTACTTCGACAAGACCGCTTACCTGGCCCAGTCTCCGCAGCTGTACAAGCAGATGCTCATGTCGACCGGACTGGACCGCATCTTCGAGATCGGACCCGCGTTCCGGGCCGAGCCGTCCGATACCGCCCGGCACGTCTCGGAGTTCATCTCCTTTGACGGCGAGATGGCCTTCATCGATTCGATGAACGACGTGCTGGCCGTCATCGAACGATGCACCCAGTCGGTCATCAGCGGCGTGGAGGCCAGGGCCAAGGCGCAGCTGGAGGTCCTTAATACCACCATATCGGTGCCCAAGGCCCCCTACCCGATCATCGAGTACAAGGACGCGGTGGAGATGGTCCAGAGCACCGGCATGAACCTCAAGCTGGGCGACGACCTGGGGACCGAGGGTGAAAAGGCCCTCGGAGAGGTCATGAAGGAGAAAGGATACGACATGTACTGGATCGTGGAGTATCCCGAAGAGGCCAAGCCGTTCTACATCATGGAAAAGGACGGGACCCCGTACTCCTATTCGTTCGACCTCGACTACAAGGGCCAGGAGATCTCTTCGGGCGGGCAGAGGGAGCACCGCTACGACCATCTGGTGGCACGCATGCAGAAGAAGGGGCTGGACCCGGAGTCCTTCCGTTTCTATCTCGACGCGTTCCAGTTCGGCATGCCTCCGCACGGCGGCTGGGGCGTGGGGGTCGAGAGGCTGGTGCAGAAGATGCTCAACCTGCCTAACATCAGAGAGACCATCCTGTTCCCGAGGGACCGGGTTCGGCTGGTCCCATAAACTCCTTCCTTCTCTCATTTTTCCGTAACTGTTATACCACTCTCGGCCGCCTATTGATGGGTGAGGACCGAACATGACAATCCCCTCTTCTCTTGAAAAAGAGCATCATGAGCTCCGCTCGATCCTGGAACGGGCGGTCGAAGAACCGGGTCAGCTCGGTGAATCCGCCAGGAGATTGGCCGATAAGGTATTCCCCCACTTCAGACGAGAGGAGGAGTTCGCCCTTCCACCCCTGGGCCTGTTGTCGGTTAGTGGAACGGGGTCCCTAGCGGAGGTCGATGAGGTGATCGCCATGACCGACCGCCTTCGGGAAGAGATCGCCAGTATGCTGGAGGACCATGTCCATATCGCCAAGGCCTCGAACCTGTTCGCCGCCAGCGCAGAAAGGGAAGGTCGCGATGACTACGTCGCGTTCGCCGATGCGCTGACCGACCACGCCCGCATGGAGGAGGAGATCATGTACCCGGCGGCGCTGCTCATCGGCTCCTATCTCCGTGTCCAAAAAGCGGAGAAGATCAGACCGATCTAATCGTCCCGAGGATCGTCACTGGTGCAATCGTCCGGCGGGGCCACCTTCTCGGCGCCCTTCTTCTTGCTCCGTTTCGGCCTCTCGGTCTGGTTCGGATAGCGGGACACCACGATATAGGCCCCGGGGCGCCGATCATCGCTGTAGTCCTTGGAAATGGTCATGGCGACGACCTGGCAGTCGTCCACGAACAATATGCCGGTGAGGGCATCGTTCACCGCACGCACCAGCTTGTCGATGTCCGGCTTGACAATGGGGTGCCTGCGCTTGTGCTCCGGGACCGAGGGTGGTCGGGAGAGAACGAACTCCACGTCCACGATATAGGCCGAGCAACAGTCGGCGACCCACTGCCTCCCTTCGAGAACCCGCTGGGCCTCGGTGGCGACCCGGTTCCTCCAGGCCTCCAGGCTCTTCTGGTTCTGGTGGGTGGTGACCGTCCGGTTGAGCTTCTTGATGTAGAACGCCTTGGTGCTCCCCTCGGGGGATGGTTCCCCCAGGACCACGAACGCCATTGTCTCCACCGGCCTATCCAACCCTTTCATCCGTTCACCGATCTGCTCTGGTCACCGTCATTTTTTCTGATGCAATGAAATTGCAGTAGTATATAGACCAATGTGGCACCGCACCGAAAGTGCCTGGTGCATCCCGCCCAGGATGGGGGTGGGACAGATTATAGTTACTGTCCCCTTCCGCAGCCCTCCATACCCTCAAATAAAACCGCGCAGATATGGCATTCTAGCGCTGGGTCACTGGGGATTCGTGGAACGGGAGCACCGAGATAATGGCCGATAACGTTTTCAAGAGGAAGAACACCCGCCTACGAAATCTGACCCATCTGCAGAGAATCCTGGTCCTACTGGCGGTGGGAGCGCTCGTATACGGCTCGTTCATCGTCGCCGACGGCCTGGTCATAAGGCCGTGGCTCAACTCCTCCTTCGGACCGACCCCGGACCTGCCCATTTACCAGGAAAGGACCAGCTTGATCCTCAATGGGGGCATCATCTATCGAGACCTGGACATCGAGTCACCGCCGCTCATCAACTACATCCTGGTACCGGCCCAGATAGCGGGCGGCGATTGGTGGGCCTACGAGATCTATTTCTCGCTGTTCCCCATCATGACCGGCCTGGGTCTGTACCTCATCATGCGCCGCTGGGATGAGTATGGCGCTTTCCTCGCCGCCCTACTGGTCATCGTGTGCCCCTATGCCGTTCAGGACGCGACCTGGGGCATCCAGGACGAGCCGCTGGTGGCGTTCTTCTATATACTGCCGGTCCTGCTGATGCTCAACGGCCTGAAGAAGTGGTCCGCGGTCGCGGTGGCGGTAGGGTTCTGGACCAAGTTCCTCCCGGTGATCATCTACCCGGTGACGCTGATCAAGCTAAATGGCCGGAATGAGCGTTTGAGGAACATAGGGGTCGTGGCGTTGACCTCGGCCCTCATCGCCCTGCCCTTTCTACTGGTCTGCCCCATCGAGTTCCTGAACTTTCCTTCGTACTATCTGCTGGGAAGGAGCGGGGAGGGGAGCGCGGGCATGTCCATCATCAACCTGGTGGGAAAAGGAGGCCTGGCTCTTCCGGGCACGTTCGGTGCTGGCCTGACCGTTTTGGTACTAGGTATCTCCTATTATCTGGTCCACCGCTGGAAGCTGGACATCTGGCGGGGAGCGATGCTCTCCACGGTCCTGTTCCTGACCGTCTACCCCATGATCCGCCTTGGCTACTATATCCTGCCCTTCGTCTTCTTCTCGGTCTGGGCGGTCCGCCACAAGGATATCGCCCTGCGCCTCGTCCCCATGTTCGCCGCCTTGTTGTTCGGTCAGGGCTTGGAGAAAGGCGGCCCCGGGCTGGACTTCGCCTACTCCTGGGTCGTCGCCCTGGCGCTGGTCGCCATCGGCACCCTGTTAATGTTGGACATCGCCTGGCGGTGCCTGCGGAAGGATTGTTTCCTCGATAAGCCGGTCGAAAAGTGAGAGGGGCCCCCATCAGTATTGAAGGTCTCATCATCTCCTTGCGGATCTGCTGACCCTCTTCTCATCACCGAGGGCGATTCCCTCCCTTCGACGCGAGGGCCATGGACCTATTTCAGACTGCCGGGAAAAGTAGAACTAGGTGGGGAACCAACTCCTAATGCGATGCCCAGCGCCGTCGTGCTGATCAATTGCGACATAGGGAAGGAGCAGGAGGTGACCGACAGCGTTTGCTCTCTCGGGGGCGTGGAGAAAGCCTACCTGGTCTACGGCGTCTACGATGTCGTGGCCATCCTCACGGCGGCGACCATGGACGGCCTGGAGGCGACGTTGATGAAGAGCGTGCGGTCCTTGCCGGGGGTCCGCAACACCATGACCCTGATGATCAGCCGGGACTGCACCATCCACCAAAGGACCGGGCACTAGGGTTATTATTTCACACGGCCCTCCCTCTGCCGGGGAGGATCGGCTGGTTCCGAAAGATGATAAAGGAAGAGGGAGCGGAGGGAAGCTAAAGGGCTTTCTGATCCGAAGGTTTAGGAACGATGCCACCACGGAGTGCCGCATCATCGGTGCCATCATCGGGGTGGTCTCCCTCCTCCTCCCCTGGGGCAGTGTGATTTTTCGAGAAGATGGGGTTTCCCTAGCCATAACGGATGTAACCCCTATCAGCCTGATATCCGGCAATGATGCCGTCCTGGCGATCGGGGCATCGACCTTCATTGTGTTCACCCTCCTTACATTCCTAGAAAGATGGTCAGCGATCGGCCAGCTTCTTAGTGCGGGCGCGCTGCTATTGACCATTCCTGACCAGCTTCGGTCAATACCTATGCCCTCTTCGTTGTTCGGCCTGAACATCACCGTTCAGATAATCGGAGTAGGCCTGGGAATGGTCCTGGGCTTCGGTTCAGCTGTTATCGTCATTATGTCTTTATACGTAGAAAAGAGGCAGGGCAGATATCCGACCGAGGATACCTTGCCCAACGACCAGCGTCCCGTGGTCACCCCCCTGGCCTGGTCGGAGGAGCAGCGGTTCTACGAAAGGCCGTAACGGTCTGAACACAAATGGCCAAGCGATAAATAACACCGTTCGCATCAAAGGGCCATGGATGGGACGTCCGATCCCCTGCTGTTCCTGGCCATTGTGGCGTTCATCTCACTGTCCGGAGTGATCATGCCCGGACCGATCTTCGCCACCACCGTTGCAAAGGGATACCAGGATCCCCGGGCCGGTCTCAAGATCTCGGCCGGTCATGCGGTCGTGGAGATCCCGCTCATGGTGGCCATCTTCCTAGGTTTCGAGGTGGTGCTGAAGGACCCCTCGGTCATCGCCGCCATCGGGATCATCGGGGGCGCTTTCCTGCTTTACATGGGCATTTCCATGCTCCGTACCAAAACGGAAGGTGAGCTGGTCCAGGGCTCCAAACTAGGCCCGTTCGCGGCCGGCATCACCCTAACCGCGGTGAATCCCTACTTCCTCCTCTGGTGGGCCACGGTGGGGGCCTCTCTGATCGGCATCGCCTCCGGGTACGGGCTCATCATGCTGCCGCTGTTCGCGGCCGTCCACCTGGCTTGCGACCTCGGATGGCTCCAGTTCGTCTCGTTCTCGGTCAACCGGTCTCGCCACTTCCTAACCGGTAGGAGGTATCGTATCCTTTTTGCCGGGTGCGGAGCGGTCCTGGTGTTCTTCGCCCTTTATTTCATGACCAGCTCCATCGGCGGTCTCTTCGCCTGAGCGGATCTCAATGGTCTCCCCTATCAGCGGGACATTTACCTCCATGATGGGGATGGGCTTGAGCATCTCTTCCTCAGAGACCGCCTTCTCCGCCCGCTGGGGAGCCAGATCAATATCGATCTCGGGGAGCGTGACCGCCTTTTCCTTTTCCGCCAATCCCTTTTGGAACCCCGGCAGACAATCCCTCGCCCCCCGCATTCCTTCAGCCAGGGCATCATAGAGCGAAGTGTAACCGACCTGGGCATGCTCCGGGATCTTCCAGACGGACGGACAGGATGCCCGGTGAACCTCCCGGTTGGCGGTCCTCGAATCGGCCACGAAGCTCGGGATGGGGACGATATGCGTGGGAACCTCCTTGAACTCCAGATTTCCGATGATCAAGGCCTCCGAGCCTTCCGTGGAGACCTTGACGATCTTCAGCTGCGGAGTGAAGGGGAACATGGACGCCAGTTTGTCCTGGAGCATTTCGGTCAGGTCAAAGGCGGGAAAATCCTTCTTTATGGTTTCCTCGACCTTATTGCTGATGGCATTGAGGACGAACTTAGGAAGATGCCATGGAATGTCGAGGAAGAAATCCACATCGGTCACATCGACCTTCAAACGCCCTTCATCATCGACGAGCAAGGTTACGACCGCACGCTTCAGCAGAACCTCGATGTCCGAGTCAAAGTTGTAAATCGTGACCTCTTCCTTCTTCGTCTCCGGCGGTTTCTCCTCCGCGGGCTCGCCCCATAGAATGGTGGAGAATGCGCTCCTCCCCTTTCGAATGGTGGTGATCTCGGTCGCTCTCACCGTGGCCTGGGCTTTGGCCTGGGCCCGGGTGTCATAGATCTCGAAGGTGCCGCCCTCGCCCATGCGTACCTTTGGCTTCTCGGGATTGATGGTCGCGGAGAAATCGACCCATGCTTTCTCGATCTCGGTGTTCTTTTTGTTAAGGCCGAGCGTCTCGAACCGACTGGGCATGTCGCCTATCCCCCGAAGGGAGTCCAATAGCTCGCGGACATTGTCCACCGGGACGTTTCCGTTCACCTGTAGGTCCCTAGGTACCTGTGTCCAGACCTGGTCCAGGATGCGGTTCAATGATACTTCGGAAAGGCCGATGGCCAGATCATTGCCCTCGGTGAAGTCCTTGATGCTGGCGGGGTCCCCTACCACGTTCTCCCCCATCGAGATGGCCAGGGCCATGCTCTGATCGCTGATGACCCCGAAGAAGCCCGGGAAAACCGCCATATCGATCTCGCTCACCTCCAATGTTTCGGCGGGAACGAGCGAAGAGACCTCCACCTCGATCGACGGCATCTTGATGGTCATCCCCGGAAAGCCCGGCAGGAGGGCTATCTTTATCTCGTCCCCCAGGTGAACTATATCCGGCGCGGCGGTGACCGGGACGTTGAGCTCCTTCAGTCCCCCGACCCCCATGCCTTTGACGAAGTTCGAATGGATGGCCAACACCATGGCCTCATTGACCAGTATTCGAGCGATCTTCGGAAGTTCGTAACGATCGAGGAACCTAAGCTCACCGATCCTGACCTCCTGAACCTCCAGGGATATCTCCTTGGTGACGGGGTCGAGGGTCATACGGCCCACCAGGTCGACGGAAACGTCCGTCCTCACCTTTCGGCCGATGACCTTAATGATCGCCTTGAGATTAAGGTGGGCCCTCATCCTATCCGTTGGTATGAAATCAACGAGGGGTGGCTCATTGAGCTCGATATGGTAATCGACCCGGGCGAGGTCGCCGAACGGTCCGCTGACCTTGGGAACGACCGTTCCTTCGAAGGTCGTATAGAACGAGGAGTAGAAAGCCGCGGCCAGCGCGTGGTTCACCAGTCTTTCGTTGATCTCCATGAGCACATCATAGCCGCCAGTCTTCATCTCATCAAACCTGCCATAATATTCGGACGTCATTCGATAGGCCATACGATAGGCCCGTTTGCCCAGCCCAGACCCTTCCGTCCATAGGGAACATCGTTAATTATGAAAACTCAAGTTATATAATCCTAGGCACTTCATCGACACGGGTGCGACTGGATGGCCATAGCATTTTCTTTTCTATTGCAAGGGCACGATAGCGCTTATTAGGCACCAACCGATATGATTCCAGGCCCAGGATGTCCAAGACCTATAAGGACAGTAAGATCTACGGGTGCTTCACCCTGAATAGGCTAGTCTCGGAGCTGGGCATAGATCTCTATCAGCCGGGACTGGAAGAGAAACTGGACAAGGTCCTGGCGGAGAGACCTGCCGGGGTCAGCAAGGAAGAGATAAAGCATGAGATCCGCTCGAACCATTTCATGACCAACAAGGTCATCGAGCAGCTGGAGCAGGACGGCCTGGTCAGGGTGCAAAAGCTGGATGGGCGGTATGAGATCGTGATCACCAAGGCCGGGGTCCTCTACGTCCGCAAGTACAACGAGTTCTTCCTGAGCATCTATGAAGAACAGATCAGAGAACACTACCGCTACCGGGGTCTACCTCACTGGGCTCATCGGGACGAGAAACGGACCTGATCGGCGATGTAGGGAATGAACTCGTATGTGCCATCATCGTTCTCCATGATCAGTTCCAACGAGCTGGCGAAATGCTTGCCCCGATGGGATGAGCGGACCACCTGGGACATCAGGAGGTTATACGATTCCTCCGACAGCTCGTCCTCGTCGTGACGGGGCCACAGCGCGATGACCCTGGAGGCGGGCATCCGCTTGGCCCTAGCGATGTCCTCCGCTGCGGTCTTGAACCACATCAGCTCCTCGGGCCGGGGGGCGTGATCGAACACCTTGATGAACATCTGATAACCAGGATATCCTCGTCCGATGAGCCACCAGGTGAAGCTGGAATGCCTCGTCATGTACGCATCGAGCTGGTAGATGGTTCCCGAACGACCCCGGACGGCCACCGGCATGGGAACATAGTTGGGTGCGTAGAGATAGTTCAGCTCGGGGTTCCGGGATTGCAGGTGGGTGAGCAGGCGGGCGGGGGGAGTGGGGCCGGCAGGCACCCGGATGACCGGTTCGTCGTTCCGAACGCTCATGATGGCCCGGTGCCTCATGACGTAATAGCGGAAGAAATCGTTCATGCTCATCAACAGGCTCAAGGTCGCCAGGCCGAGGATGAAGATGGCGATGAGGAGACCACCGACCAGCAGGCTCTCCCGGATGGTCGCCAGGATGAGAATGAAGTCCACCACCAGCCAGATGATGATGAATGCCGACGCGTAACGGACCAGCTTGCGGAACCTGGGGGCCTCGTTGTTCACGTCCTCCGAAAGATCGAAGAGCGCCGAAATGGGATTGTCCACAGCCCTGATATCCGCCTGGCTCATTCCAGAAGAACTCTTTATACAGATATATAAAGGAATAGGAAACAAAGTTCAGCAAGACTTGTCCCTCGGTTTATATTCTCCCCTAGCGAGGATACGAGGGCGAGGTACATTGATGAGATTCAATCTCACAGCGATATGCGCGATGGCGCTGGTCGGCCTGATGCTCAGCACCGGGCTCGCCTCCATCGCATCCGCCGCTCCGGAAGAGGACCCCCTCGACCGGATCCAGCTCGAACGGGGAACGACCACCGAGTTCGGTGGCGGCGATTTCGTCGCCGTGAACATGACCAAGGGCGATAATGCCGCCTGGTTCGGTGTCGTCTACGGTACGCCCGAGCATCCCAACGCCCCCACCCTGGTCGGGGCCTATGTTCGGTACCTGGGCGGTGCCACTGTGCGCGACGAGAACGGCGGCATGATGGTCTCGGCGGTGCCCATACCGGTGCTGACGGTCTTCTTCCAGCAGCTCGACGCCCTGATAGAGTTCAATGATACCGGTCTTCCTGACGGTCACGGTGGCCGCTATGGGGCCGGTAACGGGGTCTTCGACTTCTATGGGAACCGCTCCCTGGACAACTTCGGCATCTGGGCGGTGGAGCCCGTATACAAGACCATCGATCTGAAGAATGCGGCCTGGTCGGTGGGCGACATCACCACGGTGATCGACGAGGCCAATGGGACCAAGCACTTCGACTTCGCCCTCACCGCCACCGACCTTATGTACACCAAGGTCTGGGATGACCAGCCGGCCACCAATGATGACGGTTCTCGGGCCGGGACCATCGATGACGGGGTCGTGTCCAAGGTCGAGTTCGTCTTCCACATCGATGCCTCTGCCAAGCAGATGGAGGCCTCTGTTCCGTGGTACGATGTGAAGATCAACGGGAACAACCAGATCATCTCTTCCAAGCCGGCCGAGGCCAAGAACTACACGGGCACATCGGTCAACGCGGCGTTCAAGTATGACCACATCATCAATGGTTGGGACTACACTGCTCAGAGCAATACCTCCAAGCTGATGCTCGAGAACATAGTGTTCATGGGCACCTTCATCCCGGAGATTGTCCAGAAGTGGATGTCCGCCCAGTTCCTGGATTCGAACATAGCGAACGGGGCCGGAACGATGCAATACGAACCGGCCGGCACCAATGAGACCTCGACCGGTGCTCCGGACCACTCGACCAAAGTGGCCAAGAACAAGATCGAGTACCGCGACAATTGGCAGCGGGTGGGTCAGCTCACCTGGGTCAGCAACGTCACGGTGGATGGCAGTGAGGCCCAGATGTACTACCAGATCCACGCCGGTGACAACATCAATAAGGTGAAAGACTTCGACCAGCCCAAGGATGGGGAGGTCAGGGGCATCGCCGTGATCGGCGGGTACATCTACCCGGCCGGCGAGGACATCGTCCATGATCCAACCTTCGAAGCCGGAGCGTTCCAGCTGAGCATCGTCGGGGAGATCAATCCCGTGATGGTCGTCCTCCTGCTGGTCGGAGTGGGCGTGGTGTGCGGCATATCCCTGGTGACCGTGGTGGCCCTGCGCCGCCGCTCCCGCAGAAAGAACGACAAGTACCAGTACCAGGTACCCCCGGGGTACAAGAGGCCATAAATCCTTCCCAAACCCCTTTTCCTATTTTTTTCGCTACTCCACTAAGTGGAACCATCGGCTTCGAATTGTATGGGGACACTTGTCAAAAATGAACCGATCAATCAAGGGGGGTCCGGCCATGATGGCGTGTCCATCCACGATGACGATCGTTCCTTTGATGAAAATGAAAAAGGTGGGTAAGAATGCCCACTAGAATTCTGTTAATCCCCGCGACCCACATCCATCATGCGCTGGAGGGGCTTACGTGCCTTGTCCATCAGCACCGGGTCCAGGATGACCTCGGGGGACATCGACTCCAGGGCCGCCAGGATGTTGTCCAGAGTGATCAGCTTCATGGTCGGGCAGACCGCCCCGGGAACGGAGTAGAAGGTCTTGTCCGGACATTCCTTTCGGAGACGGTAGAGCATCTCCTGCTCGGTCCCGATGATGAACTCGGTCTTGGGAGATTCCTTGGCGAACTGGACCATCCCCTCCGTGGAGCGGGTGGCATCGGCCATATCGATCACGTCAGGGCGGCATTCAGGATGCACCAGAATGACCGCTTTAGGATGCTCTTCCTTCAGTTTCTTGAGCTTGTCCACGCTGATCGACTCATGGGTAGGACAATACCCTGGCCAGGGAATGACGTCCTTTTCCGTTGATCGCTGAACGAACGAAGCGAGGTTCTCGTCCGGTATGAAGATGACCAGATCGGAAGCCAGACTGTTGACGACCTTGACCGCGTTGGACGAGGTGCAGCAGGTGTCCGCCTCGGCCTTGCACTCGGCCGCGGTGTTCACATAGGACCCTACCTCGGCGCGGGGGAAGTCCTTCTTACGCATCCTG
>CAYZEV010000018.1:0-45867 GCA_964477865.1 uncultured Methanomassiliicoccaceae archaeon | reverse complement strand
AGACCGGTGATGCCGATGATCAGGCCCAGGGCCAGGAAGGCCTTGATGAGGTTGAAGATCCCATCGATCTGGCTGACCACCTGCTTGGCCAGGGTCTTCATGGGGATGGTGGTCACACCATACTGCACGAACTGGTTCTGGATCAGGGTGGCCTGCTTGTCGGCGTCGGCGTCCCCCGCCAGCTTGATCAGGAACAGATTGGTTCCGTTGACCTCCAGGTTGTTGCGGACATAGTCCGGTTTCATGAACACGCCGTTGAAGGCGCTCTGCTTCATGATGCCGATGACCGTGACCGTCGTGTTGCCGCCCTGGTGGTCCGTTAGGACGAAGCTGTCGCCGACCTTGGTGCCGGTGAACGGGGCGTTCCCGAAGCTCATGCCAAAGCTACCGCTGCTGGAACCGGCGGTACCGTCCATGATGACCAGCGAACTATCGGCCTGGGCGGCGTTCCACACATCGGTCTCGGTCTGGTAAAGAGTGGTGTTCCATTCTTTCAGCGGATAGTTGCCGACCGTGAACAGGGTTTTATCGATACCTGTGGCCATGTAAAAGAACTGCACCTCTTTGGTCAGCCCGGTGGCCGTATCGGTACGGTTCATGGTGACCTGGGTGATACCCGTGCTGAGCTGGACCATGGTGGTGATGTTGGCCTTGTCCACGAGGTCGGTGGTGCTATTGATCTGTCCCCACATGTCCACAGGGGTGGCGGAGCTGGCCACCACGTCGAACCCACCAGAGGTCTCGCTGATGATCTTCGGGATCCCCACCGCGAGCATGCCGGACATCATCGACAGGGTGGTCACCGTGAAGATGACCAGGCCGAAGATGAAGATGCTGAGGGCGGTGCGGACCTTGGCCCGTAGCGGATAGGATATGGCGGTCATGAGCACGGCCCTATACCCGCCTTTGACGCGCATCACTTTGGTTATGATGTACACAATGGTGTCGGAGTTGAACATGACCACGATCAACAGGGACGAGACCATGAACACCCCGGCGATGACGAACATCTCGATGTCGCCCGCGTAGGGGAATATCTCGAACCCCTTGGGCAACCATACGAAAAGGGTGGCCAGCCCGGCGACGTTCCATGCTATGCGGTCACTGGCGTACTTGCGCAGCAGCAGGCCGATGGAAAGGGTCATGCAGGAAAGTCCGCTCATGGAGAGCGCCTGGCTCTTGCCCTGGATGCCCAGGATCATGATGATCAGCCCCACGCCCAGGAGCGCCAGTCCCATCCGGAACAGGCCCTTGTCGTCTCTGGACTTTCCAGGCTCGGGGATGTTGCGGACCGCCCGTACGATGTTCATGTTCGAGATGCGCCGGGTCACGATGTAGACCGTTACCAGGGTCAGCACGAAGCCCCCCAGGTAGGCGACCGCCAGCGAGAAGGGGGTGAAGGTGAAGTACTGGCTGATAGTGACCCCACCCATGTCGATGAGCGCCCCGGCGGCGTTGATCAGAACGTACGCCAGCAGTAGACCGACCAGGGTGCCGATGGCCGCGGCGACCGCCGCATAGATCAGACCCTCGTAGGTGAACAGCTTGCGGAGGTGGGTCCGCTGCATGCCGACGGCACGGGCGACCCCCATCTCTCCTTTCCGTTCCTCTCCGAGCATGGTGAAGATGTTGATGATCAGGGCGATGCCCGCGATGATGGAGAACGAGCCGAACACGAAGAACAGCGAAGTGAACATGGCCACGTTGGACTTACCTTCCACTATTGCCGCGGCCCGGTCATTGTTGATCTTCAGGTGAAGACCCTGGAACCCGGTCACGGTGTTGTTGACCTCGGTGCGGCTGGCATTGATGTCCTGCCGGCCTTGAGCATCCAGGGAGACCATCAGGGAATTGACCATTCCCGGCTGGCCGCTGAGCTGCTGGGCGGAGGGGAGATCGATGAATATGCTGGCGCCAAGGGCGGCCATCTTGTCATCCTTTACCAGGATCGCAGTATAGGTGGCGGATTGTCCTCCCTTGAAGAGGATGATGGTGTTGCCTTCGGCGATCTCCAGGTTATCGGCGACCTTCTGATTGATGTAGGCGCTTCCGGCCGGAGGGAGGGTAGTGATGACCGAACCATTCGTGGCGATGAAGCCGCCGAAATCCTGCACCGTGCCGCTGGTCATGCCCACGATGTTGACCGAAGGCTGGGACAGATTGGATTGAACGCCCTTGATGCTCGATGAGGTCCATAGGGTCCATTCCGCCCCATCCACATGACTGAGGTTGCGGACCTGGTCCTGGACCGGAGCAACGGTGTTGAAGGAGTAGAACCCGGTGGTATTACTGCCCTCGCCGGTCCCCTGGACGGCGAAGTCCATGTCGCCATAGCCCTTGGCGACCTCGCCGACGATCATGTTGTCCAGGGTGTCGCCCACGATGAGCGAGGCCGAGATGATGGCCGTACCGACCATCAGGCCGCCGAGCACCAGCGCGGTGGTGGACGGTCGCCTTATGACGTTGCGGACGGACATCTTGAACAACATGCGGTTGCCCAGGGCGTCGGCTAAGATGTAGAGAATGATCAGGCCGATGACCGCCAGTATCGCGAAGGTGACCGGCAGGAAGACCAACGAGAGGAAGACTAGGGCCACGAAGGCCGCGGCCATTAACGCCGAGCGGATCGACAGACGCTCACCCCAACTGCTTGATCTCTTCGGAGATGTGTTTGACGTTCCCATTGGTGGTGACTATCTGCCCATCCCTCATGTGGATGATGCGGTCGCACTTGGCACCCACCTCCGGATCGTGGGTAACGATCACGAAGGTCTGACCGTTCTCCTTGTTGAGGCGGCGCATCAGGGCGACGACCTCATCGGAGGTCCTGACGTCGAGGTCCCCGGTGGGCTCATCGGCCCATACGATGGCGGGGGTGTTGGACAGGGCCCGGGCGATGGTGACCCTCTGGCGCTCCCCGCCGGACAGGGCGTTGGGACGCAGGGCCGCTCTCGGAGTGAGGCCGACGGCATCCAGCAGTTCCAGGGCCTTCTTCCTCGCCTCCGAGGGGCTCGTTCCCGCGATGAGCAGGGGAAGCTCCACGTTCTCGGTGGCGGTCAGCACCGGCAACAGGTTGTAGAATTGGAAGACAAAACCCATCCGCTTGGCTCGGAAGTTGGTCTTGCCATTGTCGTTCATCGAGGTGAGCTCCTGGTCCTCGATGTATATCTTGCCTGAGGTCACCTCGTCGATTCCCGATAGGCAGTTAAGCAGGGTGGTCTTGCCGCAGCCGGACGGACCCATGACTGCGACCATCTCCCCCTTTAGTATCTCCATAGATATGCCCTTGAGGGCCTGGACGACGATGTCTCCGGTAACATAAGTTTTCGTTACATTATCGCAGCGAATGATAGACATGAACACACGCTCTCTGCCGATAGACGGCAAGGTCTGGGTACTCCTGATTACTATATAAATGTTAAGAATTGGACAGTTATATTGTATTATCGTCTATTTTCCCCATTTGTACTAATGATTATGTCAAAATCGGGTGCAAAAAAAATAAAAAAACGAAAGGGACCGCAGTGCGGTCGAAGGGGTTTATGGAGGGGTCAGCATGTCCTTGTCGGGCTTACCCTTGCCCAGCGCTCCGATGGCCTCGGCCTCGGCCTTCTCCACGGCCATGCTGGCCTCGAGGGACTTCAGCTCGGCGCGCAGCTCCTCGGCCGAAGGTATTGGGCCAAGGATATCGTCGGGCTTGCCGACCGCCTTCTCCATCGCCTCCATGTCGGTGATCTCCCGGGTGGGGGTCTGCCTGCTTACGCCCAGGAACTCGGACATGCCCTCCATCACCCGTGTGATCTCGAAGGGAATGATCCACTTGGTCGACGGACTGGCGCCCAGGGCCTGCATGGTCTGCATCGATAGGACCGCCAGGGCCTTGGAGTCCAGGGGGCTCGCCCCCAAGGAAAGGATCCGCAGTTTCTGGGCCTCACCCTGGCTCTGCAGGATGATGGCGAGCCGCTCACCCTCGGCTTCGAGGATCTTGGACTGGCGGACACCTTCCGCCTCCAGGATGCGGGACCGCTTCTTGCCCTCTGCGCTTAGGATCGAGCCCCTCTTCTCACCATCGGCCCTCAGGATGGTCGCCCTCCTCATCCTCTCTGCGGAGGTCTGTTCCTCCATGGCCTGCTTGACCTTGGGGGCGGGGTCGACCTCCCTGATCTCGACGGCCTCGACCTTGACACCCCACTTGTCCGTCGCTTCGTCGAGAATATCCCTCAGCCGCAGGTTGATCTTCTCCCTGTTGGACAGGATCTCGTCGAGCTCCATGTCACCGATGATCGACCTCAGGGTGGTCTGGGCCAGATAGACCGTGGCGGCCCGGAAGTTGGTGACCTGGAAGAACGCCTTCTTGGGGTCGATGACCTTGGTGTAGATGATCGCGTCCACATTGGTGGGCGAGTTGTCCTTGGTGATGACCTCCTGCCTAGGCACCTCGAGCACCTGGGTACGCAGGTCGATGGCCACTACCTGGCTGATCAGAGGGAACACATAGTTGAACCCTGGATTCAATATTCTTTTATACGTACCGAGCAGGATGTAGATGGCCTGCTCGTACGGCTTGACGATACGTATACCGGTTATCAGGATCAATACCGCGGCCACGATGGCCAGCACTAATAGTGCTACAGTTACAACATCAACCATTTTATCTCCTCCTCATGTACATTCGACCTCGGGCACGGTCCCGATGGGCTCCACATCCACATGCACTCCCTCGCTGTGCACGACCTTGACCCTGTAGCCCGCAGGTATAGGGACCGTGGAGGTGGCGCTCCAGATCTCGTTCTCGATCTTGACCTTGCCCCTCAGATTGTTCGGGCAGGTTTCGGTGATCACCAGCCCCTCCATCCCGATGAGGGACGTGGCCACCGTGGTAGTGGGCGGCATGGGCGGGGACAGCTTCTGGTACGTCTTGACCGTGAGAAAGAACACCGGCACCCCGATGATCACGGCCAATAAGGGGGACCAGATGCTCAGCAGGAATTCTGGAGCAATAAGCCCAATGGCGCCCAGCACCAGCAGGACCGTGGCCGGAACGACCAGGAACGCTCCTGGGGTCACCGCCTCGGCCAACAGCATAAGCACTCCGATGATGATGAAAATAAGACCGAGGTCCGCTCCCGTCATGAGATAAAAAATACCGAGCTAGTTCAAAAGGATATGCCTCGAAAGGGGCATTATAAGGAAAATTAAAAAGGGGTTTGCCCATTTGGGCGAGCTATTGCCTAGGTAGCCGAACGCTCACACGACCAACTGCAACCCGTTGGGTCCGTGCTGGAAGGGGAGGTAGACGAGCTTGGCCTCATTGACCTTGAGATCATAGTCGAGGTACTGCAAGGTCCCTGGCTTCTCCGCCTCGAGGGTCACCGCCACAAAATCGGCCATCTCGATGGCCTCCTCCTGGTTGACCGTGGTCGCCATCCGGTCGGTATTGTCGAAGTCCTGCCGGACCCCGTACCGGGGGTTGGAGGTGGTCAAGGCCACCGCCCAGTGACGGAATGTGGCCGCATCGACATCCGATGCGGGCACGAAGATGAACAACGAGCCGCCGTTATCGCTCCCGCCAAACATGTTGGAGAGCTTGCGCAGGTAGCCTCCTTCGACGTTCCGGGACCGGATGTTGAAGTCGCAATGGAGCCGCCAGAAGGGCATGTAATATCTGGGTCCGGCCGCCGTGTTGGTCGATGCGGCGATCTCGTAGGCCACCCGGTGCAAACCATGCAGGTCTCGGTAATGGATGGTCCCGCAGTTCTGGCAGAGGAACATCTCGTCCTTCTGCTTCTGATAGATGGCCTGGCCGCATTGGGGACATTTCACCTGGCTCACTTTCATCGATACGCACCCCCGATGGTCTTGCCGAGGTCGGTCATCTGTTTGAGGTTCATCATCCTCTTCTTATCGGGAAAGTCGCCCTCGATGATCTCCGACCCATGCCGGAAGAAGAAATAGGTGGCTCCCAGGATTATCAGTCCGAAGATCACTCCGGCGATCCCGAACTCGGAGCCGGAGCTGATGGAGAACAGAATGCCGCCGGCCGCGGCCAGCCCGCCTATGGACGTCCCGGCCGTTACCGCCAAGCTCTGGAAGAGCGGATCGCCGGGAGCGCGGCCGGATAGTACAGCGCCGGTCACGCCGTCGACGGTGAGGATGTACATCCTATCCCGATAGTTGTACCGGACGACCCAGACCGGGTAGTAGATCATGGACGTCGTTTTGATAAGAACGTGCAATCGCTCAAAGGTGACGTGGGGGATCTGTGCCGCCGCCCGGCCCCGCGCTATGGAATCGGCCTTGGCGTGGGCGTTGGCGTCATCATGGCTGGTGGTGGACTCGAAGGTGGGGATCATGTCGAAGTCCTCGAAGGTCGATTCACCGGAGAAGTTGCGCATGGCGCGAAGGCCCAGGTCTCCCGGGTCACAGGCGATCTCCGAGAACACCAGGTCCTGGAGGACCATCTCTTCTTTGTAGACCTTTTCGGTGTGGCTGCGGCCTTTGGAATCGGTGTGGGTCCTTTCCTCGTAACCGCACACCCATCCGGCCACCCTCGTCCCGATGCTCCAGAACGGCAGATAGATCGGGTAGCACTCGGTGACCGCCCCGGTCTTGCGCAGGTCCCGGGCCTTGAATCCTTTTTTCCACCACAGCTGGGCGGCGCTGATGGCCGCCTCGCGGGCCATCTTGTTCTTGAAGGCGATGGTCTGCACGCCCTGGTCCCCTTCCACGAAAAGGGTCGAGCCGCAGTACTGGCAGTTCACGATATTGTCGCCTTCCTTGATCGTAATAGCGCCCCCGCAGGAGGGGCAGCTCAGGCCGATCGACAGATCGCCCATCTCACATCCTCCTGGCCACGTTGAACGAGATGAAGAACACCGCCAACACCGTCAGGACCATCAAAAGCAACGCCGGGATCGGATACTGGGTCGCCAGGAATCCCTCGGCCAGGAAGGCGACGAAACCTACCAGGGCCACCAGGACGTAGGCGGCCGAACTTCTTACGGGGAAGGTCGCGGCGAACACCTCGGACGAGGAGGCGTCGACCACCACCTGATATTTGGCCCCGTTGAAAGTATACTCGATGGTCCAGATCGGGAAGAACACCAGCGACTGTTCCTTTCCGGTACCGGGCAGTGAATCCAGGTAGTGGAGCATCTCGATGTCCGGCTTGATGAGCTCCGCGCTGGAGGTATCGAAGGTGGCGTCGAAGATCTTCAGGTCCCCGCCGGGCACCTTGAGCTGATGCAGCCCCGGTAGGATGGTCGAACCCGCTGGTTCGATGATCACCTGCTCCTTACCTCCCAGGTCCCGGCGGAACAGATACACCGGGAAATACTGCTTCTTGACCGCAGTGACCTGGGCCAACCGGTCCAGGTCCTTGGCCTTGGTGGACCCTCCGGCCCACCGCCGGAACGTGCCTACGGCATCGTCCTGGGTAAGCCTGAACGGGATGGCATAATAGAAGCCCGCCCCCGTGCGGTCAAGGTAGATCAGCGAGCCACAATAGCTGCATTTGGTGAACTTAGTGCCGGCGTCGAACTCCACCGGCGCCGCGCACTTCGGACATTTGATCTGGGCCATCGTGGAACCTCATTGCAACGGTTTGCCGCACTCGGGGCAGAACTTGGTTCCGGCGGGCACGTCCGCTCCGCAATTGGGACATTTCTTGTTGCCCATGGGGTTCCCGCATTCCGGGCAGAACTTGGAGCCTCCCGGGACGTTTGCCCCGCACTTCGGACACTTCTTGTCCGCCTCGAACTTCGTCCCGCAATCGGAGCAGAACTTGTTGGTGGGCGGGTTCATCGCGCCACACTTCGGGCACTTGATGGTGTTGACATTGCTGAACGGCACCGCTCCTCCCTGTTGTTGCTGGCCGGCGGGAGGCTGCTTCATCTGATCGACCATTTGATATCCAAGACCGATACCGGCGCCTACGCCGACCCCGACCCCGGCCGCTCCGCCCGAAGGGTTGGAGGCCGCTTCCCTCATGGCCTGACCGCTCTGGTAGCCGATGTAGTTGGTCCCCAGGACCTGCATGGAGGCCCGAGTGTCCACGGCCTTCTGGACCTCATCGGGGAGGGAGATGTACAGGCCGGAGACCTTGTCCACGACGAGCCCATAGAGGTCGTAGTGGTCCTTGGCCTTGGCGAGCACGCCCTGCTCGATGTTCATCAGGCTGGAGGCCAGGTCGGCCACGCCCATGCCCTGGTTCTTCATTTCACCGACCACGTTGTAGATCAGGATGACCATCTGTTCCTTGATGCGCTCCTCGACCTCGGCCGAGGTGGCGAAGTTCAAGGTGCCCACGAACTCGTTGACGAAGTTCTCGGGCTGGGAAATCTTATAACGGAACTCGCCGAACACCCGTAGATTGACGACCCCGAACTCCTTGTCCCGGAACTGGTAGGGCTGCTTGGAGCCGAACTTGCCGTCGAAGGCCCGCTTCTGGAGATAGACGACCTCGGCTTGCTGCTGGACCCCGCTGAGGAACTTGATCAGCTTACCCACAACGGGCGCGTTGAGGTCGGTCAGTGCGTAACGATCAGGGCGGTCGAAGTAGGTGAGGGCCTTGCCGTCCCGGTAGAAGACGGCGATCTCGTCCTCTCGGACCACGATATTGTCATTGTATCTGATCAGCCTGGGATTGCGGAACATGATGTTGGTGCGCTTGTCCGCATCGTTCCAGGAGATGGTTGTCGAGCCAATTACGCTCATGTTCAGACCTCCGTGCCCTGTATGATGTTAATGCGACGCTTGAACTGGTCCTCGAAGGCACTGATGAGCGCCTTGACCTGCAGCACGTCCCGCTGCGCACGGACGCTGTCCTGTACGACCAGCGCGGCCTTCAATGCATCGATGTTCTGCTGCATGGCCGCCAGGCCGTCGATCATGGCCGCGTCGTAGTCATAAAGCCGGTAGATCTCGTCCTGCTTGAACTGGATGTCGGCCGCAATGCCCGAATAACCCGGGGAGGAGTGGGATACCAATCCTTCGACCTTCTTAAACTCGTTGATGACCCCGCCCATGAGCTCCAGCTCCTTGGAGTTGTAGGCATTCAGTATGAGAGAGCGCGCTTCCTCGACCTGCCTGCGTTGGGCGCCTAGTTTTTTCGCCAGCTGGTCCCGGAGCATCCGGTCGGCGTCCCTGAGGTCCTCCCGCTGCCGGTATCCCCGGAAGCCGGGTATGAACATCTGGATCTTCTTCAGGATTCCCTGGTCCTCTTGGACCCTCTGACGTATGTCTGGCATTATGATCCCCCTTTTTTCTCGCGGAAAATTAATGGGGTGTGCTATAAAAGTATCGTAGACGAAAGTCAGAAAATGCATAATCCGGACAGTTGCTGTTTCTCCTGACCGAGTTATGCGAGATACTGTGGGCCGGGTGGATCGTCGGGTCGGTGCTAGTCGTCGTGGCCGCGGTGCTGCCGAGCCCGTGATTGTTGCGGAAAACGGGCAGGACCGGTCCATCTCAGTAAGCATAAATATGGCCCTGGTGTTCATTCGGTCCATGTCACCGGCAAGCTCCCTACGCCAGTATTCGTACTACGCCGGCTGGTTCCTGCGTGCGAAGTTCGGCATCAGGAGGCCGCTGGTCAACACCATGATCATCCACTATGCGTGCAACCTCAGGTGCCAGCACTGTTCCATCGTGGCGAACGTCGACAAGCTGCCAGGGGCTCATTCGATGAGCTTCAAGGACATTTCCGAAACGATGCTCAAAGAATACGAGCAGGGTTCGAAGATCCTGTTCTTCGAGGGCGGCGAGCCGACCATCTGGAAGGACGGGGACAAGGGCCTGGTGGACCTGATCGCCGAGGGCCGCCGGATCGGTTACTATGTGATCGGGTACACCACCAACGGAACGGGCAGGATCTTCGAGGAGAGCGACGTCATATCGATCTCCCTGGACGGACCAAAGCAGACGCACGATCGGATCCGGGGACCGGGCACCTATGATTTGTTGATGGAGAACCTGGAGCGGACGACCCACCCCAACATCTTCGCCAACATGGTGGTGATGAAGCCCAACCTCGATGTCATCAAGGAGACCGCGGAGGTCGTCAAGGGCAACAAGCACATCCGTGGCCTCATGCTCAATTTCCTTACTCCTCCTCCGTATGAGATCGCCCTCAGCCATGAGGAGAAGGTCCAGGTGGTGTACGACGCCCTGCAATGGCGGAAGGAGAAGCTGCCGATCCTCAACACCGAACGGGCGCTGAAGGAGCTGCTCATCGAGGACTACTCGCAGAAATGCCCCTACTGGGTCTCCTCGTTCACCCTGCCCGACGGGTCCCATTACAATGGATGCCCGATGAAGGGCACCGATTCCTGCAAGCAATGCGGGTTCGATGCGGTCCGAGAATACCGGCTGATCGTCGCCGGGAACGTCGAGACGATCACAAAGATGTCCAGACGGTTCGCGCTATCAAAGCGATGATGGCCAGTATCTCGATGCCGACCGCGAGCTTGAGGAATTGGGGTATGGGCCTCCAGTATTGGAGCCGGTCGACGGTCTTCAGCATCTTGATCGCCTTGACAGGGATCGGAAGGGTCAGGAAGAGAATGACCAGGAACGGTTCGGTCAACGCCGCCAGACCGGCGAAGATGTAGAGCAGAACCACGATGGAGGCCTCGATCCGGGTGATCCTGTTCAGACCGAAGTGTACCAGGAGGTTCTTCTCGCCCTTACGCACATGGGACGAGTATCCGGGAGCTTCGTCGGAAAGGCGCATCAGCATGACCGCGCAACCGATGGTCAGCGCCAGGAAGAGCATGGTCCAGCTGAACTGCTGTACGATGACGAAGTAGGAGAAGAAGGCGATCATGGAGAAGGACGCGAAAACATCCAGTTCACCAAAACCTCGGGCTCCCAGATTGACCGGGGGCGCGGTGTAGAAGAAGGCCAGGGCCAGACCGATCAGCCCTAGGACCACGGCGACCCATCCCGCGTATAGGACTATAGGTATGGAGACCAGGACCGCCCCGATGGCCAGGAGGGCCATGAGGAGCTTGCCCTGCTTCTCCGTTATGATTCCCCGGTCGAGGGAGTTGCCCGACCAGAAGACCTTCTGGTTGAACAGTTTGCTGACCTCGGCCTGGAAACGAGGGTCGCTATGTTCAGCGAAGCGCAGTTTGTCAACGCCGCTCTTATGATCGAAATAATCGTTGGAGAAGTTGACGAAGAGAGCGAGGATGAAGACGTCCAGGGGAATCAGGAGGGAGATGAGCCACTCCTGCTTCATGGTCAGGGCGAACACGACCCCCACCACCGAGGCCATGACGAACGGCAGAGTATACGCGATCCTAAGAACTTCCTTTGTTTTTCCCCAACCCGATAGATTCGTGCCTGCCATCATCTCACCCGAAGCGGCGGTCAATTCCGGGAAAATGATATAAACTATTCTGAAGTCGAACGATACAAAAAGAATGGTTGTGAAAGGGTTTGACGGTAAATGGTTTCACTTCTTTGCATCGATCGCCCTGTACTTTGCCAGGACACGGCCGATGTAGATGGTGGCGATGACCGCGATAACGGTGACGATGGCCGCATAGATGACCAGGCCCAGCGTCTGATTGTCCTTGGAGATGAACTCCTCCACTACCGCCCTTATCGCGTCGTTCCACGCCAGCGCCGCCAGCAGGCCGAAGGCCGCGGTCATCAGACCTGCTACAGTCTCTATGACCAGTGTCCGAGTGCTCTTTTTATCATCAGCCATATATTTTCCTCCCTATGCCAGCAACTAATAGTTGATAAGGTTAAATAATTACCCCGAAAAATAATCAATCGGGGATGGTGGTCACGATCTTCTCCTTGTTCAATCTCTTGGACAACAGGAAGGATAGAGAGAACAGGAGGACCGCGGCCACCAACAAGGTTAGGACGACCGTGTTCACCAGGGATGCGTTCCCCTGGACCACGCCGGTCGACACCGAGAGTCCGGCGATCAGCAGGATGAATATGCCCATGCTGACGATGCGGTTCTCCCTCATGCCCATGGCCAGCTGGATGTAGCCGATGATCCCGACCGCCGCTGCGGTGAACAGCGGAGCGATCACTAGAAGGTGCAACACCACCAGCAACGATGGCGCAGCGACCGCGCTGACGGAGAGCGTAGCGAGCACAGTGAGCACCCCGGCGGAGAACAACGCCAGGATGTAGGAAGGTAGGGCCACTCCCAGCACTTTCCCGAGCCAGATCGATCGCAGGCTCAAGGGGGTGCATAGCAAGGTCTCGACAACTCCGCTCTGCTTCTCGCGGAAGAAGACCGTGCCGCACAACATGAAGCCCGAGAACACCCCGATGAAGAGGGACAGATAGATAACATACCAGTCGATGGAGACCGGAATTCCAGGCTGGGCGCTGGAGACTACCGAGCCGATGTTGGTCACCGCGAAGAACAGGGCGAAGAAAACGGCGGATATCCAGGAACCTTTGTTCTTGGCTATCTCCTTCAGCTCCTTACGGGCGACCATCAGCACATGATCGATGTTCATGCCCTCACCTCCTGCTCTTTGACCAGGTCTATGTACACGTCCTCCAGGGACCGGGACATCTTCCTGACCTCCTCGACCTTGACCCCGGCCCGGACCATCTCGGCGATTATCGATGCGGCGCTCTCCTCGATGTGGGAGATGATCAAGGTCGTCCCGTCGATCCGGGCGTTGATGATGATGGGAACGTTCCTGGTTGCCAAGAGAGCATCTCTGGCATCGTCCTCGCTCGATAGGCTCATGGTAAGGGTGTGGGCCCCCGAACCGCCCCGGAGGTTCTCCACGGTGTCGCAGGCCCGTAGCTCTCCGGCCTTGATGACCGCGACCCTCGAACAGATCTTCTGGACCTCGTCCAGGTTATGCGAGCTCAAGAGCACTGTCATACGCTCCCGCCGGGAGAGATCGGTCAACACCTCGCGCACCATCTTCTGTGCTTCCGGATCGAGGCCCGAGGTGGGCTCGTCGAGCAATAATATCTCCGGATCATGGATGATGGCCCGGGCTATGCCCAACTTACGCCTCATCCCTTTCGAGAAGGTGAACACCCGGTCGTTCCGCCTCTCGGACAGACCAAAGGTATCGAGCAGCTCGGCTATTCTCCTATCCCGGTCTGCGACCTTGTAAATTTTCCCATAGTAGTCCAGATTCTCCCAGGCCGAGATACGGTCGTACAGTCCGTCGTTCTCCATGAGAACGCCGACCGAGCCGCGAGCCTCATCGTCCGTGGCCAGGTCCGCCCCTCTGACCAGAGCAGTGCCCGTGGTAGGCCGGAGGAGGCCCAGGATGATACGCATGGTGGTGGTCTTCCCGGCGCCGTTGGGGCCAAGATAGCCGAACATCTCTCCTTCTTCCACGTTGAATGAAATGTTGTTCAGGACCAGCCTTCCTTCGAAGGACTTGCTAAGATTGTTGATCTCGATGACCCGCATCTATCACACCGATCCGACCGATCGTCGGGGTCGGTCGATGGCGGAGGGAGCTTATACGGCTTTCGAGAAAGAAGTCCCCTGCTGATTATGAAAAGGTCCTACCGTATGATATTCGATGGACAAAGCAAAGGGCATCGAGACCTTCGACCGGACGGCCAACCGCACCATCCCGCCATCCTCGAGCGCAAGGAGCGGCCCCTCTCGACCCACTTTATAAAACTTTTCACCACTTTCCTCAATAGACAATCGATGGATACCGTTAAATATCCTGGCCTGAAATAACATCGAACGTACCTGAGGAGGTATACGGGGAACGAGAGGCTTACCCTCTCGATCGCCACATAGGAGGAGAAACCAAAAGGGACGGGCGCCAGACATCTGGCGCCCGTAGCCCTTCTTTCGTTTTTTATAATGCCGCTGCTCCATCGGAGTTCGTTGATATACCCCGCCCTCGATTATTTGACGGGGTGCCCATGAAGGAACAGACCGTTGAGAGGAACGTCCAGAAGGCCAATCGATTGCTCAATGAGAAGAGCCCCTATCTGCGCCAGCACGCCCATAACCCTGTCGACTGGTATCCCTGGGGAGAGGAGGCCTTTCGGCGCGCCAAGGACGAGGACAGGCCCATCTTCCTGTCCATTGGCTATTCCTCCTGCCACTGGTGCCATGTGATGGAGCAGGAATCCTTCGAGGATGAGGACGTGGCCCGCCTTCTCAACGAGAACTTCGTGCCGGTGAAGGTCGACCGGGAGGAGCGGCCGGACCTGGACGCCATATATATGAACACGGCCCTGGTGCTCACCGGGCGGGGGGGTTGGCCGTTGACCCTGGTGCTCACGCCGGATAAAAAACCGTTCTTCGCCGCCACCTACATCCCGAAGGAACCGAAGATGGGCATGTTGGGGCTCATCAATCTCCTACCGACGATGATCGATTTCTGGAAGACCAGAAGAGGGGAGATCGAGGCCACGTCGGAGAAGGTGCTGGCGGCCTTGAACGATCAAGAGGCTTCGACCGCCGGCGGAGGATTGGGGGAGGAGACGCTGATGGACGCCTTCCAGAGAATGATGGAAGATTTCGATGAGACCGACGGGGGCTTTGGGATGGCACCGAAGTTCCCCACACCGCATCGCCTCACCCTCCTGCTCCGCTATTGGAACCGGAACGGCGATAACAAGGCGCTGTGGATGACCGACCGAACGCTCCAGGCCATGAGGCGCGGGGGGATCTTCGATCAGCTCGGAAAGGGTTTCCATCGTTATTCCACAGATAAGGCCTGGCTGGTCCCCCACTTCGAGAAGATGTTGTACGACCAGGCCCTACTGGCCATAGCCTATGTCGAGGGTTGGCAGGCCACCGGCAACGAGGAGCACGCCCGGACCGCCCGGGAGGTGCTGGACAGCGTGCTTGAGAACATGACCTCCCCCCAGGGAGGGTTCTACTCCGCCCTGGACGCCGACAGCGAGGGCGAGGAGGGTAAATACTATTTCTGGACCGAGGAGGAGGCCAAGAAGATCCTGGGGCCGGAGGAGCTCGATGCCGTACGGAGAGAGTTGGGTCTTACCAAGGAAGGAAACGTCCGCGAGGGGGAGCACGGCCACCTGATGGGCAAGAACGTGCTGCATGTGACGGGGCCGAGCACGGTGTCCAGTGAGCTTCTGGCGATAGCTATGAAAAAGATGCTTTCGGCGCGAAAGCAAAGAACGGCTCCCGCCCTTGACGATAAGATCATGACCGATTGGAATGGCCTCATGATCGCCGCCTTTTCCCGGGCCGGAGCGGCCTTTCTCGAGCCGAAGTACATCGAGGCGGCGGAGAAGGCGGCGTCGTTCATCCTGGGTGAGCTGCGCCCGATCGACGGACCCCTGCTTCATATCTACCGGGAGGGCCCATCGGAGGTGCCCGGTTTCCTGGACGACCATGCGTTCCTGGCCTGGGGCCTCCTGGAGCTGTTCCAGGCGGACCAGGACGTCCGGTGGCTGCTGGAGGCCAGGGACCTGGTCCGTTCGATGAACGAGCGGTTCTGGGACCCCCAGGAAGGAGGATATTTCCAGACCGCTGGTGACGCCTCCGCCGTCATTCACCGCCGCAAGGATGTCTACGACGGAGCCCTGCCGTCTGGTAACTCCATCGCCCTGCTGGACCTCCTGACGCTATACCGCATCACCGGGGAACAGGAGCTGAAAGAAAAGGCCGAGAGGACCATCACTGCATTCTCCGGGGCCATCTTCCGCTCCCCTGCCAACTACGCCCAGTTCCTCAATGCGGTGGACCTCGATCTCGGCCCATACTATTCCATCATAATCGCCGGGATGAGGGGGAAGGAAGACACCGGTCGCTTCTTCCAGGAGCTTGGTCCCCGCTATGTGCCCCACAAGGTCACCCTCCTGGTGGAGCCGGGAGAGCCGGGGGAAAAGATAAGAGAGCTATCCCCCCTGGTGCAGGGACAGGCGATGCGGGACGGCAGGGCCATGGCCCACGTGTGCTCCGACCGGGCCTGCCTGCCGGAAACGGCCGATCCCGAGACCTTTGCCAGCCTGCTGCGCCCGCCCTAGAGCAGTTCAAAGGCCGCCGCCAGCGCGCCCTCTTCGGCCCGCTGGAGGTCCACCGAGGTACCGACGATGACCACGTCCCCGTCGGCAAGATCGAACAGACGCCTTATGGCATCGGCGATCTCCGGCCGGTCCTTGTCCAGATCGAAGTCCACCGGGACGGTCAGACGATCGCCCCGAACGATGATCGTGGTGGCGCCGTCCGCCCCGGCCTTGATGGCCTGATCGCGCTGTTCCATTCCCGAGGTGATCTTGGAGGCGACCCCCCGGACCTGAACGGCCACCGATTCCTGACCCAGGGCGATGTCCGAAACGTCCAGCTTGTATACCTGAAGGGGGAGGCGGGTGATGAAGTCCTGGCCCTTCTTGCTTATCTTGATGCCGGTCTGCTTGACATCGATCAGTCCCTCGTCACGAAGATGATCTATGATCGTTCGCATGCTCCCTTCGCCCACGCCGATGCGGTCGGCCATCAGCTTGCGGCCCTTCCTGCGGCCATCCGATAGCAATGACAACGTCTTGTAAACGTGGTAGTCACTGAAGCGGAACAAGGGCCCGTACTTAGGCCGAACAATGAGCTTCACGTTCAGAATACAGCGATTTGGCCATAAACAATTTGTTGTGTAAGGTCCTCAATTTTCTCCAGTTCGAAATTAGTTATCTCCCTTGCCCTTGACCGCCATCGTCCATACTCCGGACCGCTTTCCACGCACAATTCCACGCTGGCCAGTGCCGGATGGTCGATGGGACTTCCTATCTGGGACAGCAACCGCACCCGGACCTCACTGATCTCCTCCCCTCCCTCCCGCGAGATCTCCGCTGCGATCCGATTGGCCAGGACGTTGTATAATTTCCCGACATGGGTCACCGGATTCTTGCCGGCCGCCGCCTCGATGCTCATCGGCCGATAGGGCGTGATGAGCCCATTCACCCTATTGCCCCGGCCCACCGAACCATCGTCCCCGTTCTCCGCGGACAGCCCCGTCACCGTGAGATAATAATCGCTGGGCTCCTCACTATTGTTGTCGTCGGCATGGTTGACGATCACTTCCACCTCGTGCTCGGTATGCTCCTTCGCCCGCTCCTCCACCAGCGAACGGACCTGGGCCACCGTGTTGCGGTACTCGGCCGCGCTGGACAATCGGGACGATATCATGGCGCAGGCCACGGTGAGCGAGATCTTGTTGCCGTGGCGGGCGGCCATCACCTTGACGTCCCTCCCGGCGGCCTTGATGCCGTCGCGGGTCCTCATGTCGCCATTGATGTAGGTCTCCATGTTCAGCACCAGCCGCTCCGTTTCGGTCAGGGGGGCGAACCCCACGCCGAAGGAGGTGTCGTTGGCCGGCCGACAGGAATGTTTCCCGGCCTCCTGACAGGCCACCACGGCCTTCTGATAATTGCGCAGCAAGTCCTGGCTTCCCTTGCCCACCCGGCAATCCACGATGATGCTGCTGGCCATGTCCACGCCGCTATCTCTGGCCAGGTCGGGGTCGTGGAAATGGCGATGCAGATAATCCTTGGCGGCCTGGACGGCGGTCTGGCGGACCGGGAACTTGACCCGGTGACCGTCCAGAAAGACGGCCTCATCGACCGCTCTCCCCAACAGTAAAAGGTAGGGGGGTTCCAGCAGCTCGCCGCCCCCGAACCGCGGCAGGGACTGACCGCCGGATACCTCGTCCTGATCCACATTATGGTGAAGTATCTCCCCACCGCACTCGGCCATGTATCTCTTAGAAAGCTCCTGGGACACCGCCTCGGCCACCCCATCGGCGATGCTGTCGGGATGACCGATCCCCTTACGCTCCACCAGCTCGGTACGGCCTTTCGAGACCGGTTCCGATGTCAAGCGATCCACCACGATGTTCCTCTCGTCCATCACAGCCCGATGGAAAATTGGCAGGGGCAGGGCTTAAACCCTTGCGACCGATCAGTCCTTCAGCTTGACCGGTACGACCATCAGGTCCACTGCGGCCACGGTGTTAGGGAAGATCGCCTTGGCCTCGTTCTCCAGGACGGAGGTGTCCTCATAGCGGTTGGAGATGTGAGTGAGGACCAGGAGGTCAACATCGGCCTCCCTGGCCACTTCCGCGGCCTCTTTGGCCGTGGAATGACCATAGTCCCTGGCGCCTTCCTGAAGGGAGGAGTCCATGGTGGCCTCATGGACCAGGACGTCCGCTCCTTTGGCCGCCCCGGTCAGCCGGGCGGTGGGGCGGGTGTCACCCGAGATCACGACCTTGCGGCCGGGACGGGGCGGGCCCAGGACCATGGCGGGTTCGATGAACATCTCTCCGACCGTGACCGCTCTCCCCGACTGAAGCTGACTGAACAACGGACCGGGCGGAACGCCCAGCTCCCTGGCCCGGTCGACCAGGAACCGGCCCTGGCGAGGCTTTTCCTCCACCACGAAGGATAGGGCGGGCACCGAATGGTCTCCGGCCAGGGCGGTGACGATGTAGCCGCCCAGGTCCAATTGATCGCCATCCTTCAGCTCGCCGGCATAGATCTTGAAGGATGGTTGGAAATAACCCAAGGAAAGGACCGTCCTGGTAAGGTCGACCATACCCTCCGGGCCGTACACATGAAGGTCCGCCTCCCTACCGGAGAAGTTCATCGATTGGATCAGTCCAGGAAGGCCCAGGAAGTGGTCCCCATGGAAATGGGAGATGAAGATGTGAGCTACCTTCATGAACGATACCGGGGAGAGCATGAACTGGCGCTGGGTGCCTTCCCCGCAATCGAAGAGAAGCACCTCCTTGCCGATCTGCAGGGCGATCGCGCTCACCCCTCGATCGGGGGAGGGCATGCCTCCGCCGGTCCCTAGGAAGGTCAAGTGCATGCCACGGTCATGGTAACCTTGGCGATTAATAATTGCGCTGGACATTAGGACGTTCCGGTTCACCCTAGATCATGTTCGGAAGAAGGGCTTAGGGGCCTAACGCACCTCATCGGACGCGATGGCCTGCGGACCCGGGTCCCCGGACCAGAACATTGTCTTTCCGACCGCGGAATGGGGAGACGACCCCCGGCACCGCCCAGCGCCCGGTCGGCCGTTGGCCATCCCGGCGCGGTCCTAGGACACCAGCATGGATCGCTGATGGAGGAGGCCTTATCGACCCAATTGCTCTATGGTCCGCTCGGTCTTGGTAGCCTTCTTGAACTGCTTGTTGTGTTCCTTGCACAAATGCATTCGGCGTGCTTTTTCATCAGCGGCCTTCAGGCCGGCCTGCTCACACGCTTCCCGCGTATAGGATTTAACGGCGGTCTCGCTGCAACCAGCAACTCCGCATTTATCCTCTGCCATAGAACGGGGAACTCGTTCTCCTTGATAAAAGATTTTCCCTAGGTCCGGCCGGCGGGTCAGGCAGGGCAGGTAAGAAAAGGCACGTTTTCTCCAGGGAAAGTAGGGCAACCCTGTTTTCATCCGTGGTCGTAAACGGATGGGGATCCTACCGCAGCTTGGGCGTAAGCATCTTCCCAGTGTGCTTTCGGGAAAGAGATAGCATTGACGTAATGATGAGGACGTGGGGCGAGTTCTCGCCACCTCAGGAATCTGGAAAATGGGAAGCGGGGCCGACCTGCGCCCTATGCCTTCACGCCGCAGATCGAACCTGCCTTGTCGTTTCTCTTCTCAGACCACCTGTTTCCTTGCCGGCATACCGCCCATCAGTCGATACAGGGCCGCGGCCACCAACGCTCCGATGATCGGCATGACTATGAAGAGCCATAGTTGATCGAGGGCCCAGCTCCCCACCAGAATGGCCGGTCCAAAGCTTCGGGCCGGATTGACCGAACAATTGGTGACCTGTATACCGATGAGGTTCACCAGGGTCAGGGCCAGGCCGATGGGTATCCCGGCGAGGTCCTTGGGGGCCAGACGGTCCGTCACCGCCAGGACGGTAAAGACGAATACGAAGGTCAGCACGATCTCGGTCACCGCCCCCACCAAAAGGCTGTAACCTCCGGGAGAATGATCGCCATAGCCGTTAGCGGCCAGGCCCTGTGAGAGATCGTAGCCTCCAGGGGCCCCCTGGGCGATGAGCAGGACCACTCCCGCGGCGATCGTTGCCCCGATCAACTGGGCAGAGATGTAGCCAATGAGATCCCTGAGGGGCATTTTTCGTGCGACCGCCACTCCGATCGTGACGGCTGGATTGATGTGGCATCCCGAGATGTAGCCGATGGCAAAGACCATGGCCAACAGGGAAAGCCCGAATGCCGCGGCGATGCCCAGATTTCCAAGTTCCGATCCTGCGAGCACCGCGCTGCCGACCCCACCTAACACCAGAACAAAGGTCCCAACACCTTCTGCAAGATACTTGCTGGTCGCCTCCATAACTTCACATATATCGTCTGGTGAAATACCATTACTTATCATTTCCGGGCCAAATCATCTCTGCCTGGTGTCCGGTGTTCCGATCGGTGGAAGTTCGCCCCCTGTTGCCGATGAACGACCATAACGCCGATTCCAGCGCTACGGCCGCACCTCCGGTCGATGGCCGGTCCCTCGGCGAAGACGGCGGCCGGTGTTCAGGTCCTTTTACTGTCCATCCTTTGTTCAGATCGGGGTCTGCTCTCGCAAAATAGTTAATATCCCGCAGCGGCTTCCTCGACCTCATGGTCAAGATAGCGCCCTCGATATTGTCGGCGGACTTCAGCCGCCTGGGTGAGGAAGTCAAGAGGCTGGAGCGCGAAGGCGCGGACTGGGTGCACGTAGATGTCATGGACGGGATGTTCGTTCCCAACATCACCATCGGACCCGGGGTCATCCAGAACCTCCGTTCCCATACCAAGCTCCCGTTCGACGTTCACCTGATGATCACCGAGCCGGAAAGGTACGTCGAGGTTTTCGCCAAGGCCGGGGCCGACATCATCACCCTGCATGTGGAAGCATCCAAGGACATCTCGGCCACCATCGACCGCATCCACGCCCTGGGCAAAAAGGCCGGCCTGTCCCTGAACCCGGAGACCCCGTTCGAGGCGGTGCTGCCCTTCCTTACCAAGATCGACCTGCTGCTGGTCATGACCGTCCATCCCGGTTTCGGGGGGCAGTCGTTCATCTCTGAATGCGTCCCCAAGATCGCACGGGCCAAGGAATTCTTCGATGCGCACGGAAGCTGCGCCGATATCGAGGTCGATGGTGGGATCGACTGCGAAACGGGGCGCATCTGCGTGGAAGCGGGCGCCACGGTCCTCGCCGCAGGCAGTTCCCTCTTCAAATGCAAGAGCATGGGCGGGGAGATGAGCAAGTGGAGGGAATTCACCTGTCCACTTGGACCGTGATGCCACCAAAGGTCAGCAAACATTCATAAATGACCCGTAACATGCTCCTTCGGTCTTATGAATTTCGACTTTACCGGCTCAAGATGGTTCATCCTGCTCATCTCCATCGTATTGCCGTTATTGCTGCTAGTGGTGGCCATGTCCCTTCACGCCGGCGTTCCCTACATCCTGGGCCTGTTGGTATGGATCGGGGTGGCTCTGATGTTCTTCTATATACCAACGATCAAGGACTAGGTCGGTAGGACATCCTCGAGCGGGCGGGCCGTTTTATGGGCCCCACCCCCAGCGCGGAGATCGGGGCCATTTCGTTGTCTCTCCCCAGATACAATTAAATCGGTGCCCGGCGTTCTTTTGTACCGACATGGGAGTCAATCTTTCGGACATCGTACCGGTGGAGAGGAAGGAGCTCGAGGACCTGGCGGGCCAGACCCTGGCCATCGATGCGTACAATGCCATCTATCAGTTCCTGTCCATCATCAGGGGGCCGGACGGGACACCGCTGAAAGACTCCCGTGGCCGGGTCACCTCCCACTTAACTGGGCTGCTGTACCGGAACATCAACCTGCTCGAGGCGGACATACGCCCGTCCTACGTCTTTGACGGCCATCCCCATGTCATGAAGGCCCAGACCCTGGCCGAGCGGTCGGAGAGGAGGACCAAGGCCCATGATGATTGGAAGGAGGCGGTGAGCAACGGAGATGTCGAGAGGGCCCGGAGCAAGGCCACCCAGTCGTCGCGGATAAACAACGAGATCGTGGAATCGTCCCGGATCCTGTTGACCTATCTGGGCATACCCGTGATCCAAGCTCCCGAAGAGGGGGAGGCCCAGGCCGCCTACATGGCCCAGATCGGGGCGGTGTGGGCGGCGTCCTCCCAGGATTACGATTCGCTGTTGTTCGGAGCGCCCCGGTTGGTGCGCAACCTGAACATCACCGGCCGAAGGAAGATGCCCGGGAGCAAGGAGTACCGGGACGTCCACATCGAGGTGGTGGAGCTGCCCCGGGTCCTGGAGGCCAACGGGTTGGAGAGCCGGGAGCAATTGATCGACCTGTGCATGCTCATGGGCACCGATTACAATCCGGGGATCCGGGGCATCGGACCCAAGAAAGGGCTGAAGCTGATCAAGGAGAAGGGCACCCTGGACCGGGCCCTCGAAGCGATCAATGAGAGCATACCGGACCGCGAGGTGATCAGGGAGATCTTCCTCCGCGCCGAGCATCTCGACGATTACATGCTCGAATATAGGCCGCCCCAGCGGGACAAGATCGTGGAGTTCATGTGCAATGAGCACGAGTTCTCCGAGGCCCGGGTGAACGCGGCCCTCGACCGGTTAGAGAAGAAGCAGCCGGCCAAGAAGGCGGAGGCGGTGCCCAAGTCCCAAGCAAGTCTCGATCGATGGGGTTAATAACCGTTATCGGTTAATAGAAAGGGGGACAATCCAGCGTCTCCGAACGGACCATCACCTTTTTTAAAGTGTCACCTTATTACCATGCAAAGAAAGGGACTGCGATGATAAAGCAGGTTCATGCTAATTATAACGCTCCAGAACTGGAAAAGCGAGTCCAGAAGTACTGGATCGAGACCAATGCTTACAAGAAGACCAAGGAGCTGCGAGCCACCGGAGCAGATTACTACTTCGTGGACGGACCTCCGTACACCACCGGTTACATTCACCTGGGTACCGCCTGGAACAAGACCATCAAGGATTCGGTGGTCCGCTTCAAGCGGATGCAGAAGCATAATGTCCGGGACCAGCCCGGCTACGACATGCACGGCCTACCGATCGAAGTGAAGGTCGAACAGGCCATCGGGATCAAGAGCAAGAAGGACATCGAGGCCTATGGCATCGACAAGTTCGTCTCCACCTGCAAGGACTACGCCCTGGGGTTCCAGGCCAAGATGACCGAGCAGTTCAAGGAGCTGGGCGTTTGGATGGACTGGGAAAAGCCCTACATGACCATCGCCCCCTCCTATATCGAGGCGGCCTGGTGGACCCTGAAGCGAGCCCATGACAAGGGCCTGCTGGCCCCCGCGAACCGGGTCATCTCCTGGTGCCCCCGTTGCGAGACCGCCCTGGCCGAGGCGGAGATCGAGTACGCCAATGAGAAGGACCCCTCCATCTACGTCAAGTTCCCCTTGCGGGGAGAGAGCGGGGTTTCCCTACTCATATGGACCACCACCCCCTGGACGCTGCCGGCCAACATGGCGGTGGCCGCCCACCCCGACTACCGCTACGCCAAGGTCCGCTACCACAAGGACGGCGCATCGGAGATCGTCATCATCATGGAATCGCTGATCGACCAGATCGGCGCTCTGGAAGGATGGCAGGAATACGATGTGCTGGAGCTCATCGAGGGCGATGACCTGGTGGGCAAGGAGTACGTGCCGCCCTTGGAGGCCGAGGTCGAGTCCCAGAGCAAGATGGAGGGCAAATGGGTCCATAAGGTGATCCCCTCCAAGACGGTCGAGGCGGACATGACCGGCCTGGTGCACATCGCGCCTGGCCACGGCCCTGAGGACTTCGAACTGGGCAGGGAGTTCGGCATCGAACCGTACTGCCCGGTGGACGAGGGCGGCAGGTTCACCAAGGACGTGGGCGCCCGCTACGCGGGGATGCACGTTAAGAAGGCGAACCCTCAGATCATTGAGGACCTCAAGGATAAGGGCCTCATGTTCCATGCGGGAACGATAGAGCACCGCTACGGCCACTGCTGGAGATGCAATTCCGGCATCCTGTTCCGGAACACCTCCCAATGGTACCTTCGGATCACCCAGATCAAGGACCTGATGCTCGATGAGATCGCCAAGGTCCGCTGGACCCCCGAATGGGCCGGCTCCTCCCGCGAGTACGATTGGACCATGAACGCCCGGGACTGGTGCATCTCCCGGCAGCGCTACTGGGGCATCCCTCTTCCCGTCTGGACCTGCCGCTGCGGTCATCTGAAGGTCGTGGGCTCGACCGATGAGCTGGAGGGCGCGGAAGGCTACCGCAAGGACATGGAGCTCCACCGCCCTTGGATCGACGGGGTCGTGCTGAAGTGCGAGGAGTGCGGGGGCAAGATGAAGCGGGTGCCGGACGTCCTGGACGTCTGGTTCGACGCCGGAGTGTCCTCCTGGGCCCAGCTAGGCTTCCCCCGCAACCGTTCGGATTTCGAGCGTTGGTGGCCGGCCAAGTTCATCACCGAAGCGCATGACCAGACCAGAGGCTGGTTCTATTCCCAGCTCGGATCGTCCTGCGTTTCCTTCGGGCGAGCGCCCTACGAGAGCGTGCTCATGCACGGCTGGATGCTGGACCCCACCGGTCAGCCCATGTCCAAAAGCAAAGGCAACGTCATCGAACCGGCCAAGGTCACCGCCGAGTACGGCGCTGATGCCCTGAGGTTCTATTTCATGCGCGTTTCCGCGCCTTGGGAGGACATCGCCTTCCAGTACGAGGGTGTCAAGAACGCCCGTAAGACGTTGAACATCCTGTGGAACGTGGCCAACTTCGCCTCTACCTACATGTCCATCGACAAGTTCGATCCCGCCGCCGTAGATATGAACGGCGTCCGGGCCGCCCTGAGGGCGGAGGACCGCTGGCTGGCGTCCCGCACCGAGAAGCTCAAGATCGAGGTCACCCGCAGCATGAACACCTTCGAGCTGCACAAGGCGTGCCGCGCCCTCGAGGAGTTCATCCTGGAGGACATGTCCCGCTGGTATGTGCGGCTCATCCGCGACCGCATGTGGAACGAGTCCACCGACATGGACAAGATCGCCGCGTACGTCACTCTGCACGACGCCCTGATGACCACGATCAAGCTCCTGGCTCCGTTCTGCCCCCATATCACCGAGGAGATCTACCAGGCCCTGGACGGCAGCAAGGCCACGGTCCATATGTGCGACTGGCCCAATCCGGACCTAAGCCTGGTGGACGATCGCCTGGAAGCCTCCATGAAGACCATGCAGGAACTGGTCGAAGAGATCACCAAGGAGAGGCAGAAGAAGAACGTCAAGCTCCGCTGGCCTCTCAAGAGGATCATCATCCGGGCCAACTCCAAGGAGACCATGGAGCTCCTCCGACCCATGGAAGAGGTGCTTCTGTCCCAGGCCAACGTCAAGGCCGTGGAGTACGTACCGACCGGCCAGGATTGGAGCGAGCTTATACTGGACGTCATACCGAACCCCAACGCCATCGGCAAGGTGTACCGGCAGTGGTCGTCCAAGATCGCGGTCATGCTCAAGAACCGGCCGGCCCAGGACATCAAAGAAGCGATCGAGCGGGGAGAGTACTCGCTCGGGATCGAAGGCCAGATCGTGCGCATCGAACCCAATATGGTCTCCTTCACCACCGCCATGCCGGAGAACGTCGTGGGCGTGAAGTTCGCCGACGGCGATCTGTACATCGATTTCAATATGACCGAGGAGATCGAGGCGGAGGGCTACACTCGGGAACTCATCCGCCGCATCCAGCAGATGCGAAAGGACATGAAGCTGGAGGTCGAGGAGTTCGTACGGGTGGAGGTCAAGGCCCCCAGCACCTTGGAAGAGTACTTCAAGGCCTGGAAGGAGCACATCATGAAGGAGACCAGAGCCCTTCAGCTGGAGTTCACCAACGAGCCCCAGGGCGAGCACGTGGCCAGCTGGGAGGTCGAGAAGCACAAGGTCGACATCGCCGTCTCCTCGCTCCACATGAAGGAAGGCGTCAGGAACTTCACCCAGATCCCGGGCATCACTACGGACGCCGCCCTCGCGCTGGTCAAATCCGGAAAACACAATCTGGACGAGCTCAAGGGATTGGACGAGAACGCCCTCTCCGAGGTACCCGGCCTCACCCGAGTGGACGCCCGCTACATCATCCACTATCTTGCACGCCAGGAAGCGCCTAGCAAGGCCGAACCGACCGCGGAGATGAGGGATGAGGCCGAGGCCGTCGACAAGGAAAGAATGATCTCATACCTGAGGCGGGTCCCCCGCATGAACGAGCTCAAGGCCGAGATGGTCTACGACGCCGGTTATAACAGCGTCGATAAGCTCACCAAGGCGACCAAGGAAGACCTCAGGGCGGTGAAAGGGCTGAGCGCCAAGACCGTCCAGGAGATCATGGACCATGCCGCCGCGGGCGGGTTCACCCGGGTCACCGAGTGCCGCCACTGCAAGAGGTCTGTGCAGCCCTATGAGAACACCTGCCCCGGCTGCGACCAGCCGATCGGGGAAGAGCGTCCGGACGAAGAGAGCGAGACGGCAGAGGAGCAGCCCAAGGCCACGAAGAAGGTCTCCTTACTGGAGCCGTCGTTCACCTACCTGATCAAGGAGGACAAGAGCGACCGGTCCTATGCGATGTTCGTGGAGGCCCTGGACAAGGGGATGAAAGGCTATTGCATCACCAGGGACTACCCGCTCAAGATCCGCTCGAAGTTCAACCTGGGTGAAACGCCCATAGTCTGGCTGACCAATATCGGCAAGGAGAACTCCCTCAGGCCCAAGGACCTGGAGAAGCTGAGCTTCTCCCTGGAACAGTTCCTGTCCAACCAGGGCGGCGTGATCCTGCTCGACGGATTGGAGTATCTGATCACCAACAATAATTTCCTGACGGTGCTCCGGTTCATCCAATCCCTGCGGGACCAGGTGGCCATCAACCACGCCATCCTCCTGCTGGCCATGAACCCTTCGACCCTGGACCCCCATGAGATGAACCTGTTGGAGAAGGAAGTGGACGTGACCTTCTAGAGCAGGTTATTGATAACGCGTTCCAGATCGGGGACGGTCTGGAACCCCTTCATCTCCTCGGCCTGGAGCCATCGGAACTCGGTGTGCTCCCAGTCGATCCTTATTTTTGGTGCGAAGGCCTGGAACAGGAACGGATGGATGACCCATATCGTATCTCCGGACCGCACCCTCACCGCCGCCCCGGCCTTGGCGATGTCCAGGTCCAGGGAGGTCTCCTCCCGAAGCTCCTTGACCGCCGTCTGGTCGGGGGTCTCCCCATCCTCAACGTAACCGCTCACCGCGGCCCAGTAACCTTTGAAGGTGCCGACCTGTTCGCTCCTCTTCAGGAGCAGGTACCGATCGCCATCGCGCACCAGGCAGCTGACCACATGGGTCTCCTTGACATCGGGCAGTTCGACGGTCCCGAGGTTGCCGTTCACGACCGCCCGGTCCCCGTTCCGTAGCAGGGACAGGTCGATCCGATCGACCAGCGGGACATGGGACATCACCGCCCCAGTGGCCACGATGGGTTCCGCGCTGGAATTGATGAGCGCCGCCGGAAGGGTGCCCTGCTTCCTCATCTCCAGGAGCACGTAGGAGCCGACGGTGCTGCCTTTACCGCGGGGAAAGGCGAACACCCGGTCCCTGATCGATTCATTGTTCATCAAGGGGTCCGACAGGCTGCCCGATGCGGGGTTCACCCCGCCCAGGAAGGACACCGGGCTCTCGGTCACCAGGACCTTGCCCCTGCCTTCGCCCTTGGATATCCCCCGGCCTTGCAGGATCATGAGATCATCTCCAGCAATCCGTCGGTGGTGCGATACACGACCTTCTGACGGCACAGCGTGGGCAGGTAGTTGCAGGCCTTCCCGGAATTGGTGGCGGTGGTGGAGAATCGTTCCTCGATGGGGGTGACCACCATGCAGGTGTCGCAGACGACCTTGCCGAAGCGGGAGAGGGTCTCCAGCTCCCGGGGGCATTTGGCCGCGGTGCACCGAGAGGTGCAGAACCACACCTCGGCGTCACCCTTCCTCGTTTTCCCTTTCAGCTTGACGGCAAGGTCCCGGATCTCCTCGACCGACAGGTGAGGGCACCCCAGAGCGATAAGCTCGGGGTCCTTCCCGGTGTCCAGTTTGTTCCTGGCCGCCTCGATCTCGCCCTTGCCGATGGCCACTCGCTCCAGGCCGCGGAGGTCCCGCCCCCCGGCCTCGGGAGTGATGCCTTCGACATGGAACAGGCCGACCGAGCCCGCGGCGGCCATGGCCGCGGCGAGGGTCTTGAGCTGGTCGATGGTCGGACGGATGCCCCGGAAGAACGGAATGCGGTTGCCGACCACGGTCCCCACCGCCTGGCCGAGGAGGGAATAGTCCACCTGCTCCAGATCGACATCGAAGACCATCGATGGCGTGCGGTTCTCGTCCAGATGCAGACCGTACTCCGGGGTACGACCAATGATGGCGGCGGCCAGCGCACCCGGTCCGCCCTCCCGGTTGGTCCTCGCCCCGATCACCGAGTTGGCGAAGGACAGGGCATTGGATTCGGCCCAGGCCAACGATTCCCCCTTCTTGGGGATGTTGGTGCTGAGATAGGGGGTGCAGGAGCAGTCGGTATTGACGCCGAGGCGCTCGTAGCGATCGATGATGTGCAATTGACGGTCGGCGAAGCGGGGCGAGATGCCCATCTCCTTCCAGCGCTGCCGGTCCATGCCGCATGGGTTAAGCGTCGTGGGCACGCGGACCTTGGCGTCCCGGGACAACCGTTCGAGGAACTCGATGCCCCCCTCGCCGATGGTCTTGTAGGAGACGCCGGCCAAGTGGGCCGAGGCTATGGGCACGAGCCGCTTGGCCTCATATATGTCACCAAGGGCCACCAGCAGCTCCATGGCCGTCCTGGCGCCCTCGCCCTTCTCCCCGGCCAGCAAGGCCTCCTCGTCCTTAGTAAGGAACATGGTCACCGGCCTCTAGGCCCTGGTCCGATAAAACCCTTACGCAATATCGACACAGACCATGCATACGACCGCTCAGCTAAGGTTCGGGAAGGGACGCTAATAGGTCCCATATCAAGATCCCACACCGCCACATGGAGGTGGGACCAGCAATGAACTACGAACGCGGACCCATTGCCGGGGCCAGGACCGATCTCCTCGAACGATATTGCCTGTGACCATTCTTGAGGAAAATTCTCACTTCTATGATAAAAGACGAAATTGTTATATATGGGAATATAATTGACTGACGGTCAGTCGGTCACTATGCCCAAGGTCAGCATGAAGAACGCCAACCGCAAGAACGAGTTCCTGGAGGCAGCTCAGGCCCTCTTCAATGAGAAGGGGTTCGAGAACACCTCAGTGGAGGATATCGTTCAGCGGCTGGGCGTGGCCAAGGGCCTCTTCTATTATTATTTCAAGTCGAAGGAAGAGCTGCTGCAGATAATCGTCGAGAGGTTGATCGATGAGATAGAATCATCGATCTCTGCGGTCATGGAAAAGAGAGGCATCACCGCCCTGGAGCGGTTCAGGGAGCTGATCATGGCCAATTCGGACGTGGCCTCCCGTTGCAAGATGCTCATCGCCTATTTTCACCAGGAAAGGAACCAGGCCATCCATCTGACGATGGAGAGCCGTTCGAGGGATTTCCTTATCCCGGTCATGGAACGGATAATCGAGCAAGGGAACCAGGAGAGTCTGTTCAAAGTGGACTATCCCCACGAGACGGCCATCGCCCTTATGGCGACGATGAGCTGGATCAAGCACGCTCATCCATTCCCTGTTAACGCCGAGGAGTCGGTGCGGATCACCAGTGTTCTGCAAAATCTTACAGAGCGTCTCCTGGGGATGCCATCGGGGACCTTCACCCTGTACAAGGAAATGCTTCCCCCGGAAATGAGGACGAAGAATCAGTGCAGCGTTTGAACGAGAAGGTGTCATAATGTTCGGAAGAAAGAAAAAAGCAGAGGGTCCCGTCGAAAAATGTGAGCCCGACGAAGCGGAGTTCAAGAAGAACAGGAGCAGGACCTTCATCATGATCGGCCTGGCCTTGGGCATGCTTCTGGCCAGCCTTGACCAGACGGTGGTGGGCACGAGCCTCCCGAAGATCGTCGGAGAGATCGGCGGCATGAGCCTGTTCTCCTGGTTGTTCACCGCATACATGCTGGCCGAGACCATCACGATCCCCATCGCGGGAAAGATGAGCGACCGATTTGGCCGGAAACCGGTCTTCCTGGCAGGCATGGGTCTGTTCATGGCCGGTTCCTTCCTCGCCGGAATGTCCAACTCAATGGAGATGCTGATCATCTGCCGGTTCATCCAGGGCCTGGGCGGCGGCGCGCTAATGCCCGTGGCCATGGCCACCGTGGCCGATCTGTACGCTCCGACCGAGAGGGGCAAGATCCAGGGCATGCTGGGTGCGGTGTTCGCCATCGCCACCATTATCGGACCGCTCATGGGTGGCTACATAGTCGACAACATGGACTGGCGCTGGGTGTTCTACGTGAACCTGCCGGTCGGCGTGTTCGCCGTCCTGGTGGCCTCCATGAAGTTCCCCAGGCTGGTCAACAATGACCGGAGGCCGATCGACTATCCCGGAATGGTCACCCTCATCGGGACGCTGGCGCCGGCCCTGTTGGTCATCACCTGGGGTGGCAGCACCTATGCCTGGGCCAGCGCCGAGATAGTCGGCCTGATCGCCCTATCGGTGGTGAGCCTGGCCGCCTTCCTCATCATCGAGAAGAGGGCGTCCGATCCCATACTTCCGCTGTACATATTCAAGGAGCCGATCGTCTCCTTGGCCAGCGCCGGGCTGTTCATCATGTCCCTTGGTATGTTCGGAGTGATCTCGTTCCTACCCCTGTTCCTGCAGGCGGTCATCGGCATGAGCGCCTCCAACAGTGGCGAGCTCATCATACCCATGATGGGCGGCGTGATGCTCACCATGTTGCTCAGTGGTTTCCTGCTCAAGCGGACCGGGTACAAGATCTGGTTGCTCATAGGGCCCCCCCTGGCCGCCCTGGGGCTGTTCATGCTGTCCACCCTCCATGCGGGCAGCTCGCAGTGGGACGCCATCATCTACCTCGTGATAACGGGGGCGGGACTGGGCGCGGTCATGGCCAACTTCATCGTGGCCGCCCAGAACGTGGTGTGCAAGAAGGATATGGGCGTGGTCACCTCGTCCATAAGCTTGTTCCGCAGCATTGGCGGTACCGTCGGCGTGGCCGCCCTAGGCGGCCTCATCAACGGGAAGATGGTCGAAGAGCTGGGCAAGAACCTGGCGCCCGGCGTACTGGAGACCCTGCCTACAACGGATGCCAACAGCGTTGGCCAGCTCCTGCTGATGACCACCGTGCCGCCGATCCCGGCGCCCATCCTGGACGCGATCAGGCTGTCCCTGAGCAACTCCATCACCTTCGCGTTCTTTGTTGGCGCGATCATCGTGCTGCTGTCGCTGGTCGCGAGCGTATTGGTCAGAAGGGTCCCGCTCAAGAGCGCTGAGGAGTACCACGAACTTGAGCCGAGGACGGACGGTCCGAAGGTGGGCGCGGTCGAGCAGCCGGTCCTAGAGGCCACCAAGGCCATCGATGGCAAAGGTAAGTAAACCACTTCCAACTCTTTCTTTTTATTTTTTCGACCGAATCCAGTATTAATGCGTAGGCGTCTATGGTATCAAGATGAGATGGTACAGGAAGATCCTCATCCCCACCGATGGGAGCGCTAGTGCCCAAACCGCGGTCTCTTCTGGTTTGGACATTGCCAAACGCCTGAACGCGGACGTCACCATCATCAGCATCGTGGACGTGCGGGCGCCCATCAGCATCCAGCAGGGCATCGGTGTCCCCGACCAGTATGCATACCAGCAAGGGGCGGCGGATGCTGCAGCGGAGGCTGCCATGAAGTTGGCAAAGGAGATGGGAGTGAGAGCTACGGCGATCGTAAGGAGAGGAAGCCCGGCATACGACATCATCGAGGAGTCTAAAGGGCACGACCTGATCGTGATGGCCACCAAGGGCCGTACCGGTATCGCCCACTTCCTGATTGGTAGCGTTGCCGAGAAGGTGATCAGGTTCGCGGCCTGCCCGGTTTTAGTGATAAGAAAGAGTCCTGCGGCGGATAAGTAGAATAACTGCTGTTGAGCCATACAAGAGCACTAAAAGGGGTAACTTTGAAGCCGTGATCTTCAATAATACGATGTGACGAAACGCCCATCAAACACTATGGCAATGCATATCTTGCCGCCGCGCTAGATTGGCCAAAATCTCCTTATTGCATCAATGGGCGATCTGCTCGACCCTCTGCTGCTCCATCCCCCTTACATCAAGTGGTAGGCCTTTGCTTTCGTCCCTCACCAGTCGCCTGGCGTCCTGCGGGCACACACCAACGCAGACGCCGCACCCCATACATTTGGCCGGGTCGTAGACGACAGCCTTCCCTTGGGCAATGATGGCATCGAAGGGGCAGGCATTGGCGCACTTACCGCAGGAGTTGCATGCTTCCGAATCTACCTGTGCTGAGTAACCCGAAGGCGCTAGCCATCGTACATCATAATCCATCATCATCCTGATGCCCTGGCAATGGCACTTGCAGCAGTTGCAGATTGCATAGAACCGATCTAACATAGCATCCTTGAACCAGGCAGTATGGATATGTCCCCGTTCGTGCTCCTCCTGGAGGAGCTGCAGTGCCTCCTCCTGACCCACTCTCTTGGTCATGTCAGGGTGAATATCCAGCATGAAGTCGGTAAAGGGTTTCCCAATCACCATACATACCTGAGTAGGTGAGCAACCTCCCCCACCGCTAGCCCTCCGACAAGCGCACTCATACAGGACCACGTCGGTCGGGGCTTTGAGCAGGAACTCCCGGGCATCACCATATGGTATGATCTGTTCGAGGTCCCTAAGCGCGATATCATGATCGATGTTGACGATCGATCCAGCCTGGTCCAGAGTCAGGACCTTGCCATGATAGTGGTCGGCCCACTTCTCTTTGCCCGTCTCGCTGGCGTAAGGGATACGAATTTGAGTAAGGGACCAGATATATTGCCACGTCCACTTACCATAGATGTAACCGTGGACGGCTGACAGCATGCCTTTGTCATTCGCCCTCGCTTCATCCAAGATCGCCTTCGTGCTCGGTCTCATTATAGAAGGCATTGTTTTCCCCTACCGAATAGGTGTAAACAATTCTATTCAAGTTATGCATGGGCTAACTAGAGAGGCCCTTTGGACATCGATTGTCATATGCTACGTTAGAAGAAGCTACTTGAAAAATGAGAAGCGGACCCGGGGGGATTCGAACCCCCGTTCGAGGCTTTCCCTGGACCGTGATATGGTCCACCGGAGGCCCCAGTGATATCCAAGCTACACTACGAGTCCCAGCTCTCTGATGGAAAAGGTAGTAATAAAGGTGATGGCCCGGACCGGGGAGGAAATCAGCAACCCCGGTCGAAATCGTCGGTGATGGCCTTCTTGACCTCGGCGTGCTTTCCCAGGGTCGCGCGGAAGACTTGATCGTAGACGCATGGAAGCTCCCTGTCCAGGACCTTGAGGCCCTGCTCGGTTATCCCTCCCTTGGTGGCCACTCGGGACTTCAGCTCCTCGGGGTCCACACCGAGGTCCGTCAGCAGGATGGCCGTGCCCATCAGAGTCTCGAGCACCATTTCCAGAGCCGCTTCCTTCGATAGCGGGCCGGCCCTGGCGCCGCCCTCGGCGAACTTGAGCATCATCTCCGCCATAAGGCCCGGGGCGCAACTGGTCAGGTCCGAGGCGGCCTCAAATTGGTGCTCCCCCACTTCTCGGACCATGCTGGAGCGGGCGAAGAGGGTGGCCAGCGAGTTCCGCTGCTCATCGGACACCTTATCATTGTGGCAGACCAGGGTCACCCCCCTGCCGGCCTCCATGGTCATGGAGGGTATCACCTTGCTGATGGCCCCGGGGAACATCTTTTCCAGGTTCGCGAGCCCCACCCCGCCATTGATGGTGATCAGGTGGGTCGAGGAGGGCAGCGATCCGATGATCTCCTTCATTGTGCCCTGCACCGCGTTGCTCCTAACGCAGAGGAACAGGACATCGCAGGACCTCGCGACATCAGAAGGGGTGGGCTGGACCGCCACCCCCGGATGCGACCTCAACAGAGGGTCCAGGCGATCGGCGGTCCGGTTATAGATCATGATGTCAGATTGGTCCAGGGAGCCGTCCTTCAGAAGCGTCCTGACGATGATACTACCCATGTTGCCAAAACCGATGAAACCGTACTTCATACACGATGCCCACCGGAGGGAAAATGTCCCGATATAAAAATCTTCATTGAAAATTAAAAGATTGATGGTAAGGGATTTTTGGAAAGGTGTTTACTTCTTGGTCTTGAACTCGGTGTAGCCGCACTTGCCGCAGGCGTTGCGGTCCTTGTGCTCCGCGAGGAAGACGCCAGGGCCGCACTTGGGGCAGTTGCGCCTCTTCCGCTCGATCTTGGAGCCCGAGACTGCATAGTAGTCGCTCTTGGCCGCGGCCTCTTTCTTGGCCGGGCCTTTCTTGGCGGCGGCGGGCTTGGGCTTGCTGTCTTTCTTCTCTTCAGGCTTCTTTTCTGCCGGGGCCGCTGCGGCCTTCTCGTCCTTCGCCATCTAGTTCACCTCAGTTGCTCTTCCTCTTCTTCTTGGGCGCCGCGGCCGGCGCTGCCTTCTTTGCCTTCTTCTCGGCCAGTCCATTGCGGACCAGCAGGAAGTTCTTCTCGTGCTTCTTGGCGCTCTCGGCGGACGCATAGACCTTCGCGTATCCATCGCTGGCACCCCGGCCGTACTCCGACGCCATGTCCGAAACGACGATCCTGTCCTTCTGAACGCTCATGGCGCTGGCCAGAGCGACCCTTACGGAATCGCGGTTGGGAGTCCCTTCACCGACGTGCTCGGCCTTGAAATTGACATCGACCCTGTCCATGAGCTTGTTCTCGTTCTTGCTGACTATCTCTAGCTTCAATTCAATTCCTCCATCGAATATATCATTGATCTGGCTCGGCCTGCCGATTCCTGATCTATCCTGAGCCGGGCCATTCCCTTGCCGGGCACCCCGTACATCAGGCAGGAACCGAGGGGGGCCATCCCCGCGCAGGCCAGAACGGCCAGGTCCTCTTCCCCCTCGACCTGTAACTTGGTGGGAACATCGCTGTTAATACCCCGTCCGACCTGTTGCACGAGCTCCGTGGTGATCTGCCCTGCGGGATTGGTCACCTTGACGTTGACGCCCTTCATGTCCTTGAGCTTAGCTATAAGAGAGGTATAGAGCCTGCGCTCGGTCATGAGGTCGTAGACGACCAGGTCCGGCTTGTAGCCGTTTTCCAGCAGAGTAAAAGAGACCATATCACCAACAGCCATGAGAAGCTGACATCCTTCCAGTTCGGACGGAAGGTCTTCAAGACCTACCAGACGTCCGAGACCGGTCGCCAGCTGTGCCCTCATATCATTCGGTAGCGACCATCCTCTACGGGGACACCGTAGTTCAGCGCACCTTGAGGGCGAACTTTCCGTTGACATGTATCCCCATCCGTTGCGCGATCTCCGACCGGGAATGGTCCACGATGATTACGTAGCCCTGCCAGTCCTTGGAGGTCTGGTTGCTGCACAGCGGGCAGGTGTCTTCTTCAGTAATGAAGCTGCAGTGCTTGCACGCTTTCTGGACCTTCATGCTGCACCACCGCTGGTCTTCTTGTGATCCTCTTCGATCCATTCGAGCTTGCCGAGGCCCGGTTGCCTCATGGTCAGGCCGATCTTGGACTCGCGAGGGCTCCTTTCGTTCAGGCTCAGGGCCACTATTCGAGCGTGAACCTTGTCTCCGACCTTGAGGTCTCGCTTGGTGTCCTTTCCGAGCAGGCGGCCGTTGTCAGAGTCGACATCGATGCGGTCGTCCATGATCTGGCTGATGTGCAGCAGTCCGTCCAGAGGTCCGAAGCGGACGAAGGCACCGAATTTCAGGACCTCCACGACGGTCCCTTCAATGATCTCTTGGAGCACGGGACGGAAGATCAGACTGTCGAACTTGACCTTCTGATAGATCGCTCCATCTCCATGCACTATTCGACCCTGTTCGACAGGTTCGACATGGGATACCAGAACGGTCAGCGAGTCGGATCCTTCGATCTTTCCCTCGAAGGACTCCCAGCTCAGCTGGTTAATAACGTCAGTAAGGTCTTCGCCCAGCCGTTCCGGCGGGATGCGTACGACCTTCTCCTTCGTTGTCAATATATACATAGCGTGGCCTCTGAACGATAATTGTGGATAAGCCATCTGTTATTTAAACATAGGCTTAGCGCCCAAATGCCAAAAAGCAATACTGGATAAAAGGAAAAGGAAGAGGTTTGTGTTCGATCATCTAAACGATGATGAACAACCCGGCGAAGACCAGGGTGATGGTGGAGAGCAGCTTCACCAGCACGTGCAGGGAAGGTCCGGCGGTGTCCTTGAAGGGGTCACCGACGGTGTCTCCAACGACCGCGGCGGCGTGAGCGGGGCTCTTCTTTCCACCGTGGTGTCCGGTCTCGATGTATTTCTTCGCGTTGTCCCAGGCTCCTCCGCCGTTGTTCAGCACAGTGGCCATGAGGATACCGGCGATGGTGCCGATCATCAGGAATGCGCCTACGGCCTGGACTGCGGTGTCACCAGGGTAGAGATAGCGCATCGTCAGACCGAGGGCCACCGGGACCACGACCGGCAGGATACCGGGCAGGATCATGGCCTTCAGCGCACCCTTGGTCGAGATGTCGACGCACAGGGCGTAGTCAGGCTTCTCGGTTCCGGCGAGGATGCCGGGCTTCTCCTTGAACTGCCTCCTGACCTCGTTGATCATGTCATAGGCAGCCTTGCCTACAGCACGAATAGCCAGGGAAGCGAACAGGAAGACCAGCATGGCGCCGATCAAACCGGCGACGAACACCGGCGGGTTGGCGATGTTCACCTGGAAAACGTCGATGAGCGGCTTGTTCTGCTTGACCGCGACCTCTTGGAAGAAGGCGGCGAACAACAGGAAGGCGGCGAGAGCCGCGGAGCCCATGGCATATCCCTTGGTGAGGGCCTTGGTGGTGTTTCCGACAGCATCAAGCTTGTCGGTCCTGTGGCGGATATCATCGGGCTGGTTGGACATCTCGACGATGCCACCGGCGTTGTCGGTGATCGGTCCGAAGGTGTCCATCGCCAGCACGAAAGCGGCGGTGGCCAGCATGCCCATGGTGGCCACAGCGGTCCCGAATAGACCGCAGATGAACTGGGCATTTGCGAAGTTTGTACCTTCCACTAGAGGGATATAGTTGGCCGCATCCGAACCCAGGGCGTAGGCGCCCAGTAGCGAGACGGCGATCGCAATGATCGGGGCAGCGGTGGTCTCCAGTCCGATGGAGAATCCAGTGATGATGTTGGTGGCGGCTCCGGTCTCGGAGGCTTTGGCGATTTCACGCACGGGCCTGTATTCACCAGCAGTGTAATACTGAGTGATGTAGACAATGACGATCGATAGGATGATACCGATCAGGCCGCAGGCGAAGAACTGCCAGGCATGTAACATCGATTCCGTGATGATGTAGAATCCGATGGCGCCGAGAATTGCAGATACGTAATAGCCGCGGTTGAGTGCCTTCATCGGCTCCTCGTTCTCGTTCCTTAGCTTCACGATCATGATACCGATGAGCGAAGCGAGCAGACCGAAGGCACGAACGACCAGCGGGAAGAACACCCACTCGATACTTCCGGTGAGGCCAAAGATGGCCGCACCGAGGATCATTGCACCGATGTTCTCGGCAGCGGTGGACTCGAACAGGTCAGCACCACGGCCGGCGCAGTCGCCGACATTGTCACCGACCAGGTCAGCGATGACCGCAGGGTTGCGGGGGTCGTCCTCGGGGATACCGGCCTCGACCTTTCCGACGAGGTCAGCGCCCACATCGGCAGCCTTGGTGTAGATACCGCCGCCCAGCTGAGCGAACAGCGCAGCGAAGGAGGCACCGAAGGCGTAACCGACCGCCAGGTTCAGGGTCTCCACGACCTGCCAGGAGTCCACGGTGTATCCCGTGGGGATGGAGGCAGGGTCAGGGGTGGGAACGATGAACAGAGCATACATGAAGAATATGCCCGCGACGCCCAGAAGGCTCAGGGCGACCACGGAGATACCGGAAACGGCACCGCCGCGGAAGGAGGTCTGGAGCGCCTCGTTCAAGCTTCTTCTCGCGCCGCTGGCGGTCCGGATGTTGGTCCTCACGGACACATACATTCCGATATACCCGGACAGGGCGGAGAAGAAGGCACCAAGCAAGAAGGCAACGCCGACTTCCCATCTTATTCCAATTGCGATCACTATTCCAAGAATGACGCTAATTACAGCTATCGTCTTGTATTGGCGAGCTAGGTAGGCCATTGCTCCTTCGCGGATGGCATCCCCGATGGCTTCCATCGCCGGGGTGCCGGTATCCTTCCTGAATATGCTTCGGGTAAGGAGGTACGCGACGAGCAGACCGATTGCGCCCGCGAATGGTATTAGATATACCCAGGCATCGATTTGCATAATCAGAACCCTCTATCAGGTTTGGGGCATAATTAGGATTTAACTATATATTGTTTCTTCATCCCAGAATAAGATAATAATCAGTCTGATCGCCAACTTTCGGTTTTCCGCCATCATATTGCGGATAGTCGCTATAGGCCCCGCTCGGACGCCTCGATGATCGTTTTAAGCGTTTTCAATCGGGAATGGTTCTTGTCGTTCGATTCGATGATGGTCCAGGGTGCGTACGAGGTCGAGGTCCTGAGGAGCATCTCATCGATGGCTTCGGTGTACTGGTCCCATTTCTCACGGGCATCCCAGTCGTCCTGAGTGATCTTCCAGACCTTGTGAGGATCGTCTTTCCGCTCGATGAAACGCTTCAGTTGGGTCTCCTTATCCACTTCCAGCCATAGCTTGACGACGACCGTATCATTGTCGACCAGCATCCTTTCGAAATCGTTAATCTCCCGGTACGCTCTCCGCCAGTCCCGCTCCGGGGCCAGCCCGTCGACCCGCTCCACCAGCACCCGGCCGTACCAGGACCGGTCGAAGATCGACATGTGGCCCGGAAGCGGCAATCGCTGGTAGAAGCGCCACAGATAATGATGCGCTAGTTCCACGTCATTAGGGGCGGTGGTGGGAACGACCTCATAGGTCCGGGGGTTAAGCGTCTGAGTAAGCCGGTTGATGTTACCCCCCTTCCCGGAAGCGTCCCGGCCTTCGAACACTACCACCAGCCGCTTCTTCTTTCGGAAAAGTTCGCATTGGACCCCGCGCATCTTGCCCTGGTACTTTTCCAACTTTATCTTATATTCATCGTCGGCCACCTGAACGTTCAGGTCCACACTGGCCCTAACTGAACGACCCGGTACCGTCCCCAGGCCGTCCTCGTTCGGCAATGGGGGGGCCATCAACGATCGGGACAGACGATCGACGACGATCCGCAAGACCTTGACCACGGCGAACTCAGCATCATCGGCCTCCACGATGGTCCAGGGCGCATGAGGATGGTCGGTCCTCTCCATCAGCTCCTCCAGAAGGGGTAAGTGTTTACGATAGTGTCTGATGATGTCCAGATCTTCCTGGATCAGGCCGCAGGCATCTTGTTCGCTCACCTTCCGGCCGGGCTTGCCGCCATCGCCATTGCTGGTGTGAAGGAACAACTTGATCACCACCGTCCCCTGGTCAGTGAGCAACTTCTCGAAATTGTTGATATCCACGATGAGGTCCTGAGGCAGGGCTTTGCACTTACCCCCATCCAGGCACTCGGCCACGGTCCGCGAATACCAGGAACGGTCGAAGATGGCCATGCGGCCTTTCCAGGGGGTCCGCATCCAGAACTGCCACATGAACGGCATCTGCTCTTCCACCCGATCGGGCTTCCCGATATTGAAATAGGTAAAGCCACGGGGGTCAAGAGGTAGGAGAAACTGGTTTATGGTGGAGACCATGCTTGCGGCGTCCCAGCCCTCGAACACTATGATCACCGGTAGGCCGGCCTCGTGCGCCTGGCGTTGGAGCTCCCCCATCTTGAGCCTGAGGTCCGGCATGACCTTTTTGTACTCCTCCTTTCCCATTTTCTTGGACAGGTCCACCGCTTTGAACATGACTAAGCCAACTCCACGATGATGCGATGAAGAATGTCGATCGTTATGCTCAGGTTCCGCCCGGCATCCTTGAGATGGTGATACACCTCACGTTTCTTCATTGCCTCGAGGGGGGTCTCGGATTCGAACACCGCGGAGAGGCTTGCGACGTAGAGCACCTCTATCTCCCGCTCCGATCGTCTCATCACCCGGATCATGCTATCGGCCTTGGCGGGGTCCTTGGCCATGATGCCGATGGCTTCCTTGATCGTCCCGATCCCTTGTTCAAGGCTGACCGCCATGCTGAGAGCGGCCTCGTCCGGTTGGACATTAAAGGCCCTCATCTCGATGGCCGTGGATAGGCAGAAGTTGAGTATGTAGTCCATCTGGCGGGATATCGAATAGATGTCCTGCCGGTCGAAGGGGGTGGAAAAGGCCTCCAGCAAGAAGCGCTCCATGTCGTGCCGCATATCGTCGGCCTCCTGTTCGATCCGGGCCAGTTCTTCGGGAGGCGCCGAAAGATCGTTCGCTTTCAGCCAATCGGTGAGCGCCCTGACCCCATCCCTGGTCTTTTCGGCCTGGGCGTAGAGCATTCCGTGGAAATCGTATCTGGGCGGGAAGATCGAGCCGAGACCTCTTCCCTTCCTTTCTCCCCTTGTTTCGTCCATGTGCATCCACCTCAGACATTCAAAACGACGTTGAGAATATTAAACACGACCGCCGAGAGCACCGCCGAGGCCGGGATGGTCAACAACCAAGAGACGGCCATATGCTTTCCCACCGACCATTGCACCATCTTGGCCCTCTCGGCCGCCCCCACCCCCATGATGCTGGAGGCGACCACCTGGGTCGAAGAGATGGGGGCGCCGGCCGCGGTGGAGAACATGATCGTTCCTGCCGCGGTCAGCTGTGAGTCGAGACTGTCGATCGGTTTGATCGCATAGATCCGCCTCCCCAGGGTCTTCATGATCTTCCACCCCCCTCCGATGGTCCCCAGACCTATGGCCGTCGCGCACAGGAAACGTACCCAAAGTGGTATCTCCTGGGAGCTGACCACTCCCGCCGACAACAATGCCACCACGATGATGCCCATCTGCTTCTGTCCGTCATTGGCCCCATGGAAGAACGATAGAACCGCCGTGGTGACGTACTGGGACCGCTTGATCGAACGGTTCACGCTCCTTTTAGCACCCAGCAACACGAACATGCTCGCCCTCTTTATGGCGAAGCCCCCGAGGAACCCGATGCCCACCGACACCATCAGGAATAACAGTACCTTGGCAAGGCCGGTCAATTGACCGGCCAACAGCTCATCCCAGCCCCAGGAGATGCTTCCCAGGCCGGCCCCGGCGATACCTCCTCCGATCAGCCCGCCGATCAATGCGTGGGTTGACGAAGAGGGAAGCCCGAACCACCACGTGATAATATTCCACGAGGCCGCGCTAAGCACCGCCGAGAACAGAATATTCACGAGGAGCGCATCGGAGGATACATGGATCAGCCCCTCCACGGTGAAGGCCACCGCGCTGCCGCCTAGTATCGCGCCGAGGAAGCCGAAGACCGCGGAGTACAGCACCCCCGTCCGAGGGCTGGCGGCTCGACTGGCGACCATCGTGGCGACGGTCGCGCTGGAGTCCTGGAAGCCGTTGGTGAAGGCGAATACCAGAGCCATCACCACGACCAGGCCGGCCATTAGGACTACATCGATCAGCGGACCACCCATCCCGCCATGTCCTGTGGCCTATTTCATTGCTGCCCACGCTAGAAGCGGGACTTCAGGACCACGATGCCGTCGTTGCGGTTGATGTCGATGGACTGCTTGCCACTCCTATGGTTGGTGCCCCTCATCTTGAGGACCTCTATGTACTTCCGGCGCGCTCCCTCCTCCTCGGCCATTAGGAGCAGGACGATCCCGTCGACCGCATAGGCCAGCTCGGTAGGATACAGTTCTCCCGGGTTCACCTCGCCGGTGACCACGGTGGTGGCGTTCCAATTCTTCAGGTGGTTGGCCATATCGAAGAGGAAGGCCCTATAGTTCCCTTTTATCATTCCGCCAATGACCGATATGGGATCGATGACGATGCGCTGAGGCATGACCTCGGCGATCTTCTCCTCCATTACATTCAGGAGCTCGGCCGGTTCGATGTCCCGGATCATGGAGCCCAGGTCGGTGTACACGATCTTATCACCGAAAGCGTCAGGGTTGATGAAATTGAACTGGGACGCATACCTCAGCATCCATTGGGTGGGTTCGCTGAGGGTGGTGAAGTAGAGCCCCTGCTCTCCCTTCCGTGCTCCCTCGCTGAGATATTTCAGAGCGAAGGTGGTCTTGCCGGTACCTGCGCCCCCCGCGACCATGATCACCGCCGGGAAGGGAAACCCGCCTTCGATCATCTCATCGAGCCCCGGGATCCCGGAGCTGATCCTGATAAGTTCATTTCGCCGTCCTGCGCTAGACATGGCCATTAATGCAATCCCCCTTCCATGTATCTGAATTCTGAGATCTTCCGAACATCTGTTGCCTGTGTCTGGGAGGTGCCGCCTGCCTCCAACGGGATGGTTTCTATGCGGCAATCGACCTCCTTGGTGGCTAGGGACCTGGCCGTCTCATAGAGCAATCCGCTCTTTTCCTTGTCCACCACCAACGGGACGATGGTATTCCCCCGGGAGGTCATGACCCCTATGAAGCTTCGGAGGAACGACTCCACGGATGTGTAGCTGTTGTAAGGCAGCAGGGCGGCCAGGTTATCGATCATGGCGAAACCACAGGTATCTAGGCTCACTTTCTTTTCGCCACCATGGCCGTTGTTGCCCATCTCGCTCATGGCCGCCGGCAAGGTATCGATATGGAACGGTGCATCGACGTAGCCAACACTGGCCATGCATTCCTTCCGGTCGGCGGAGAACCGGCCGATGGCATCGATGAACATCAAGTTCTCAAGGTTTATCTTGTGCATACGAAGAAGATGCACCATATACTGGTGTGGCCGGTCCACCGAAATGAACATGCCATTAAGGCCCCTTTGAAGCAGCAGTCCATTGAGGACCACTAGGTTCACTCTAACGAACTGGGTGGAATTGACATCGAACAGAACCGGCCCCGAGACGCCTTCGCCCATGGAGGCCATGATGTATTTCAGCAAGGATTCGTCCCGTTCGTTCATGCCAGACCATCTTAACATTTCATGTTGATAATATAAAACTTATTGGCCAATTATCCGAGGTGATTTGAGGAGGTCTATATTTCAGGCAAGATATAACTACTGGCAGGGCATTCCACGACCTGTTCATGCTAAGTGAAGGGGACATCGTAGGACTGGTACTGGTATATTCTTACGTGGCCCTGGTCATTGTCATATCGATTTATGCCAAAAAAAGATACCCGAACTGCAGTTACCGCAAGATCGTGCACATCCTCGTGGGCAATATCGTTTTCCTATGGTGGGTCTTCGACTCCCGATATGTGATGGCCTTTCTGGCCGCTGCTCCGTTCATATTGCTCCTCCTACTATCCACGCCCCGTTCCCCCCTGAGGAATCTTGACAATTCATTTCTCAAGATGGCCACGGCGCAGGGCCACGGCCTGGGCCTGGTCTACTATGCCATCTCCTGGACCATTCTGGCCCTTCTCCTGTTCGACAATCGATTGGTGGCGAGCATAGCCATTGTGGCCATGTCCTACGGGGACGGGGTCGGGGGCCTTATCGGTAAAAAATATGGTCACCTTAAGATCTGGAGGAACAAGAGCTATGTGGGCACGGCGGCCGTCTTCTTGGGAACATTCCTGGCGACCATGGCGGTCATATTCTTCTACACCTTCCTCAACACCTACATCCCTTCGTTGAACGTATTCTCCTTCGGGACGTTGGGTACCGTCGCCGTCTCGGCTCTGGTCGCAGCGTTCGTGGCCCTGGTGGAGCTGTTCTCTCCCGGCGAGTATGACAACCTCATCGTCCCCCTGTCCACCGCCGCCCTGGCGCTGGCGATCGAATGGGCAATGGGGGCCTGAACCTGCAGCGTTGGATAGTGGTGGAGGGTCTGGACGGGTCCGGAAAGACCACGGTGGCCAAATGGATTAAAGAACATTACGAAGGTAGAGGGGAGAAGGTCCTGGTCCAGATGCACCCATCTGAACGGCTGACCGGGAACATCGCCCGGCGATCGCTGCAGAACAAGGGTCTCCACATGTACGCCCTGTCCACTCTTTTCTACATACTGGACGTTCTCATCTCGGTCTCCCGATTAAAAAGGTGGGAGCGAGAGTACGACGACATCGTGTTCGTCAGATACGTGATGGGCGCGGCATACCTTCCCAGGCGCTATGCCCAGAAAGGCTACGAGATCATTACTAAGGTTTTACCGCTCCCGGAGAGGCTGCTCCTGGTCGATGTCGCTCCGGAGACCGCCCTTCACAGGATGGCCATGAGGGACGACAAGGAAGAGATGTTCGAGAACTTGGACGCCCTTGTCAACGTGAGGAACAAGGTCATCTTGCTCTCCACCGGTTGGACCGTCCTGGACAATAATGACGGGGAGGAGGGGTCCCGGGAGCGGTTGTCCAAAATACTGGCCCAATGGGATTGATGGCTCTGGGGACCGGGCCCGCACCGGCGTTTTTGCTCATGCCAATTTTTATTAAGGTCCAGGGGCTTGCTTCGACCGTCAAGAAAGGAGTTCGTTTTTATGAAGGCCAAGAGACCGGTCAAGGACATCAAGATCGAAGGAGAGATGACCGTGGACGATCTGATGGTCCAGCTCAAGCAGTCCGGCGGCTTCACCGGTAGGAAACTACCGGAGGCCGTGGACATCGTGGAGAAGATGGTCCGTAAGGAGGGTTGTACCACCTTCCTATCGTTCCCCGCCTGCATCATGGCCACCGGGACCAGGGGGGTCATCGTCGAGCTGGTAAAGAGAAAGCTGGTCGATGTCATCATCACCACCTGCGGCACCATGGACCATGATCTGGCCCGCTCCTGGAAGAACTACTATCATGGGGATTTCCTGATGGACGACGCCAAGCTCCATCGCGAAGGGGTCAACCGCCTCGGGAACGTCCTGGTGCCCAATGCCAGCTACGGCACCGTCCTGGAACGAAAACTGATGCCCATGTTCAAGGATATCCTGAAGGGGCGAGATTCGATCTCCACCCGCGAGCTGGTCGACCAGGTGGGAGCCCGTCTGGACGACGAGGAATCCATGACCTACTGGTGCCATCGCAATAATATCCCGGTGTTCATTCCGGGCATCACCGACGGCTCCTTCGGCAGTCAGCTTTGGATGTACTGGCAGGACCACCGCAAGCTTCGGGTGGACCTGTTCCAGGACGAGCAGGACCTCATGGACCTGGTGTTCGACGCCAAGGAGAGCGGAGCCATCATGATAGGAGGGGGCATATCCAAGCACCACACCATCTGGTGGAACCAGTTCCGTGGCGGCCTGGACCATGCCATCTATCTGACCACCGCGGTGGAGTATGACGGCTCGCTGTCCGGTGCCCAGATCCGTGAGGCGGTCTCCTGGGGCAAGGTCAAGGAGACCGCCGATCATGTGACGGTAGAGGGAGACGCCACGATCACCCTACCCATCATCGTGGCCAGTCTCATCGAGAGGCTCGAGAAGCGATGAAAAAGATAGCGGTCATCGGCGGGGACGGCATCGGCCCCGAGGTCATCAACTCAGCGGTGGAGGTCCTTAGGGCCGTGGACGCCGACCTGGAGATGACCGAGGCCGAGATGGGCCTATCCCGTTTCCAGAGGACCGGTTCCTATCTTCCCGAGCGGACCGTGGAACTCCGGAAAGAGAGCGCCGCGGCCCTGTTCGGGGCGCTAACCCCCCCCAC